>PMSU01000055.1 GCA_003168255.1 Actinomycetota bacterium
ACCAGCCAGCAGCCGGCGACTGCGGCGGTGGGCTCGGCCGTGGCCGACCAGGCCACCGTGACCGGCGGGTTCTCACCGACCGGCACGGTCACCTTCACCTTGTACGGTGACGCCAGCTGCACCGGCAGCCCGCTGTTCACCGACACCGAGAACCTCTCCGGCGGCGCCGCCACCAGCGCCGGCTACACCGCCACCGTCACCGGCACCGACTACTGGGTGGCCGCCTACAACGGCGACGCCGGCAACAACCCGGTCACCGCCCCCTGCGCCAGCGAGCCGGTCACCATCACCCCCGCCTCCCCGGGTATTACCACCAGCGCCAGCGCGGGCGGCCCGCCCGGCACCACGGTGACCGACACCGCCAGCTTGTCCGGCGGTGACAGCCCGGCCGGCACGATCACCTTCCGCCTGTACGGGCCCAGCGCGATGGCTGACTGTTCTGCCACCGCGGTGGACACCGAGCAGGTGACCGTCAGCGGCGACGGCAGCTACACCACCCCCGCCGGAGCCACCCCCACCCTGTCGGGCACCTACTGGTGGACCGCCAGCTACAGCGGCGACATCCGGAACAAATCCGCCGTCACCAGCTGCGGCGCCGAGCAGGTGACCATCAGCAGCAACACCGTCACCGTGACCAACCCCGGTAACCAGAGCGGCACCGTGGGCACGGCGGTGAGCCTGCAGATCACCGCGACCGACTCCCAGGCCGGGCAGACCCTCACCTACAGCGCCACCGGGCTGCCGGCCGGGCTGTCCATCAACCCCTCGACCGGGCTGATCAGCGGCACTCCGACCACCGCGCAGACCGCCAGCGTGACGGTGACCGTGGCCGACACCAGCGGGGCGCACGGCTCCGCCTCCTTCACCTGGGCCATCAGCCCCGCCGGCGGCGGCTGCACCCCCTCGCAACTGCTCGGCAACCCGGGCTTCGAAAGCGGCAACACGGTGTGGACCGCGGGTGCGGGCGTCATCGGCCAGAACGGCCCCTCCGAGCCCGCGCACAGCGGTACCTGGGACGCGTGGCTCGACGGCTACGGCACCACCCACACCGACACCCTCTCGCAGACGGTCACCATCCCGGCCGCCTGCCATAGCTCAACGTTCAGCTTCTGGCTGCACATCGACACCGCGGAAACCACCACGACGACCGCCTTTGACAAGCTGACGATCACCGCTAACGGCACCACGATCGCCACCTTCTCCAACCTCGACCACAACACCGGCTACACCCAGCACAGCTACTCGCTCGCCAGCTACACCGGCAGCATCACCCTCGAATTCACCGGCACCGAGGACTCCTCACTGCAGACCTCGTTCGTCATCGATGACACAGCGGTCAACACTAGCTGAACCGCCAGCCTGCGAGAGGCATTCAACGCCAGCACGGCCAATCCCACAGAGTGGTTGGACCGCCATCGCGAGGGTGGAGATCCCCGCCCCGCCGGGCGTGCGAGCGGCACCCGGGGCGCGGCATCCGGGTCGGTATGAAATATCCGCCACCCCTTGAAGTGGGCGACGAGCCGCTCGACCGCTGCGCGGTAGGATGAGACCTGGGCATTGAACTCTTTCTGCCAGTCCAGGAGCTCGCCGCCTTTCGGCTTCTTCTTCGGGGTGACCAGCCTGGTGCCCTGGTACCCTTTGTCGCCGAATCCGCCGCCGGAATTGTCTACGATTTTGGTGATCCCGGAATCTTCGTACGCTTTCGCGTCGTGGGTTTTCCCGGGAAGCGGGTCGGAAATGAATACAGCTGTCCCGTCGAGAAGACATGCAAGCTGTGCATTGAACCCGGTGGTGCCTTTCTTTCGGCTCCAAAGCTCGGGGTGGTCTTCGTAGGACCAGCACGGGGTGATCGTGCCGTCTACCAGGACGACCCGACCCTTGACCATCTCGATCGCATCCTTCGCATCAGGCACGAATTCGTCCAGGACGGCCTTCACGACCGGCACCAGCTTCGTGACGATCCGCGAGATCGTGGGCTGTGAGATGCCGCGTAGATCGCCGAGAAATTCTTGCGGGCTGTTCTGCCGCAGATACATGCATACGATTTCCACTGCCCCATACAGGCCGCACGACCTCGGCCGCCCAATTCCTTTGTTCCACGGCTCAGCCAGCGCTCCGTCAACTCGGGAGACGAGTTCCTGCATCTGTGACAGCATTAATCCTGTAGTACGATAGTAGCGCAACGGTTCTCCTGGGGGCGAGAATTCCTTCGACAGAACTCTCAATTATCCCGGGAGAACCGTTGTCTATCGTGACGACACGCCGACCCGTGATCATTCAATTATGAAAAGGCTTTTGAATAACGCTCTTTGGTCGTTGGTGACGAATATCCGTGTCAAGTTCGGCTGGCAGTTGTCCCGTTCTTATTCTGGCCCCCGTTCTTTGATGTTGTATTTGTGAAGCGTATCGTCTGTCGGTGTTCTGTCTTACCGTCGGGCCGTTACTGGCCTCCAGTGCCACAGTTGGATGGGGTAGGTGGAAACATGGAAGGCAGCGCCTATTGACACCGTTCATGCTGGCAGACTGCGCAAGGAGAAAACACTCCCTCCAATTTAGCGCCAAGAAACGGGCTTCCCAGATCACCAGATATGCGCGCCGCCCCTCAGCAGCGGCGAGAGTCCCGCAGTCGCCCCGATCGGCGGCTCGGCGTGCGGTTATATCCAACAGAGGCTTCGCCTCGTCGGCAGTCGTGATGCCCAGCTGGACCCTGGCGATCGGTCAGCCGGTCCGCATAACCATGCAGCACCGACGTGGACACGAATATCTGCATCTGCCGCGAGTCGGGTGGCCACCGGGTCCTCCGAGCCCAGGGAACCCAGCAGATGACTCCTGTCAGCGGCCATCGAGATCCGTCCGTCGGCGCGATCATATGAGCCGCCACCGGCTGGCTCGACGACCTCACTGTCGAACGCCCATTCCCCGTGCCAGGCCCAGCGCGATGAAAAATGGCCTGGGGCATCCTGCGGCGGTGCTCTCGCGACGGGCCGCCTTAGGTGTCGACCAGGCCCGCCTGGTAAGCGGTGATGACGAGCTGTACCCGGTCCCGGGCGCCCAGCTTGGCCAGCAGCCGGGCCACGTGCGTCTTGGCGGTGCCTGCGGTGATGTACAGTGCGGCGGCGATCTCGGCATTGGACATGCCCAGGCCCACCAGCCTGAGCACCTCACGCTCACGGTCGGTGATCCCGGTGAGCCCTTGTGGCTTGCGGCCAGGACGGGGCTCGCTTGCGAACTGTCCGATCAGGCGGCGGGTGACGCCCGGCGCGATCATGGCGTCGCCGGCCGCGACGACGCGGATCGCGGTCAGGATGTCCTCCAGCGCCATGTCCTTGACCAGGAACCCGCTCGCCCCGGCCCGCAGCGCGCCGTAGACGTAGTCGTCGTCGTCGAACGTGGTGAGCACGAGCACGCGAGCGCGCATGTCGCCGGCGGTGATCATCTGGGTTGCCTCGATGCCGTCCATGCCCGGCATGCGGATGTCCATCATGACCACGTCGGGGCTGGTGTCCCTGGCGAGTTGTACCGCCTCGGCTCCGGTTCCGGCTTCGCCGGCTACGTCAATGTCGGGTGTCTGGTCGATCAGCCTGCGCAGGCCCGCGCGGATCAGCGGCTGGTCGTCGGCGAGTATGACCTGAATGGTCATCGGGCCGGCGCGGGGACTGGCAGCCGGGCGGCGACGCGGAAGCCGCCTCCGGGCCGCGGGCCGGCCGAGAAGTCGCCGCCGAGCAGCGCGGCGCGCTCGCGCATGCCGGTGATCCCGTAGCCGGTCCCGGCCGGGCTGCCGCCGCGGCCGCTGTCGGTGACCTCGATCGACAGATACCCGTCCCACTGGTCGATGCAGACCTGGCACTGGCCGGTGCTGGCGTGGCGGACCACGTTGGTGACGGCCTCCTGGATGATGCGGAACGCCGACAGGTCGATGTCGGCCGGGAGCGGCTCCCGGCTGCCGCGCCAGTCCAAGTCGACCTGCACGCCCGCGTCCAGGGTCGTGGCGGCCAGCCGCTCGATGTCGGCCAGGCCGGGCGCCGGGCCCAGCGGCGCCTGCCCCGGCCCGGGTCCCGGCTCGGCGCGCCGCAGCCCGGTCACCATTCGCCGCAGTCCGGACAGCGTCTCCCTGCTGGCGGCCTCGATGGCGGCCAGGGCGTCGCGCGCCTCGTCGGGACGGGCGTCGAAGACACTGCGGCCTGAGCCTGCCTGGATCGCGATGACGCCGATGCTGTGCGCCACGATGTCGTGCAGTTCGCGGGCGATCCGCAGCCGCTCCGCCAGCGCGGTCTGGGCGGCCGCCTGGGTCCGCAGCAGCTCAGCCTGGGTCTGTGCCTGCCGGATTGAATGTCCGATAAGCCAGGCAATGATCGTGACAAGGGCTATGACGATCGTGACAATGGGTACGCCCGGCCCCGCGCTGCCGACCTGAACTGAACCCGCAGAGAACGCTCCCAGGAGCGGAATCAGCAGGCCGGCGCCGACCATGGCTACGACGCCAGTTACCCAGACTCTGCGGGTGCGTGTCGCCGCCATGTAGCAGATCTCAAGGCCCGCTGCGACGGCGAGCACGACCAGCCCGGCGCTCACCGGCCCCGGCTGCAGCACCATGGTGGCGGCCAATCCGCCCAGCGTCACGGCCAGCGCCGCGAGCGGCCACCGGCGCAGCAGCAAGGCGGAAACCAGCAGGGCGCAGCCAAATACCGGGAATCCCCATATGATCATGGGCGCCTCCAGCCTGCCGGGTCATGCTCACCGCGATCGTAGCCCGCCGTGCGAGGCCGGGTCGTCTGCCTGCGGGCATACGCCCGCAGGCAGACGTAGCACCGTGCAGATGGGGCCCGCGGGCAGATGCGGCGCGGCCCCGGGCTGCGGCATCTTGTCGCCATGAACGCGACTATCGAGATTGACGGACTGCGCAAGCGGTTCGGCACAGTGCAGGCGCTGGACGGGATGACGTTCACGGTCCGTCCCGGCCAGGTGACCGGTTTTGTCGGGCCGAACGGCGCCGGCAAATCGACCACCATGCGCGTCGTCGTCGGCCTGGACGCCCCCGACGCGGGCACCGCCACCATCGGCGGGCGCCCGTACCACTCGCTGAAGAACCCGCTGCGCCACGTCGGCACTCTGCTGGACGCCGGCGCGTTGCAGCCCAGCCGCAGCGCGCGCAACCACCTGCTGTGGCTCGCCCACTCCCAGGGCCTCAAGGCCGGCCGGGTCGATGAGGTGATCGCGCTGTCCGGGCTGGGGTCCGCCGCGCGGCGCAAGGCCGGCGGGTACTCCCTGGGCATGCGGCAGCGGCTCGGCATCGCCGCGGCGCTGCTGGGTGACCCGCCGGTGCTGATCTTCGACGAGCCGTTCAACGGCATGGACCCCGAGGGCATTGTGTGGATGAAGGGCTTCCTGCGATCGCTGGCGGCGCAGGGCCGCGCGGTGCTGGTGTCCAGCCACCTGATGAGCGAACTGGAGGCTCTGCTCACGGAGGGTGGCGCTGGCCACCTGGTCGTCGTCGGCCGCGGCAAGGTGATCGCCGACACTTCCGTCACTGATCTCATCGCCGCCGCCTCCGGCAACCGGATCACGCTGCGTACCACAGCACCCGCCGAGGCGATGACCGTGCTCGCCGGCGCCGGGGCTGAGGTCACCGCCACCGGTTCTGGCGTGCTCAAAGTTTCAGACCTTTCAGCAGAACGAACGGTGGCTGCTCTCACCGGTCGTGCGATCCCGTTCAGCGAGGTCACCGCCCACCGGGCCACCCTCGAACAGGCCTACATGGAACTGACCAACCAGAGCGTCGAGTACCGGGCGGAGGCGACGTCATGAGGACGCAGACCGTGACACCGGACCGCTCGCCGCTGACCCCGGAGCGGGAAAGCTTCTGGTACCTGGTGCACGCCGAGTGGACCAAGTTCCGCACCGTGCGCGGCTGGGTGGTCGCGGTGCTAGTCACGATCGTGGCCATCCCCGCCTTTGCGTTCGTCAGCACTAGCCGCGGCAACTCTTGCGCCGCGAGCAGTGGAGCCGGCAGTGCCAGCGCGGTCGCCTGCCCGGCACAGCCGACCGGGCCTGGCGGTGAGCCGGTCGTGGACGCGTTCGAGTTCGCGCACCAGCCGGTGACGGGGAACGGCACGATCACCGTGCAGGTGACGTCGCTGACCGGCCGGGCCCCCGTTGTTCCGGCCGGCGACGTATCAGACGGGCCCCCGGCGGGGCCCGGCGGCCTGGATCCGTGGTCCAAGGCCGGGATCATCATCAAGGAGAACACGTTGCCGGGCTCGGCCTACGCGGCGATGATGGTCACCAGCTCCAATGGCGTGCGGATGCAGTGGGATTACGTCGGCGACACGCCCGGCCTGACGGGCAGCGTGTCCGCGTCCGCGCCGCGCTGGCTGCGGCTGGTCCGCGACGGCGGCACGATCACCGGGTACGACTCCGCCGACGGCACGCACTGGACGCTGGTCGGCACCGCGACCCTCCCAGGTCTGGCCACCACCGTGCAAGCCGGGCTCTTCGCCGCCGGCTCTTCGGACGACGGCCAATTCAACACCATGGCCACGGGCGTCTTCCGCCACATCGGGCTCTCCTGGCCCGCTACCGGATGGACGGGCACCAACATAGGCGGCCCGAACGCCGTGCCAGTGCTCGGCACGCTCCGCCAGAACGCCGGCACGACCAGCGTAGCCAGTTTCGGCGACATCAGCCCCGCCGCCGGGGCCGTGTACGGCGGAGGTGGTCAACCCCTCCAGGATGTGCTGGCGGGGACGTTCTTCGGGCTGATCCTGCTGATCGTGGTGGCCGCGATGTTCATCACCGCCGAGTACCGGCGCGGGCTGATCCACGTCTCGCTGACCGCCGCACCCCGCCGCGGCCGGCTGCTGGCCGCCAAGGCCGTCGTGATCGGCGCGGTCGGTTTCGTCGCCGGCCTGGTCGCCGCCACCCTCGCGCTCGCTGTCGGCATGCACCTGCTGCACGGCAACCTGCAATGGCCGGTTTCGCTGCTCACCGAGGCACGGATGGTCGCCGGCACCGCGGCGCTGCTCGCCGTGGCCGCGGTGCTCGCGTTCGCGATCGGCACGATCGTGCGGAGCAGCGCGCCGGCGGTCGCGATCGTGATCGTGGTGATCTTCGTCCCGTATCTGCTCGTCCGCCCGCTGTCGGCGGGCGGCAGGGGAGGAGGCTGGGACCTGCAGATCACCCCGGCCGCCGCCTTGTCCGTACAGCAGTCGGTCCCTCGGTTCCATCAGCTCATTGACAGCTATTCACTGCAAAACGGGTACTACCCGCTCGCGCCGTGGGCCGGGCTGGCGGTGGAGTGCGCGTGGGCGGCCGTCGCGCTGGCGCTGGCCTTCTTCCTGCTGCGCCGGAGAGACGCATGAGCCTCACCGCCCGGGTCGCTCCGCCGCGTTATCTGCCGGGCCAGGCCCTGCACGCCGAGTGGACCAAGTTCCGCACCGTGGCCGGCCCAGCCTGGCTGCTGGCCGAGGTCGTCGCGCTGACCGTCGCCGTCGCGGTGGCGGCGGCCAGCGCGGCCCGGTGCCGGTCAGCCACCTGCGGGATCGACCCCGCCACGGTCAGCTTCACCGGAATCTACCCGGGCCAGGCGGTAGTAGCCGTCGCAGGCGTGCTGGCCATCGGCAACGAGTACAGCACCGGGATGATCAAGCTGTCGCTGACCGCGATGCCCCGGCGGCTGACCTGGTTCTTCGCCAAGGCCACGGTGCTCACCGCCCCGGTGCTCACCGCCGCAGCGCTCGCGGTCGCAGGCGCCGCGCTCGCCGGGCGGCTGATCCTGCCCGGCAAGGGCTTCACCCCCGCGCACGGATACGCATCCCTCACCTCGGCCACCGACGTCAGGGCCGCCGCCGGCGCGGTCTTGTACCTGACGCTCATCGCCCTGCTGAGCCTCGGGCTCGCCGCCGCGGTACGGGACTCCGCGGCTGCCATCGGCCTGGTGCTCGGCGTGCTGTACCTGTTCCCGATCGCCGCAGCCGTCGTCTCCAACCCGGCCCTCGCCCGGCACCTGGACCAGATCGGCCCCCTGCCAGCCGGCCAGGACGCCCAGGCCACAATCGGCGTGCACAGCCTGCCGCTCACCCCCTGGCAGGGCCTCGGCGTCGTCGCCCTCTGGACCGCCGCCGCCCTCCTCCTCGGCGCACTCGCCCTGAAATTCCGCGACGCATGACGCCTCACACGCCAGGCAGCGCGCAACTTAACCACTCGGCTCGGCCTACCCGGGCCGACTTCACCGAGCACTACCTGTTCCCGGCGAGAGCACGCCTCAGAAGCCGGGAAAGACCTTGCGCAGCCGGTCAAGATCCGTCTCGTCGGCCACGACGGCAGCCGGCGTGTGTCCGGGATCCAGCCGGCCGTAGGCCAGCCGCAGTAGCGCCTCCGAAGGCATCCGGACCTCGGCCGCGCCCTCGGTGCCCTCGCCCTGGCCCGGCCAGTCCGTCATGCTGACCTCCGCCGCTGCGGTCAGCAGGTAGTCGCGGTCCGGGTCAACGGTACGGATCCGGGCACGGAACGGCGGATCCGCCGGCCGCCCGAGCCGCGGAGCGAGGAACTGCGGCACATTGTCGATCAGCAGCGACACCGCGTCAGGCGCGACGACGGCGCCCGGATCGGCGTCGACCGTCACGTCCCAGGTATGCAGCGCGTGCTCGCTAAGCCGCAGCCTGATCAAGCCGACGCTGTCCAGGCTCATGCCGAAGAACGGAAGGCTGATTCTGGCCAGGTCATCGTCGCTGAGCTGCTCGAGAGTCTTGACGTACTTAGCGTCGCAGGTGAGACAGTCGGCTGCCTGGTCGTCGGGGTTCTTTGCGTTCCAGACGTCCCATACTGGCGGGAAGGCGTCCTGGCTGACCGGCTCGCTATCCCCCAGCGCGCCGGGGAGCATCAGCATCGCGATCTCCGCTCCGCTGCCGAGATGGGACAGCACCTGGGCGATGGTCCAGTCGCTGCAATAGGACCCCCCGCGGAGCTGCTCAGGAGTGAGCGGTGCGACGAGAGACACGAGCCGCTCGTGCGAATGACGCAGCGCGGCGATCCAGGTGCGAGGATCGGACTCCATTGCTGACTCCATTTCCCGGGTACAGCTAGCCGTGAATTGCACGATGGCCGGCACCGGGCTCCGTCGGCAACGACCTTGCCGCAGCCTAGCGGACTCCGCGCGGGCGGAACTGAACGCTGATCCGCGGCCCGCTGGCCCGGCTGGTCTTGGGCACGGCATGCTCCCAGGTGCGCTGGCAACTGCCGCCCATCACCAGCAGATCGCCATGGCCGAGGTCCCGGCGCAGCCCCGGGCCGCCGCCGCGCGGGCGAAGCAGCAGGGCGCGGGGGGCGCCAAGGGAGATGATCGCGACCATGGTGTCCTCGGTGCTTCCGCGTCCGGTTGTGTCACCGTGCCAGGCGACACTGTCCTGGCCGTCTCGGTACAGGCACAGTCCGGCGGTGCGGAACGGCTCGCCGAGCTCTTCGCCGTAGTGCGCATTCAGCTCCTGCCCGGCCTGGTCAAGAACCGGATCGGGAAGCAGCGTGTCCTCAGGGTAGAAGCAGAGCAGCCGCGGCACATCGACCACCCGGTCATACATCTGCCGCTTCTCCGCGCGCCACGGAACTGCCTGGACCAGCCTGCCAAACAGCGCGTCGGCACCGCGGACCCAGCCGGGCAGGACATCGATCCACGCCCCGCGGGAGAGAACCGTACGCTGCACCGATGATCCGAGCGGCCCCGCGGTCGCCTCGCCGCCGCTGTCCAGCAGCGAGCCTTGGAACGCGAGCGTCATAGAACGAGTCTAACGCCACCGTCAAACATCTGTTCGATAGCCCGGTTTCGGCAGGTGCCTCCAGCGGGATCGTCGCCCGATCAGGCCAGCAGGCCGACCGCGTCGATGGTGAGATCCACCGTCCGCCCGACCATCCCCTTCTTCTTCGTGAGCCCGAAGCTCGTGCGGTCCAGACGGGCGACGGCCTGGAAATGGGCGACCCCGTCCGCCACATGCGCGTCGCGCACCCGCACCTCGACCGCGCTGGTGGTCCCGTGGGCGGTCACCGATCCGGGCACCACCCAGTCGGTGCCTTCTTGCCGGGCCGCTTCGCTGCTGAACGTGATCTCGGGGTAGGCCGACGCGTCGAGCAGCGCGGCCGACACGACATCCTTGTCCCGCGCGGCAATGCCGGAGGCGAAGCTGCCCGCGTCGATGCTCACCTGCACGCTCGATCCGGCCGGGTCCTTGGCAATGCTGACCTCGCCGGTCCGCAGCCGGAAGGTCCCGTGCACCGTGAACAGCCCGAACATAGCCTTGACGTCGGCGCGGATGGTGCTGCGCTGCGGGTCGAGCCGGTACGTCCCTGGCGCCGGCACAGACGCCGGGCCGGTCGCGGATCCAGGTTGAGTCATGACAGGCATTCTCCTCCATCAAGCGGCTGACGTGCCCGTACCGCGGGCCAGACCGCGAATGTCGTACTCCGCTCCTAGCATGGCGGAAAGGTCAGCGGCTCCGGCCTCGGGATCACATGATGGGCAAGATAGTGGACTACGACGAGATCAGCTCGCTGCGCAAGCACAGCCCGGCGTGGCGACTGCTGCGCGCCGACAACGCGCCGCTGATGCTGAGCTTCTTCGAAAAGGTCTTCGTCGAGGAGAACATCCGGTCCATCTCAGGTCCCGACCTGGTAAGCAGGCTGGACGACGAGCTGTACGCCCTGAACGAGTGGCTCGGCGAGGGAAAAACCTTCCCCAAGCCGGCTAAGTCGTACCTGGACGACTGGGCCGCGCCGGACGCCGGGTGGCTGCGCAAGTACTATCCCGAGGGCTCCGACGAGCCCCACTTCGATGCGACTCCCGCCGTCGAGAAGGCGCTGTCCTGGGTCAAGTCCCTGCGGGCCCGATCCTTCGTGGGCACGGAGTCACGGCTGAACACGATCTTCAGCCTGCTCCGGCAGATGGTGTTCGGCGCCGAGACCGATCCCAGCGCCCGGCTGGCGGAGCTGCACCGGCGCAGGACCGAGATCGACGCCGAGATCGCCCGGGTGGAGGCCGGCGACATAGCGGTGCTCGACGCTTCGGCCCAGCGCGACAGGTACCAGCAGTTCTCGGCGACCGCGCGCGAGCTGCTCTCCGATTTCCGCGAGGTGGAGGCCAACTTCAGGCATCTCGACCGTGAGCTGCGGGAGCGGATCGCCGCGTGGAACGGTTCCAAGGGCGAGCTGCTCGACGACATCCTGGGCAGCAGGGAAACGATCGCCGACTCCGACCAGGGCAAGAGCTTCCGTGCCTTCTACGATTTCCTGCTTTCCCATGTCAGGCAGGAAGAGCTGACCGACCTCATCGAGCGGGTCCAGCAACTTGAGGTGATCGGCGAGTCCGACTCGCGGATGCGCCACATCCACTACGACTGGCTGGACGCGGGGGAGCGTACCCAGGCGACGGTGCGCCAGCTGTCGGAGCAGCTCCGCCGTTTCCTCGATGATCAGGTGTGGTTCGAGAACCGCCGCGTGATCGACATCCTGCGCAGCATCGAAGCCAGCGCACTCAAGCTCCGGGAGGACCGCGGCGTCGCCTCGCTCGGCACCCAGATCGACGGCACTTCCCCCACGATCTCGCTGCCGATGGAGCGCCCGTTGTACAGCCCGATCGCCAAGGCCCCGATCGACAGCACCTCGGTCAAGCCCGGCGAAGAGGGCTTCGACGCCCCCGCGCTCTTTGAGCAGGTGTACGTCGATCCGGCCCGGCTGTCCCTGGGCGTCCGGCGTGCCCTGGCCAATTGCTCGCAGGTGGGGCTGGCGCAGCTGGTCAGCGAGCAGCCGCTTGAGCAGGGCCTCGCCGAGCTGGTGACCTACCTGTCACTGTCGGATGCGACCTTCCGCGTGGTCTTCGACGATGCGGCCAGGCAGCAGGTGAGCTGGCGCGACCCTGACGGCCGGCTGAGGTCGGCTAACCTGCCTGGCGTCACCTTCGCCCGTACCTCAGAAAATTCCAAGCCATTTCAGCCGAACGGAGGTTTGCGTTGACACCAGCGTCCGCTGCGACGGTCACGGCCGACCTGGACCTCCCCATGGTGGTCACTCAGCTGATGAAGGGGGTCCTCTACCGCGATACCCATGAAAAGGCGTGGCGACAGCTCCTCCAGCTCCAGCCGCAAGTGCGCGATTACGTCGCGGTCATGGGCCTGACGGTCACCATCGACGAGGCCGAGGGCTATGCCTTCTTGCGCTCGCGGCCCGAGGACCCCGACGCTGGCGATGACCGCCCGGCGCCGCTGCGGCTCATCGCGCGCCGCTCGCTGTCCTTTCACGTGAGCCTGCTGCTTGCCCTGCTGCGCAAGAAGCTGGCCGAGTTCGACGCCGGGAACAGCGACACCCGGCTGATGCTCAGCAGGGCCCAGATCGTCGAGATGGTCCGGCTGTTCGTACCGGTGACCAGCAACGAGGCACGGCTGGTCGACCAGATCGACTCCTACATAGCCAAAGCGGTCGAGCTGGGTTTCCTCCGCCAAGTACGGGGCCAAGAGTCGCTGTTCGAGGTGCGCCGGATCCTGAAGGCGTTCGTGGACGGCCAGTGGCTCGCCGACTTCGACAAGCGCCTTGGACAGTACGCGCAGCAGCTGGCCACCGCCGACTCCGCCGACAGCGCGGGGGAGGAGCAGTGACCGACGGCCTGTTCGGCACGGTCGAGCTGCACGACTCCAGCGCCGCGCCCCTCAGCGGCTTCCGGCTCGAGCGGCTGGAGGTCTACAACTGGGGTACCTTCGACAACCGGGTGTGGACCTTCGAGGCCGGCGGCCGTAACGGCTTGCTGACCGGCGACATCGGATCCGGCAAGTCCACGATCGTGGACGCCATCACCACGCTGCTGCTGCCGGCGAACCGCATCTCCTACAACAAGGCGGCGGGCGCCGAGACCAGGGAACGCAGCCTGCGCTCCTACGTGCTGGGCTACTACAAGTCCGAGCGGAGCGAGACCACCGGTACGTCCCGGCCGGTGGCGCTGCGCAGCGCCGGCTCGTTTTCGGTGATCCTTGGCGTCTTCGCTAACCGCGGCTTCGGCCTGACCGCCACCCTGGCCCAGGTTTTCTGGCTGCGCGACGGCAATGCGGGGCAGCCTGACCGGTTCTTCGTGACAGCCGACCGCCCCCTGTCGGTCGCGGGCGACTTCGCCGATTTCGGCACCGACATCATGGGGCTCAAGAAGAAGCTGCGTGGTGCTGGCGCCCGCACGCACGATCATTTTCCTGACTACGGCAAGGACTTCCGGCGCCGTCTCGGCATCGAGTCCGAGCAGGCCATGGACCTGTTTCACCAGACGGTGTCGATGAAGTCGGTCGGCAACCTCAACGACTTCGTGCGCAACCACATGCTCGAGCCCTTTGACTCGGCCTCGTGGACCGACCGCATGGTGGCCCACTTCGAGGACCTGACCAAGGCGCATGAGGCGGTCCGCCGGGCCCAGGGGCAGCTTGCGGCGCTCACCCCGCTGCTCGACGACTGCGGCGCCCACGACAGGGTCGCCGGACAGATCAGCGCGCTGGCCGACCAGCGTTCCGCGCTGAAGTTCTTCTTCGCCGAGCGCAAGGCCGGGCTTCTCGAGCGGCAGATCGGCGATCTGGAGGAGGACAGGTCACGGCTCCAGCAGGACCTGAAGGGGCTGAAGGCATCGGTCGGGGATCTGCGCGCGACGCAGACGCGGCTGACCGTGCAGCGGGCCGGCCATGGCGGGAACCGGCTCAGCGAAATCGAGCGTCAGCTCGAGGAGAGTTCGGTTGCCCGTGCGGCGAGGATGGAGAAGGCCGGCCGATTCGGCGAGCTCCTTGCCAGGGCCGCGATGGAGCCGGTGGAGTCAGCAGAGCAGTTCGCTGCCCGCCGGCGGGAGATCACCGCGGCGGCGGAGGCAGCTGGCCAGGCGCTCGCGGACTGCCAAAACCAGCTCACCGAGGCGGCGGTCGAGGCGAAGGCCCTCAAGGATGAGGCTGGCGAACTCAACGCCGAGCTGCTCAGCCTGCAATCCCGCAAGACCAGCATGCCCAAGCGCAGCCTGGACCTGCGGCACTGGCTGTGCCAGGAACTAGACCTCGCCGAGCCGGAGCTGCCCTTTGTCGGCGAGCTGATCCAGGTGCGCGCCGAGGATGCCCCGTGGGAGGGCGCCGCCGAGCGACTGCTGCGCGGCTTCGCACTGTCCATTCTCGTTCCCGACGGGCACTATCCGGCGGTGTCGGACTGGATCAACGACCACCACCTCGGCGCCAGGCTCGTGTACTACCGGGTCCCGGCCACCACGGCCGCCTCGCCCAGGCCGGGATCCCAGCCGCCGGGCAACCTGCTGTCGGCCAAGCTGGACATCAAGGACACCCAGTTTTATCCGTGGCTGGAGCGCGAGCTGGCCAGCCGGGCCGGCTATGAGTGCGTCGAGACCATGACCGAGTTCCGGCGCGCGCCACGGGCGATCACCAAGGCCGGCCAGACCAAGGGCGGCGGCGGGCGGCACGAGAAGAACGACACCGCCCGGATCGACGACCGCAGCTCTTACGTCCTCGGCTGGACCAACGAGCGGAAGGTCAACGCGCTGGTCACCCGCGCCAATGCGGTCCAGCAGTGGCAGAATCAGGTCGCTGCCGGGCAGCAGAAGCAGAAGGCGGAGCTGGACTGCGCCATCGAGCGCGGGAATGTGCTCGCCGGGCTCGCCGAGACCAGGGAATTCACCGAGATCGACTGGCAGTTGCTGGTCAACAGGATCGAGAGCCTCACGGCGGAGAAGCGGAGCCTGGAGAAGTCATCGAGGGAGCTTGAGCGGCTCAACCGCGAGCTCGAATCGGTCCGGGACACGATAGCCGCTGCCGAGGGCCGGCAGGAGATCATCACGGCCGCGATAGGCAGCCTCGGTAACGAGATCGATACAGCCGCCCGCAGCCTGGCCGAGACAACCAATGTGCTGGCGGAGCCCGGCTGCGAGCCGGCCCGGGCGCATTTCACCGCCATCGCCGCCGGCCTTGCCGCACCACCGCTGGCCGGGATTCCGCTCCGGGCTCCGGCCGACTGCGATCGCTGCGACACGGCGGCCCACCGGGACGTCACCGGGGCGATCGACAAGCTGACCACACGGCTGACCGGCCTTGGCAACAAGATCGTTGCTCGGATGGGCGACTTCCGCAAGGCGTACCCGCTGGAAACCGGTGAGTTCGACGATTCGGTGCTGTCCGCCGTCGGCTACCGGGAGCTGCACAAGCGCCTGGTTCACGACGATCTGCCCCGGTTCCAGGCTCAGTTCAAGACCTACCTGAATACCAACGCCATCCGCGACATCGCCGGCTTCCATTCCCAGCTCAATAAGCAGCGGGAGTTGATCAGGGAGCGCGTCGCCACCATCAACCAGTCACTGTTCGGCGTCGATTACAACCCCGGCCGCTATATCCGCCTGGAGACTCAGCAGACCCCCAATACCGAGATCCGCGACTTCATCACCGAGTTGCGCGACTGCACCGACGATTCACTGTCGGGGGAGGCGTCCGACCAGTATTCCGAGCAGAAGTTCCACCAGGTCACCCGGGTCATCGAGCGGTTCAAGGGCCGCGAGGGGCAGACCGAAGCCGACAAGGCGTGGACCAAGCGCGTCACCGACGTGCGGAACTGGTTCATCTTCTCGGCATCCGAGCGGTGGCGCGAAGACGACACGGAATACGAGAACTACACCGACTCGGGCGGCAAATCCGGCGGCCAGAAGGAGAAGCTCGCCTACACCATCCTGGCCGCTTCGCTTGCCTACCAGTTCAAGCTGGAATGGGGCGCGGCGCGGTCCAAAACGTTTCGGTTCGTCGTCATCGACGAGGCGTTCGGGCGAGGGTCGGATGAGTCCACCCGGTTCGCGCTCGAACTGTTCCGCAGGCTGGGCCTTCAGCTGCTGATCGTCACGCCGCTACAGAAGATCCACGTCATCGAGCCGTACGTATCCGCCGTGGGATTCGTCGACAACCCGACGAACAGCTACTCGCGGCTGCAGACCCTCACCATCGAGGAGTACAAGCAGCGCCAGCTAGCGCACGCCATCGGCCTCGCCGCCGCCGCCCCCACGTCGGCCGCCGCCAGGACCTGAGATGGGTACCGCGTCCGTGCGACGGCCAGCGTGGACCACCCCGGCCGACCTGGTGCGGACCCTTCGTCGGCGATGGGAGGCCGGCGCCTTTCTCACCATGTTCGCCAGCGGGCAGTGCTGGGAACCGCTCGGCATCGGCCTGCGTGGCCCGACCGCTGGGGAACTGGCAGCTAGCTTCGGCGACGTGCAAACCTGGGTGCACGGGTGGGAACGCGTGGACAGCCGGCTCGTCCGGGTCGAGCACAAGCGGGTCGGGGGGCGGGTCATCGGCGCCAACTCCATCCCGTGCCGAGCATGGATCGACGGCTACGACCAGCTTTGGACACTGCTCGGCGTCGAGCAGGAGGTCGCCGCGTTCATCGCGGTGCTGGAGCAGACGAAGGCGGCCACGCCGTTGCTCGTGGACTGGGTCATCGCCCGTCCGGTAAAAGTCCTGTCGCTAGCACCTGACTGGGACATGATTCTCGGCACCGTTCGGTGGATTGATACTCATGGACGGTCCGGCAGCTACCTACGGCAGATAGATGTCCCGGGCGTGGACACCAAATTCATCGAGCGGCACCGCGGCATCCTCACCGACCTGCTGGATCTCCAGCTTGCCGCCGGCCGGATCGATCACACGTTCCCCCGGTCCGATTTCGCGGGCCGGTACCGCTTCCGCAAGAAGCCCGGCTACGTACGGTTCAGGCACCTCGGCAGCGGGTGCGTGTCCGGCCCGACCGAGCCAGCGACCGCACTCAGCGGCCCGAACGAGTTCACCGAGATCACGGTACGCGCCGGGGAGCTAGCCGCCGCTCCGCCGGGGATCTCGGCCGTGTACGTGGTCGAAAACGAGATCACCTACCTGGCCTTCCCGCCGGTCGAGAATGCCATCGTGATCTTCGGCGGCGGGTATGCCGTATCCGTGCTCGAATCACTTGCCTGGCTGGCGGATCGCGGGCTCTTCTACTGGGGGGACATCGATACCCACGGTTTCTCGATCCTGAGCCGCCTGCGGCGCAGGTTCCCGCACGCACGCTCCATCCTCATGGACCGCGAGACGCTGCTCGCGCACAAGACCCAGTGGGTGACCGAGCCGACCCCCACCAGCGTCGACCTAGATTACCTCCTGACTGGCGAGGCCGATCTCTACCGGGACCTGGTCACGGACATGCTGGGACCTTCGGTCCGGCTGGAACAAGAACGCGTGAGCTTCTCAGCAATCGAAGCGGCGCTGCCTGACCCTCCTATGACCATTACCGCGGCAAGGACCTCAATGGCTGAGCTTCCGGGGCATGATCTGTGACATGTCGGATCGGCATGCCACACTAGCCGCGTGAGTGTCACTCTCCTCGAACGCGAGATGTACGCCGAGGCCGCAGCGGCAAACCTGCTGCGAGTAGCCCCTTCGACCTGCACTACTGGCTGGAGGGCCGTCCTCCCCGCTACCGCCCGGTGATCCGGGTTGAGCCGACCAAGTCGAGGGTTGTTACGTGGGCGGAATTTGTTGAGGCCGGTCTCCTGAGGTCCTATAGGCCTGGAGATGGATTCGTGCCTATGAGGAAGGACGGGTCAGGTCAATCCGGGCTTGGCTGGCTAGATGGCTTCAGAACGGGGGGGCGACGTGGCATGACGGCGGTGAGTATGGCCCCGCAGGCGAGCAGAAAAGGTGGGAGATAGAGCACGGCCAGGTGACTGGGCGTGGGGTTCCCGATCGGGTCGGTATTGCTATCGGGGAATGCCACCTGCATCACGTAGGGATAGAACATAGCCGCCAGAAGCAGCAGGAAATATCGGTTCATGTTCAAGACCACCGCCAGGCTAACCGCGACTACAGCCAGCGCGATGCTAACCACGACGTAAACCGAAGCATGCGGGTTGGATGACCACCACGCAGGAGAGTTCATCGCGTAATACATGAGCGTCGAGACCTGAACGGCGGCGGCGGCCAAGAGCAGGACAACCCCATGGCCCCAGTTCATGAGGTGGCGTCCGTGGCGTGGCCCCGGCGAGGCGATCAACGCGGCGGCCTCCAGCAGGTAAACACTGGTGCAGAGCAGTTGCAGTGGATCCGGAATCCAGTAGCGGGCCACGATCCAGTAGAGAACGGACGCAGCCATCGCTGCCAGCGCCATGCGCCGCAGGCTCAGCAGCACCAGAGCCGCGACGATCACCTGGCCGCCGACGGCGATGTCGAAACCGGGATTGCTGAGCAGGGACAGCCCGCCGACCTGAGAATGCCGACTGATCACTCCTGCCAAAGGTGGGAAGCGGTTGTCCGGCCGCAGGCGGTACGGCAGCGCCACTTCGAGGATGTCAGCGACCAGCAAGAACAGCGGAGCGACAACACTGAACAAAGCCAGTGCGTCAGCCCAGCCCCGATTCCCCGGCCCTGACCTCGCACGCTGAATACGGATCACCAGCGCGCTCCTGATCACATCCGCGGCCTCCAGCAGGCCGGGCCGACGCTGGCCCTGCTGCGCGCCCGCCATCAGCACGGCGAGCATCTCATCCTCTTGCTCGAATCGAAACGACTGCGGGTACCAGGCCAGCAATCGCCGGTACCCCCGCTCCAGGCCCGCCGACTCGGTCATATGGTCCCTCCAGCCAGATTCAGCCGCGACAGCGCGGCCGCGGCGTTGGCTTGCAGCCGTGCCGCCTCGGCGGCGAGCAGCTCGGAGCCCTTGGGCGTGAGCCGGTAGTAACGGCGGAGCCGGTTTTCCACGATCTCCTCGCGGTCCACCCCGATCAGTTCGTCCGCGCGGAGGCGCTCCAGGGCGGTGTACAAGGTCCCGGCGCGCAGCCGGACCCGGCCGCCCGAGATTTCCTTGACGTCGGTGATCATCCCGTAACCATGCTGGCTGCCAGCGGCCAGCGCGGTGAGTATCAGGAAGGTAGCCTCCTGCATCGCACGCTGAGTCATGCAGAAAATATATACAGTCTAACTATCGCTATCAAGTCCGTCCTGGCTCCCGGCTCCCAGTCCCAAGATGGCCTGAGGGTCCGAACCTGCTATCACGGCTGCTTTCGAAGCTGAGCCGGCACTGGCTATCCCCACCCTGATGCTGCTGCGGCGGGGCGAGGTGATCGCCCGCCAGCCAGGTGCCATGCTGCGGGACTGGGGTCCAGGACGCCCTAGCGCAGGTATGACCGGCCACCGAACGGCCAGTTACCTGGTTCCGGTCTCGGCGGGCCGACCGGCCTGAGCCCAGTCGATGTGGTGGCCGAACATCCAGGCCTGCTTGTCCAACGCCTCGGGAGTGGAGCCCTTGGCGAGGATGCGGGGCAGCACCAGGTCCCGGACGACCCGCATCAGCGGTCCCGCGGTCTTGGTACCGCCCATCATGGCGCCCCACGCCACCACGCGCTCGACCCGGTCACGGCGAAGCTGCTCGTAGCGGCCGAAGGCGGCCTCGTGGCCGGGTTCGTCGCGCAGGCAGCGGGCGAGCGTTACGGCATCCTCGCAGGCCAGGGAGACACCCTGGCCGGTTGACGGAGAGACGGCATGCGCGGCGTCGCCGATGATGACCATGCGGTCGCGATGCCACAGCGGAACGCGCGGTATGTCGTACTGGTTGCCGAGCAGGATCTCGCCGGTGGTGGACCGGATGATCTCTGCTGCCGGGCCACGGTCTCCGTCGAACAGTTCGGCTATCTGGGCTTTGATCTGGCCGGTGGCTGCCGAGCGGACATGCTCGCGGGTGAGCTCCTGGCGCGACGGCGGATTGGCGAACCACCAGACCTCGCCGTCCGGGCTGACGGTGTAGCCGAAGGAGCAGCGCTTGCCCCACATCATCCGGTAGTCGCCGCCGTGCCACCTACACCGACGGCCAGCTCGAAACCATCTGCGACTTCATGACCCGGGCCGCAATCCGGCAACACGAGGCGGCGGAACAGCTCACCCAGGATCCGTCCGCCGCGTCACACTGACGACATACTTCCCGTTGCCGCTGCCTTCCGCGAGCAGCTGGTGCACGCCAGAGACCTCGTCGAGCGAGCCGACCTCGGTGACGGCCACGGGTAGCTCCCGGCCGCGACCAGTTCCAGGACGCGGCGCAGCGCCGTTGCCGCGCGGCCGGGCGCAGTCGCCGTCAGCCTGCTCATGCTGAAGCCGGCCAGCGCCAGATTGCCGCCGATAAGGCGGCTTAACGGCGGCAGGGGAGCGGGCTGGCCGCCGCCGGAGTTTCCGAACAGGACGATGCGGCCACCGGGCGCGGCGATGTCGAGGTCGATGTCGAGCAGGCTGGTGCCTGAGGGGTCCAAGATGATGTCTACGCCGCCGGCCGCGGCGGCCCTGGCCGCCTCGGCGAGGTGACCGTCGCGGACAAGCGCGACGTCCCATCCGCTGTGCAGCGCATCGGCTACCTTGCCCGCCCGGCCGACCGTCCCGATCCGCAGCCCGCCACCGAGCGCGGGCACGAGCTGGGCGACGGCGCCCCCCACCCCACCGCTGGCCGAGTGCATCAGCACGCTTTCGCCGGGCCGGAACCGGGCAACTTCGCTGAGCAGCAGGAATGCCGTCGAGAGCATCAGCGGGGCGGCCGCCGCGACCGGCAGCGAGACCTCGCGCGGCAGCGGGACGACGAGCGGCGCCTCGGCTACCGCTACCTCAGCCAGGCCGCCGCCCCGGGTGAAGGCGGCGACCCGCTGCCCGGCGGCCAGGCCGGTGACGCCACTGCCGATCTGACGCACGGTGCCGGAGACCTCCAGGCCCGGCACGTATGGCCACGATGGCGCGTAGCCGGGATCACCGCGCCGCGCCATCACGTCGGTGAAGTTGATCCCGGCGCAGGCGACGTCGATGCTCACCTCACCAGCGCCTGGCCGCGGATCGCCGATCTCGCGGACTTCCGTGCGATCCGGGCCCGGCGAGGGTCCCGTCATCACCAGAGCACGCATGCGCCAGCCTCCTTATACGATATTCGTAGTACTACGAACAACGTATCACGGTTGTACGATGGTCATCGAAAGTCATCGCTGTGACAGCGCTGCTGATAAGGACACGTCGTGGAGTAAGCCGTCGTTTCCTGGTCCCGGACGATCGTGCGGTGCCCGCGGACCCTGCCGACCGGGTCACTCCCGCCACACCGGAACCATCGACCCCGTGAGCCACGACTTCCGGAGCGCCGCCGAAGATNNGGGCTCCGTCACATCGATCTTGGAAAGGATGCGGAAGGAGGCGCCTGCGGGCCGCCGGTGCCGGTGCGCAGCGGCTGCACGATCGCGGATGGCATCCGTAGCTGGGTCGGCGCGGAGCCGTTCGGCTGAAATGGGGTTTGCCGTCAAATCCGCCGGCCCGCCCGCGCACGCGCTGGCGGGCCTGATGCCATCGGCCGGGCCGCGCATCGCCCGCACCCGGGCCGATCTAGCAACCTGAGATGGCCTCGCCGCGCAGCACCCCCGTCCGCATGACCAAGCGGTGATCCTCCTTACCGGGCAGGCGTTCCCGCAGCGGAAGACGGCATGTCGCTCCTCCGTAAGATGCGCCGAAACGACACACTCTGCCGACATAATTTCCGGTTCCTTCAAATATGACCAGGTAGGTTTATATTCTGGTAGATAGACACCTCATCGCGGTCCGCGATGGTGTAGGCAACCACGGGAGCGATCACCAGGCTCCCAGCCGGATCACATGCAGGCACTAGTTAGGGAGACTATGTCCAGACTGAGGATGGTCGTCGGCGCCATCGGCGCCACGGCGGCGGTGGTAGGCATGACTACCGCCGGTGCAAGCGGGCTAGCCCAGGCCTCGCCGAGACCGGCCGAGACGCTCCTGGCCGGCAGCGCCGCTTCATTCACCAGCCACACCCGGGTAACCGGTGACGTCGCTGGTTCCACGCAGCTGACAATCCAGATGTGGCTCAAGCCGAATGTGGCTGCGGCAGCGCGTTTCGCCACCGAGGTGAGCACGCCGGGCAGCCCCCTGTACCGCCACTACCTGAGCCCGGCTGGTTACACCGCCCGCTTCGGGGCGACCAGCAGCGAAGCAACCAAGGTCGAGTCGTGGCTGCGCTCCGAGGGCTTCACCGCCGTCCATACTGACTCGCAGCGCTCCTACGTGCGGGCCACCGCGTCAACGTCGAAGATCAACGCGGCGTTCCGCGTGCGGCTGGAAACGTACAAGGCGTCGAAGGCGGCCAACGCCGGACCCTACGCACTGCGCGCCAACAACCGCGAGGTCTCCCTTCCCGCCTCGCTGGCCAGCAGCGTGCTCGGCGTAACAGGGCTGGACAACGCCGCGCCGATTCTCCCGCTGATCAGGCAGAGCACTAAGCCGGCTGCCGCGACTGGCGTAAAGAGCACCCCTGACGCTAGCTCGACCGGGGCCTGCTCGCACTACTACGGACAGCACGAGACCACCGGCCTGCCGGAGCAGTTTGGCACCACGTCGTTCCCGACCGAGGTGTGCGGCTACAGCGCCGATCAGCTTCGGGCGGCCTACGGGGCCACCTCCAGCAGCGCCGGCGCGGGCCAGACCGTCGCCCTGGTGGAGCTGGGCCTAGCCAAGGACATGTTCCTCACCCTGCAGGATTACGCGACGGCCAACGACATGCCCGCGCCGTCGTCAGAGCGGTACGCGGAACTGTCGCTCGGTCAGGGAACCGCCTGCGGCGATGAGTTCGCCGTGGAAGAGCAGCTTGACGTCGAGTCCTCTTACGACATGGCCCCGGGGGCGAACCAGCTCGTGGTCGGCGGTGACAGCTGCAACCAGGGCGACTACGGGCTGCAGGGACTCTTCGACGCAGACACGGCGATCCTCAATGGCGCGAGCGGCCACCCGCTGGCGTCGGTTGCCTCCAACTCGTGGGAAGGCGGGATTGAGTCCCAGCCTGCGTCGCTGACGAACATCGAGCACGCCTATCTGGTGCGCGCCGCCGCCGAGGGCGTCGGCATGTACTTCTCGGCAGGCGACGGCTCTGGCGTCTTGTCCCCGTCCGATGACCCGTTCTCGATCGCGGTCGGCGGCACCACGCTCGGCATCGGCAAGACCGACAACCGCCTCTTCGAGACCGGCTGGTCCACCGGGGAGTCCTTCCTGGAGAACAACAGCTGGGTCTTCGAGGGCGAGCAGGGTGCCTCCGGCGGCGGTCCCAGCCTGCTGTGGAAGCAGCCGGCCTACCAGAAGGGCGTAGTGCCGTCAGCGCTGAGCAAGGCCGCGGGCAACCGCGGCGAGCCTGTCCGCAGCATCCCGGACATCAGCGCCGACGCCGACCCGTTCACCGGGATGGCGATCGGGATACTTTCCTTCAAGAAGGGCGTCCCCAGGTACCACCAGTTCGACGTCGGCGGGACCAGCGAGGCCTCGCCGTTGGTGGCCGGGCTCGTGACCGCGGCTCAGCAGGGCCAGCCGGCGTCGTTCGGGTTTGTAGACCCGGCGCTCTACCAGCTGGCAGGGAGCAGCGCTTACTATGACACCCTGCCGCTGACCAGCAGCAGCCCCGCACTCTGGCAGGGCACGGTATGCCAGGCCAAGACGTGCGGCATCCAGCTGCTGACCACCTTCGATGACCAGAGCACCAGCATGTTCGGTTACACCGGGCAGGTCACCCTGCCGGGCTACGACAACATGTCAGGTGTGGGCACGCCCGACGGGCCGAATTTCACCACCGGCCTCCGCTCGCTGGAGGGCTAAGACAGCCGCGCCGATCCGGCGGGCTTGACCGAGCCGACCGGGCCCACCTGTACTCCGGGTGGGCCCGGTCGCATGTCGGCCAGTGCCAAGGTCAGGGCGCAGGCTCAGCTGGCCAGGCATGATGCGTACCGGGAGGCGGCTGCCGGGGTCATGGGTTACGGGTTACGGGTTACGCAGCGAGATACCGTCGGACCCGGCGATGTTGTCGGCCTTCACGGCGCGCAGTCCTTCGCCTAGGCGCTCGCGGGCCTGCCGCAGAAGCTTGAGCGAGTTGGTGGCGGGACTCTGCGCCGCGGCGCGCTCCGGATCGGCCCCATGCTCCTCGATCAGGTGTGTCTGGAGGGCTGCGGCGATTTCATCGGCAGCCTTCAGCGCGTGGTAGATGGCCCGGTCCCGTGCGTTGTCGTCAACCATGCCGCCAGTATCCCGCGCTGCCTGCCCGGCGCGGCTAGCCGGCCCTGGCCTGCCCTGGCCTGCCCTGGCCTGGCCTGGCCTGGCCTGGCCCTGGCCGGGTAGAAACGGCGGCAATTACCCAGACCGAGTATTACCAACCCGGTATCCCGCGCCGCGAGGCATGCCGCTGGCGGCCGCCCTGCCGGGCCGGCGGCCTGGCCGTTATGGTGTGCACATGTCAGATGAGGTCGCCGAGCACATCACCGTCGGCGTTCCGCCCGCCGATGTGTACCTGGCCGTGTCCGATGTGCGCCGGATGACGCGGTGGAGCCCAGAGTGTTTCGCGACCCTGGTCTGGTCGCGTCGCGGCGGCGTGCCGGCCCGGTTCGTCGGCTTCAACCGGCGCGGGCCGTGGGTCTGGTTCACCACGTGCCGGGTCGTGGCCGCCAAGCCTGGCCAGGAATTCACGTTCGACGTCACGACGTTCGGGATGCCGGTGTCGCGGTGGAGCTACCAGCTTGCGGGTGTGGCCAACGGCACCGAGGTGACCGAGCGCTGGCTGGACCAGCGTGGCCGCGGCGCTCATGTCCTCGGCCGGGTGTTCACCGGGAAGGTCGCCAGCGACCGGCCGCAGGCCAACCGCGCGGGAATGCGCACCACCCTGGAGCGGCTCAAGCGCGAACTGGAAACTGGCTGACCTCCAGGGCCGCCGGTCATGTCGGCGGCTTGGCGAGATGCGCGGCGCTCACCGAACTGCTGATGACACCCTGTCAGAACCGAGATGGATGTGGCAGAGCCCCCCACGGGTGGTAGGTAACGCCGCATTCATGCCTGGCCCTGGCCGCTGCGCATCCCGTCATCCGCGCCCAGCAGTCACCGCCTGCCCCGCCTGCCCCAGAAATCCCTCCCGGTACCACCCCGCCCGAGATCGATGCCGATTTGCTGGTCGCCCGTAACGACCCAATTCCATTACATGATCTTGGGCCGTGCCTGCATTGACCTCGACGCGCCGGAATTCGTCGTTATCGGATGTTCTTGGTCATCTTGACTGCGCGTCGTCGGCATATCGGCCGGGCAAAAGAGCAAAATTCCACCAAATCGTCGCGAATAATCTCGCTGATGACTCCGACGCAAAGTTCTTATAGATTACATCTGCGGATACGTCCTCAGGAGGTGAGTGCAGTTCGACCCGACTCGACCCGACGCTGCGCACCAGACAGCGCGCCTGATCCGACGCGGTGCCAGAAATAACTTCAGGAAAGGGGATTCTGATGCGAAACGCGATCCGCCGACTGGCCTTGCCGCTGGGCTCTCTTTTGGCTGCTGGCGGCCTAGTGCTTGCTACAGCCGCCACTGCCGGGGCCGCGATCAACACAGACTATGCCACTGGCTGGCAGGCCGGGAATAACGCCTGGCAATTCCGGTTCGTCGAAGCCAAGTTCACCGTTCCGCTGCATGCCTGCGGCAGTGACGACTTCTGGGGGGCAGGCATTTCGCTGATCGGGTCTTCGGATAGGGTGACGCTCGGCGTCTCGTGTCAGGGCAGCATTCCCTTTGCCGGGTATCAGTTCGACTACACCGGGACCACCGACCCGAATTCCTGGTCGCACGTTACGGCGGTCGCAAGCAATCACGTCATCCTGGAACAACTTTACTACGACCAGACCACCGACTACGTCAGTCTCTGGGCGAAAGATCTTACGACCGGTGCCGTTCTCGTTAACGACTCGCACTATGCCTCTAGCGCGCGGTATATGACAGTTCTTGCCGCCGCCGCGGTTGCCGATCCTGCGTCCTATGCGCCGTCCGCAGGCAAGAGTTTCGTCCTGATGCCATTTACTGATGTCAACGTAACCAGTTACAATGGCGTCCATGGTAATGGCATAGAGGGCCGCTGGGGTGTCAAGGAGCTGGATGAGACCAATGGCGCCCAGGTTATTGCCGCCGCTCCAGACCTTTACAACGGCGGGACCGCCTTCAACGTCCGAGAATACGGTAACTCCTGATCCCAGGGCCAGCGGCGTCGGTTGGGGCAGTTCACGGCTCCGGCACCAACGCTCGCCGTAACCAGCGAACTCGCCGGCCGGTCATCCCGCCGAGCCGGGAGCGGGCACGCCGATCGGGCTGCGGAAGGGCATCACCTTGGCGCATGCCTGCGCGAGCGGAGTAAGGGCGGCCTCCAGTTCCCTCACGGAAGCCGGCCCGACGCGGGTCCATGGCCGCGCCGCGGCGCGGTCCGTAGCCTCCTCTACCGCCTGATGCCCGTCCCGGCCGGCGCTGGTGAGCTCACCGTCCGGACCGATCCAGCCCCGGCTGGTCAGCCGCGCCCGGGCGTCGTCCCATTGCCCATCGGTCCAGCCACGCACTGGCTGCATCTCCTCCCGCAGCAGGTCCATGCCGCAGCGCAGGACCAGCGCCTCGCAGCCGTCGATGTCCGCCGCCAGCAGCGCGGCGAAATGGCCGTCACCGCGATGCTCGCGCAGCACCGTCGCCGCCTGCCATAGCCGGCCCAGCCCGTCATCGGGAACCGGCAGCGCGGCGTTGCCCGCGGCCAGCACCCGGCCGGCGCAGTCCAGCTCATCGACTACCCGCCACAGCAGATCCGCGGCCGACGCGGCCTGCGACTCAAGCTCGCCGAGCACGTCGCCCAGCGCGCCGACCGCACCGGCCAGTCGCAGCCGCAGTGCCTCATCCGGCGTGACCAGCTCCCAGATGCCGGGGATCGCGCGGGCGATCATTGCCGGGGCGAAGTTGTAAAACGACGCGGTGACCACCGCCGGGCCGGCCGTCCCCAGCGGCGCGGCCCGGCCCGCGAAATACGCTCGCCAGAATCCGCGGACGCCCGCCTCCACGAATGCCGAACGAGCCTGCGTGGTGAAGTAACACACCGCGTGAACCGGCTCGAACAGCGTCCACATTGCGCGCGCCGCATGGGCAGCATCGTCCATGACCGCTCCTCCCATCTTCCCGCCACCGCAACCGTCGCCAGCCCTGCCCGGGCAACCCGCCCGGGCAGCCCAGGCCGGGCAACCCGCCCGGGCAGCACCCCAGCCAGCCTACGAGCAGGCGCGGTTACGCGAGCAGAATCGAGTAGAGCAGGTAGCCATTCAGCGCGGTGATCACCACCGCGACGGCGCTGGCGACCGCGGTGGTGACCGAGCGGTTGACGAGCGCGCCCATGATGTCCGCGCGGCGGGTGAGGAGCACCAGCGGCACCAGGGCGAACGGGATGCCGAAGGAGAGCACGACCTGCGAGATCACCAGGCTGTCTGTGATCGGCACCCCCAGCCCGAGCACCACCAGAGCCGGGAGCATAGTGAGGCCGCGGCGCGCGAACAGCGGGATGCGGCGCCCGATGAAGCCCTGCATCACCACCTGCCCCGCGTAGGTGCCGACGCTGGAAGAGGACAACCCGGAGGCGAGCAGCGCGACAGCGAATGCCAGCGCGGCGCCGCCGCCGACCAGCCTGCCGAGCCCCGCATGCGCGGCCTGGATCGTGTCGAGGTGCGCCGAGCCGCCATGGCTGAGCAGCGACGCCGCGATGAACAGCATGGACAGGTTGATCAGGCCGGCGAAGCCGAGCGCGACAAGCACGTCGAGTCGCTGAAAGCGCAGTACCTCGCGGCGCTCCGCGTCGTCACGACAGTGCACCCGGGCCTTCGTCAGGGCCGAATGCAGGTAGACGACGTGCGGCATCACGGTCGCCCCGATGATACCGACCGCGAGCAGCAGGCTGGCGGAGCCATCGAAATGCGGTACGAGCCCGGCCGCGATCCCCCGCGGGTTCGCTCCCACGGCGACCTGGTCGTAGGCGAAGCCCAGGAACACGATGCCGAGCAGGGCGCTGATCGCGAGCTCGAAGCGGCGGTATCCGCGCTGCTGCATGGCCAGCACCCCGAACGCGACCACGGCCGTGAGTAGCCCGGCGGGCAGCAGGGGCACGTGAAACAGCAGGTTCAGCCCTACTGCGGCGCCGACGAACTCTGCCACGTCGGTGGCCATGGCGATGAACTCTGCCTGCACCCACAGGCCGACCGATATGGCACGAGGAAGATGCTCACGGCATAGCTCAGGCAGGTCGCGCCCGGTGGCGACACCGGTCTTGGCCGACAGGTACTGGACCAGCATGGCCATCACGTTGGCGACCACGATCACCCAGGCCAGCGTGTAGCCGAACTGTGCGCCGGCGGAGAAATTGGTCGCGAAGTTCCCCGGGTCGACGTAGGCCACGGCCGCGACGAAGGCCGGACCGAGCAGTGCCGCGATGCCCCGGGCCCGGCCGCGCGAGCGCAGCAGGCGCAGCCCGCTCTGCTGCGCACCGCCGGTGGCCGGGGAACCGCTCTGCTGCCCGCCGCCGGTGCCGGGGGAACTTGCGATGCTCGTCTGGTCTACGGCCATCGGCCGCGGTCTCAGCCGATCGACGGGCCGAGCCCGAGCGACTGCGGTGTGCTGGAGTCTGGCGACGGCTGGTGCAGCCCCTCATCAAGCTCGCCGAACTCGGTCATCAGCGCCCGGCTGCCACCCCAGGGGGTCTGCTCCTCGGCGATCAGGGTGTTTGTGGTGAGGAGCAGGCCGGCCACCGAGGCTCCGTTCTGCAGCGCCGAGCGGGCCACCCGCAGCGGGTCGATGATGCCCATCTCGATCATGTTGCCGTAGCGCCCCACCAGCGCATCGAACCCGTCGTCCACGCCCATCGACTCCATCTTGGCCACTACCTCCTCGCCAGAGTAGCCAGCGTTCGTGGCGATGAGGTAAGCGGGCGCGGTGAGCACCCGGCGCACGATCTCCACGCCGGTGGCGTAGTCGCCGGAGACCTCCATCTTGTCCAGCGCGGGCTCGGCATGCATCAGCGCGGCCCCGCCGCCGGCCACGATGCCCTCGGCCATCGCGGCCCTGGTGGCGGACAGCGCGTCCTCCACCCGGTGCTGGAGCTCCTTGAGCTCCGCTGGGGTCGGCGCGCCGACCCTGATGACGGCGACCTTGCCGGACAGCGACCCGATCCGCTCGGTGAGCACGTCCTCGTCGATGCCGAACGTCGCACGGTCCATCTCAGCGCGCAGCTGGGCAACGCGGAACTCGACGTCAGCCGAAGAGCGGCTGCCGCCGATGATGGCGGTCTTCTCGGCGTTGACCCGCACCTGCGAGGCCCGGCCGAGCTGATCGAGGGTCATCGTCTCCAGGGTGAACCCGGCATGCTTGCTGTACACGGCGCCACCGCAGACCGCGGCGATGTCCTCCAGCTTGTGCAGCCGACGGTCGCCAAACCCGGGTGCCCGGACAGCCACGCACTGGAAGACCCGGTTCACGTGGTTGTGCACGATCATGCTCAGCGCCGTGCCCTCGACGTTCTCGGCAACGATCACCAGCGGGCGCGGCGCTCGCATTATCTTGTCGAGCAGCGGCATCAGCTGCTGGACCTTGGTGATCTTCTCGCTACAGAGCAGGATGTACGGGTCGTCGACGATTGCCTCAAGGCTGGCCGGGTTGGTCACCAGGTAGGGCGAGAGATACCCGTTGTCGAACTCGAAGCCCTCGACGAAGTCGACGCTCATCCCGGACGTGGCCGTCTCTTCCACGGTGACGATTCCGCCGTCGCCGACCGTGTGCAGCGCGTGCGCGATCACCGCGCCGACGGTGTCGTCGTCGTTCGCCGAGATCGCGGCCACCCGCAGGTAGTCCTCCTCGGTGACCACCGGGTGCGCGACGCCCTGCAAGTGCTCGACCAGGCGGCCGACCGCCATGTCGATGCCCCGCTTGACCAGCACCGGGTTGGCGCCGGCGCCGATCGCCTGCATGCCCTCCCTGACGATCGCCTGGGCTATCACCGTGGCGGTGGTGGTGCCGTCGCCGACGATGTCGTTGGTCTTGATCGCCGCTTCCTTGACCAGCTGAGCGCCCATGTTCTCGAACTGGTCCTTGAGATGGATCTCGCGGGCGATCGTCACGCCGTCGTTGGTGACGACGGGCGACCCGGTGATCTTCTCCAGGATGACGTTGCGGCCCTTGGGCCCGAGTGTCGACTTAACGGCTTCGGCTAGCTGGTCGACTCCCGCCAGCAGCAGGCGGCGGGCGTCCTCGCCGAAACGCAGTTCCTTGGCCATCTGTCCTCATCCGGCGTCGTGTGTGAATTGGCTAGTAGGCGGTCAGGTACGAGCTAGTGAATGGATGAAGGCTGGTGTCTGGACCGGTTAGGGGACGAGGATGGCGCGGCCGCGTACCCGGCCTGCGTCGAGATCGGCGAGCGCCTCCTGCGCGTTATCCAGCGGATAGGTTCTTGTGTGCAGCGTAACCCGGCCAGCCTGCGCCAACGACATCAGCTCGGCGAGCTCGTTGTAGGTTCCGACGATGTTCCCGACGATGTTGCGCTCGGTCGAGATGATGTCCAGCGTCGGGATGTGCACGGTGCCGCCATAGCCGATGACGTAGTAGGAGCCGGCCGGCCGGGTCATCGCGAACCCGTCCTGCTCGGCGCCCTGCTCGGCGACGAAGTCGAGCACGACCTCGGCGCCGGCCCCATTGGTCAGGTCTTTCACCGCGTCCACCTGCCCGCCGTCGGCCACTACTGTGTGATGCGCACCCAGTTGCTCGGCCAGCTTGAGCGCTTCGGGGTTGCGGTCCACCACGACGATGGTGGTCGCGGTGAGGGCGGCCAGGCACTGGATGCCGATGTGGCCGAGGCCGCCGGCCCCGATGAGCACGCAGGTGGTGCCGGGGTAGAGCAGCGGGAGCGCCTTGCGGACCGCGTGGTAGGCGGTGATGCCGGCGTCGGCGAGTGCCGCGACGTCCTGCGGCCGGGTAGCAGGGTCGAGTTTGACGCAGGCACGCGCCGAGGTGAGCAGGTATTCGGCCATCCCGCCGTCGCAGCTCAGGCCGGGGAAGGAACTGTTCTCGCAGTGCATGTCGTCGCCGGCCCGGCAGGCCCGGCACAGCCCGCAGGTGGGCGTGGGGTGCAGGATCACCGTGTCGCCGACCGCGACGTTGGTGACCGCGGAGCCGATCTCATGCACCCAGCCGGCGTTCTCGTGGCCGATGATGTAGGGCAGCGGGGTACCCATCGCCGCGTCCCACTGGCCCTCGATGATATGCAGGTCGGTGCGGCAGACCCCGGCGCCGCCGATCTTGACGATCACGTCGAGGGGCCCGCTGATCTTAGGCTCCGGTACCTCGTCGATGACGGGCTGGCTGTGGAACTCATGCAACCGGACGGCCTTCACTGGTCCTCCTCCTCGCCTAGTCCCGGTGTCTGATACCTGTGCGCCAGCATGCCGCGGCAGACACCGGCGTTTGCCTCGATGCTGACTCGTGTGGTGCGCGCTCGCCGCAGATGCAGCGGCAGCCCCTGCTCGCCGACCGTAGCGCCGGTGGCCGGGTCAATGAGCAGCGGGGCGTCGTCGCCCGAGGGCAGGGCGAGGTCGGCCCGCCGCTGCCGCAGCCGGTCCGCCGCCCGGGACGGCGGCAGCTCGCCCAGCGTCATTTCCGCCAGTGCAGCGGGCGATGTGCCCGCGGCGAGCAAGGGCCGACACACCTGGTCGGTGCCCGCCATCACGGCCTTGCGCAGGAAGTCGGCTCGCAGCTGGTCGAGCTCACCGACAGCCTCGCCGTCGAACGACCGGGCAAACCCGGCCCGGGCAGCCACCCCGCCGTTGATCACGTCAGAGGCGAAGTGATCCTCGAGCATCACCTCGGTACGGCGGACGCCTGGCAGCGCGGTCACCGCGTCATAGGCGTCGGCGACCATCAGGAAAGCAAAGTTGGGTGCGCAAAAGTAGGTGGGCAGCCGCAACCGGACCTGCGCGTCGCCGTCGGCGGAGACGGTGCACGACGCGACGAACCCGAGCGCGGTTATCGGCTCGTCAAGTTCCGGGTCGCGCACCGTCTCCAGCGCCGCGAGCAGTTGCGGGGTTCCGGGCCGCTGGCCGGCCGGCCCCGGGGGAGCACTGTGCACCCCGGGGCCGCCGGCGCGCGACCCGGTAGTCGCCGGAGGGCTCATGCCCCCCCGACCAGCTGGGCGTCGTCCTGTGCTGCTGGGCTGCCTTCGCCGGCATCCAGCCTGAGCTCGGCCGGCACTTCGATGTCGTAGAGCTTGGCCGCGTTCAGTCCGAGGATCTTCTTCTTGCCTGCGGTGCCGAGCCGCGGGTAGTCGGAGTAGTCCTCAGAGTCCGGGAAGTCCCAGTCCACGAAACCCTCGATCTGCCACTTCGGCTCCCAGATGCCGTAGTCGCTGCCGAAGGTCATCTTGTCTTCGCCGACCCAGAACAGCAGCTCGCCCATGACCTTGGCGAAGAACCGGGGCCGTGCGTGCATGAGCCCGCCGATGACCACCGAGAGACCCGCGTAGACGTTCGGCTCCTGCGTCGCCATGAAGCAGAAGTCCTCGATCCGCGGCAAGCCGACGTGCTCGACAATGAAGTTAAGGTCGGGGAAGTCGGTCGCGCAATGGTCGATGTCGGACACGTCGAAGGCATCCTTGTCCAGCGGCCAGATCGTCGGGCCCTTGTGCACGTGGACGTTCTTGATGCCGAGCTCCTGGGCGGCGGCGAGGAACTTGTAGGCCTCCGGGTCGCTCAGCTTGTAGCCCCGCGAGCCCTTGTTCCACTCCGCGGTGTACAGCTTGACTCCCTTGGACCCGAAGCGCTCGACGTTGGCCCGCAGCTCCTTCATGCCCTCGTCGCCGTCGCGGGGGTCAAACCGGGTGTTGTAGATGAACTTGCCGGGGTGCTTCTCGCCCATCAGCGCGTTGCGCTCGGTGGTGTTGAAGCCCTCCTTGTACCACTCCTTCAGGTATGTGGGCTGGAAGACCGCAACGTCGACATAACCGTCCTCGAAGACGTCCTTCATCAGGTCGTCCTCGGAGTACTTCTGGAAGTGCTCAATCGACCAGTGTGTCTCCGGCGGCCCGAGCCCCTGATAAGCGTGGAAGCACTCGATCCAGCCCTTGGCGTACTGCTCCGCTCCCTCGACCCAGTTGTCCGGGGCTGCGTTCCAGTAGTGCATATGGCTATCGACAACGAAGTACTTCTCGCCGTCCTTCTGGTACACGGTTCCTCCTCGTGGTGGGCGAGCGGCGACGGGCCCGGCGGCAGCAATTTCTGCTAGCCGCTGGGCCCGCAGGCGACAAGACCTAATTAGCCGTCAAGTCGAAGCCGATATATTCGGCCGCGTCCTCAGGGTTGGCGAACATGATCGTCCGGTCGTCTTCGTGAATCATGCGACCGTAGTGCGTGGACATGTTCTCCTCGAACTCCGCTGCGTCGAAGAAGCCGGGCTCCTCGCCGAGTGCTTCGGAGATCTCGTCGTAGACGAAGTCCATTCGGCGGACAGCGTCAACACGGACCATGGATGGCAGCGCCATTACGGTGACGCCGGGCTTGGTGCTCATTACCTGGGCCATTACGGCGCCCACCTGGTTGTTCATCAGCGTGACGCCACACAGGTTGGACGCTGTGTTGTTTGACTTGTACCGGCTCTCCGCCGTCTTGAACGTGGTCACTGGGCCAGCTCCTTCGGGGTCTCCAGGCCAAGGTCGGACAGGATGCCGCTGAAGCGGCTCTTCGCGCGGTCGAGACCGTCCTCGAAGCGGGGTGGCTTCGAGTCAGGCTGCGACCAGATCGGCTGGAGCGTGCGGGCCGCATCGATGGCGCGCGGCACCCAGGTTGACAGCCACTGCTGGAGGAGCGCCTTGTTGTGGTCTGCGAACTCGCGGTCATTGGTCAGCAGCACGAACATCGCGGTGGTGTATCGCAGATCCCGCTCGGCGTAGTCGTATTCCTCCGCGCCGATGACCGTGGGAGTGACGAAGTCGCCGTTGCGGGGTGCGGCCTGCTGCACCAGCCCGCTCCTGAACAGCTCGCCTACCAGCGGCTCAAAGATCACGTTCGCCGCGAAGATCGCCTCGCACCAGTCGTCAATGCCGGTGAGCTGCTCGGCGACCTTGCGGACTCCCTGCCACGCCGGGTCGCTGTTCCACGTCTCGATGTGCGCCGCGCCGTCGAAATCGGGGACCTCTTCGCTCAGCGTGAGGTTGTACAGGGCCAGGTCCTGCGCGGCCCTGATCCTGTGCATGCTGTTGACCGAGATCGCGTTGTTGTGCATGTTCGTCGGGGCCCGGCGGTTGGCGTTGGCGAACAAGTACAGCCCCAGGCCATGGTCCACGTGCATCCAGGCGCCAAGGTGGCGCTCTACGAAGGTCACCCAGTTGCGGTTCCACTGCTCGAACGCCTTCGACTGCCTGGCCGCGTCGATGTTCTGGTTGAGCTGGCGCACGACGTTGGAGTTGTACCGGTAGAAGGTGAGTTCCCACTCCTCGTTAGGGTCGCGGAACTCGTGCCAGCCGGTGGCCGGCCAGTCATAGCCCTTGCCGCCCGATCCTGGGTAGCGCTTCGGCTCGGGCCGGTCCGATCCCCAGGCCTTCAGGGCGGTCCAGTCCAGCGGGTACCCGCCGCGGCCGTCGGAGAATCCGTACAGCCAGCCTTGGGCAAGGTAATGCCGCGGGTCAGGCTGGACCTCGACGGTGACGTCTTCGTAGTGGGTCTGCTTGCGCTTCTGCGGGGTGTAGTAGTTGAACCGTCGGGCAGTGGAGTCGGGGAATTCTTGGGCGCCGGCCTCGGCATCGGTAAAGTGTGGCTTCGGCAGGTCGCGTCCGGTAGTCATGAGGTCCTTCCTTCACCTGTAGTGTTCAACCGATGTCGCCACCGGGCTTTGTCACCAGCCGTGCTGGCGGACCGGCTGGGTTCTCCCACGCCGTTCATTCGGGGTCACCCGTGGTAGTGAACTTGTCGAAGTACACGCGCTTCTCTGGCACGCCGAGCTGGCTAAGCAACGGCATCGCCGCTTCCACCATCGGCGGCGGACCGCAGATGTAGGCGTGCGCGTCTTTCAGGTTGGCCTCATGCTTCTTCACCACGTCGGTGATCAGGCCTACCTCGCCGTCCCAGTCATCGGAATCCTCCGGCTCGGATAGTGCAGGCACATAACGGAAACCCGCCAGAGTCCCCTCGAGTGCGCGCAGCTCCTCGTCGAAGCACAGATCTTTCCGGCGCCTCGCGCCGTAGTAGTAAGTGGCCTTGCGGTTGATGCCGCGCTCGGACATCGAGCGAAGCAGCGCCAGGATGGGCGCCATCCCCGCCCCGCCGCCCACGAAGACCAAGTCCGTCTCGTGACCTTCGCGGAGCGTGAACACGCCGAACGGCCCGGTCAAGTTGAGCTGGTCGCCGACGGCGAGGCGGCTGTCCAGGAAGTCCGAGAACAGCCCGTCCGGGTAGACCTTGATGATGAACTCAAGCCTGCCGTCCTCACGGCAGGACGTGTTCGCCATCGAGAACGAACGGGTGGATTCTGTACCGGGTACGGCGATATCGACGTACTGCCCGGGGAAAAACTTGATCTCCTTGGGCTCGATCAGCCGCAGCACCAGGTGCCGCATGTCGTGCGTGACGGGGTCGTTGGACACCACCTCGGCCACTGCCTCCTGGATGGGCAGGCCGGAGCGGATCATGTCCTCGTCGAAGTTGAGCAGCTCGATCGTCACGTCCTCGTAGGGGTGCGCCCGGCACAGCAGGGTGAACCCCTCCTCCCGCTCGTAGTCGGGAAGGGCGAACGTCGAGTACTTGTCGAGCTCGATGTCTTCGCCGTCGAGGATAAACGACTTGCAGGCTGAGCACTGCCCCTCCTTGCAGCCGTGCATGAGCATGATTCCCTGCTCAGCCGCTGCGCGCAGGATGTTCTGATCCTCGCCGACCTCGATCTCGATACCGACTGGCTCAAATCTCACGACATGCTTGTCGGCCATGGCTCCCTCGCGGACTGTGCTGCCGGCAGAGCAGGGGGAGGGCCGGGGTTGTGCCCCGGGCCCTCTCCCTGCTAGACGACCAGCTTGTTTCCGGCTACCGGTCAGGCGTCCACGGGTGCCGGCCGACCGGCCGGGCCCTGGCGGTTGTAGTCCGCCTTGAACGCCACTCGCTCTTCCGGCGTCATCTCGTTCAGGATGACGTTCGGGCTGAGCACCGGGCCCATCTTGCGCAGGTGGTCGAGCGTCCACATCTTCTTGGGGTCATCCAGGTTCAGATGCGGCTGCGCGACCATCGTCTTGCCGTCGTCACGCACATAGCCCATGTCGGACACGACGTCGGCCCAGTTCCAGCCGTGGTACAGGGTCTCCCACTCGCGGTTCCCGATCAGCTTGCCCATGTTCGGGGTTGACCGGCCCTGGTAGGTCGGCCGGAAGGCCTCCACGTCGGTCCAGCGGCACATCTCGTGGCAGTAGGTGCGTACCTGGCCGTCGATCTCGTCGATGACCATGTCCTCGCGGACGAGGCACGGCACCATGCAGGTCCAGCAGCGGTGCGGGTACACGTAGTCGACGTTCTCGGCCACGATCGGGTGGTGCCCGTTCGGCGTCGAGAGGCGGTTGTAGTTCTCCCACCACTTGCCGTACTTGTCGTACCAGCCCGGGTACTTGTACTCGAACCACTCGAAGTCGGTGTCGGTCATCGGGTCGATCCGCCAGTAGTTCGCCAGCCAGCCGGTGGCGAAGAACTGGGCGACCTCATGCACGTAGCCCTTGTTCCAGATCTGGTTCCAGGCTTCTTCGATGAGGTCGTGCGGGATAACCAGGCCGTACTTCTCCAGCGGCACGAGGTAGCTGCGGTAGTAGTCGTCGTAGATCCACCGACGCCACATCTCCGCGTAGCTTTCCCGGTCCTTGCGGCGGTCCTTGGTGCCGTACTCGATGAACGTGCCGATCGCCGCGTCCACCACCCGGTGGTTGTTCCACCATGCGTAGCGCAGGTCGCGCTCGAGTAGCTGGTGGTTGCCTTCGTCGGCCAGCGCCATCAGCAGCGTCGCGTAACCGTTGCTGATGTGCCTGGACTCGTCGGACTGCACCGAGTGGAACACCGTTGGCAGCAGGTAGTCGCCGTTGGCGGCAGCCTCGGCCGGCATGGCCACGAACAGGGTGTTCGTGAACGCCGTCTCGGCCACGATCGTCAGGTAGATGCTGGCAGCCGTGATGGCGTCACCAGTGATGAAGCCCTCGGCGAACTGCCGGCCGATCGTCCCGCAGTAGTCGTTGTGGAAGTTACGGAGGCTGTTGTTGAAGCCCGCCGGGTCGATGTAGTTGTTCATGTACAGGCGCTTGAGGTTCTGCTGGATCGTCGAGTGGCGTACCTCGTCGATCATCTGGATCGCCTGACCGTTGTGCAGCTCAGGGTTCGGGACGGTGCGGAACAGCAGTGGCATCGCTCGCGCGGCCGAGACCTCGGGTAGCGGAATGATGCTCAGGAACAGCTTCTGCCACTCCAGCCAGCGCTCTTGCACCTGGCGGAACATGTTCCCGCGGATGGCGCCGTCGGAGGCTCCGTAGACTCGATGGTCCTTCTCTTCCTGCATGGGGAAGTAGGACCGGAGGACCTGCTTGAGCGGGTCCTTCTTTTGCGACTTCTCGAACGTGTAGTCCGTTCCGTACTGCGCAACTGGCTCGTGGTACTGCGGCTCCCAGGACAGTTCCTGGATCTTCTGGTGGGCCTTTGCCACGCTCTGGCGACTCAAACCTGTCACCCCTACCCTTCATTCGGGCCGATTGGACGGCCTCCTGCAGCCTTGATCGTCTTCGGCGACGTTGGCGCCTCAGCTCGCCGGCCGGCCCAATTGACCGTCCGGCAGAAAGGTCCTCGTGTGCTGAATCTCACCGCGTGCAAGGACATTTGTGGCTCTCAACATGAGACAGCGGCAGCCGGGCCGGCGCCGCTGATCAGAGGGCCCGGCCAGCGGGTCAGCTCTCGCCGAACACAGCCGACCGGATCTCCTCGAGGTGTTGCCGGACATCCCGGGAGATCTCCAGATTCCCCTCCGCCGCAGGCTCGATGCCCAGGCACCTGAGCAACTCTGCGGCCGGGCCTCCCGGATCCCCGGCCTCACCGAGGACCGGATGTAGGCCTTGGTCGGCCAAATGATGAAACACCAGATTTACGATGCTCCAGGGATTAAATGTCTCGTGCCGTGGTTCAGCGGGCTGCTCCATCGGGCACCTCCTAGCCGACGCATCAAAAGGCGTTCGGCACGTAGCGGCGGTCTCAACATGAGACATACCCTTGTAACAGCGCGTTTACTTTGTAGGTACGACGCACACCTCGGACGCCACCCCCGTGGGCACCCACGACCCGCAAAGCGAGACAGGGAGGCAAGGAAGCGCCATGTCGACGGCAGCAGCAGTGAACCCACCGACTTTAACCGACAGTGACGGGTTGGCCCTGTCGCGCCAGCGATTCCTGACTTTCGAGTCGGTCGAGCCGCATCGGGTGCGCGACACGATCCTGGCGTCGTGGTGGCGATCCCGGCGGTGGAACGTCGCGGCCGACCACATTGACCTGGCCTATACCGGCGACCCGAACCTCGACACCGCGCTGACCCGCAGCGCCATGCCGGTGCTGAGAAGCCTGCGGGAGCACCTGGACACCCAGCCGATCAGCGTCATCCTCACCGACGCCGCCGGGGTGGTTCTCTCCCGGCTGGCGGCCGACAATGAGCTTGACCGGCACCTCGACAGCGTCCAGCTCGCTCCGGGCTTCAGCTATGCCGAGGAGACGGTCGGTACCAACGGAATCGGCACGGCGCTCGAGGGCGGCCGGCCGATGCACGTGTTCGGCCACGAGCACTATGCGGAACACCTGGAGAACCTCGCCTGCGCCGGGGTGCCGATCCGGCACCCCATCTCCGGCGTGACCCTCGGCGCGGTGGATCTGACCTGCTGGCGCAAGGACGCCGACCGGCTGCTGATCACGCTTGCCAAGACCACCGCCGACCAGATCACCCAGGCGCTGCTCACCGACAGCGGCGCTCGGGAATTCGAGCTGCTTCAGGAGTATCTGCGCGCCTGCCGGCGCAGCGCGGGGATCGTGCTCGCGGTCAACAAAGAAGTCGTCATGATGAACGAGCAGGCCCGGCAGGTGCTCGACCCGGGCGACCAGGTAGTGCTGCTCGCGCAGGCAACCGACCTGCTGACCAGCCGTCACCCGGTCCCGGTGGTCGTGGAGCTGCCCACCGGTGCCAAGGCGCGGCTGTACTGCCGCCCGGTGCGAAGCGACGACCCGAGGGCCGGCGGTGTCCTGCATGTCAAGCTGCTCGAGTCGGGCAGCCGGGTGGCCGGCGAGCCCGGGCCCGCGCCCAGGCTCCAGATGTTCCTGCCTGGCCTGGTCGGCTCAGGCCCGTTGTGGCTGCGCGGCTGCCACCAGGTCGATGAGATGTACGCGGCGGGGGAGTGGCTTGCCATCGAAGGCGAGCCAGGGGTCGGCAAGCTGGCCCTGCTCAGGGCGGTGCACCAGCGACGGAACCCGGCAGGCCGCTTCCACGTGCTGGACGCCGCTGAGGCGGTCGACCAGGAGTGGCAGGTGACGGCCCGCAGGGAGCTGCTCGACGGGGAGGGGTGCCTGGTCATCCGGCATGTCGACCGGCTGAGCGCCCGTCGGCTGCACGCGCTGTCGGCCGCCCTCCAGGAGGCGATGGCCGCGGGCCAGCAGGACTCACTGTGGGTGGCTGTCACCCTCAGCAAGCGCCCCGCGGCCGGCGGCCTGGCCGATCTGCTGCGATTCTTCCCGAGCACGGTGGAGCTGCCCCCGCTCCGGCATCACGCCGAGGACCTGCACGAGCTCGTGCCGTTCTTCATCGCGAAGCTCAACCAGTACCCGCGGCTGGTCTGCTCGCCCGAGGCGATGCAGCTGCTGCTGCGGTCGAGCTGGCCCGGCAACACCGAGCAGCTCTGGCAGGTGCTGAGGAAGGTGGTGCAGCACCGCCGTACCGGGACGATCACCCCGAACGACCTGCCGCCGGAATGCTGGACGGTGAGCCGCCGGATGCTCAGCCCGCTGGAATCGATGGAGCGCGACGCGATCGTGCAGAGCCTGCTGGACTATAAGGGCAATAAGGTCAAAGCGGCCGAATCGCTCGGAATGTCCCGCGCAACTATTTATCGCAAGATCCACGAATACGGGATCGTCACCCCCTCCAGCTGATCATCTTGGTGTTTCTCCAGCGCCCCGTTTTGTCCCTTTGCTGTCACAAAACCCCCCTCCACCCCATGTGACGGACCTCTCAACCCACTTGTGACTCAGCTCTTTGCCCACTTGTGACTCAAACTGAGAAGAGCGACGAGGTACCGGAGCGGTACATACAAGTCAAAGGTCCACAGCCCGTAGTGGATTGCCAATGCTTCGGCCAAAAGGAGGCGCGATGACCGCGCTCGATGCTGACGGCTCTGCCCACCCTGCCCACGTTCCCACCACAGAGGAAGGCATACCGCTGATAGCGGTCGAGCCAGCCGTGGTAGGGCTACTGGCCGGCGACCCGATGATGCTAGGCCTGCCCACCTTCATCGTAGGTTCCTTCGCGCTCGGCCTGGCCCTGATAGGTGCCCAGGTGCCGGTCGGCTCGTTCGGTGCCGCCCTGGCGGTCATCCTGACCGCCACTTCGATCGGCCTGTTCATCTCGGCGGTCTGGGCTATCGCCGTCGGGCAGAGCGCGGTGGCGTCCATCTTCGGCATCTTTGGTGGCTTCTGGCTCAGCCTCGTGGTCCTGGTGGCCGGGGGGGTCGACCACAACTGGTTCGCCTTCGCCGCGCCGGCCGCCGCCGGTGCGCCCGCAAGCAACATCAGCGTGGGGGCCATAGAGCTGTTCCTGATCACCTGGCTGATCATCGTCGGGATGTATACCCTGGCGACGCTGCGGCTGCCGGTGGCCTACACGCTGCTGCTGCTGCTCATCGCTCTCGCGCTGATCTTCGTGCTGCTTGGCGTCAGCGGGGCATCGACCGGCGACCTGAAGACCGCGGGTGCCTTCACGATCGCGTTCGCCAGCATCGGGGTCTACTTGTTCTTCGGCTCGGCATCGGTGGCCACCGGCGGCAAGCCGCTACCGCTCGGCCCGCCGATTCTCAAGTGACGAAAGCCGGCCCGGTCACCGTCTGAAGCAGGATTTAGCCGAACGGGCAGTGTGTACCACACCTGCCCGACCGGCACAGTGACTGCCCGGATGAGTCACGCGAACAACTGCCACTGCCGCCGCCCGGATTCCGGGCGGCGGCAGTTCCATGTCAAGGCCAGGCCGCCGGCGGGCCGAGTCCAGGCCGAGCCCTCGTCCAGATGCGTCTACTCTTCAGAGTCGACCTGGTGCGGCTTGACACATCCGGCCGGGCCTGCTGCAACGAATCAGGAGATCCGCCGATGCCCATGCCCAGGCGCTGGCTGCAAGCCACTGTCATCACGTCGATCTCGGCAATGGCGCTGACCGTCCCGGCGTCGGCCTCAGCCGTCCTGGCCGGCGTCCATCACGGCCGGGACACCGGCCGGCGCGCCGACGCCGGGCAGTGCTCGGCAGGCGCCCATACGCTCTCCCACTTCGGGGCTCACCTCTACCCGGACACGGGAAACGGCGGCTATACGAGCGTTCACACCGACGTCGATCTGGTCTATGACGCCACCACGAACATGTTCCTGCCGGGCAACCACGTGGTTCTCACCGACCTGGCCACGCAGTGCCTGACCAGCTTCAGCCTGGACTTCGAGCGCAACTCCGACAACCTGAAGGCCGGCCCTGACATGGCCGTCCGCTCCGTCAGCGTCAACGGTCAGCCTGCCGCGTTCAGCTTCGTCCAGCCGACCTACCCCGGTGACCCGCACGGGCCAAGCGACCCCGACCCGGCGGCCCACGAGGCGTCCCAGGACAATCCGGTCGGCGGGCCCCAGCACAATCGGCTGCCACCCGCCTGCTCACCCGAGCTGCTGTCCACCAACCCGGCGAAGCAGGACTCGCTGAATGGCACGCAGTGCCCGGCGAACAAGCTGGTGGTCACGCCGCAGACCCCGATCAAGGATGGGGCGACCTTCACCGTCACGGTCAGCTACACCGGCAGGCCCGGCCTGCACAACGACGGCGACGGCACCACCGAGGGCTGGTTCCGCTCCAGCGACGGCGGCTTCGTCACCACCGAGCCGGTCGCCTCGCAGGACTGGATGCCGCTCAACGACTACCCGACCGCCAAGCCCACCTACGACTTCTACGACACCGTCAACGCCGGCAAGACCGTCATCGCCAACGGCATCCTGGAGTGGACCAGGCAGAACAAGCCCAATGCCGATTTTCCGAACGGCTCCGTCACCTGGCACTGGCACTCGCGGGCGCCCATCGCCAGTTACCTGGTGGAAGACAGTGTCGGCGACTATGACCTGACCGAGCGCACCGCGGACAACGGCATCCAGTACTACGAGGCCCAGGACGCGTCGATCAGCCCCGCGCGGCAGAAGAAGAATCTCGCCATCATGAACCAGCAGGAGAACATCACCGAGTTCGAGAGCCAGTTCAACGGGACCTATCCATTCACGTCCGACGGCGTCGTCGTCGGCACCCCTCCGGCCAGTTTCGAGGAGGAGATGCAGACGATGATCACCTTCGCGGGCGGGCAGATCGGCTTGTCCGTCTTCTACCACGAGAACATGCACCAGTGGTGGGGCGACAACGTCACCGAGGGCGGCTATGACATGACCTTCTACAAGGAGGGCATGGCAACCGTGGCGCAGTACCTGCTGACCGCCCGCCAGGCGGAGACCGCAGCCGGCGGCCCGCAGTCCGCCAAGGGCCAGGCCGCTTTCCAGGCCAGCCTGGTCCATCAGTTCAACGAGACCTACGCCGCTGGCAAGGACTTCTGGAACGCGGCACCGTCGAACCCGACTCCGTACGGCCTCTTCGCCACCCCCGGCACCTACGCGCGCCCGGCCGCCGCCTATCTCGCGCTGCGCCAGATCCTCGGCAGCACCAACTTCACCCAGGCCCTACAGCAAATCCAGCGTGACTACGGCGGCGCCAGCATCACCGAGCCTCAGCTGGAAGCCGCCTTCCACCAGTGGATGCCCAACCAGAGCGGGTCCTGCCAGGCCAAGCTCAGCGATTTCTTCACCGAGTGGTTCGACACGGCCTACCCAAGCGGCGGCGGCGCGAACCAGCCGCAGATCACCGGGCCCGGCCTGTCCGGGCCAGGGTTCTACAACACCACCGGCGGCTGCACCACGACCAGCACGCCATGATCTGCATCACCGGGCGGCGGAGAAAGTTCTTAGAGAAGGAGATTCAGGGGTGGCAAACTGGGCAGTGCCGGATGTCTTTGCCCTCAAACTCCTCAGCAAGCTCATCACGCGTGCCGCAAACCGAAGTATCGTACGGGCCAGGCGACGTGATCTTTTCGCAGGTGGCATGGTGCAGCACCCTGGTCAGCGACCCAAGTTTATTTTTCCCGTAATCTACGTGACCGCCGGTTGCCCGAGGGGGCCCGCCGGGCCCGAATTCCAGATCTACGGCGATCAGGAAATCATCGGGATTACTGGCAAGCCATTCAGCGTATTGATGTCCTGGACCGCGAACGTAAGTTAGCATTTCACTCATAGTACCGCGTCGGCGATTTCTGTGAGGCGCCGCGGCGAAGGCCCGGTCACCGCCGCGACAGCTCGCCCGGCGAGCCCGCCGTTTCGGACCACCGGGACTCCACCGGCTGGCCGAACCAGAGCGCGAGCGCCGCCCGGAACTGGTCCGCGAGAACAGCGTCATCATCGGTCCCGGCGTCCTTCAAAGCCCCCCACGCCACGATCCCGTCCGGCCGGATGAGCAGGCTCTCGGTTCCCGGCGTACCGGCGACGACCCGCACCCGATCACCGCGGTATCCGGCGGTGGCCCGCGACCAGCGGGAATCCGCCGAACCGTCCACGACCAGCCCGCCGGGCGTCCTCAGCAGCTCATACAGCCGCACGCTGCCGTCGGCGGAGTCGATCAGCCGGTCAGCGACCATCCGCCCGGCTTCCGGATGGTCGCCGACGATCGGATAGGGCTGATCCACGCCGGTCATCAGCCTGCTCACGTGCTGGTTCGCGTCGTCGTAGCCCATCAGCTCGCCAAACAGTGCCCGCAGAGCGCTGACCTGCGGATCGGGTCGCATCAGGGCGATCTGCGCCCGGGTGTTCGCCAGCGCCGTTGCGCCTACCGGATGGCGTTCGGCCGTGTAGGAATCCAGCAGGGCCGGCGGGGCGCTCCCGGCAATCGTGGCGGCAAGCTTCCAGCCCAGGTTCGCCGCGTCCTGGAAGCCCAGGTTGAGCCCCTGGCCGCCGAACGGCGGATGGACATGGGCGGCATCGCCGGCCAGCAGCAGCCGGCCGCGGCGGTACGCATCGGCCTGGCGCGTGTTGTCTGTCCACCTGGTCCCGGTATGCAGGGCCGTGACGGTCACGTCCGTGCCGGAGACACGGCGCAGGCTGGCCTGGACCTCGGCCGCGTCGACCGCCGCGGCCCGGTCCGCGGGCGGCCCGTCGAACTCGACGGTGAGTACCCGGGAGGGACCAGGGCCAAACACGAACATGCCGCGCCCGGTGCGGTGCCAGCCCTTCTCCAGCGGGTTCGGCTCCGCGATGTCGACCAGCGCCTGGCGCCCGGTGATGGTCGCGTCGGTGCCAGCGAAGCCGAATCCGCCGAGCCTGCGCACCAGGCTCCGGCCACCGTCGCAGCCGACGAGATACCGCGCGGTCAGCACGATGCTGTCGCCATCGTGTGCCACGGTCACCGCCGCCGCGTCGCCGTCGTCGCTGACCGCCGTGACCTCGTGCTCGCGCAGGATCGCCGCGCCGAGGTCCGCCGCGTAACGCTCCAGGACGGTCTCGACATCGGCCTGCTGGGCGAAGATCGGCATCGTCCGGATCTCGGGCGCGCCGCGCAGCACCCAGAGGCCGGCGAAGTGGCCGAGCGGCACTGGGGTACCAGCGTTGCCAGCCTTGGCGAAGATGCTGAGATCCGGCTGCGGGAACTCGTCGAGCAGACCTCGCTGGTCGAATAGCTCGGCCGACTGAGGTCCCGCCGAACCGGCCTTGATCTGCCGCGATGGCTCGCCCAGCCGCTCGATCACGGCCACCGACACGCCGAAGCGCCGCAGTTCCCCGGCGAGGAAGAGTCCCACCGGGCCAGCACCGGGTACGATCACGTCATAAGATTTTTGTAGTGTCACGAATATTAGAGTAACACCATGTTTGTGGAAGGGTGGTCGTGCCCCCCAAAGCCGCGTCTGGCCTGCGCGAGCAGAAGAAGGCGAGAACCCGCAGCGCCATCGCCGTCGCGGCCGCGGATCTCTTCGGCCGCCATGGCTACCCGAACGTCACGATGACGCAGGTCGCGGCCGCGGCCGGTGTTGCCGACCAGACGCTGTACAACTACTTCCCGACCAAGGAGAGCCTGGTCTTCGACAAGTCCGACGAATTCGAGCAGCACCTGATCGAGACGCTGACAGCTCGCGCCCGCGGCATCAGCGTGATCGACGCGTACGCCGCGTGGCTCAGCCAGTTCCTGCTGGGCGAACCCGCCCGGCGCGCGCTCGCCAGCCCGGGCGGCATGCCCCGCCTCGTGGTCGCCAGCGACGCGCTGCATCGCGGGTTTCTCGATGTTGCCCACCGGATGGCGACCAGGCTGGCCGGGGCGCTCAGCGATACCGGCGGGTTCGCCGGACCGGCCGCCGTCGCCGCCGCCGATGCGCTGCTCGCCGTCCTGGTGCGCGCCGTCGAACAGCTTGGCGCCGCGACCGATGAAGCCATGCTGGACGACATCGCCGCCCGGGTCAGCGCCGCCATCGACGCCCTCCGGCCGCTGTTCGCCGAGGATCGCCGGCCCGCGCCCAGGCTTGAAAACCGGTTATTCCGAACGGGGGGTTGCCGGTCCCTCACCCGTACCTGAACGCTGCCGCCTGAAGGCGACGTGCGGCCGAATGGGGTGGCCAGGCTCGATCCTCGGGTGCTCGAAGTGAGCGTACGGAGTCATCCCGATCCGCCGCATGACGGCCTGCGACGGCTCGTTGAGAACCGCCGTCATCGACCAGATCTCATGCAGGCCGATGCCGTTGAAGGCTACGTCCACGGCAGCGGCGGCGGCCTCGGTGGCATACCCGTGGTGCCAGGCGTGCTGAGCTAGCCGCCAGCCCACCTCCATGCCGCCCCAGCCAGGGACGCCCTCGGGCATCGGGTTCAGGCCGGTGAACCCGAGGAACTCCGCCGTGTCTGGCAGCTCGAGCACCCACAACCCAAACCCCTGCCGTTCGAACAAGGACTCCATCCGGTCCACGCTGACATCGCTGGCCGCCCGGTCCTGTAGAGCCGGAAAGTAGCGCATCACCACGGGGTCGGCGTTCATCGCCGCATACGGGTCCCGGTCCGCCTCCCGCCAGCGCCGCATCAGCAGCCGGTCGGTGCGGATGGTGTCGAAGCGATCCCCCATCCCAGCAGCGTAGCCGCCGCCCGAGCGGGACCGGGAAGTAGCGGCCCGCAGGTTTCGAGCCCGGTGGGGACGGCGGTGCGCAGGGCGGCGGTGACGGTGGCGACGGCGGGGTGCGCGTCGGCTCCGGCGCGGTGGGCGGTCATGGTCCGCCTGCGGATCGGCATCCGGGTCAGCACCACGCCGGGTGCCGGATTCACCGCGCCGAGCTGCGGGATCAGCGCGACTCCCTGCCCGGCGGCGACCAGGGCCAGCACGGTGGCGAACTCGTCAATATGGTGCCGGACGCGCGGGGTGAAACCGGCGGCCTGACAGGCCCGGATGGTCATCGCGTGGCAGGCCGTGCCCGGGATCGCCGTGATCCAGGGCATGTCCTGGCAGCCGGTGATCGCCTGGCCGTCGGAGTTCCCCATCGGAGCAGCCGACGCCAGATACACCGGTTCGCTGCACAGCGGCTGGGTGGCCAGGCCTGGTTCGGTCGGCTGAGGGACGAAGTCGTAGTCGTGGATCAGCGCGAGGTCCAGGTCACCTGCGCGCAGCGCGTCGGCGACGTTGGCCGGATCGATCTCCGAGACCATCGGCTCCAGGCCAGGGTGCTCGCGGGCGAGGGCGGTCAGAGCGGCCGGGAGGATCGCGCGCGCCGCTGTCGGAAAGGTGCCGATGCGCAGCGGGCCGGCCAGGCCGTGGCGGGCGTCGACCAGCTCGCCTGCGGCCTGTTCCAGTCGTTGCAGGACCGCCTCGGCGTGACGGGCCAGGTTCTGCCCGGCGGGGGTCAATCGCACCCGTCGCCCTGTCCGTTCCAGCAGCGGCACGCCCGCCTCGCGCTCCAGGACGGCCAGCTGCTGGGAGACCGCCGAGGGGCTGAAGGACAGCGCCTGGGCGACGGCGGCGATGGTGCCACGCAGGGCGAGTTCGCGCAGCAGGCGCAGCCGACGAACATCGAGCATCAGCTCAGCTTACGCTGGAACCCACAAAGGCGAACTGGACCCGCACAAGGCGGCTGGGACACGCTGGTGACTATGACCTTGAAAACCGCCCTCCGTGGGATTCATGTACCGCTGATCACGCCGTTGACCGCTGACGGCCAGATCGCGACGGACACCCTAGAGCGGCTCGCTCACGATGTTCTGGCTGCGGGCGCCACCGGGATCGTCGCGCTGGGGACGACCGCCGAGGCCGCCACTCTCGCCGAAACGGAGAGGCGCGCTGTCATCGACGTGTGCGCCCGGGTCTGCCGCGAGCGTGACGCGACCCTGATCATCGGCGCGGGCAGCAACGACACCCGGGGCAGCGCGACCGCCCTCGCGCAGCTCGCGGCGTGGCCGGACGTGACGGCCGCGCTGGTCCCCGTGCCGTACTTCACCCGGCCGGGGCACCCCGGCGTGCTGGCACACTTCACCCACCTGGCGGCCACCAGCCCCGTACCGTTGATCGTCTACCACGTCCCGTACCGCACCGGTCAGCAACTCGACGCGGCCTGCCTGCGCACGTTGGGCCGGTTGCCCGCAATCGTCGGGGTCAAGTACGCGGCCGGCGGCATCGACCCGCACGCGGTGGAGCTGCTCGGCGACCTTCCACCAGACTTCGCCGTCCTGGCCGGGGACGACCTGTTCGTCTCACCACTCCTCGCGCTCGGCGCCACCGGCGGCATCCTGGCCTCCGCCCACCTGGCCACCGGACGGTTCACCGAACTGGCCGCCGCCTGGCTCAGCGGGGACCTCCCGCGGGCCCGGAACCTCGGACACCGCCTGTCCGCCCTGTCGGCCGCCGCGTTCGCCGAACCCAACCCCACCGTGATCAAGGGCGTCCTGCACGCGCAAGGCCGCATCCCCACGCCGGACGTGCGACTGCCGCTGCTGCCCGCCGGGCAAGACACGATCAACCAGACACTCAAGCAGCTCGCCGACCTTCGGGCATAGCCCTGGAGAACGGGGAGCACGGCCTCGGCTTAGGCGGGCAGATCCGGCAAGCCAATGTGGGCACTTTTCTTCGGACCGGGGTGTTCGCCCAGTTCGGGATGCTGCAAGGCTATGGACAAATGTGCCTGCCACTGCGCAGAGTTGGCGGTGACGCATGATCGGGAAGGATCACATGCCCAGGTTCATGGATTTCCACGATGACTTGCAGCTCCCGCAGGAAGCCATCGATCAGATAGCCGCAGGAACTCGGGAGGGCGCAACCGACGAGTTCGGCGTGCGGCAGATTGAGCTGTACCACAACGCCGACGGCAAGGTCTACTGCCTCCTGGAAGGCCCGGACGAGGAGGCGATCCGCAAGCATCACGAGGCGCTGGACGTCCCCTGCGGCGACGTGCACCGGGTAGACAGCCTGCTCTGAACCGGCACGCTGGACCAGCGAGTGACGTTCGGCACGGTGCACGGATCACGGCAGGCGGGGCGATGAGCGCGGATGAACGAGTCGACCGGGCCAGGCTGCTCTACCAGCGCGCCATCTTCGATGGCGATGCCAGCGGGCTGACGCTAGCCGACCGGGAACTGGACGCAGTCGAAGCCGATCTGTCCCTGGCCCGCGGCCGGATCATTCACGGGCGATTCCTTGACCAGCGAAGCAACGGGCCGGAGCAGCCAACCGAGGACCCGGGTGAGCTGGCGTTGTTCGAGCGTGCGGTGCAGCTTTATCAGTCGCTCGGCGACGTGCCCGGTGAGGCTGAGTCGCTGTTCTGGGTCGGCTGTCTCCACCAGGTCGTCCGGCGCGACGATGACGCTGCGGTTCCCGTTCTCGAACGGTCCTGCGAGCTCGCGGCGCAGGTCGGCGACAAGGCGACAATGTCCGACGCGCTTCGGCACCTGGGCATCGCGGAGCATGCCGCCGGCCGGCTGGACACGGCGCGGGAGCGGCTAGAGGAGTCGGTGCGGATTCGCCGGGAGATCGGGCTTATGCCCGGCGTTGCCGCGAATATGGTTGGGCTGGTGTACATCGCCGCCGGACAGGGCCGCCGTGACGAGGCATTGGCGCTGGCCGACGAGGCGGCCGTGATCGCCGAGGCCAGCGGCGCTCACGCCATCCTGCGCCAGGTCGAGGAGGCACGCTCCCAGCTGTAGCCAACCGTCGCCGTCGGCCGGCTGCCCGCCTCAGCAGGAAGCGCCGTTGTCGAGATAGCGGACGCGGCCGTGACTTGGTCGTTGACAAGGTGTTGTTACAGGGGCGAAAGTCAGGTCAGATCGCCCGCGACCGGCGGGCAATGCGGCGTGCGTCGCTGTTTACGTGAAGGATGCAGAGCGAGTGATCAGATGCGGCTTCTGCTAATCGGTGCTCCCGGCGCCGGCAAGGGAACCCAGGCCGAGCGTCTCGCCGCTCGGTTCGGCATCGCGCATATCTCCAGCGGCGACCTGCTGCGCCAGCACGTCAGGGACCAGACGTCACTCGGGCAGACGGTGAAGTCCTACGTCGACAACGGTGACTTGGTCCCGGACGGCGTTGTCATGGACATGCTGCGCAAACCCGTATTGGCTGCGGCGAGTGGCTATGTCCTCGATGGGTTTCCGCGGACCGTTGAACAAGCGACGGAGTCCTATGCCGTAGTCCGGGCGCTCGGGGTTGAAGTGCAGGCCGCGATTCACCTCGACGTCCCCCGCGAAGAGCTGGTGCGCCGGCTGCTGGCCCGTGGCCGCGGCTCAGAGGATGCCGAAGCCGTTGTCGAGCACCGTTTGCAGGTGTACCTGGAAAGGACTGTGCCCCTGCTCGAGTACTACGCGGGTCGCGAATGGATGTTTACCGTCGATGGTGCCCAGTCAGCGGATGCCGTGCACGAGGACATCGTGGGGCGCATCCAGAAGCTGGCCGCCTTCACCGCATCCACGTGATGAAGCACCTTTGCCAGCCCGCAGGCCACGAGACTCTGGTACCCAGGAAGGGTGACAGGGCAGGGGAGCGTGTATGGGTGGCTGGCTGCGGAACGGGTGAACAGCCTTGCGCGGCTGGGCGGGCTGGAGCGGGAGTTCTCCGAGATCCTCGAGTCGTCAGGCTCGGCCGGCACCGACGACGAGCACGACCCTGAGGGCGCGACGATCGCGTTCGAGCGGCAGCATGCCGCCGCCCTGCTCAGCCGGGCCCGTGAGCACCTCGCCCAGATTGATGCGGCCATGCTCAGGCTGACAGAGGGTAGCTATGACCAGTGTGAGAACTGCGGCCAGCCGATCGGCGCCGCCCGCCTCGCCGCCAGGCCAGTAACCACTACCTGCATTAACTGCGCCTCCCAGCGCTGAGTCGCCAACTGAAACTGACGGACATCGGCGCCATCACGACTCCTGGCCCAGCAGCAGGGCGGTGGCCTCGCGCGCACAGCGTCACGTCGTCGGAAGTCGTCGGAAGTCGTCGGCATGGTCAGCCACCCACTGGCCGAAGGGCCGCGCCTGATGGCCAGTGATCTGCCGCACCGTCGATGTCACGTCTTCCGGCTGGTCTATGAAGTCAGCCCAGGCCGACAGCGCGTGCGCGGCGAAATCAGCGTCGCCGAACATCTCGGTAAGGTCGGCCCGGGCCTCGTCTGAGGACATTTCTTCCCATCGCAGCGAGCGGTGCAGCACCGCACCGATGATCTGGACCTGCTCAGCCTGCGTCACGACGCCAGGACCGGTGGGCATGTAGATCTTCTGATCGTGCCCGTCCTGGGTCAGGGCCGCCGTGGCGACCGCGGCGATGTCGGCTTCGTGGATCAGGGAGCGGGCGGCCTGGCCGTAGGGCCAGCGCACCACGTCACCGGACTTGATCTGCGGCGCCCATATGAGAGTGTTCTTGGCGAACCCGGACGGTCGCAGGAAGGTCCAGTCGGCCCCTGACCGGCGGATGCTCTGCTCGACGATGGCCCAGAAGGACCCGGGATCATCCGCGGCCGGCTGCGCGGAGAGGTAAACGATGCGACGCGGCGCAGCGGCGAGCACTTCGACGACCTGCGGTGCCAGCTTCGCCGTCAGTTCGGCTGAAGTGAACGGCCACACCAGGAACACGGCGTCGGCGTCCCGCACGTGCGGAGCGATGCTCGCCGGGTCGGCGAGGTCGCCAGGCACCGTCTCGACACCATCGGGGAGCATGGCCGCCCCGGGATGACGGGTGACCGCCCGCACGGGACTACCTAGCTTGCCGAGCTGCGACACCACCTCGCGGCCGACGCTTCCCGTTGCTCCGGTAACAAGGATCATCTGGTCCCTCCTCTGCTCGAAAGCAACGCTACGAGCTAAACCTTTGTTGAAGTCAAGGGCGTTCGGTGCGAGCATCGGGCTATACCCATGTGACGAGGGAGGCCGGTCCCGATGAAGGAGTACGACTGGCACGAGGCAGGCCTGACAGTCGGGCAGGTGGCGCATCGGTCCGGCCTGGCGGCCTCTGCCCTGCGGTTCTACGAGAGCCAGGGGCTGATCACAAGCGACCGCACGAGCGGCAACCAGCGCCGCTACCACGGCGACGTCATGTGCAGGGTCACGATGATCCGCGCCTGCCAGCGGGTAGGGCTGTCTATCGCCGAGATTCGCGCCGCGCTCAGTGAGCTGCCCGAGGGCCAGGTCCCTACCCGCGAGGACTGGGACCGGCTCGCCCGCCATCTCAGGTCCGAGTTGCGTGACCGCGTCGATCAGCTCAACGACCTGCTCGCCGAGCTGTCGCCAAGCGACCAGGACGCCAGCGCCCTTCGGTCAGGCTGACCCCTGGCCGCCAGCCACCAGGCCCAGGCCGCAGGCCTGGTCAGGTCCTCGCCATCGCCAGCAGCGCTGGCCTTGCCACCGTCGCGCCGACATGAGAGCTGACCGCCCGCGCCTGGTCGCCATGGATCTTGACGGCACGCTGCTGCGCAGCGACCAGACGATCTCCCCGCGGACCATCGCTGCCCTGGCTCGCATTGGCAGTGCCGATGCCCGGTTCGTCTTCGTGACTGGCAGGTCGCCGCGGCACACCGCAGCCGTCCTCGGGCCGCTGCGCTACCAAGACACCGTGATCTGCTCCAACGGTGCGCTGATCTACGACATGCGCCGCGCAAGCGTCATCGATCAGCACCTCATTCCAGCGCGGCTGCTTGCCGAGGCGGCGGGTCGGCTGCGCCAGGCGATACCCGGTCTCGGGATCGCCGTCGAATTCGCCGACAAGCTGATCCGTGATGACCTTTTCAAGGCAGCTGCCTGGGAGGCCGATGAGTCCATGCCGCGCCTGCCGGACGCGCAGTTGTTTGCCCGGGACGCGGCGAAGCTGCTAGGCCGTCACCCCGGCCTGCCCGCCGACGAGCTACTGGCGCTGGCCGCTCCCGCCATCGGGGAGATCGTCAACGTTTACCACTCGGGCGGTGCACGGCTGGTAGAGGCCACCGCGGCCGGCGTCAGCAAGGGATCCGCGCTCGCTGATCTAGCCAGGCGGCTCGGTATCGCGGCCGCAGACGTGGTGGCGTTCGGCGACATGGTCAACGACCTGCCCATGCTCGCCTGGGCAGGCACATCGTTCGGCATGGCGAACGCGCACCCCGACGTGCTCGCCATGGTCGACCAGGTGATCCTCGGCAATGACGAGGACGGCGTGGCAGCGGTCCTCGAGCACCTCTTCCCGGATCCCTGCTGACCGCGCGGTCGGACGGGATAAAAACAGCCTTTACCGAACGGCGCTGGGTACAACGCACAGTAACCATGAAGCGTCCGCCGGCCCGTCCCCTCCGGCCGGCGCCTCGTCAGCCGGACCCGGCCGACGGCCGACTGTCTCCCAAGAGCCGGCGCAGAGCCGACTGGTCGCCGGTGACGACGACGTCGCCGGCGGCCATGGCAGCGTCGAGCGCCGCCGGGTCGTCGAGCAGGGCGGCGAGTGTCTTGGGGTCAGTGCGCAGGCAGACATCCGCCTGGGCGGGTTCGCCGGGCTGAAGGTGCAGCCGCCCTGCCGCGATCCGGACGGTCCATATGCGGTCGTCGAGCTCGAGACGGCACACGGTTGCGGGCGCCTGGGGGTCGGGGCGAGCGCAGGTTCGCAGAAACAGGAGGGCGGAGGTGGCGCTGAGCGTGGTCGGCGCGGGCGGGAGCGGGGCGCGAATACCCCAGGTGCCCAGGGCGAGCACGATCGGTTCCAGGTCCCGTCCCCATTCGGTTAGTTCGTACACCCATGAACTGGCCGGGGGTGCAAGTTTGCGGCGGCGGACCACTCCGCGGCCTTCGAGCTCGCGAAGCCGGTCGGCAACCAAGTTCGAGCTTGCGCTGGCCAGCGCGTGCCGCAGGTCGGAGAAACGTTGCGGTCCAAGTAGCAGTTCGCGCACGACGAGCAAGGCCCACCGTTCCCCGACGACGTCGAGGGCGCGGGCTATCCCGCAGGCGTCCCCGTAACTACGGCGCGTTGGCACAATCACCACCGTACCCACCTAGGTGCTAATTCGCAACTTATAAGTTGTTTTTAACAATCAACCTGTTATGGTGGTCGACGTGTCAGCGACCGGGCTACCGGCGCGGAAAGGACCAATAATGGGACAGCCAGTTGTCCACTTCGAGATCATCGGGACCGATCCGGCGAAGCTCCGGAGCTACTACGGCGACCTGTTCGGGTGGGAGTTCGACACGAGCGGACCGGTCTCGGAGGCCGTCTCCCAGCCGGGTAATTACGGGTTCGTAGACGGCAGCACGACCAGTGACGGGACCGGGATCCCTGGCGGCGTCGGCGGCGGCGCGAGCTACGACGGCCATGTGATCTTCTACGTCGGCGTTCCCGATGTCGAGGCCGCGCTCCAGCAGGCCGAGAGCCTCGGCGGGACGCGCCGGATGGGACCCGACCAGGCCCCGGGGGGAAACCTCGTGGTCGGCCACTTCACCGACCCCGAAGGCCACTTGATCGGCCTGGCCGGCCCGGCTTAGCCGTCGGCGCCAGGCGCTCGTCGAGCCAGCCGTCGACCTCGATGTTGACGGTCAGGCCTGACCGGCGGCTAGCTGGTGTGACATCAGTTCGATCAGCTTCTGCAACCCGCGCATCGGTCGCACCATCACCGTGAAGCTGACCAGCTTGCCGTCGCCGTTCCAGCGCAGCATGTCCACGCCGTGGACATAAACGCCGTCAAGCTCGGCCTCGAACTCCAGCACCGCGCTGCTGTCGTCATGCCACTGGCCGACGTAGTGCAGCGAGGGACCCAGGACAACCAGCGCGGCGTTCAGGTAGCGGACCGTCAGCGCCTTGCCCTGCTGCGGCGCGAACACTGCCGGTGACCTGAACACCACATCGTCAGCTAGCAGGCCGTCCAAGAGCGCCGCTTCCTGGGACTCGACGACGGCATGCCAGGAACGGACGGCAGGTGGTTGATCAGACATGGATGTACTCAAACCCAAACCGACGAAAACATCAAGCCGTCGCTCAGTCATGCCTCCCGGTCACTTCAACGGCTGAGCACAATGGGGCATGTCCATAAACAGTCCTCGCGGCTACGCGGGTAGCCGGCCGGTCCGGCATTCGAGGAGGCTCGGCATCGGGCTCCTCGCACTGCTGCTGGTGCTCGTCGGAGGAACGATGGGCTATGTGGCGTTCGGTTATGGGGTGCTCGACGCCGTCTTTCAGACAGTTATCACCGTCACCACCGTCGGCTTCGGTGAGGTCCACCGCTTTGGCACCGGACAGAAAGTCTTCACGATCGTGCTGATCCTGACCGGCGTCGGTTCGGCCGCGTATAGCTTCACCGTATCGGTCGAGACCTTGCTCGAAGGCTACCTTGCCGACGAATTCGGGAGGCGGAGGATGGAGCGCCAGCTGAGGCAACTCAGGGGTCATGTAGTGCTGTGCGGCTGGGGCCGGGTGGGGCGGGCGATCGCCAGCAGCCTGCGCAGCTCGAAGGTAGAGGTGGTCGTGATCGATTCCTCCGCGGAGCGGGCCGGCACCGTTGACGGGCCTTCCCTGTGTGGCGATGCCACCGACGAGGACGTCTTGCGCGCTGCCGGGATCGATCGGGCTGCGGCGCTCATTACCGCCCTCAATGGCGACGCCGACAACCTCTATGTGACCTTGACCGCCCGTTCCATGTGCCCCGACCTGTTCATCGTTTCCCGGACCGCTTCGCAATCAGCCATTGTCAAGCTCCTCCAGGCGGGAGCCAACCGGGTGGTGAACCCACAGGATCTCGGTGGTGCACGGATGGCAGCGCTCGCAACTCAGCCCGACGTAGCCGAGTTCCTGGACGTGGTCATGCACGACGGCAGTCTGGAATTCCGCCTTGAACAAGTTGATGTTCCCCCCGGCTCGCCGCTGGCTGGCCAGACCCTCAGCAGCGCCCGGGTCCATGCTCACAGCGGCGCGCTTGTCCTGGCCCTGCGGCACCCCGGACAGGAGTTCCGCACCAACCCGGAGCCCGAGGCGCAAATCAGCGGGGGAGACGTCCTCGTGGTTATCGGCAACGCTAAGCAAATCGATGCTCTCCGGGCCCTGGCTATCGGCGAGGAGCAGCGCGGGGCCGGGGTCCCTGACTGACCGCTCACCGGACGGCACCCATTTCGCCGGTTCGCCATCGAGAGCAGAACGGCCCCTGCGCTTAGCGCTGTTCCGATGGTGCTGATGTGAGCGCAGCCTCGGCGGGAGCGACGTCGCCGATCGCGAAGTCGTAGATGCTGCTGAAGCAGGCGCCCATGCCGACGCCGAGAACGAGGATCGAGGGGGCCACGGCCCCACGGCCCCACGGCCCCACGGCCCCACGGCCCCACGGCCCCACAGCGCCAGCGAGGGTGATGTCCAGGCCGATAATCACGAGCACCCGCCCGCGCTTCCCGATCAGCGGGCGGCACACCAGGGACGCGACGATTATGCCGATCATGAGCGGGCCCAGGGCGATCGCGGCCGCGGCAGGCTTCAGCCCGAGCGCGGTCTGGAAGAACAGCGAGATGACATGGGACACGTCGTGGAATAATCCGTCGTTTCCTGATCCCGGACGATCGTGCGGTGCCCGCGGACCCGGCCGACCGGGTCACTCCCGCCACACCGGAACCATCGACCCCGTGAGCCACGTCTTCCGGAGCGCCGCCGAAGATCGATGTGGCATTGCCTACCACCGGTGGGGGGCTCTGCCACATCGATCATGGAAACGATACGGAAAGGGGCGTCTGCGGGCCGCCTTCCCCGGTGCCGTGCGGGCGCCGGCTGTTCGAGGACTCCAGACGATAGCGTGCCAGAACCGCCGCGCACGGTCACGCGCCGGCTTACGTCCCGCGCGCTAGCTAGCGCGCGGCCCGGCGGCTTACGGTCCGCGCGCTAGCCAGCGCGCGGCCCGCCGGCCTTGGGCGGGCACCCCTGAGTTCTTGCCGGGCGCCCCGGCCCGACCTGACCTGACAATCACGAAACCTGCGGCCTACCTCTCTGCGGGCCCATAGGCCAGGCCATTGACTGCGGCGAAGAACGCCAGGCCGAGCAGCAGGCCGGAGGTGAATCCCGTTCGGGCTGGCGCCGGTGCCGATCATCGGGATCTCCACGGCCATGTCGACCAGATCGAATTGTGCTGAGTGGCGGCGGCGGCCATCGCCGCGCCGGATCGCCGTGTCAGCATGGGCACCGTGCCAGAGGTGACAGCGGAGTTTGGGGGTTGGTTCGATGATGGCGGGTTACCGGTCCTGGCCGGGCCCGGTGAGGGTGATGGCCCTGGCCGTCGATGCCGCGGTGTCGGCGGCGCAATCGGCCGAAGCCGCGGCATTCACTGACGCGGTAGCCGGCCTGAGCCGCGTCGACCGCGAGCAGCTCGCGGTGCTCCTGGGGACCGTGGCGCGGGATCTGCTCGAGCGCTCGCACCCCGATGGCCTGGACTCCGATGATGCCGGGCAGGTGCTGGCGAGCTGCATCCGGTCCGCTGCGGGCTGGTACGAGCGGCTCGACAGCGATTCGCTGGTCCGGGCGCTTACCGGCGCGCTTGGCATCACCGATCCGGATGAATCGCCGCAGCCCGACGGGGCAGCCGTCATGACACACGGCCTGCTGCTGATCGCGGATCAGCTCACGATCCTGGCCCTGGAGCTGCCCCCTGTTCTCGACCTGGCGCTTCACGAGCTGATGCGCGCGCAGACTATCGAACTGCCGTGATCGGCTATCGGCATCAAGGCGCACGCCAGAGCTGCTACGGCGTGCATCCTCGGCCTGGCCGCGCTGGCTATCATCGCGGCCCTGCCGCTGCCGCAGGGCCGGCGCCCTGCCTCCCTGCTGCTGCCGCAGGGCCGGCGCCCTGCCTCGCAGCATCTCCCGCGCTATCGTCGCTAGTGAATCGATCACCCCTGACATGGAGCTGCCGTGGACTTCGCCGAGACCGACGAGCACCGCGACCTGCGCGCCGCAGTCGCCGACATTGCCAGCAGCTACGGCCCGCACTACTACGCCGAGCATGCCGCCGCCCGCAAGCCCTGCACCGAGCTCTGGTCGCAGCTGGCCGACGCGGGGATCATCGGCGTGAACGTCCCTGAGGAGTACGGCGGAGGCGGCGGCGGCATCTCCGAGCTCTCGATCGTGGGGGAGGAGCTTGCCGCCCAGGGCACCCCGCTGCTCCTGCTGCTGGTATCGGCTGCCATCTGCGCGGAGGTGATCGCCGAGTTCGGCACCGAGGAGCAGCGCAAGACGTGGCTTCCCGGCCTTGCGGCCGGCACCTCCAAGATGGTCTTCGCGATCACCGAGCCTGACGCCGGATCCAATACCCACCGGCTGTCCACGACCGCCACGGCGGACGGGGATGACTGGCTGCTCAGCGGGACCAAGTACTACATCTCCGGGGTGGACGAGGCCAAGGCCCTGATGGTCGTCGCCCGGACCGGCCAGGACGAAAAGGGCCGTGCCGCGCTTTCGCTGTTCGCCGTTCCCACCGACGCACCCGGGCTGGAGGCCCGCGTGCTGCCGGTCGACATCATGCTGCCTGAACGCCAGTTCACGCTGCACTTCGATGACGTGCGGGTCGGCCCCGACGCGCTGATCGGCAACGAAGGCGAGGGCTTCAAGCTGGTCTTCCACGGCCTGAACCCCGAGCGGATCATGAGTGCCGCCCTCGGCGTGGGCGTCGCCCGCCACGTCCTTGCCGCCGCGGCCAAGTACGCGAACGAGCGCCAGGTCTGGCAGACGCCGATCGGTGCTCATCAGGGCGTGGCGCACCCGCTTGCCAAGGCCAAGATCGAGACCGAGCTGGCCGCGCTGATGACCCGCAAGGCCGCCTGGCAGCACGACCAGCACCTGCCGGCCGGCGAGTCGTCCAACGTGGCCAAGTACGCGGCCGCCGAGGCCGCCGTCGCCGCCGTCGACGCGGCCATCCAGGCGCATGGCGGCAACGGCCTTGCCACCGAATACGGCCTGGTGCCCTACCTCGGCATGGCCCGCCTGCTGCGCATCGCGCCGATCAACAGGGAGATGATTCTCAACTTCGTTGCCCAGCACAGCCTGGGCCTGCCCAGGTCGTACTAGGAGGACGTTCATTTGATGGGAACGGGGGATAGCACGAGGCTGGGAGCGAAGGGAACGAAGGGACCGAAGGGAACGAAGGGAGCGCTGGTCTTCGCGCTCGCAGCGGCAACGCTGGCATCGAGCCTGGCCGCGTGCTCGTCGCAGTCACAGCAGTCATCTGCGGCAAATGCCGTCGCGGCGTGCCAGCGCAAGCCCGCCGGTGTGCAGCTCCAGCCGCGGTCGGCCAACGCCGGACCTGGCGGTATCCGGTGGTCGGCGCTGCTGGACCGCTGTCAGGGAACACCCATCGGGCAATGGGGCGCAGCAGCGGACTTCACCGGGGAGGCTGGCATCGCCGCTCCCGGCGACCGGCTCGTCCTGGTGCTGGATGGCGTCGTGAGAATGTACGACGAGCACACCGGTGCGCTGGCGTGGCAGCGGACCGTAGTGTCGCCGCGGCTGGAGCCGGAAGTGCAGGACATCGAGGCATCGGGCGCGGTGGTGCTGGTCAGCCTTCAGCCGTCCGGCGGACCTGCCAGGGACACGTTCCTGGACGCCGCGAACGGTCAGCCGCTGGGCCGGATGAACGTCGCCCCGCCGGGCACGCCCTTCCTCGTCGGCTCGCATGTTGTCCTCAGCGACGCCAGCACCATGCTGGCGGGATATGACCCGGGCACGGGGCGCACGCTGTGGCGTGACTCGGTGCCCGACGCCCCGCAGGCGCAGGCAGCGGTTCACGACGAGAGCACTGTCTACGTCGACTCGGTCAAGCCTTCGGGTTCAGGCGACGAGACGGACGAGGGCGCTATCCTGCGCATCGACGCTGCCACCGGCGGCAAGCTGCCGTCGCTGCGGCTGTCCCGGCGGCTGAACGTCGACCTGGAAACGATCGACGCCAACGGATTCGGCCAGGGCCTGCTCGTGCTGGACGTCAACAGCGCCGCGCCGGTCAAGGGCACCGGCGGCGAGATCGGGTACCCCGTCACGCAGACCGTCGCGGTCAATCCGCGCACTGGCCAGACGGCATGGACCCACGGCGGCAACGTGAACGCCGAGCCGGCCGGAGCCTTTGACAACGAAGACGGGACCGCGCACACCTATACCGCGGTGAATCCCCAGACCGGCAAGACGCTGTGGGCCATCCGCTATCAGGGACTGGGAACCGTCGCCGGGCCAAACCCGCTGATGGCGCAGCCCGGTTACATGGTGGCGTCGAGCAACAGCGCCACCGCGCCGGCCAGCGGATCGGTGATCGGCGTGCGCCCGGACTCAGACGGCGGCGGCGAACAGGCGTGGAACTCGCCAGCACTGGCTTATCCGGTGTTCGTCGCGGCCAGCCAGGACACGGTCTTCGTCACCACCTGCACCCAGCCGGCCGGCACCTCTGCCGCGAACCTGTGCGCCGCCCGCCAACTCGTCGCCGTAGCGGTCTGAGACCGGCGGCCGGCTGGCGTGGCGCTATGGTCGGTAGTGTCTGATCATCGCAGCGCAGCCCGCATGGGAGGCAGCGTGGACATCGCGCGCAATCTGATTCAGCGCATCAACATCGGCGATTCGCTCACCCGGTCCGCCGCGTCCAGGCCCGGCCAGCTCGCGGTCGTCGACGGCGACCGCCGCTGGACCTACGCCGAGTTCAACGCCTTCGCCAACCGCGTCGCGCACGGCCTGGCGGGTCGCGGCTACAGCCGGGGCGACACCCTCGGCCTCGCGTCGGGCAACAGCGCCGAGTTCCTTGCCGTCTACTACGCCTGCGCGAAGCTCGGCGTCGCCTGCGTGCCGGTCAACCTGGGCTGGCGCCCGGACGAGGTGGCCTACGTGCTCGATCACTCTCGAGCCCGCGGCATCGTCGTCGAGTCGCAGCTGGTGCCGACGATGTGCGATGCGATCGCCAAGGTGCCGGATGTAGCCGACGTCATCGTCGCGCCCGGCCTGGCCGCCGCCTACGAAGCCGAGCCCGCCGACCGGAACTGGACAACGCTCGGCGGCCTGCTCGCCGCCGACACATCGGAACCCGAGTGCTTCGTCGATGACCGCGACGCCATCAGCTACCTGTACACCTCGGGGACCACGTCCTTCCCCAAGGGCGTCGTCGGCACCCACGTGGCCATCTACCTGGAGTCGATGTCCAGCGCGCTCGACTCGGGATGGCAGGCCAGCGACAGGTTCGCCGCGATGATGCCGATGTTCCACACCGCGCAGCTGAACGCGTTCTGCACGCCGGCGGTCATGGTCGGCGCGACCCTTCACATCCTGCGCAAGTTCGACCCGGAAACGCTGCCGGACCTGATCGAACGCGAGCAGATCACCCAGGTCTTCGGGCTGCCGATGATGTTCCGCGCGATGCTCGACCATCCTGCGTTCGGAAATCATGATTTTTCCAGCCTGCGGCGCGCGGTCTACGCGATGGCGCCGATGCCCGATGAACTGATCCGCAGGTGCCTGGACGGATTCGGCTGCGGGTTCGCGCTGCTCTTCGGCCAGACCGAGATGAGCCCGGTGACCACGCTGTTCCGGCCCGAGCACCAGCTGTCGCACATCGGAGCGGTGGGCACGCCGATCACCGGCGTGCAGGTGGCGATCATGGGCGCGGACGGCGAACTGCTGCCGGCCGGGCAGCAGGGTGAGATCGTGTACCGCGGCCCCTCCACGATGAGCGAGTACCTGCACAACCCCGAGGCCACCGACGCCGCGTTCGCGCATGGCTGGTTCCATTCCGGCGACGTCGGCCGGTTCGGCGATGACGGCGTGCTGTGGTTCGCCGACCGGCACAAGGACGTGATCAAGACCGGTGGCGAGAATGTCGCGTCCATCGAGGTGGAAAAGGCGGTCTACGCAGCGGATCCCAGGATTGCCGAGGCCGTGATCGTAGGTCTTCCGCATGAGCGGTGGACCGAGGCAATCACCGCCGTGGTGGTACTGAGACCGGGCGAGACCATCGACGAGGCCGCGCTGATCGCCACGCTCAGGCAGCGACTCGATGGCTACAAAGTGCCCAAGGCCGTGATCGTGGTCGAGGCGCTGCCCAAGACGTCGACCGGGAAAATCCAGAAGAATGTCGTTCGGTCCGAGCACGCGAGCCACTACGCCGGATGACACCTCGCCTGTCCCCCGGCTAGCCGGACCGCTGCCGCACCGATCGCCGGCGGACTCAGTTCACGCAGGGGATGCCATCCTTTGCCTGGATGGCGCCGCCCTGCGGGCCTGTGGTGGGGGCAGCCGACGACGTCTTCTGCGGCGTGGCGGGCGAGGCGGCGATGTCCGGCAGGGTAGCGCTGGTGCCGAGCAGTATCTCGACATGACCAGCCGCGACCGATGAGCTTGCAGCCGCGGCGACGCCGAACATCGAAGCGATCTTGCCGGCATTCGCCGACGCGCCATTGCCGTACAGGACCGCCGTGGTCACGCGGGAGGTCGTGTTCCCGACCTGGCCGGCCCGGTACCCGGCCCCGGCGAGGGCGGTCGAGACTTGGGTGGCGAGGCCGGCCGTGTCACCCCCGTTGAGAACATCCACCGTCGTGGTCCCGGCCGCGGGGCTCGTCGCCTGGGGCTGACGGGTCTGACGGTGCGGGCTAGGTTTGGGAAAGAAGGTGGCCTGAACGATGCTCTTGATGTAGGCGGGGTCGACCGCGTTGGCGTCTTGGCCGTCGATCGTCTCGTAGCCCTCGATCGGCAGCGTGTGGAAGACAAGATCCCCGCTGGTCAGGCTCCGCATTTCCGTCGCGAAGTCCAGCAGGTTCCAGCCGGAGTCGGTGATCATGTACTGCTTGGCGACCGACAGCAGCGCCTGGATCTTGCCCAGGTCGCCGAGAACGCCCTCGTCCTTCAGCTGGTGCATCACCGAATCAAGAAAGGCCTGCTGGCGGTGCGTCCGGTCCAGGTCGCCATTGGGCAGGCCATCGCGCTGGCGGACGAACGCCAGCGCCTGCTCGGCGTCCAGGTGCTGATAGCCGGCCCGGAAGTCCGCACCAGAGTTGGCGTCATGAACCGGATGGTTGAGGCAGACCTGCACGCCCCCAAAGACCTTGGCCAGCTCATAGAAGCCGTCCAGGTTTACCTCGGCGAAGTGGTCGATGTGCACGCCGGTGAGCTTTTCCACCGTCGCGACAGCGGCGCTGCGGCCGGCCTCGTTGCCGAGGAAGGCCAGCTGATCCTGGCTCATGCTGGGGTCCTGAGCCTTCAGCTTCTGCTGCTGGTAGAACATGCTCACCCCGTACGCCTGGTCGATCTTGCCCTGCTGCTCCGTCCCCACCGTGCCGGCGAAGTTCACCCAGTCGTCGCGGGGAATGGAGAATCCGACCGCCTTCGTGCCGCCGGCGAATATGTGGATCAGGATCAGCGTGTTGGTGTCGTTGCCGCCGACACCGTCTTCGACGCCCTGCCTGCTTCCGGCGTGCAGCACGTTAAGGATGCTGTTGGGCAGGATGTTCCCGTTCCAGTCCCGGCGGCTCTCCAGCCCCATCACCAGGATGTTCTGCGCGCCGATGGAAGGGCCGCTGATGATCGCGTGCGAGGTGCCGATGCTGTTCACGCTGCGGACGACGAAATAGGAAAAGCCGCTGATCACCAGGGTCACTGCCGCGGCGATGCAGCTCAGGCCGTACCCGGCCTTTCCGACCCCGCCCCACAGTGATGTGCCCGTGCGCACGCTTCGCATGCCGTCCCATCCCCTCTACGGCAAGCTTGTCTGTTGTGGCGAAGAGTACCCGCGCGCTCTCTCCACTGCGGCGCAGCGGCTAGCATCGGTGAGCAATGAGCGACCCACGGTGGCGCGATGCTGATCCGCGGCCGCGTTATCGCGGCGGGCCTGAGTGGCCAGCGCGGCCAGCGGCGGCTGCCGCCAGACGGCCGCGGTGGGGCGCGCTGCCCGGCGTAGTCGGAGTCTGCATCGTGATCGGCGGTACCGCATTCGGCGCGCTTGTCACCGCGGTGGCAGGCAGCGAGCCCGGCCTGGCGCTCGGCTTCTTCCTCGTCGCCAGCACGGCGTGCGCTGTCCTTGCCGTCAGGCCCCGTGCGGTCTACCTGATCATCCCGGTACCGGCGCTCGCCTATGTAGTGGCCGCCATCCTGGTCGGCCAGATCGTCCATCAGGACGGCACATCCCTGACGGCGCTGGCCGTCGGCGCGGCCCAGTGGATCGCCAGCGGCTTCGTTGCGATGATCATTGCGACGGTGATCGCGATCGTGACGACCGCCGTCCGGCAGCTGCGGAGCAGGCGCGATCCGCGATATTCGGCGGCTCAGGTGCGAGCCGGCCGCTCCCGTCATGGGCCGGCCGGCGCCACCCGCCGTGCCGCGCCGGCCCGTCCGCAGCAGCGCGGCGCAGAACTCGACGTCGGTGCCGCGGCCACTACGGCTTTCCTGGAGCGGCATGGCGAAGGACGAAATGACTGAGGCCGTCGTCACCGTGGGAGGGCTCACGGCGTGCCGACCCTGACCTCCTCGCTGGATACGACGGGCGAGACGTACCGCGCCAACCGCGCCGCGCAGCTTGCCCTGCTGGATCAGCTCCGCGAGCAGCTGGAGCTGGCGATCGCCGGCGGCGGGCCTCGCTACCAGCAGCGGCATGCGGAGCGCGGCAAGCTGCTCGCCCGGGAGCGGATCGAGCTGCTGGTCGATCCGGACAGCCCGTTCCTCGAGCTGTCCACCCTCGCCGCCTACGGCACGCAGTTCACCGTCGGCGCGAGCCTGGTCACCGGGATCGGCGTGGTGTCCGGCGTGGAGTCCGTGATCATCGCGCACGACCCGACGGTACGCGGCGGGGCGATCAACCCCTACTCGCTGCGCAAGTCGCTGCGCGCCACCGAGATTGCCCGGTCCAACCGGCTGCCGGTGATCAACCTGGTGGAGTCGGGCGGGGCGGACCTGCCGACCCAGGCCGACTTGTTCGTCCCGGCCGGGCGGAGCTTCCACGACCTCACCGAGCTGTCCGCGATGGGCATCCCGACGATCGCGCTTGTCTTCGGCAACTCGACCGCCGGCGGCGCGTACGTGCCTGGCATGTGCGACTACTCGGTCATGGTCGACCGCCGGGCGAAGGTTTTCCTCGGCGGCCCGCCACTGGTCAAGATGGCCACCGGGGAGGAGTCCGACGACGAGACGCTCGGCGGAGCGGAGATGCATTCGCGGGTGTCGGGGCTGTCGGACTACTTCGCGGTCGACGAGCTCGACGCCATCAGGATCGGCCGGGACATCATGTCCCGGATCAACTGGCGAAAGCACGGACCGCGGCCGTCGGCCAGTCCGGCAGAGCCCAGGTATGACCCGGACGAGATCCTCGGCATCGTCTCGGCCGACGTGAAGGTGCCGTTCGACCCTCGCGATGTGCTCGCCCGCACCGTGGACTCGTCGGAGTTTGACGAGTACAAGCCGCTCTACGGCACCTCGCTGGTGACCGGATGGGCGCGTCTGCACGGCTATCCGGTCGGCATCCTGGCCAACCACCGCGGCGTCCTGTTCAGCGACGAGGCGAAGAAGGCGGCCGAGTTCATCCTGCTCGCCAACCAGACCGACACCCCGCTGATATTCCTGCAGAACACCACCGGCTACATGGTCGGGGCGAGTTATGAGCAGGGCGGCATCATCAAGGACGGGGCGAAGATGATCAACGCGGTGACCAACAGCACCGTGCCGCATCTGACGATCAACATGGCGTCGTCGTTCGGGGCGGGAAACTACGGCATGTCAGGCCGGAGCTATGACCCGCGCTTCATCTTCGCCTGGCCAGGCGCGAAGCTGGCGGTAATGGGCGCGGCGCAGCTGGCCGGGGTGCTATCGATCGTCGACAGGGCGAGCGCGGCGGCCAGGGGCCGGCCGTTCGACGAGGAGGTGGACCGGATGCGGACGACAGCGGTCGAGGCGCAGATCGACGCCGAGTCGCACGCGTTCGCGGTGACCGGCCGGGTCTACGACGACGGCGTCATCGACCCGCGTGACACCCGCACCGTGCTGGGAATCGCGCTGTCGGCCGCGCACTCCAATACGGTGGCCGGCCGCCGCGGCTACGGCGTCTTCCGGATGTGATGACCGTGCCAGCCAACACCGGGCCAGCAAGCGCCGGGCCAGCAAGCACCGCGCCAGCAGGCAGGGCGCCAGCAGGCAGGGCGCCGATCCGCAAACTGCTGATCGCCAACCGGGGCGAGATCGCCGCCCGGGTGATGCGAACCGCGCACCGGCTGGGAATCTCGACAGTCGCGGTCTTCTCCGATCCGGACTCCGCCGCGCCGTTCGTCGCTCTCGCCGACGAATCGGTGCGGCTGCCCGGCAGCTCGCCGGCCCAGACGTACCTGCGGGCGGACCGCATCCTGGCGGCGGCCGCAGCCACCGGTGCGGACGCCATCCACCCCGGGTACGGGTTCCTGTCGGAGAACGCCGGGTTCGCCCGCGACTGCGCCGAGGCCGGGATCGTCTTCGTCGGCCCGGGCCCCGAGGCGATCGCCGCCATGGGCTCCAAGCTCGAGGCGAAGGCGCTGATGGAGGCGGCCGGCGTGCCGGTGCTGCCGGGCGCGATCATCGACGACGACTCCGACCTCGGCGCGGACGGAGCCCGCGTCGGCTTCCCCCTGCTGGTGAAGGCCTCGTACGGCGGTGGCGGCCGCGGCATGCGGCTGGTCCGCGATCCCGGCGACCTGGCGGCCGCGGCGGCGGCCGCGAGCCGGGAGGCGGCGTCGGCGTTCGGCGACGGGACCGTGTTCCTCGAGCGGTTCGTGACCGACCCGCGGCACGTCGAGGTGCAGATCTTCGGCGACTCGCGCGGCACCGTGCTGCACCTGTTCGAGCGGGAGTGCTCTATCCAGCGCCGCTACCAAAAGATCATCGAGGAATCGCCGTCGCCAGCGGTCGACGACGCGCTGCGGGCCGCGCTGGGGGAGGCCGCGGTCGCCGCCGGAAAGGTCATCGGGTACGTCGGCGCCGGCACCGTGGAGTTTGTCCTCGATGCGTCTGGCAGTTTCTACTTCCTCGAGGTCAACACCCGGCTACAGGTCGAGCATCCGGTGACCGAGATGGTGACCGGGCTCGACCTGGTCGAGCTCCAGCTGCGAATAGCCGAGGGCGAGCCGCTGCCGCCCGAGGTCATCGATGCCCGCATCAGCGGGCACGCGATCGAGGCGCGGCTCTATGCCGAGGACGTGCCCGCCGGGTTCCTGCCCGCCACTGGCACGTTGCACCGGTTCGATTTCCCGTCGGGCCCAGGCGTGCGGGTAGACGCCGGGTACTGCGGCGGCTCGGTGGTGGGACCGCACTACGACGCGATGCTGGCCAAGGTGATCGCGCACGGCCGGACCCGGACCGAGGCTGCCCGGCGGCTGGCCCGCGCGCTGGCCCGCGCACGGGTGCATGGCGTCACCACGAACCGGAGCCTGCTGCTCGGGATCCTCCGGGAGCCGGAGTTCCTGGCCGGCCGCACCGACACCGGCTATCTCACCCGGCACGATCCGGCGGCTCTGTCCGGCGCAGCCGGCACCGCGGCCGGCACCGCAGTCGGTGCCGCGGCCGCGACGGCTGCGATGCCTGCGACGGTGAGGCATGCGGCGGCGGCCGCGCTGGCCGGGCAGGCAGGTAACCGCCGCAGCGCCGGCGTCCTGCGGTCGCTGCCGTCGGGCTGGCGCAATGTGCCATCGGCGCCCAGCCGGGTGAGCTACGCGCTGGGCGATGAGAAGTACGAGGTGACGTACCGGCTGCGCGGCGCCGAGGTCGACCTCTCGGTCAACGGCGAGCCGATCGGCGCCCAGGTAGTCGTCCGCGCTGCGTCGCCGGACACGGTCGATCTCGAGGTTGACGGCCTGCGGCGGGTGTATTCCGTTGCCCGGGTTGCTGCGGCCGGCAGCACCGGCGGCGCCGATGTCTACGTGGACGGCCCGGACGGCTCGACATCGCTCACCGAATTGCCGCGGTTCGCCGACCCCAGCACGGCGGCGCACAGCGGCTCACTGCTCGCACCGATGCCTGGCGTGGTCATCCGCGTGCTCGCCGAGGCCGGCCTGGCCGTCAAGGCCGGCCAGCCGCTGATCGTGCTCGAGGCGATGAAGATGGAGCACGCGGTGGCCGCGCCATCCGACGGCATCGTGACCGAACTTCGGGCCACCGAAGGGGAGCAGGTCGACGCGGGCCAGCTGCTGGCCGTCGTAGCTGCCGCCGACGAGGCCGCCGACGAGGCCGCCGACGAGGCCGCCGCCGAGGCCGCCGCCGAGGCCACGGCCACGGCCCAGAACTGACCGGAGGCCTTTGATGCCAGCGGACATGAACGCGCTCGCCGACGACCTGGCAGCGGAGACGGCAATCGTGCGGGAGCTTGTCGCCGGCCTGGACGAGCAGGCCTGGCGCCAGGCCACCCCGGCCCCGGGCTGGAGCATCGCCGACCAGATCAGCCACCTGGCGCACTTCGACGACGTGGCGGTGCAGTCGGCCGTCCGACCCAGGGAATTCAGCGCCGAGCTGGCCAGCGCTGCGCAGAGCGGCGGCATCGATCCTGACGCCATAGCCGCGCGGTACCGGGCAATGCAGCCGGCGACCCTGCTCGACTGGTTCGACAACGCCAGGGCACGGCTGCTGGACACATTCCGGTCACTCCACCCGTCGGTGCGGGTGCCATGGTTTGGCATGCATATGAGCGCCGCCTCGTCGCTGACCGCCCGTCTGATGGAGACCTGGGCGCACGGGCAGGACATCGCCGACGCACTCGGCATCCGCCGGGAACCGACGGACAGGCTGCGGCACGTGGCGCACATCGGCGTCGCGGCGCGGCCGTTCAGCTTCGCCGCGCACGGCCAGCCGCTGCCGCAGGAGCCGGTAAGGGTCGAGCTCATCTCGCCAGGCAGGGACGTGTGGATGTGGGGGCCGCCCGGCGCCGCCGACCGGGTGACCGGCAGCGCGCTCGACTTCTGCCTGGCCGTCACCCAGCGGCGCCATCTCGATGACACCTCGCTGCTGATCTCCGGCCCGATCGCGACCGGATGGATGTCGATCGCGCAGGCGTTCGCGGGCCCGCCGGGACCTGGCAGGCAGCCCGGCCAGTTCCGGCCCGGCCAGGACCTGGCCGGGAGGTGACGCAGGTGACCGGACGCCCCGCCGTGCGCATCGCCAACTGCTCCGGCTTCTACGGTGACCGGATGGCGGCGGCCAGGGAGATGCTCGCCGGGCCGATCGACGTGCTCACCGGCGACTACCTGGCCGAGCTCACCATGCTGATCCTCTGGAAGGCGCGGCTCAAAGACCCGCAGCTGGGCTACGCGAGGACGTTCCTGCGCCAGATGGAAGACGTCCTCGGCACCTGCCTGGAGCGCGGCGTGAAGATCGTGGCCAACGCCGGCGGCCTCAACCCGGCCGGGCTGGCGGCGAAGCTGGACGAGCTGGCCGGACGCCTCGGCCTGGAAGCGCGCATTGCCTACATCACCGGCGACGACCTCGTCGATCGGCTTCCCGATATGCAGGAACGAGGCATCGAGCTGGCGAATCTCGACACCGGCGTTCCGCTGGCCAAGGCCGGGCTCCCGGTAGTGACCGCCAACGCCTACCTGGGCGGCTGGGGCATCGCCGCGGCGCTGGACGTCGGCGCGGACATCGTGGTCTGCCCCCGGGTAACCGACGCGAGCCTCGCGGTCGGGCCGGCCGCCTGGTGGCACGGCTGGCGCCGCGACGACTGGGACGAGCTGGCCGGAGCCGTGCTGGCCGGCCACGTGATCGAGTGCGGGCCGCAGGCGACCGGCGGCAACTACAGCTTCCTGGACGAGATCACCGATCGCAGGTATCCCGGCTTCCCGATCGCGGAGATAGCCGCGGACGGCAGCTCGGTCATCACCAAGCACGACGGCACCGGGGGACTGGTCTCGGTCGGCACGGTCACCGCCCAGCTGCTCTACGAGATCGCCGAGCCGGCCTACCTCAACCCCGACGTCATCACGCACTTCGACACCGTCCGCGTGCGGCAGGCCGGCCCAGACCGGGTGACACTGACCGGGACGAAGGGCTCGCCGCCGCCCGGCACCGTCAAGGTCGCGCTGAACATGCTCGGCGGCTACCGGAACACGATGACCATGGTGATCACCGGCCTGGACATTGAGGAGAAAGCGGATCACGCCCGTCAGCTACTCTTCGACCGGCTCGACGGCCCGGACGCCTTCGAGGAGGCGGACGTCAGGCTGCTGCGGTTCGACCGGCCGGACGCGCCGACGAACACCGAAGCCACCGCGCACCTGCGCATCACGGTCAAGAGCCAGGACGAACGCGCGGTCGGCCGGGCATTCTCCGACGCGACCCTGGAGCTCGCGCTCGGCGGGTACGCCGGATTTCACCTGACCACGCCGCCGACCGGGGCGAGCGCGTTCGGCATCTACTGGCCGGCTCTCGTGCCGTCGGCCGAGGTGACGCACACCGTGCACCTGCCGGACGGGACGGCGCAGGACATCCCGCACACCGCGGGTCAGGACCACAAGACCGCACCACCGGCGGCTGACCAAGCGGCGGGGGAGGCGTTCGGCCCCGATCGCGTCGCCGTGCCGCTGGGCCGCCTGTGCGGCGCCCGCTCCGGTGACAAGGGCGGAAACGCCAACGTCGGGTTCTGGACCCGCGACGAGCGCGCCTACGCATGGCTGCGCGACGAGCTGACCGTGCAGCGGTTCAAGGAACTGCTCACCGAGGCGGCCGACCTCGAGGTACGCAGATATGAGTTGCCGAACGTCCAGGCGCTGAACTTCGTGGTCATCGGCTTGATAGCGCCCGGGGTCGCCGCGACCACCCGGCCGGACGCGCAGGCCAAGGGACTCGGCGAATACCTGCGCTCCCGCGTCGTCGCAGTCCCGGCCGAGCTGCTCAACCCCCGGGCATCAGACTCCTAGATCGTCCGGTATCCAGGCAGGGTTCGCCTGCATACCGGGTCAGGTCGCTGGCGGTCAGCACGCCCTGGTGGTCCAGCCGCCGGTCGTGCATGGCCCAGAAGCTGCCCTGCCGCTCCGCCCGCCGGGGCCGGGGGGCCGCGCGCTGGTGAGCGCGAGGACGTAAGCCGGCGCGTGACCGTGTGCGGCGGTTCTCGCGCGCCGCCGTCTGGAGTCCTCGAACAGCCGGCGCCCGCACCGGCACCGGGCAACGCGGCCCGGAGGCGCCTCCTTCCGCATCGTTTCCAAGATCGATGTGGTGTAGCCCACCACCGGTGGTGGGCTCCGCCACATCGATCTTCGGCGGCGCTATGGAAGACGCGGCTCACGGGGTCGGTGGTGCTGGTGTGACGGGAGTAATCCGGCCGACAGGGTCCGCGGGCACTGCAAGATCGTCCGCGATCAGGAAACGACAGTTTATTTCACGACGTGCTTACTGCCGACCCATCAACGACTCAGGACGCTGGCTCAGCGCATGCTTTGGTCAACAGCGCGTCACTGTACAAACGAATTCCTGACAGTCCCAGCCTGCACCTCGCCAGAAAGTCTGCGGCTCCGCCGGTAAGTCCGCCGGTAAGTCTGCCGGCAAGTCCGCCTGGCTTCCGGCCCACAGGAATAGTTATGGTCTTTCAAGAGTCAAAAAATTCGATGACGCTGTGCTAACGACCTGCGGAGCATTGGCCTAGTGACAGGAGGAACAAAGATGAGAAGAAATATGAGACGAGCGAGCCGGGGCAGCTCGGTCATCGCCACGGTGGCCTCAGCTACTCCTTCCAGCCATTTCCGCCCGGTGCCTTTGCGCATCCGGTACGTGGCACTAATTGCCGCTGCGGCAACCGTAGTCGGCTGCGTGGGCATGGCGCCGGCGTCCGCGTCCGCGCAGACAGCTGCGACACCGGCAATGGCCTCCGCGCTGGTGAAGACGGGCGCGGTGGTTAGACCATTGGACTCGGGCGAGACGGCGGTCTGCCTTAGCAACGACAATGCATACTGCGCGACCATCAACCCTCAGGATGCCGAGGTAATCCTGACGGGGGTCGGCGTGATCCTTAACGCGATATCTATCTGGCTACAAATTAGGGCAGGTATATATAAAGGCAAGCATGGAAAGTATCAGGAGCTAGAGCTTTCGGACAATCAGAACGGCCTGTGCCTCGCGGACACCTTCGGGTACGCTTATCTGGCTTCCTGCGGTGCTAACGGGACGATATGGCTCGTGGTCCCGCACAACGACGGGGCTTACCTTGAGAGCAGGTACGCGCTTGACAATGGTCAAACCGAAGTCCTCACGGCAGATCCTGTCGCAGACGGTGCGCGCCTGTATATCTACGATCCTGAGCAGTCTGGATCGCCCTACTGGCAGACCTGGACCGGCTATCCGAGCTTTCCCTGATGGCCTGATGGCTGTCGCGATAGGACGGTAACGTCCTGACGTCGCGAACAGGGTTCCCGGAGCCCATCTTGCGTACCTGGTCAGCACACACCCGCAGCCCAGGCCCAGGCGGCCGGTCGCGCCCGGCAGTCTTTCTGGGATTGATCAGGCTTGGAGTCCTCGGATGAGGGTGTCGAGCGTGGCGACGTAGCGCCGTTTGTAGTCCACGGCTGGTCCGTGCCGGCTCAGCTCGAAGCTGACCAGCCCGTGCGCGGAGGCCCACAACATGTAGGCCGCGGCCCGCGGCGTGCTGGTCAGCTCGCACACTGTGCTCCAGGCGGTGACGGCTGCGACGAACTGGTCGTATGCGTCGCGGGCGAACTGCCGCGCGTGCGTGTCGGGCACGAACTGCGAGCTGCCGTTGCCGAACATGACCTGGTAATAGGCGGGAAACGCCAGGGCGACGTCGCGATAGTTCAGGTACCTCGTGCGCACCTGGTGCTCCGGGTCGGCAGCGTCAGGAACCTCCGCCTGGGCGCGCGCCAGCCGCTCGAACCCGGTGATGTACATGGCATTGAGCAGGCCCTGCTTACCGCCGAAGTAGTGGTAGACGACCATCGTGGAGCAGCCCGCGGCGGCCGCGACCTTGCGCACGGTAAGGCCTTCGGCGCCGTCCCTGGCGAGCAGCTGCGCTGCCGCCTCGATCACGGCCACCCGCATCGACGGCGCGGACGAGCTTGACTCGGCCGTGCCAGTCACGCGTGCATCTCCCACGCCGACACCCTATGAGTGGCCGTCATCCTCCGCCGCCGGACGGGGCCGGGCGAGGCCGGACGGGGCCGGGCCGGGAGGGATGCGTGAGGCAGACGGGGCAGGTAGTGACTGCCGGGCGCACATGGCGGACGCGTAGTGGCCAGGGCCAGGCATGAATGTGGCGCTGCCTACCACCCATGGGGGGCTCTGCCGCATTCATCCCCCGGGCCGGGGCTCATGCTCCGGGCCGGGGCGCGGCTCGGCTGGAGTGAGCCCGTCTGCCGCCGCAAGCGACTGGGGAGGTGAGCTTGGCGCGCAGTTCGGGGATCGTCGGGATCTGCTTGGCTTGACAGCCGCTTTCCGCGAGAGCTATAACGCTCGTTATGCAGCTTCGAAGGTTGGGACGGCGCGGGGCCACGCACGAAAGGCCGGGCGCTGCCCGGCGGCGGTTGCTCAGGGTCGGCGCCGTCGGTGTTCTGGTCGCGGGCGTCATCGGGGGCGGCGGGCCGGCTTTCGCGGACGGGTCGCAGGGCACGTGCAGCAACGTGTTCATTCCGGTCAACATCGGCCTGATCGGCAGCGCGTCCATCTACGGCGAGTACTGCACCGCCGCCGGCGGCGCGGAGCGCCCGCTCCAGATTCTCGTTCCCGGAATCACGTACACACACGTCTACTTCGACATGCCTGGCTTCGGCGGCCGCTACTCCTACGTCAAGTTCATGAACGCGCGCGGCTATGACACCCTCGCGATCGACCGGCTTGGCATGGGGCAGAGCACCCGGCCGCTGATCGCCGCGACGGTCAATGCCTATTCCAACGCCGAGGCTCTGCATCAGGTCGTCCAGTACGTGCGCGCGGGCAACCTGGCGCGCAGCTACGACTCGGTGGTGCTGACGGGCCACTCGTACGGGACGTTCGTGTCGGATCTCGAGTCCGCGACATACCACGATGTCGACGGCATCATCGGCACCGGCTGGCTACAGGAGCCCACCGCGGTAGGCCTCGCCGGGGTACTGAGCATTCTGACGCCCGCCGACCTTTATCCCAAGTTCGCCGGGGTAATCGACCCGACCTACGTTACGACGACACCCGGCGATCGCGGCTTCTTCTACGCGCCCGGCGACACCGACCCCGCGGTCGTCGCGGCCGACGAGCAGACGAAGGACACGGCATCCCTCGCGGAGGTCACGTACCTCATTCCGGAGAACCTCGGCGGGCTGACCGAGCGCATCGGCGTGCCCACGCTTCGGGTCGTCGGCTCGCGGGACCGGATCATGTGCCTGGCCGACTCATGCAGCCCCGCGAACCTCGCCAAGACCCTTCCGCCGCTGTTCCCGTCCGGCGTCGACATCTACGTGCAGGAGGGCGCTGGCCACGACGTAGCGCTCGAGGAGAACAACACCGGCGGGTTCGACGCGATGCTGTCCTGGCTGAAGTCTGGCTTCCCGCAGTGAGCGAACGCATGGACATCATGTTCGACTTCACTGACCGCACCGTGGTCGTGTTCGGCGGCACATCCGGGATCAACTACGCGATAGCCGAGGCGTTCGGTCGCCGGGGCGCGCGCGTCGCCGTCGCCAGCCGCAAGCAGGACAACGTCGACGCGGCGCTGGAGCGACTGCGGCGCCTCGGCATCACCGCCGCCGGCTTCATGGCCGACGTGCGCGACGTCGCGGCCGTTGAGGCGGCCTTCGAGTCAGTCGCCACCAGCTGGGGACCGATCGACGTGCTGGTGTCAGGCGCGGCCGGCAACTTCCTTGCCGAGGCGAATCAGCTTTCCGCCAACGGCTTCAAGGCTGTCGTCGACATCGACCTGCTCGGCACCTTCCACGTGATGCGCCAGGGATTCTCCCGTCTCGCATCCGGCGCGTCGGTCATCAACATCACCGCGCCGCAGGCCGACATCCCGATGCGCTACCAGGCGCACGTGTGCGCGGCAAAGGCCGGTGTCGATCAGCTCACCCGGGTACTCGCCCTCGAGTGGGGCGCCCACGGTATCCGCGTCAACGCGATCTCACCCGGCCCCATCGAGGGCACCGAAGGGCTGGCCCGTCTCTCTCCCGCAGGCGACCCGGCCGGCTCGACGGTCCTGAAGTTCGCGCCGCTCGGCCGCCTCGGAACCAAGCAGGACGTCGCGCAGCTGGCCATGTTCCTCGCCTCGTCGGCTGCTGGTTACATCTCCGGAGCCGTGATCCCGTGCGACGGCGGCGGCGCGATCGACAGCGTCAAGCCCGGGATCGAGGAGGCGGGCCGAGCCATGGCCCGATTATCCTTCCGATGACGGCGTATCCCGCCATCCCCGCTGTCCCGCGGCCACGGCGTCCCCGCCATTCCCGCTGTCCCGCCGAACGAGCAGACTCGAAAGGCCGTGATGCTGCCGACCACTTCGGCCGAGTTCCGGCGGATCAGCCGGGTAGCCCTCGGCGACATCATCCACCGCTCGGCATCCCTGCGCGGCGCCCGGCTAGCGGTCGTCGACGGCGACCACCGGCTCACCCATCAGCAGCTGGACGCGCGCAGTTCCCAGTTTGCCCACCACCTGCTGACCGAGCACGACGGCGCTCACGTCGCCACCCTGTGCGCGAACTCCATCGACATGCTCGTGGCCATATACGGCATCAACAAGGCCGGCTCGGTGTGGGTGCCCGTCAACATCCAGCTAGCCCCCGCGCAGATCGACTACATCCTGCGGCATGCCGAGGTGTCCTATCTCGTCATCGACGAGGACATGCTCGCGCGGCCCGAGATCTCAGACGTGGTGACGAAGCTCGACCTCGCCCTCGTGATCTCCCGCCCGACGGCAGCCACATCCGGCCGGCTCACGATGGCGGCAGCGACCAGCGGCCGTCCGAGCGAGCTGCCTGACATCGAGATTGCGGGCGATCAGCTCGCCCTGATCATGTACACCAGCGGCACGACCGGCGACCCCAAGGGCGTCATGCACTCGCATGCGTCCGCCTACAGCGCCATCATCGCCAACATCGCCACGCTCGGGATCACCGAGTCTGACGTCATCTCCGCCATGCTCCCGCTGTTCCACTGCGCGCAGCATGTCCTGGCGACATCCGCGCTGGCGGCCGGCGCCGCGATCGTCTTGACGCGGGGCTTCGCCCCGTCGGCGGCCCTGCACATGATCGGCGGCGACCACGTGACGATCTTCGCCGGACTGCCGATGATGTACGTGGCGATGCTCGACCACCCGCAGGCACCAGGCACCGATTTCTCCTCGGTCCGGCTGTGCCTCTATGCCATGGCACCCATGCCCCGGCCGCTGATCGACCGGATCGCGACCACGATCGACGCGGACGTCTGGCTCGTCACCGGTCAGACCGAGGCGTACCCGATCACCATGCGCTTCCTGCCGATGCAGCATCCCTCGCTTGAAGCCAACTACTGGGGCGAGTCCACGGTCGTCTGCGAGACCGGGATCATGGATGACCAGGGCAGGCTGCTGCCGCCCGGCGAAATCGGCGAGATCGTCCATCGGGGCCCTAACATCATGCTGGGCTACTTCAAGGACCCGCAGGCCACGGCGGCGGCTCAGGCCTACGGGTGGCACCACACCGGCGACCTCGGCACGATCAACGCCGACGGTCAGCTGCTGTTCCTGGACCGCAAGAAGGACATGATCAAGACAGGTGGCGAAAACGTCCCGAGCGTGAAGGTCGAATCCGTGCTCCTGGCGCATCCGGCGATCACGGACGCCGCCGTGATCGGGGTGCCGCATCCGCACTGGAGCGAGGCCATCGTCGCTGTCGTCGTTCGCAGCCCCGGGCAGGAATGCTCGGTCGAGGACATCCTGCGCCACTGCCGACGGTATCTCGGCGTTTTCGAGGTGCCGAAGGACGTCGTCTTCGTGCAGAGCCTGCCGCACACCGCGACGGGCAAGGTTCTCAAGACGGTCCTGCGCGGCACCTACGATTCGCACTTCGCCCGACACCCGAGCCCAGGCCAGGCAACCCCAGTCAGCGGCCAGTAAGAACCGCGGCGGCCTCGCGCTCAAGCCCCTGAGACGGCCCTACGTCAGCAGCGTCCTGGCGGACCCCGGCTAGATTGGACCTTATGGGCGCATCTGGAACTCGGGTAGTCGACCGGATTGTCAACGAAGCGAGCTATCGGCTGTCCGAGCCGGAGAGCGCGGCGTGGCAGCATGTCGTCGCCCGCACCCAGAGCGAGCTCTTAACGCTCGGCTGTAGCGTGCTTCCCGGCTTCGTCTACCCGGAGGCCTGTCACGCGCTGCGCTCGCAATGCGCTGCGATCGCCCCGCTGGCGTATTTCGACGTCGAAACCGTGAACGCCTACAACACCGCCCCCGACTCGTCCCTGCCAGAAGATCATCCTGGTCGCATCACCATGGAGCGCGGCAACGCCTTCGTGCCCCGCGATCGCATTCCGGCGGACTTCGTCATCCACCAGCTGTACTCCAGCGAGCTGTTCCAGCAGTTCGTCGCGAGCTGCTTCGAGCTGCCCCGGCTCTGCGAACTGGCCGACCCGCTGGCCGGCCTGTGCCTCAACGTCGTCCGCCCTGGCATGGAGCACCCGTGGCATTTCGACACCAACGAGTTCACTGTGAGCATGGTCACCCAGCAGCCGCAGGCCGGCGGGGTCTTCGAGTACTGCCCGAACATCAGGTCCGCTCGTGATGAAAACTTCGACGACGTCCGGGACGTGCTGGCTGGCCACGGCGAACACCTGATCCGTCGTCTCCCGCTTCGCCCTGGCGACCTTCAGCTGTTCAGGGGGCGGTATTCGGTGCATCGGGTGAGCTGCGTGCGAGGCGATACGGACCGGCACTCGGCGATCTTCGCCTACAGCGAGCGCCCCGGAGTGGTCGGTACCGTGGCGCGGACGAGGCAGCTCTTCGGCCGGGTGCTGCCGGAGCATCTCGCTGCGCAGGGACGCTCCGTGCGATCCGACCAGCTACTGGACTGATGTGCACCCCGACGAGGAACACGAATCCGTGCAGTACGACGACACCGGCAAGATCTCGTTCGACGACATCTACACGCAACCCGACCCGCGCGCCTACTTCGGCACGCTGCGCCGGCTCGGCTACTGCATCCCTCAGCTCGCCAAGCCCTACTTCTTGCGACTCCTCCAGCACATACGGCCGCAGCAGCAGAGCGATACGAAGATCCTTGACATCGGCTGCTCTTACGGGGTCAACGCGGCGCTGTTGAAGTGCGACCTCACCATGGACGAGCTATACCTTCGCTACTGCGGAGCCCCGGCCCGCGCGGAGTCCCGCAGTGCGCTGCTGGCCGGCGACCGGGAGGTCGTCCGTACTCGGAATCGCCTGCCGTTTACGAAGTTTGTCGGCCTCGACAACTCGCTGCCCGCCCTGTCGTACGCGATGCTGGCCGGCTTCCTAGACGATGCGGTGCACGGTGACCTGGAGGAGCGCGCCTCGACGGGGCGACAGCGCGAACAGCTTGCCGGGACGGATCTCATTATCTCGACCGGGTGCGTGGGCTACGTCACCGACCGGACGATCGCACGGGTCCTGGACGCGAATGACGGGCGGCATCCGTGGATGGCGCACTTCGTGCTGCGGATGTTCCCGTTCGACCCGATGATGGAGAGCCTGGCGGGGTTTGGATACCAGACCGTAGGCTTCGAGCGCGTCTTCAAGCAGCGGCGGTTCGCCTCCCCGCAAGAGCAGGCGCTCGTCCTGGACACGCTGGCGGAGGTGGGAGTGGATCCCCAAGGCCTGGAGGCCGACGGCTGGCTGTACGCGCAGCTCTACGTGTCCTGGCCGCGCAGCGCCAGCGGCCCCGTCATCGCGGATCTCGCCGCGGGCAGCCAGTGATGACCAGTAAGCAAGGGTGGTCCGCCCGCACCTTCGGCAATGAGGACCGGCTGCCGCGGGTACCGTTGCCCGCACTGGAGGAGAGCTGCAAGCGGTTCATTTCCTGGTGCGCACCGCTGCTAACCTCACGCGAGCTGGCTGCGACCGAGACCGCGGTGAATGCGTTCCTGCGGCCGCATGGCCCTGGCCGCAAGCTGCACTCCGCGCTCCAGGAGTACGACGCCAGCGATGGCGTGCACAGCTGGCTCGACACGTTCTGGCCTTACCGGTACCTGGGCCGCCGCGACCGCATCGCGCTCAATGCCAACTTCTTCTTCTTGTTCGCCGATTCGGGCGAACAGCAGCTGGACCGGGCGGCCGGGCTCATCGCCGCAGCCGTCGACTACAAGCTGCGGCTCGACGAGGAGCTTGTCGAGCCGGTCGTCCAGCGCGGGCAGCCCCTCTCGATGGAGCAGAACAAGTTCCTGTTCTCATCGACCCGGATACCTGGGCGCGAGCAGGACACGGTCCGCACGCCCTACAGCGCGCAATGGCCCGGCCCGTCCCGAGCCCGCCACATCGTGGTGTTCTTCCGGGGGAACATGTTCCGCTTGGACGTGCTGGGCGGCGATGGACAGTGCCACAACCTGGACGAGCTCAAGGACGGCCTGCGCGCGATCATGGACGCGGGCGAGGTCGCGGCCGGGCCAGGCGCGTCCGTCGGGCACCTCACCACCAAGGCGAGGGCGGAGTGGGCGGCTAGCCGGGAGGCGCTGCTGGCCTGCCATCGCGGGAACGCCGCCGCACTCGATGACGTGGAGACGGCGCTCTTTTGCGTGTGCCTGGAGGACTTCGCGCCGAAGGACGCGCTGGCGGCGTGCGACCAGCTGCTGCATGGTGACAGCGGCAACCGGTGGTTCGACAAGTCCGTCTCACTGATCGTCTTCCGGGATGGCACCGCAGGGATCAACGTGGAGCACTGCGGTCTGGACGGGACGACAATCCTCAGCTTCGTCGACGCGCTGCTCGGCGCACCCGCGCCCGAGCAGTCACCGAATCCGGGGTCCCGGTCTCAGGATCCGGCGGCCGTCAGGCCCGTGACGTTCGTGCTCGACGATCACCTGCGGGCCGACGTGCAGGCTGCGGCCGCCGCGTTCGCCGCCTACGCGGCCGGCACCGCCACCACGATCGTGTCGTTCGACGACTTCGGCGCCAACCAGGCCAAGCAGCTGCGGATCTCGCCGGATGCCTTCGTGCAGATGGCCTATCAACTTGCCCACAACCGCGCCAAGGGATTCATCGGCGCCACCTACGAGTCGATCGCCACCCGGCAGTACGGGTGGGGGCGCACCGAGGCGATGCGCGTCGTCACGCCCGAGGTGCTGGCGTTCGTGGCAACCATGGACGACCCCCTGGTGGATGCGGTCACCCGCAGGACGAGGTTCCGGGTCGCCGCCGCCAAGCACGTCCAGCGGGCGAAGGAGTGCCAGGCGGGTCATGCACCCGAGCAGCACCTGTGGGAGCTACAGCTGATCCAGCGGCGGCGCGGCGCGGCGCTTGGGGTGTCCGAGCCGGATCTGTACAAGACGCCGGGCTGGCTCAAGATGCGCGACGACTACCTGAGCACCAGTTCCGCGCCCTCAGCCAACATCGCGTACTTCGGCTTCGGATCGACCAGCAGTCAGTGCATCGGCGTCGCGTACGTGCTGCTCCCGGACCGCTTCAACCTGTACTTGAGCACGCCACTCGCGGTGGCCGACGAGATGTTCGTGTTCGCCGACAAGCTCCGCGACGCGGTGCGCGAACTCCAGGATCTGCTGTCGGCGCAGTAGCCGCGGCCGGTCACTGGCGCCAGGCAGGGAGCCGCCGCTCCAGGAATGCGTGAATGCCTTCCTGCGCCTCGTCGCTGGCGAACAGCCGGGCGGACAGCGCCGCCATGCCCGCCGAGTCGGTGGCCAGCCGCTGCCGGCGGGCGCTGGTGACCAGCCTCTTGGTCTCCGCCGAGCCCTGCGGTGAGGTCTGGCGGATCTGGTCCAGCAGCGCGCCGATCACGGCGTCGATGTCGTCGGCGCTGGCCGCCATGGTGATCAGGCCGAGCTCGGCCGCCGTCGCGGCGTCGAACGTCTCGCCGGTGAGGTAATAGCGGGCCGCGGCGCGGGGCTGCATCAGGTCCAGCGTGGTCAGCGAGATGATCGCGGGTGCCAGGCCGATGCGGACTTCGGTGAACGCGAACGATGCGGCATCGGTCGCGACGGCAATATCGCAGGCGCCGATGATGCCCATGCCGCCGGCCCGCACATGTCCGCCGATCTTGGCGAGCACCGGCTTGTCCAGCTCGACGATCGTGGTCAGGACCGTCATTATCGCCCTGGCGGCGTCGGCGCTCGGCTGGCTGCCGGCCTCGGACAGGTCCGCGCCGGAGCAAAAGACACGGCCGGTGTGCGTGAGCACGACGGCCCGGACAGTCGGGTCGCCACCTGATGCTGTCAGGCTGCTGGCGAGTTCGCTCACCAGCGTTCGGGAGAGGGCATTTCGGTTTTTGGGGGAGTCGAGCGTGATCGTCGCGACGTTGTCGCTGACGTCGTAGTGCACGAGTGAGGTCGTCACCGCCTGAGCGTAGCCTGCCGGTGTGGGCTCTCAGCCGGACCTGGCCGGCAATCCGGATCGGCTCCGGTGGAATGCCAGGTACGAAGACGGCTTCGGGGGGTCGTTCGGTCCCCATCCGCTGGCGGAGCGGGCGTTGTCCTTGCGGCTGCCCGGCGGGCCCGTTCTTGACCTGGCAAGCGGGCCGTCGGGCAGCGCGCTGCTGGCCGCCGCGGCCGGGCGCCAGGTCACGGCCGTCGACGTCTCCGAGGTGGCACTCGACCTGCTGCGCCGCGAATCGCTGCGCCGTGGGCTCGATGGTCTGATCACGCTCGTGCATGCCGATCTGGCGGCCTGGCAGCCGCGGCCTGGCGGCTATTCGCTGGTGCTGTGCACTGGTTTCTGGGACCGGGCCGTGTTCGGCGCCGCGGTGGCGGCGGTGACGGCTGGCGGCCTGATCGGCTGGGAGGCGTTCACCGTTGACGCGCGGCGCGCGCGACCTGGGCTGTGCGCCGGATGGTGCCTGGATCCCGGCGAGCCGGCCGTGCTGCTCCCCGCCGGGTTTACCGTCCTCGCCCAGGACGACCTGCCAGATGAGCGCTCGGGCACGAAGCGAAGGCTGCTGGCCCGGTTCGGATAGCGGTCAGGCCGACGGAGTGTCACGGGCGAGCCGCGCGGGCGTGGTTCCCTCGCTGATGGTGAGCTGATCGAACCAGCCGCATCGCGGATCGCCGGGCGGCCGGTCGAACCGGGTCACGTACGGCTTGAGATCGATCACGGGCGTCCCGTCGATGACGTCGACGCCTGCGAACACGACGCTCTGGCCGGTCACCCGGAGCAAGCGGATCAGGCTGAGCCCGATCGGGTTGACCCGGCGCGGCCCGCGGGTGGCGAATATGCCCATCAGGCGCTGCTGGCTTCGCAGCAGGAAGGGCACCTGCTGGAGAGGCGGGGCGCCGGCCTGATCAGCTGGCCGGTGTAGCCAGGTGAGCAGCCAGGCGTAGTCGAAGTCCTCGAGTCCCGCCAGGCCGGCCAGGTAGGGCGCGGCGATGTCGATCGTGCCGTGCTCGGCGCGGTTGAGGCCGGCCTGGATCGGCGTGGTCTCAAGCTCCGAATGGCTGGTGCGGACAACGCCTATCACTGGCAGCGGAACGGTAGCGGTCACCGGAGCGAGCGTAGCCTGCCGGTGTGGGCAAGATCGAGGACGAGATCCGCATCGACGCCGAGGATGCGCTTGGCGGTCTTGACGGGCTGGACGTGCGGCGGATGTTCAGCGGCTGGGGTTTCTACCGGCATGGCCTGCTGTTTGCTGCCGCCTGGGAGGGCGAGTTCCGGTTCCGCACCCGCCAGGGCCGCCGCTGGGTCTATGAGGTCGTGGACCCGGGGATGCTGGACCGTCCGGAAGAACTGGTCACCGCCGCCCGTGGAGTTCTGGCCGCCCTGGAGCGCGAGCCCGCGGCCGCAGCCAGGCCCGAGCGGCGGGGCACCGGCGAGGCCGTCTCGATCAAGCCCTACCACCCGGCCTGGGCGGCCGCGTTCCAGGACGAGCGCCGCCTGCTGGAGCAGACGATCGGCGAATACGTCGAGGACGGCATCCATCATGTGGGCAGCACCGCGGTTCCCGGGCTGGCTGCCAAGCCGATTATCGACATCCTGGCCGGGATCCGCGATCTGGATGGCGCCCGCCCGTGCATCGACCTGGTTGCCCCGCTCGGCTACCTGTACGCTCCCTACCGCGCCGATGAGATGCTCTGGTTCTGTAAGCCGCATCCCAGTCGGCGCACCCATCACCTGCACCTGGTCCCGGTCGGCTCCGAGCGCTACCGCGACGAGTTGCGGTTCCGCGACTACCTGAGGGCCCACCGGGAAAGCCGGGATGAATACGCCCGCCTTAAGCGCGGTCTGGCCATGAAGTTCCGCCTGGACCGGGAAGCCTACACCGGCGCCAAGACGGCATTCGTGAATGACATACTCAGCCGCGCAGACGACGATGCCGCGAGGTGAGGCGGCCCTGAGCACGCCGCCTTATGCTGGGTGTGAGGCCGAAGGAGGTCCCGTGGCCATCAAGTCAGCTAGGACGGCAACCTGGCGCGCTGGGTGGGCGCGGACCGGGGGAGTGCTGCTGATGGCAGCAGGCGTCCTTGCCGCAGCGCCAGGACCGATCGCCGCCGCCGCTCCGGCTGCACCGGCTGCACCGGCTGCACCGCAGACGTGGACGGCCCCGGCGGGCATACCGGCGGCGATGACGAACGCGGGATCACCCGCACTGGCAAACTACAACGGCGTCCTCTACGCGGCATGGCAGGGCCAGTCGAGTCCTTATCACATTTACTACTCGGCCTACAACGGTCATACCTGGTCGGCGGAGGCGACTGTGCCGTCGGCCCTGACCAACTACCGGACCGGCCCGGCACTCGGCGTCTACAACGGTGACCTGTATGTCGCGTGGCAGGGTCAGTCGACTCCCTTTCACATTTGGTATGCGGCCTTTGACGGCAAGGCCTGGACGGCCGAGGCGAAAGTCCCGTCGGCCCTGGACCACATAAGCTCGACCCCGGGTCTCGCCGCGTACGACGGGAACCTCTATCTCGCCTGGACAGGTGAGTCGTCACCGTATGCCGTCTACTACTCCGCGTTCAACGGCACGAGCTGGACGGCGCAAGCGAAAATCCCCTCCTCGAGCAGCGACAACTTCCAGGCTACTGACACCCCGCTGGCCGTGTACAACAGCCAGCTGTACGCGTCGTGGGAGACGACGGCGAGTAATGAGCTGGTGTACGCAGCATTTGACGGCGCCTCGTGGTCGAGCCCGGCGGACGTCGGGGCGACGTCCGATGCTGGTCCTGCGCTCGCGGTGAAGGGCAAGAAACTCTACGAGTCCTGGATTGATTACTCCAGCCTTGACGTCATGTGGGCCTCGTTCAAGGGCAAGAGCTGGACGGTCGGGAAAGCGATTCCGGGCGCGTCGGTCTTTATAGAGACCGGCCCGGCTCTGGCGGCCTATAGCGGCTCGCTGTTTGACGCGTGGGATCCGGATTCGTCCCCTTCGGCGATCGGGTACTCGCTAGGCCCCTGACGGGTGTAACTTCCTCAGCATGAGCAACAAGGACAACGGTGATAGCCAGCGCGGATCAGGCCGGTGGATCATCTTCATCCCCGCCTTAGGCTGCCTCGGTGTTGCCGCCATCGCCGTCTACGTCCTGCAGGTTTCGAGCGGAGTCCGGTGGAGCGTCTTCGGGACGGCGGTGGCAATAGCGGGTGCGGCCGGCCTGGCCGGCGGGATCGTTGGCTTCTTGTTCGGAATCCCGCACACCGTCCAGGCCACCGCTGCGCCGACTAGCGGCACGCAGTACCAGGGCAACACCAACCTGGAGCAGGTGTCCGATTGGCTGACGAAGATCATCGTTGGCGTCGGCCTGGTCCAGATCGGCCGCGCTTTGCCCGCTCTGAGCAAACTTGCCAAGAACATGAAGGCGCCGCTCGGCGGACTGGCGTCGAGCTCGGCGTTCGGCTTGGCGCTGACCATTTCCTACGCTGTGCTCGGCTTTCTCTTCCTCTATCTGTGGGCGCGCGAGAAATTCCCGCGGGAACTACAGGCGGCCGCGACTATCCAGGAGCAGATTGATAAGCGCGAATCCGCCCAGTCGAATGCACTGAGCCTGGTTAATCGTCAGCTCAGCTCCTTGAAGGGCGGCGTGCCGCCAACGCAAGACGAGCTGAACCAGGCCATTACTACCGCGCCGGACTCCACTCGTCTCCAGATCTTCAATCAAGCCGAGCATGCCCGTAACGTAAACTGGGATAAAGATAAGCCGCTGATGGCGCTGACGATTCCAGTGTTCCGCGGGCTTATCGCTGCCGACACGGAGAATCAATACCACCGGAATCACGGCTCGCTGGGCTGGGCGCTGAAGGATCAGCCGGACCCCCAGTGGCAGGCGGCGAGTGACGAGCTCACCACCGCGATCGAGATTCGGGACAAGCTCAAGGTGGCCGGCTGGAAACTGTACGAAGCGAACCGCGCGCTCTGCGGCATCCACCTGGTCGTTGAACTAACAACTGGAGATCCAAGGGTTGCATCGCTTAGCGCGGCGATTAATCAGGATATAGCCGCTGCCCGGACAGATGACTACGCCAAGAAGATGATCGAGGGCGACGAGGCCAACGTGGATATCCGGTGGTGGATAAGCCAGCAGCACGGGTAAGCCGTTACGCTGCCCGGTTGCCACGTCGTGATCATGGCACGAGCTGGACGGCGCAGGCGACAATCCCGTCGCTCAGGCATTGCTTTCCGCCCGGTCCGGGGAGACAGTGGGGTAGACCGTTTGGTTGAACCCCCGATAATCGTGTCGCCCTGGACCCCGGCGGCGTGTGGTGAACCACACCCTGAGCCGGGAAGGCGGCCATGTCACCATTAGTCAATTTCAAGATCGGCCCGCGCTGCCTCGCGGTCCTGGCCGCGGTCGGTGCCCTGACGCTGACCGCAACCGCCAGCGCTGGCGCCACCGCGACCTGCAAGCCCTGGACAATCAGCCCCGGCGGGAACATCACCGCGACGTCCAGCAAGATCACGCTGACAGACACCGCGTCGGGTATCCCCCTCACCTGCACGTCCTCGCACGCGTCCGGCACCCTCATGTCGGGCAGCTGGCTGCCGGGCACCGGTCTCGGGTCCATCACGACGCTGTCCTTCAACAAGTGCACCGACCCGATCAGCCTGACCTTCTCCGTGGCGTCAAATGCCCTCCCGTGGTCGCTGAATGCCAGGTACTACGGCTCCGGCAGCGGCGTCACCCACGGCACCCTTACCGGCATCGGCATCACCATTACCGGCATCAACTCCAGCTGCGACGCGACCGCGGACGGGACAGCAGCCGGCGCGGACAACGGCCGGGTCAACATCACGTACACCAACAGCACCGGCAAGCTGAAGATTCTCCCCACCGGCGGCAACCTGCACATCTACAACGTCAGCGACTGCCCCAGCGGCATCAACAGCGGCGACGCCACGTCCCTCGCCGGGACCTACAAGGTGACGCCCGCGCAGACCATCACCAGCCCCTGACCGGCGGTCGGCCCGCTGCGCTCGGATGCCGATCGCGAGTGGCTGGCCCTGGTCCGTTCGGAAAAAAGATTCTAGACGCCGACCAGGGGGAGGAATACGTCGTCCACGATTTCGACGATGGCACGATCGGATGTCGGGGTGCGGGTCAGGAATAGTTCGTGGCGGAGCATGTCGATCGGGAGCGAGGCGACCCTCGGGGTGATGTCAGCGCGGACCTCGCCCCGATCCGCGGCGCGCTTGAGGATGGTCGCCATGACGTCGCCGCCGACGTGGATGAGCTGAGCCTGGAGCTGAGAGAACAGCTCGGCGTCGGCGAAGTAGTCGCCGAGCAGGCCGTAGATGGTCTCGGGGCCGACCTGGGTCAGCCGGCCGGAGTACCGGCGCAACACGGCGAGCACATCGCCTCGCAGGCTGCCGGTGTCAGGCACCTCGCCGGAGAGCAGCGGGCGGTGGCGTCGCAGCGCGGCGATCACCAGCTCGGCCCGGTTGCGCCACCGGCGGTAGAGGACGGCTCTGCTGGTGCCGGCCCGGTCGGCGACAGCCTCCATCGTCAGATCCGCGTACCCGGTGGCCTGAAGCTCTTCCCAGGCGGCATCGAGCAGGGCGGTCTCCAGCGCCGTTCCCCGTCGCCGGGTGCTCCCGCCGCTATGCCTGTGCGGCGGCGCTGCTGGACAGGTCGCGCCTCGGGAACTCGTCATTCGCGCTCGCTCCTTACCGGACACCCGTATCTTAGCGGGCGCGATAACTGGGCGCGATCATGGTGCGGCGGGCGCGGCGGGCGCGGCGGGCGCGGCGGAGCCAGCGGAGCCAGCGGAGCCAGGGAGCAACTGGGCCTTGATCTCACCCTTGAGGACCTTGCCCAGCTTGGACCGGGGCAGATCCGGCCAGATCTCGATCTGCTTCGGGGTCTTGACGCTGCCGAGCCGCCCCTTCACGAACGCTTTCAGCGCATCGGGCGCCGCGTCCTGCCCGGGCTGAATCTCCAGCACGGCAGTGACGCGCTCGCCCCACTTGTCGTCCGGCAGGCCGATGACCGCGCAATCCCGGACGGCGGGATGCTGCATCAGCACCTGCTCGATCTCCGCGGAGTAGACGTTGAACCCGCCGGTGATGATCATGTCCTTGGCGCGGTCCACGATGAAGAGGAAGTTGTCGGCGTCGAGGTAGCCGATGTCGCCGGTGTGATGCCAGCCATGCTGAGACGCCTCCGCCGTGGCCGCCGGGTTCTTGTAGTAGCCGGCCATCACCAGGGAGCTGCGGACCACGATCTCGCCGCGATCCCCAGGCGGCAGCAGCCGCCCCTCGTCGTCCATGATCGCGACGGTCACCAGCGGGGCCGGACGTCCGGCGGAGGCGAGCCGCTCCCGCGCGATCGAGCCGTCGGGGCGGAAGTGATCGGCGGGCGCCATCATGGAGATCATCATCGGCGCCTCGCTCTGCCCGAACAGCTGGGCCATCACCGGGCCGATCTTCTCTATCGCCTCCTCCAGCCGGGCGGCTGACATCGGCGCCGCGCCGTACCACAGGCACTGCAAAGAGGACAGGTCGGCGCCGCCCAGGTTCTCGTGGCCCAGCAGCATGTAGATCAGCGTCGGCGGCAGGAAGGTGTGCGTGATCCGGTGCCGCTCGATCAGCACCAGGTACCCGGTCAGGTCCGGCTTCGGCATGACGACGATCTCGCCGCCCAGGGCCAGGATCGGGAAGCACAGGACGCCGGCCGCGTGGGTGAGCGGCGCGAGCGCCAGGTACCTGGGCCGGCCGGCGAACGGGTATCCCATCAGCGTCAGCGCCGACATGGTCTCGAGATTGCGGCCGGTCAGCATCACGCCCTTGGGCCTGCCCGTCGTCCCGCCGGTGCCGACGATCATCGCGGTGTCGTCGGGCGGGTCGGCCGAGAACGGCCCGGCGGGGACGTCGGCCAGCCACGTCGCGAAAGAAACCGCAGGACCACTGGCCCGGTCGAGACAGACCAGCGTGGTCAGCTTGGGCAGGTCGGGCAGGATCTGCGTGACGAGCGGCTCGAATGCGCTCTGGAAGATCAGGCAGGCGCAGTCAAAGAGATCGAGCAGGTCGCGGTTCTCGGCCGCCTCGCTGCGCGGATTGACCGGGCACCAGACCGCGCCGGCCCGAGCGATCCCGAACACGCAGGAGAAGGCAACGGGATCGTTCGCCGACAGGATCGCCACCTTGTCGCCAGGGCGCACGCCCGAGCCGTCCAGCGCCCGGGCGACCTGCCAGGACAGCTCCTGCACCTGACCATAGGAGAGCGTGCTGTCGCCCATGGTCAGGCACGGAGCGCTGGGGCCGAGCGAGGCCCCCTTGTCGAGATAGTCGGTCAGGCGCATGGCCGGGTCAGCCGGGTCAGCCGGGTCAGCCGGGTCAGCCGGGTCAGCCGCCCGCGGTGACGACGGGTTCCATGACCAGCCCAAAGCTGCGCAGCACGCCGAGCAGCTCGCGATGCCCGAACGCCTGGCAGGCCGAGGCGAACCCGGCCCGGCGCGGCGACTGCTGGAGCAGCGAGTAGGCCGCGTACGCCTGGAGCAGCCCCGTCTGCTTGTAGTTGGAGTTGCCGTGGATCACGCAGTGCACGCGCCCCAGCGGGCCCGACGCGTAGACCGAGTCCAGCGACGTGTTGACCCGCGGGTTCTCCCGCGGCGGCATGCCAGCCTGAACCGAGCTGGCGATCTTGCCAAGCGCATCTTCCTGCTGGTCGGCCGGCAGCGTCTTGATCTGCTCCTCGACCATCTTGACCGTGGCCACGACGCCCTCCATGACGGTCCGGTCGAAGACGCCGCCGATCGCCTTGCAGGTGGCCACCCGCGGGTCGTTCTTGAACCACACCGGGTGGCAGGTGCCGCCCCAGGGCAGGGCCAGCCCGGTCTCGTGCTGGCCGGGGATGACGACCTCGAACTTCGATTCGGGGTTCCACTTCTGGTACTGGTTCTGCTCCAGGTAGTACCAGTCCGCCTTGAGGATGGTGAAGATCGTCTGGGTCGAGGCCTGGGTCGGGAACCCCTTCCACAGGACGAGGATGTCGAGGGTGTCGACGCCCGGCGTCTCCAGGCAGACGTTCGCCGCGATCTCGCCGGTGGTGTACATCTGCGCGACGCCGGGTGACAGCAGCAGGCCCTTCTCGGCGAACTGGCTGCCCCACTGCGACTGCGCGGCCAGCGCCCAGTCCTGCTCGCCGGTCGTGTCCAGGTAGTGGCAGCCGGCCGCGAGGCTGGCCTCCACTACGGCCGGCCCGAGCTTGATGAACGGGCCGACGATGTTGCACACCACGCTGGCCCCGGAGAACAGATCGGTCAGCGGCCCCACCTCGTGGCTGACCTCGACGACGTCGTGCTCTACCGTCTCGATGCCGGGGATCTTGTCGATCACTTCCTGCACCCGTGCCTTGTCCCGGCCGGCCGCGATGAAGGGGACATGGAACTCGCGGAGGTACTCGCAGACCAGACGGCCGGTGTAACCGGACGCGCCGTAGACGACGACAGGCTTGTTCTCGCTCATGGTTGACTGCCTTTCGATAATCAGGAATTCAGCGGGTCACATGCCCATGCCGCCGTCGACCGGCAGGCCGGCTCCGTGCACGAAGCGGGCACCGTCGGAGGCGAGGAACACCACCGCATCGGCCATGTCAGCGACATCGCCGAGCCTGCCGAGCGGGGTCAGCCCGATCACGTCGCCGACCGCGGCCTCGGCGCTCGGCCACAGGCCCAGGGTCACCATGTCGCTGGCCAGCTTCAGGCCCATCTGGGTCGCGACGAGCCCCGGGTAGACGCAGTTCACCCGCACGCCGTAGCCCAGCTTTCCCGACTCTTGCGCGGCCACCCGGGTGAGCCGGTCGACGGCCGACTTGGTCGCCGAGTAGCCGGCGATGCCGGGGAAGGGGATGGTCGCGGCCACCGAGGAGATGTTGACGACGGCGCCGCCCTGCCCGGCGGGACCGTCCGGCCGCATGGCGCGGAAGGCATGCTTCAGGCCGAGGGCCGTGCCGACGATGTTGACGTCCAGCATGCTGCGCAGCTCGGCCGGGTCGATGTCGATGACCAGGGCGGAGATCTCGACGCCGGCGTTGTTCACCAGGATGTCGAAGCCGCCCAGTTCGGCGATCGTCGCGGCGACGGCCCTCTCCCAGCTCGCTTCGTCGGTCACGTCGAGCCTGACGAAACCAGTGGTCGCGCCGGAATCACGGATGGCCGCGGCCGTCTTCTCGCCATCGCCCTCGAGAATGTCGCCGATCATCACCGAAGCCCCGGCGCGGGCGAGCGCCTCGGCCATGCCCGCCCCCAGCCCGCGCGCTCCGCCAGTTACCAGTGCCTTGCGTCCAGCCAGGTCGTACACGCTCATGTCAAAGCTCCTCGATTCGCGTTGGCCTCGTTGCCGGGTGCGCGCCGCTTCGGTCCTGCGGTGAGGTGGCGCCGCCACGCCTTGGCAATCGTCAAACCTTTGTTAGACGCTTGTCAAGAGTTTCTTGGACGATTGTCAAGATTTTTCTTCCTAACGGCCGCGGCCAGGCATTAGACTCGGCTTGAACTCGCGTGGGGCGCAACGGAGGGCGGACGGAAGAATCGCTGTGACGCAGGTTGCGGAGAAGAATCGCGACAGGATCTCGCGCCGCCAGGTCGACAAGTTCGCCGAGCGCCGCGCGCAGCTCGCCGACGCCGCGCTGGTGACCCTGGCCGAGCTTGGCTATGCCCGCACCAGCCTGCGCGAGATCGCCCAGAACTCCGAGTTCTCCCATGGCGTGCTGCACTACTACTTCCGCGACAAGGCCGACCTCATCATGGCGTGCGTCCGGCAGTACAACGCGTACTGCGTCACCCGCTACGACCAGATAGTCGCCACCTCGCAGTCGGCTGACGAGCTGAAGCGGGACTTCGCCGCGGGCCTGGCCAAGACGCTGCGCGAGGACACGGCGATGCACCGCCTCTGGTATGACCTGCGGACGCAGAGCCTGTTCGAGCAGTCGTTCCAGGCGGACGTCGCGGAGATCGACAAGAGCCTGGAGCGGATGATCTGGCGGATCGTGAGCCAGTTCGCCGAGCTCGCCGGATCGCCGCCCGCCGTCTCCGCCGAGGTGGCGTACGCGATCTTCGACGGGCTGTTCCAGCAGGGCCTGCTCAAGCACCTGTCCGGGGACACCGGCGCGGCCAGCGAGTTGCAGGCGCACGCGGAGCTCCTGATGGGCAAGCTCGTCGTCGGCTGAGGACGTTCGGGTACCGCTGCCACCAAGCCGCCCTCCCACCGATTGCGTCCGCGATCAGTCCATTCCTTTCTTTCCGGGTGCCCAGAAAGGCTTGGTGATGATCGCCCGGCGCTGCCAGCCGCGGTCCTGCACGAGGTGCTGGCGCACAGCCTGCACCGTGCGTGCTTCACCTGCGACATAGGCGATTCCGGGTTCATCGGGAAGATCCAGTTCAGCTACGGAAGCCGGCAGCACAGGCGATGATGCCGCGGCGGCGCCGCGGCGGTAGCACCAGGTGACCGCGGCTGGCATCGGCAGCCGATCCTCAGCCGTGTCGACCTCGATGACCGCGTACGCCGCCGTGCCGGGCGGCAGGGCTGCCAGCATGGGGCCGATGGCGATTGCCGCGGTCTCTTCGCCGGCGAAGACGTGATAAGGAGCGGGCCGGGTGATGAAGCTGCCCTCGGGCTTGGTGAACATCACCTCTTGGCCTGGACTGGCGTTCCTGGCCCACAGCGAGCCTGGGTCGTCACCGTCGTGATCGGCCACGCAAAGGTGCACGGCGCCCCCGTCGTAGTCCCATACCGAGTAGGTCCGCAACGGCCCGGGAAGCCTGTTGCCCCGTCCGGGCCCTGATCCGACCAGAACACGCACCTGCTGGCCGGGCACCCAGTCCAGCCCGCGAAGCCCGGGACCGGAGATCCGGATCCGGCGCGTTCGCCTGCTGACGAAGTCGATCGAATCGATCCGGCCTCGGACGAACTTCATCACATGTCTCCGCTTCGAGGCACCATCCAAAGGTCACCGTCGCAGTCGCGCCGGGCCTTGTCGCCAGTGGAAAACACCCCTTCGAAGCGCGACCAGCATGGCGCTCCCTCCTCGGGCTCGATGGCGCCGACCATGCCCGGCAGGGGCGTGAGCATGATCCCTCCGGTCAGCGAGTTCGACCAGTTGGTGACAAACGGGATGTGGTCCTGGCCGATCGCGGTGCGCCACGACCGGCAGGCGCTCGGGTCCAGCATCCGGCCTCCGGCGAGCTCCAGCGCCTCGATATCCGAAGTGAGCAGCCGGAGGCTGCTCAGGCGGCGCTTCGCGGGAGGGTGACCTGGGGAGCGCGCGATGGCCTGGATCAGCGACGGGGGGAGATCCAGGATGGTCACCCCGTACCGTTCGATGATGTCCCAGCACCTGGCGTACTTCAGGTCCGCGACCACTGGCCGCAAGTTAATGCGCCCGGAGGTCTGTGCCGTCATTACCGGCGGCCCCTCGAGCAGGACGCAGGTCGCGCCGCCCGCCAGGGCACCGTACACGGCGTAGGCATGGCTGCCCATCGTCGCGGGGTGCGCGGCGTACCAGCAGACATCGCTGTCAGGCTGCACGTCGAACGCCAGACGATGCGTAGCCGCGACATGGGTGAGAAATCCCGCTGAGCTGTACAGGAGCATCCGCGCTGAATCGCCGGGTTGACGGATCACGACGCTGTCTGGCTGGCGGTCCACGAGGTCGTTCCACCACACGTCGCGTCCCTTGACCCAGTCGATCGGCCACCCGGTGCGGCGCACGATCAGTACCCGGGCTACTTGCGGGCAGGCGCCGAGCGCCTCATCCAGGGCCGGCTTGAGTGGACCCATGGTTCCCGGCGAGCGGTCCCCGTCGGCCGAGATGACCAGCCGGGCACCGGTCTGGCGGATCAGCCTGGTGAGTACCTCAGCGTGCGGCCGGGGGAAGATGAAGTGGTGCCGGGCACCAAGCCGGGCACAAGCCAGCATGGCCACGACCGCCTCGGGGAGCGGCGGCATGCAGATGGCCACGGCGGCGTCAGGCTCGACACCGAGTTCCGCCAGGGCGTTGGCGGCCCGGCACACGTCCGCCTGGAGCTGCCGGTAGGTGATCGTGCGGGTGTCGCCGGGTCCGCCTTCCCAGTGCAGCGCCACCCTGTCGCCGTTCCCAGCATCCACGTGGCGGTCGACACAGTTGACCGCCACGTTCAGGGTGCCCCCGGCGAACCACGAAGGATGCGGGAAGCCGCCGTCGAGCGGCGACGACCAGGGAGTCGCCCAGGTCAGCCGCCTGGCCTCGTCCGCCCAGAAGCCCACGGGGTCCTGGGCAGCCTTCGCATAGATCTCCGGCTGGGCGCTGACATTTCCGGTCAACGCGGTGGCGGGTTCGGGCCCGTGTGCTTCGCCGGCGTTCCGCTCCCCGCCGCGCGCTCCCCGCCGCGCGCTCCTCGGCCAGACCGCCACGACTGCCTCACGGTGCTCCCTTCGCTGCCTGCTCGCTGCGGTTGGCCAGCCGCCAGACCACTCGGTGGCCGGACCAGTCGTCGTCGATGGCGGCGACCTTGACGTCGACCACACCGAGCGGGAGAGCGTGCTCGCGGACGACGTCGCCGGTGATGTTGCTGTCGTGGCCTGCGGCCCGGCGAGGCCATGCGATCCACAGGGCACCGCTCGGATAGATGCGTCGCACGAGGTCAGGCAGGCGGCGGGGTAGCTCCTCGGCGGCGGCGAAGAAGCTGATGATGAGGTCCGCGGGCTCGGGCGCGTGGATGTGTGCCAGGCCGGATGGCGGGTCGGTGAGGTGCCATCCCGGCGGTGGTTCGTCGAGACAGATCCGCTGACCCGGCTTGATCCCGAGCTTGCGGGCCTGCGGAGTGCCCGAGTAGCCGACCGCCATCTGCTCAGTGGCCGGCTGACCGGCGGCCTTCGCTGCGGGGCGCGGTATCCACGAGGACTGAGCGTAGATGATTCTTATACGTGTCGAGCCACCCGGGCCCTGGCCATCCGGTTCAGGGTCTCGGCCATGTTATGGCGGAGCTGATCCAGGCGGCCGCCGAGAACCGTCGCGGCGTTGGCCGGGTCCGCCAGGACGCCAGCACGCAGCCCGGTGTCGCCAGGGCCGTGCACGAAACTGTGCCGCACCAGCGTGCGGGAGGGCGACCCGCCGGGCAGCAGCTCATAGCGCCAGCACGATCCTGGGCGGTCCAGAGCGCCAGTGGGGTCGAGGACTACCCAGGCGAACGTCCGCGGCTCGTCGCACTCGGTGACTACGCATTCCACCGTCGAGGTGAACTGGGCGAACTGGTTGCGACCCTCGAACCTGGCACCGACTCGCGGCCTGCCCTCGCCATCCAGCCACGCAGCGCCCGCACACTCAGGGCTCCACTCGCCGACCCGGGACACGTCGGTGATCAGCTTCCAGACCTCCGCCGCCGGCATCGCGATGGGCACTTCCACGTCCACCCGGGCTCCGGTGACTGCGTCGTCGTACATGCTCCGCTCCTGCCTGTAGGGCCGATAGGCCGGGGCGCCGGTTGCTGCCTCCGGTACACCCGCGCCACGACGACGAACGGGTACCCCCGAAATAGACAGGATCGTTCGCGTTATCTACCGGGCGGGCAGCCGCACCATCTCGGCGAGACGCTGGTCAAACCAGCGCTCCGTAGTCGCTTCGGCACGCAGGTCCGACTTGGCCGCGGCGAGATCGTCGCGCTCGTGGTCGGTGAAACCGTCCACTTCGGAGTCCAGGCGATGGTTGGCGGGAACCGCAATCGCCAGATACCTGCCGGCCAGCGGCCCAAGGTGCCCGCCAGGCCCTATCGGCGCGGCAGGCTCGGTCGCGGCCCGCGATGCCTGCCCACCGTTCCCGCTGGCCGGCCCGCCACCAGCGCACCCGCTAGCCAGGATCATCAAGGACATCACGGCCGCCACGCCGCAGGCCCTGGTTATCCGCGGCAGGCACACCCCGGCGAACGTCATACTGGTCAGGATCCGCCTCCTGCCGGTCCAGGCCCGCTGGCTCAGGCAGATGCCCAGTCGCGGTCTAGCTGTCCCCTAAGAGCACGGTTAGCCGGGCCAGCCGGTTCAACAGCGCAGCCCGGCGGCAAACCTGGCCCTGCCGCAATCACCCCTCCCCGGCGGCGCCGCAATCACCCCTCCCCGGCGGCTCCGCAATGCAGCAGAATTCGATAGTCCGGCCTGGCAGGTAGCCTCGAAGCCAATGGAAGAGGTCCACGCGGCCACCGCGACTTCACGCCGTCCCCTGCGCCGGCGGTATCCGTGGCTGGTACCCGGCGGTCTCCTGCTGATCCTGACCCTCTTGACGATCAATGTGCTGACCGACGGCCCGCTGATCGCCGCGGATCGGTGGATCCGCAAGGTGGTGCAGGCTCAGGCGACCTCGGCGACCTGGAAGTGGCTCGGCGACGCAGACTACTCGCCTGCCATGCTGCTGGTCCGCATCGGTGGCTTCCATATTGCTATTTCCGTACTCGTGCTCGCCGCAGTCGTGGTGGCTGCCCGGCGCCGCACCCTGCGTCCGCTGTTCACCGCAGGAGTCGGCGTCACGCTGCTGCTGGGGATCGTCATCCCGGCGAAGATCTTGATCGGGCGGGTGCATCCCGGCCACGGCAGTCTCGCTCCCGGTAGCCTGGGTGCCTTCCCCTCCGGCCACACCACGACAGCGTGCGTGTGCTACGTCCTGGCCGTGCTGCTGCTTGTGCCGGATCCACCGGCCCGGATCCGGCGGGTCGCGCTGGCGGCTGTTTCGCTGCTGGGCTTCCTGGTCGGCGCCGCCTTGGTATGGTGCGATTTCCACTGGTTCACCGATGTCGTCGCCGGATGGGCCCTCGCGGCGCTCATCGTTCAGCTCACGGTGCGGCTGACCCGAAAGAAGGCCAGTCCGGACGGATCCCGCCTGGAGCAGCCAGCCGAGAGTCGTGCCTCCCCGGTTGCTCGATAAGACCGGTACGCCCATCGGTATATGTGACACTCCCAGAGCCATCTGTCAACTCGCTCAGGTGACAACAATCGCTGGGCGTCGGCGTTGAGCGCCAGAAAGATGGCATACATAGCACCAAATCCACGTCACCTTGATCAACACCCCTACCGGATTTCGCCGAGCGATTACCCCTTAGGGGCTTGATCTTGTACCGCGCGTAGCCTGCGCAGAATCTGCTCTAGCTCACCGGCGTTAGTATCGGATCGCCGACTGAGCTGCCAGACCAGATCGTCGAGCACGTTCCAGCACATCACCTTGTTTTCCCACCGGTTCTCGATTAATGCCTGTTGCACCTTGTAGGCCTTCACGAGCAGCCGGATCCGGCCGACTGGCAGCTCATACGCATATGCGGATGTGGTGCGGGGCGTACTGATGAAGTTCGCCAGCTCAGAGTTCAGGCCGACGAGTACCTTCCGCGTGGCTGTAGCAGGATTGTGCTCGCTTCGCCTGGTGCGGATAGCAGTCGCGGCGTTTTGCAGCGCTATAGTCACCAGCGCGATGGCCCCTGCATTCACCACCTCCGCAGGAAACAGTATCCCGCCGGTCGCCAGTGTGCCGGCAGCGGTTGCAACGACGGCTATCGCCACTGCTTGCGCGATCTTGATAATGATCGCCACCAGCCTGTCCAGCAGCGAATGGTCCTGCGTCCTTTCCGTCAATCGCAGTTTCGCACGCAGCAACCGGATTTGAACCAGCGCTGCGTCGCGGGTGCGCCGGTGCCGTTGCCCGCAGCCGGGACAGGTGTCGGCGAGCAATACCTGGCAGCCGGTGCAGGCAAAGACCCACGGGATCCGCCAGCTGAGCGCGCTTCCTTGCGTCCCGCCGCTACACGCTTCCTTGCGTCCCGCCGCTACACGCTTCCTTGCGTCCCGCCGCTACACGCTTCCTTGCTTCCCGCCGCTACACGGACGGGGTGAGGACGATCTTGCCGACCTTGCCACCGGTACTGAACCGGTTATAGGCGGCGGCCACGTCGTCAAGCCCGAATGTCGCATCGACCGGGACTCGGATCCGTCCAGCTGCCAGCAGCGGAAGTACGCGCTTCTCGACTTGGCGGGCGAGTATCGCCTTCTCCTCCAGCGGGCGGCCGCGCAGGGTCGAAGCGCTGATCCGGCCGCGCTTGTGCATCAGCTCGCCAAGATTGAGCTCGGCGCTGGCGCCGGCGCTCATGCCGATGACCACGATGCGGCCGCTGGTGGCGATGGAGCTGACGTTCTCAGCGAGGTTGGTCGCGCCGACCAGCTCGAGGATCACGTCGAAGGGCCCGTGCTCTGCGAAGTTCTCGGGGGCGATGACCTGCTCGGCGCCAAGCGCCGCGACCGCGTCCCGGCTGTCGGGGTTGCGGACGGTTGCGATGACACGGGCCCCTGTGGTGACGCCGAGCTGGACCGCGGCGGTGCCGACGCCTCCCGCGGCGCCGTGCACCAGGAGCCTGTCGCCGGCCTGCAGGCAGCCCTGGCCGAAGATCGCGTCGTAGGCGGTCAGGAACACTTCGGGGAATCCGCCGGCGTCGGCCCATCCGAGCCCGTCGGGGACGGGCATGAGCTGACGCTCGTGCACGACGGCCAGCTCCGCCTGCCCCGCGCCGGCGACGATCGCCATGACCCGGTCGCCGGGACGGAAGCGCGTGACATTGCGGCCAACCTCGGCGACCTCGCCGGCCAGCTCCAGGCCGGGGATGTCCTCGGGGACACCCGAGCCAGGGGGCGGCGGGTAGAAGCCGCGCACCTGCATCTGGTCGGCGCCGTTGAGCCCTGCAGCGCGGACACGGACCAGGACTTCACCGGGGCCGGGCTGCGGATCAGGATGCTCCGCTACGACGACCCCGCCGTCGCGGATGGTGGCGGCACGCACAGTCTCACTCCGATCTCGTGCCACGGCCGGTCCGGGCACGCATGTGTACAATGACCACATTACAAGGAGTGTGCAGTGTCAACATCGACCAGGGACAGCTATCACCACGGCGATCTGCGCGCCGCCTGTCTGGACGCGGCGATGGAGCTCCTCGGGGAAGAAGACGAGACTGCGCTGTCGCTACGCGGGGTAGCCCGCCGCGCAGGCGTGTCGGCCAACGCTCCCTACCGGCACTATCGCGACAAGGAAGCGCTGCTGGCCGCGCTGGCAACGCGAGGCTTCCAGGACCTAACCGCACGCCTGGTCACCGCCGACTCCTCGGCCGTGCCGGGTGCGGAGTTCATCGCCCTGGCCCAGGCCTACGTGAACTACGCAGTCGAGCACCCGGCTCTGTTCCGGCTGATGTTCGGACACCCCTGCAGCCGATCGCATCCCGACGCCGCCGCCGCCGCCGGCCAGGCATCCGCCGTTCTTGCCGCCCGCGTCGCCACGGCGATATTGCCCGCACACCGGGACGCCTTCATGATCGGCTGCTGGGCCCTCGTCCACGGCCTGGCCGCCCTGATCCTCGACGGCAAGCTCACCGCATCTGATCCGGGCAAAGTCAGCGAGCTTGTCCGCGTCACAGTCGCGACTATGCTGGCCGGCGACCGATGAACAGTTCGCGGGGTTGCCGGTCCTCGGAGGTTTCCTCCGCGATGGCCTGTGGTTCGAATCCAGCGTCAGCGAGCAACCCGAGCCACGTATCGCGGCCAAACAATCCGAGCCGGTGCGTCTCGTGAACGACCTGTACCGGACCGCCTAGGTCGCGGAGCATGTACACGTAATCCGTCAGCGTCCAGGTGTCGCCCGGATCCGGATCCCAGGACCATTCCAGGAAGCGCGCCCCGCGGCCATCGGCATCGTCGTCGCCGCCGCAGCCGGTGCCCGCTTCAAAGGTCTCGGTGATGTGGTCGGGGATGAAAACCGCGACGCCGCCGGGCCGGCAGTGCGCGAAGGCGGTAACCATGACCTGCCTGAGGTCGCCTTCGCTGGTCATGTAGTCCACGGCATCGTGGACGAACACCGCGTCGAAGGTCCTGCCCAGCCGGATAGTGCGCATGTCACCCAGGACGTGCGGGCAGTCCGGGTTGAGCCGTTGTGACACATCGAGCATGGCTTGGGACAGATCAACAAGCGTCAAGGCGAACCGTGTCTTCAGGTGACTGGCATTGCAGCCGCCGCCGCTGCCCAGGTCCAGGACATCCCGAACGGGCCCGGAGGCCAGACCGAATACCCCAGCCGCGAAGGCGGCCTCCTCTGCGTACTCCTCCGGCGGAGAGATGAGCGGCCACCATCCCGCCAAGTCCTGATAGAGGCGATACTCAACTGTCTCCTCAGCCATGATGACCTCATCCCGGTGATCTACGTGGCGCCGCACGTTATCAGTGCGACGGGCCGTAGAAGGGCCCGTCCGCGTGTAACCGGGATTCCCTTGCTCATCTGCACCGGGTGGGCAGCCTGTGACGGCCGCCGGTGACCTGCCTTCCAGTTATCAGATCCCGCTCCAGCCACTACGGACAACCGGAGCCAAGCAGGAAGTCGACCAGGCCGCAGCGCGTCGGCGGCGTCGAGGTGGTTATTGGTGTCCTGCAGGAACCGGTGTTCGGTCCGCTTGTGGTCTTTGGCCTCGGCGGTGTCGCCACCGCTGTCCTCGGCGATCGCGCGGCCCGGCTCACCCCGCGTCCCGCCTTGCTGATGACCTTCCTGAGGTCGCGGAGCTTGACCTTAGCCTGGTCATCGCCCGTGATGACGGGGTGCACGCCGTGGCCGCCCGGGACCGGATCAGCCTGGGCCAGCCGCCGGACCCGTTCCTGCGGCGGCTGCGCTGACCAGCAACAGCGTCGGCTTCACGAAGTCCGCACCCTGCTCGCTCGCGGGAACGATGAAGACCGGGCAACGGGCATGATTCAGTACCGCATGGGTGACCGAGCCGCTACCAGGATCCACGCGTCCCTGGCCGCCGTGGCTGCCAAGCACCACCAGGTCGGCGCTGGCAGAGGCGGCCGCAAGCGCACGGCCCGGATGCGCATGGACGATCTGCTCCCCGACCTCCACATCCGGGTACTTCTCCTGCCACGGCGCGAGTAGCTGGTGCAACCGGATGAGCGCCGCTGACGACACCTGGTGCGGGTCGATGACGGGTCGGCCCGCCTCGGCCGGATTTATGGCCGGCCGGAACCAGAACCAGGCGTGCACGGCGAGCAGGTGCGCTCGGCGGAGCGCCGCCTCCTGGAAGGCGAAAGCGAGCGTCGCCGCGGAGTCCTCAAGTTCGCGCACTCCCACCACGACCTGGCCGTGGGCCTGCGGCGTCTCCGCGCGCTCAATCACTACCGGGCAGGGGGGATGCGTGGCGAGATGCCTGCTCACCGAGCCAACGGCCGTGAGACTGCCGGCACCCTGGGAGCCGACCACGAGCATCGCGGCGCCCGCCGCGGCGTCAGCTAGGACCCGCGCAGGTTTCCCCACAAGTAGCGCGGTGTCCACCGCCAGGCCGGGGACCACCAGATCCGCCAGGTCGGCCGCGTCATCCAGGGCTTTCTCGGCTGTCGTCGTTAGTGCCGTGGTGACCACGTGGGAAGTGCTGGCCGTGCCCAAGTGCGAAGGAAGGGCAATGGCCGAAACGATCCGGAGCGGGGCGTCGTGCAGCGCGGCTTCGTTGGCCGCCCACTCCACTGCGTGCAGCGATCGATCTGAGCCGTCCGTGCCGACGACGATGGGCTTGATTGCCATGACTGCCTCCTTGGCTGGAGCCTCAGCACCAGCTTCGGCTGTTGACAGGTCGTGCGGTCAGAGGCATTGGGCTCGAACCTGCGGGACCGATGGCCCTGCCCGGCCGCTGGCCCGTCCCCCAGCCAGCGCTGGCCGGCCTGAGCGGCTAGCGGGCGCGGGTGCCCCCGCGGTGCCGCGGGCTGGTGATCCGATGGCTGCCGTACGCTCATGGTGTTCGCGCGAGCCGACATGGTGTTCGTGCGAGCCAACTCGCCGGAGCCGACCGTGGAACCCAGAGACTCTCAGCCGCTCTTGCCTCAGCTGCGGCTCGATGAGCTGCTCGCAGAGCTCCAGGTGCGGCTCCAGGCGGTGCTCGACACCCGGGACCGAACACATGCCCTGCTGGAGGCGGTCGTCGCGGTCGGTGGTCATCTGGAGCTCGAGGTCGTGCTGCGGCAGATCGTGCAGGCCGCCGTCAAGCTGGTGGACGCCCGCTATGGCGCGCTGGGCGTAGTCGGCGAAGGCGGCAATCTGGCTGAGTTCGTCCCGGTCGGGCTGGACGAGTCGGAGATCGCCAGGATTCACCACTGGCCGCAAGGCCGCGGTTTGCTCGGGGAGCTGATCACCAACCCCGGTCCGCTGCGTCTGCCGGACATCTCCGCGGATCCGCGGTCAGTCGGATTCCCCGCGGGCCACCCTCCGATGGGGTCGTTCCTCGGTGCTCCGGTAAGAATCCGGGACGAGGTCTACGGCAACTTGTACCTGACGGAGAAGCGGAACGGCGCCCAGTTCGATGAGGATGATCAGACGCTTGTCGGGACGCTTGCCGCAGCCGCCGGCGTAGCCATTGAAAACGCCCGGCTATACGCGGAGGCGCGCAGGCAGCAGCAGTGGCTCCGGGCCAGTGCGGAGGTGATGCAGCGGCTGCTTTCCGGCGATGACACGCACGACGTGCTGGCGCTGGTCACCCGTCATGCGCTGGAAATGTCTGGTGCGGACCTGGTGGTCCTCGCCCTGCCTTCGGGCAGTCGCGATCAGCTGACGATCGAGCACGCCTCCGGCATCGGGGCGTCCGAGGCGCTCGGACTTGTGTTCCCCGCCCAGGGGTCGGCCTCCGGGATGGTGATGGCCAGCGGCGAGCCGCTGTTCATGGACGACTTCAGCAACGACGAACGAGTGGCGGTGGTTACCCGCGAGCACCTGGGACTGGGGCCGGCCGTCTTGGTGCCGCTGGGACCGCCTGGAGATGTGCGCGGCGTCCTGACCACGGGCCGCCAGCGGGGAGCCCTGCCGCTCTCCCCTGCCGCGGTGGAGATCTTGATCATCTTCGCTGCACAGGCGGGAATCGGGCTTGAGCTCGCCGAGCACCGCAGGGAAGCTCAGCGCATCGCCTTGTTCGCTGACCGCGACCGGATCGCCCACGACTTGCACGACCTAGTGATCCAGCGGCTTTTCGCCACCGGGATGTCGCTGCAGAGCGCCACGGCAATGATCGCCGAGCCAGAGGCGGAGAGCAGGGTGCGGCACGCGGTCGACGCGCTGGATGAAACGATCAAGGATATTCGGTCCGCGATCTTCACCTTGCAGTCCCGCGGCAATACCGAACTGCTAGGCATTCGGTCCAGGATCGCCGGGATCGTGGAGGAGATGACAAACCTGCTCGGCTTCGCCCCTTCGTTGCGCATGGATGGCCGCCTTGATTCGCGCGTTCCCGGCGAGATCGCCGACCACATGCTGGTGGTCCTGCGAGAGGCGCTGTCCAATGCGGCCAGGCATGCGGGCGGGAACCGGGTGGATGTCGACGTCGAGGCCGGTGCCGACCTAGTGCTACTCGTTAAGGACAACGGCACGGGCATGAAACCTGGCACGCGCAGGAGCGGACTCGCCAACCTTGCGGATCGCGCCAGCCAGCTCGGCGGGACGCTGCACACGAGCCCGGCCGACGGCGGCGGCACCGAGCTGGAGTGGCGTGTCCCGCTGCCCGGGCAGCCGAGAAGCTGATCAGCGGGCCGTCCGGTCCCGTTTCTGGTCGCCGTCTTGGGGGAACAAGCGGGCGGCGTAGGCAGCGGCCTGGGTTCTGCGCTCCATGCCCAGCTTGGCGAACAGTGCGGAGACATAGTTCTTGACGGTCTTCTCGGCCAGGTACATGCGCTCGCCGATCTGCCGGTTGGTCAGCCCCTCCCCGATCAGTTCCAGGATCCGCCGTTCTTGGTCGGTGAGCTCGGAAAGCGGATCGGAACGCTCGGCCTGGTCTCGCATCCGCGCCATCACCCGGCTCGCCGCCGCCGGATCCAGCATCGATTCGCCGGAGGAGACCGTCCGGACAGCGCCGACCAGGTCGGTGCCCCGGATCTGCTTCAGCACGTAACCGGCCGCCCCGGCCATGATCGCGTCGAACAGCGCCTCGTCATCGCCGAACGAGGTAAGCATCAGGCAGGCGACCTCCGGCATTGAGGATCGGATGTCACGGCAGACGCTGACACCGTCGCCATCCGGAAGACGTACGTCGAGCACGGCAACGTCTGGCCGCAAGGCCGGAATACGGGCAAGCGCGGAGGCGGCGGTCCCCGCCTCACCCACGACCGTGATGTCGGGCTCGGCTTCGAGTACTTCCCTGACGCCGCGCCGGACGATCTCGTGATCATCGAGCAGGAACACGGTGATCACGCGGCGATCCCGTGCTGACTCATCCATTCCATCTGGCGGCGCCTTTCCGTCTGAGGCGCTGACGGGCCATCCGAGCTCCCGGCGGCATCGTTCCAACCATAGCGGCGGTCGGCCCGCCTGGTTAGGGACCATGGTCCCGAAACCCTGACCGAACGTCCCCTGAACCCTGCCCGCGGGGTATCAAGCCTGGACAGGCTGAACGCTACTCACAGCGAAGAACTCCGCATTATCGCAGTGGTCTTCATGGGGGTAGCTGAGCCTGTCCCGCACATCCACTACAGCTTCGACATGCCGGATGTCGTCCAGCAGATACGGGGTACTAGCCTGTATTTCGACCTTCCCGGTAACTGTTACTATGCCGGATCTGACCGATATCTCGACCGTGTGCGGATCCAGCGCGAATTTGCGGGTCACAATGTCGGTCACTTCGTCGCGAATCTCGGAGTCCTCGCGGCTGAAGACACTGAGCACGTCAACCCGGCTGACGATGCCAATCAGATGACCCCAGTCGTCCACGACCGGCAGTCGCCTGACCCGTCGGGCACTCATCAGACTCGCGGCGTCCGGCACAGTCGCGTCCCGGCCGATTGTCACCGCTGGCCGCGTCATAAGGCCCGCTGCCAGGACCTCGTCTGCCTTTTCCTCGTCGGCCGCGCGCCGTCGAGGCCCGGCCGCGCGGCGTCCGGCGGCCTTCGCCTCCTTGGCCAGCAAGTCGCCCTCGGACACCACCCCGATCACGTGATGCTCGGAGTCCAGGACGGGCAGCGCGCTGATGTGGGCGTTGCGCATGACCTCGACGATCTCCTTGAATTCTGCGCCTTCCAGCACCGCCACCACCGTGCGGGTCATGACATCTGCGACCGTGGTCCTCTTCATAACGTCACTCCTTCCGAGTGTCAGCGCCAGTTCAGCACGGCTGCACAACACAGCGCACGGGCCGAAGGGCCCGACGACGGCTGACCTTCGGCCTCTTCCTGGGTCACCCGCTGATCGCTTTGCGAACGCCGATTGCCCGCCGGCTGGGCGGGCCGACAGGCAGGCGGACTTGCGGATTTATCGAATGCTGATCAGGTGGGGTTGATGTGCTTGTTGAGCATCACAGGAATGCGCCGTTCCGCCTTCTCGTCATCCTGATCCTTCAGCGGAACCACCACCTCCAGGACGCCCTTGTCGTAGCTGGCCTGGATGTGCTTCTCATCCGCGCCCGCGGGCAGCGTGATGCTGCGGGCGAAGGTGCCGTAGCGGAACTCCGAGTGATGCTTTCCCTCCGCCTCCTCGTGCCTGTCCGCCCTGATCGCCAGAACGCCGCCGTGGGACATCGTTACGTCGATGTCCTTCTCCGGGTCTACGCCGGGAAGCTCTGCTCGCAGTATGTAGCAGCCGTCCTTGACGTAGTCCTCCACCCGCAGCGGGTTCCCGTCAAGGGGGCGGAGCGCGGTTAACGGAGACTCCAGCCAGTCGAAAAGGTTGGACGGCCCCCGGTAGTCCCTGTGTGTCAGCGTGTTCATCGATCGCACCTTCTCTTCCTTAGTTCTTCTCTGCACTCTCATTCCACCGTGGTGGCGTGCTGCCGCGCAGGGGGCAAAGGTGGTCAAAGGCCGGGACCTTCGTACTGACCTCAGGTCAGCGACAACGGCGTACTGTTACGCGGGTACAGACGCCGGGAATTTCCTCGACGCATTTTCCCGCCCAGACCTGAACAGGACCACTTATGTCCGATCCCACCACCAGTAGTCTCCCTGGCAGCCCGGCCGGCCCTGAGCCGGGACATGACGCAGCGACAGCGAACCCCGAGCCAGAGCTGCTGGACGAGGCGGAGTGCCTGCGGCTGATCTCGCCGGGCGGGGTGGGCAGGCTCGCGTACTCCGGCCGGTTCGGGCCGACTGTCCTTCCGGTCAACTACATGATGTACGAGGGAAGCGTCGTATTCCGTACCGCACACGACAGCCACACGGATGAGGACCTCCGCACCGGGATACGGGGCGCCGAGTTCAAGGTGGCCTTCGAGATCGACGACATCAAGCCGGCCACACGCGAAGGGTGGAGCGTTCTGATCCAGGGCCCGGCGCATTATGTGGAATCCGATACCGAGCGCGCATCGGTCCTGGAAGCGGGCGTCCAACCCTGGGCCGGCGGAGCCAGGGAACTCTTCCTCCGCATTACCCCCACGCGTATCACCGGCAGGCGCGTCCGGCGGAGCGGATGAAGGCCGGCGAGAAGCCCGCTGCGACGGTGCCTACGCGGCTACCCCGCAAGATCTATGAAACGGAACTGTTCCGGCTTCAGGCGGAACTGGTGAAACTTCAGGAATGGGTTCGCGGCGAGGGCGCTCGCCTGGTCGTGGTATTCGAGGGCAGGGACGCGGCCGGCAAGGGCAGCACCATCAGCCGGGTCACCCAGTACCTCAATCCGCGCGTGGCCCGGATCGCGGCGCTGCCGATGCCGACCGAGCGCGAGCAGTCGCACTGGTATTTCCAGCGCTACATCGCGCACCTGCCCGCGGCGGGCGAGATCGTGCTGTTCGACCGCAGCTGGTACAACCGGGCCGGCGTCGAGCACGTGATGGGATTCTGCACGAAGGAAGAGTACGGCCGCTTCCTGCACCAGTGCCCGATTTTCGAGCGGCTGCTGGTGGAGGACGGCATCCTGCTCCGCAAGTACTGGTTCTCGGTGAGCGATGACGAGCAGGAGCGCAGGTTCCGTGGCAGGCTCAACGATCCGATGCGACGCTGGAAACTGTCCCCGATGGATCTGGAGTCGATTTCCCGGTGGGAGGACTACTCCCGCGCCAAGGACGAGATGCTCGTCCACACCGACATTCCCGAGGCACCCTGGTACGTGGTGGAGAGCGCGGATAAGCGGCGCGCGCGGATCAATATGATCGCTCACTTGCTGACCACGATCGCCTACCACGATGTGCAGCAGCGGCCGTTGCGGTTGCCGCCCCGGCCGAAATCCAAGGGCTACGTGCGGGCCCCCCGGGAGTCGCAGACTTACGTTCCCGATCATGCCGCATCGGTGGTCGCGGCGGCGATCGGCTCGCAGTAGCTCCCGCACCCGGTCAGCTGCCTGGGTGCCCCTGCTGCCAGAGCCGCTGGAAGCCGCCGACCCCTGATGATCATTGTCCGCTGCGCTCTTGATGCGGCGCGCTAGCCGTTGCTCCGGGAGGCGTTCCCGCGGGAACGT
>PMSU01000020.1 GCA_003168255.1 Actinomycetota bacterium
GCGCACCGTCATCCGCGTCGACCCCAGCTCCGCGGCCACGCGCGCCACGCCCGACGCCGGCTCCGCGCACGCCAGCACGATCCGCGCCCGCTCCGCCAGCCACGGCAACCCGCCCTGCAACCAGCGGACAAGCTCAGCGCGATCCTCAGCGGTCAGCACTAAAGGTGCAGCAGTCTGCGGCATGCCAGAAGACTACAGACTTAACCCAACAATTTCAGGCGCGGCATACTAGTGCGGCATCAACCAACGTTTGCCCTGCTCCTGGCAGTTTGCCCTGGGCCCCCGCGTGGAGAGGCAGCACTGGCAGACTAGAAGCGTGTTCGAAGGCTTCAAGACGGATCAGATCGACGTGGGAGCGGCATCGATCCATGTGCGCCACGGCGGCGACGGCCCTCCCGTTCTCCTGCTGCACGGACACCCTCGGACCTCGGCGACGTGGCATCGAGTCGCCCCGCAGCTCGTCCAGCGCGGCTTCACGGTGGTATGTCCTGACCTGCGAGGTTACGGGCGCTCACGCGGACCGGCGCCGACCTCAGATCACACCGCGCATTCCAAGCGCGCAGCAGCAGGTGACCTGACGACGCTCATGCGTTCGCTCGGCCACCGCCGATTCGCTCTCGCCGGACATGACCGAGGGAGCTATGTCGCGCTCCGGCTCGCGCTGGACCACCCCGGCGCGGTATCACGCCTCGCGCTGCTGGACTGCATCCCGATCAGCGAGCACCTGTCCCGGATCACCTCCGAATTCGCCACTCGCTGGTGGCACTGGTTCTTCTACGCTCAGCCAGGGGTTCCCGAGCGGGTCATCAACGCCGACCCCGACAGCTGGTACCGCGGCGACCCCGAAGCAATGGGGCAGGAGAACTACGACGAGTGGCGGAAGGCCACGCGGAACCCTGACGTGGTGCGTGCGATGATCGAGGACTACCGGGCCGGCCTCACCGTCGATCGACAGCACGAGGAAGCCGACCGTGCGGCCGGCAACTGTCTCCGGCCGCCGCTGCTGGTGCTGTGGTCCCAGCGCGACGACCTTGAGGATCTCTACGGCGACCCGCTCGCGATCTGGCGAGACTGGGCCAGCAACGTGCGCGGCCACGGCATCGACTCTGGGCACCACATGGCCGAGGAAGCACCCGGCGCACTTGCTGCTTCGCTGGGCGACTTTTTCTCGATAGGGGATCGACTGACCGAGGCAGACGATGACTGAAGCGGCACTTGCGTGCGCCAAGCACACGAATATCGCTTGACTATGCCGCCGGCATCCTGGCTGGGCGCCACCCCCGCCGGCCCCCGCCACTCGATGACCAAGGCCGAGCTGATCAAGGCGCTGCGCAATCACTGAGCGAACCGGGATGGTCACAGATAGGTTAGAGGCCGACCTGGCAAGCTCCGCCCGGCCGGCCGCCGCCACCCCGAGTAAACCATTGATGTAAATAGGAAAAAGTACGTGATATCTTAACGCCACAGCGTGGCCGGACGTGCTCAGCCGGGCCCACGTCGCTGCCTCATCGACCCGGCCCTGGCGGGCACCAGCCTCGTCCGAACGTCCTGATTGATGGACGTGGCCTTGGACAACAGAAAGCGGTCGTGAGATGCAGACAGGAACGGGGCCGAGAACTTCCCTGCGGCGCAGCCTCGCCGCCATCGGCGCGATCGGCCTTGCCGCCGCGGGACTCGCCGCCTGCGGTTCGCCAGGAGGGTCGAGCAGCGGCGCAGGCACCCTCAAGATCATCACCTGGGTAAACCCGCCGGCCGTGACGGCCATCAAGAAGATCGACGCCGAGTTCCAGCAGAAATACCCGAACATCAACGTCCAGCTACAGACGGCGGCGAACGTCACCGGTCCCTACGCCACCCTTCAGGAGACGACCGTCGACTCCGGCACGGCCGACATCATCAGCAACGTGGCGCCGATGCAGCCGCTGCCGCTGAAGCTGACGAAAGCCAACCTGACCGACTGGCAGTACTGGAGCACCAACAACGTGTTCCAGTCGCTGAGCGGCCAGCCCTGGCTCAAGGACGTGAGCCCGAGCGCTGTGGCGCAGGAGACCTACAAGGGACAGGTGGACGGGCTTGAGTCCGGCTCCTACCAGGAAGGCGTCTTCTACAACGAGGCGGACTTCGCCAAGTACCACCTGTCCGTCCCGACGACCTACAGCCAGTTCCTCACGGTGCTGAACACGCTCAAGGCACATCACGTCACGCCGATGTTCGACGGGCTTGGCGACGTCGGACCCATCTACCTCCAGTTCCTGTACTACACGCTGATGGGAGATCTCTGGTATCCGAGCGCACCGGGTCACAACCTGGCGCTGGATCTCGAGAACGGCACGGTGAAGTGGACCAGCCCGGCCTTCACCACGGCCATGCAGGAGGAGAAGACGCTGGCCGGCTACCTCGAGCCCAACTACACCGGTGTCCCGTGGGAGAGCATGCCCGGCCAGTTCGCCAACGGCTCGGCCGCCATGCTGCTGGACGGCTCCTGGGACCTGTCCTCGGTGCACACGGCCAACCCCAAGCTGAAGGTCGGGTTCTTCCCGCTGCCGGGCAGCCAGACGGCCAGCGCCAACCAGCCGTTCCTCGGCGGCAACCTGACGTTCTCGGTACTCAAGAACGCCCCCAACAAGGCGGCCGCGATGAAGTGGCTGGCATTCTTCGCCACCAGCAAGATCTACGACCAGTACGTGGACATCACCGGGATCTCGCCGGCCGAGACATCGGGCAGCTACTCCAGCTTCGCCGCGACCGTCCTCGGCACGTGGTTCGGCAAGGGCGTCAACCAGAGCGTGCTGTACCCGTCATTGCCCACCAGCGGCGCTTACTGGGACGAGGCAGCCAACTGGCCGACGCTCCAGCTCGACGTCATCCAGGGCAAGATGACCCCGCAGCAGGCGGAGGCCAAGTACCAGAGCGGATGGCAGACGGGGTGACATCCCTGCGCCTCGCGTCTGGCCGCGGCGCCGCGACAGCCGCGGCCAGGCGCCGGCGCCGGTCTGGATGGGCCCGGCGGCCCGGCTCGGCACCGGGCCGCCTGCTGTCCGCGGGGTCGTCCTGGACGATGCGCCTCGGCTTGTTCATCGGGCTGGCGGTCTACTTCGTGTTCGGCATCCTGCCGGCCCTGGCCAACGTGGTCGTGTCGCTGACCAACTACTCGGGCCTGGCCGGCTCGACGACCTCGTTCTCCGGCCTGTCCAATTACCGGGCGCTGCTGACCACGGAGCGGCCGGGGTTCATGTCCGCGCTGTTCACCACCATCTTCTTCGTGCTCGGCGTGACCGCAGCGCAGAACGCCTTCGGCCTGCTGCTGGCCCACCGGCTGCAAGGTGGCCGCCGAGTCGACAGCGTGCTGCGGGTGCTGGTGTTCCTGCCGATCGTGCTCGGCGTCACCGTGGTCGGGCTGATCTGGATCCTGATCTTCGACCCGTCCCAGGGGCCCGCCAGCTCGCTGCTGAGCGCGTTCGGCACCAGCTCGGCCTTCTTCGGCGCGTCGGGCATCGCGCTGCCGCTGGTCATCGGCGTGCAGATCTGGCAGAACCTCGGCTTCACCACGCTGGTGTTCATCGGCGGCCTGAAGTCGATCAGCCCGGAGATCTACGAGGCGGCCAGCATGGACGGGGTCGGCCGCTGGACGCGGCTGCGGCGCATCAGCCTGCCGCTGCTGGCGCCCGCCATGACGATCAACGTGCTGCTGGCCGTGATCGGCTCGTTCACCACCTACAACCTGATCTACATCCTCACCGACGGGCAGGCCTCGACCATGACCCTCGGCATGCTCTCCTTCAACAGCGCCTTCGGCAACTCGGCCGATCTTGGCTATGGCGCCGCGGTGAGCGTGGCCCTGTTCGCGGCGACCCTGATCGTGGCGATGCCGCTGGTGCGGTTCCTGCGGATGCGGGAGCGGAGGATCTTCTCATGACCGGCAGCCAGCAAAGGAACGGCCATCGTGCAGGCTGAGCTGCCAGGCCGACAGCAGGCCAGCCGCTACGCCACCTTGTCCAAGCTGGCCGGCGGCGCGCTGATCGTGCTGCTGTTCTTCGTCCCCGTGCTGTACATCATCATGGTGGCCTTGGAGCCGTCCGCGCACTTCCTGCGCGACCCGATGGCGCCGCCGACCCGTCCGGCACCGTCCAACTTCTCGCAGGTCTGGGCCCAGGGCGATCTAGGCCCCGAGCTGGTCAACACGGTGATCTACTCGGTCTGCGCGGCCGCCCTGACCACTGCGGCGAGCCTGCTGATCGCCTTCCCGATCGCCCGCCGCCTGGTCGCCGCGTCCGGTGCCCTCTACGCCTCGATCGTGGTGGGCCTGTTCCTGCCGCTGTCGATCATCCCGCTGTTCATCGAGGCGCGGGACCTGCACCTCTACGACAACCGGATCGGCTACATCCTGCTGCACGTCGAGCCGGGGCTGCCGCTCGGCGTAGTCCTGCTCACCGGGTTCATCGCCGCCGTCCCGCGCGAGCTCGACGAGGCAGCCTGGAGCGACGGCTGCGGCTACCTGCGCTACCTGCTGCGCGTGATCGCCCCGCTGACCTGGTCCGGCCTGCTGATCACGTTCCTCTACTCGATGCTCGGGGTGTGGAACGACATCATCGGGCCCGTCGTGTTCCTGGTGAACCCCGCGCTGTTCCCGATCAGCCGCGGGCTGTTCTCCTTCTTCGGCTCCAACGAGAGCGACTGGACGCTGCTGGCGGCCGGCATCGTCATCGCCAGCCTGCCGATCCTGGCCCTGTTCATCGCCACCCAGCGCTACTTCATCCGGTCCGCGATGGGCGGCGCCATCAAGATGTGACAGGCTTTATTTTCTTCCGAACGCACGCTTCAGCACCGCCCGCGCAGCGTGATACCCGCACATGCCATGCACCCCGGGACCCGGCGGCGTCGCCGCTGAGCACAGGTAGATCGCCTTGTTCGGGGTGGCATAGGGAACCCGGCGCAGCACCGGCCTGGCCAGCGCCTGTAGGCCTGCGAAGCTGCCGCAGCCGATGTCACCGCCGACGTAGTTGGAATTGCCGGCCGCGATGTCGGCCGGCCCCGCCACGTGACGGGCGAGCACGAGATCGCCAAATCCCGGGGCGAACCGCTCCAGCTGGCGCTCGATGGCCGCGGTGGCGTCGCCGGGCCACCCGTTCGGCACGTGGCCGTAGACCCAGAGCACGTGCCTGCCTGCCGGGGCTCGCGAGGCGTCGGCTACCGACGGCTGGGACACGATCAGGAACGGCGGATCCGGCGCGGCGCCGCGCCTGGTGGCCCGCAGCGCGGCGGCGATGTCGCCGTACTCCGGGCCCAGGTGTACCGTGCCGGCCCGGCGGGCCTCGGCGGCGGTCCACGGCACCGGGCCGGCCAGCGCGTAGTCGATCTTGAAGACGCCGGGACCGTAGGCGTAGCCGCGGAGCTGCCTGACATAGCGCGGCGGCAGCAGGTGCGCAGCTAGCTCGGTGAGCGTCGCCGGCGAGGTGTCGAAGAGGAAGACGTGTGCGTTCGGAAGATCCGACCAAGATCGAACTGGATAGTCGGTCACGATCTCGCCACCGAGCTCGGTCAGGTGCCCGGCTAGCGCATCCGAGATCGCCTGCGATCCGCCGGCCGACACCGGCCAGCCGACCTCATGGCCGGCGATCGCGAGCAGCAGCGCGATGGCTGAGGTCGCGGGTGAGGTCAGCGGGACCATGCCGTGCGCGGCCAGCCCGGCCAGCATCGCCCGGCCCTGGCGGCCGCGAAAGAGCGTGCCGGCCAGGGCCGCGGCGGGCAGCCCCGACCGCAGGGCGAACCTGGCCAGCGGCAGCGGGCTGGCTGGCAGCCCGGCCAGCTGGGGACGCAGCAGGCCGTCAGCGAGCTGCTCCCAGTGACCGCGGAACGGCGCCATCAGCAGCCGGTAGGCTCGCGCGTCGCCGCCGAGACTGGCTGCGGTCTGGCGCACCGAGCGGTCCAGCACGGCGGCCGACCCGTCAGCGAACGGGTGCGCGAGCGGCAGCGGCGGATGCAGCCAGCGCAGGCCGTGCCGCTGTAGCGGCAGCCGGGTCAGCACCGGGGAGCCGATGCCGAGCGGGTGCACCGCGGAGCACGGGTCGTGCCGGAAGCCGGGCAGCGTCAGTTCGCTGGTGCGCGCGCCGCCGCCGACAGTCGGCGCCGCCTCGTAGACGCGTACCGCGAGGCCGTTGCTGGCCAGCGTGATGGCCGCGGTGAGCCCGTTCGGCCCCGCTCCGATGATGATCGCGTCCAGGCTCGGCATGGCCTCATCAGGTTAGACGGAGGGGGCCGAGTGCATGCATCTAGCCGGCCAGGAGGGGCAGTATGCGTACTGGCCGTCAACGAAGGGAGCGGGCATGACTGGAGATGGCGCCCCAGGGCCGGCAGTGGCACTGCTGGGGACAGGGATCATGGGCGCCGGGATGGGCCGCAGCATGCTGCGGGCAGGGCTTGCGCTTCGCGTCTGGAACAGGACGCAGGCCACGGCGGAAGCACTTGAGCGCGACGGCGCCGTCGTTGCCTCGACACCTGCCGACGCCGTACGCGGCGCCGATGTCATCGTGACCATGCTTCCCGATGGCGACGTGGTGAAAGACGTCATGATCGCCGCTGGCCCGGGATTGCGACCTGGTGTTCGTGGACTCACCGGTGCTCGGCACCCGCCAGCCCGCCGAGCACGGAGCCCTCACCGTTCTCGCGGCCGGCCCGGACAGCGCCAGGGAACGCGTCCAGCCGGTGTTCGACGCGATCGGCCGCAAGACAATATGGCTCGGTACGGCCGGGACGGCGTCGCGGCTCAAGCTGGTGCTGAACAGCTGGGTGCTGGCGGTTACGACAGGAGTGGCGGAGACGCTGGCCCTCGCGCGGGGACTGGACGTCGATCCTGCGGAGTTCCTGCAGGCCATCTCTGGCGGGCCACTCGATTGCGACTATCTCCAGACGAAGGCGGCGGCCATCCTGGCGGACGACCTTAGCCCCAGCTTCACCGTAGAACTCGCGGGTAAGGACGCGGAACTCATCGTGGCGGCCGGCCGGGCAGCCGGGATCCGGCTGGACATGGCGGAGGCGATTGTCCGCCGCTTCCGCCGGGCGGCCGAGCTCGGTCACGCCGGAAAGGACATGGCGGCCACCTACTATGCGAGCTTCGACGACTCCTGACGAGCCAGCCATCCGGTTAAATCACGCCTCTTCCCGGACCACGTCGATAGGAGCCTTGTCGCGCCGCAGGCCCTGGAACCTCGGGTGCCGGAGCTGGCCGGCGGCGGTCCATTCGGTGAATCCGATCTGCCCGACGAGGCGCGGCTCGACCCAGTGCACTTGCGACCGCGGCAGGCTGCCGCGCTCGAACGGCGGATGCTCGCGCTGGATGCCTGCCATTTCGTCGTGCAGGCTCCGCAGGGTCTCATCGTCGAAACCGGTGCCTACCTTGCCCGCGTAGGTCAGTCGTCCTTCCTCGTCGTAATAGCCGAGCAGGAGCGCGCCGAAGCCCGAGCGAGACCCCTGCGGGTCGGTGTATCCGCCGATGACAAGCTCCTGCGCGTTCTCGCACTTGAACTTCAGCCAGTCCGGGCTTCGCCCCGGCCGGTAAGGCGCGTCCGCGCGTTTGGCGACCAGCCCCTCCCAGCCGTCCCGGCAGGCCTCGTTGAAGTACGCTTCGCCATCGGTGTCGCGATGCACCGTGAACCGCAGCGGGTCGTGGAAGGAAAGCAGCGTGCGCAGCAGTTGCTTGCGCTCAAGCAGCGGGCTCGTCCTGACGTCCTCGCCGTCAACGTAGAGAAGATCGAAGAGGTAGAAGTAGACCGGAACCTGTACTCGCAGGTCCTGCGATGGCTGCCTGACGTGAATTCGCTGCTGAAGCCGGGCGAAGCTGGTCTTGCTGCCCTCGAAGCTGACTACCTCGCCGTCCACGATGAAATCGTCGGCACGCTGCGCGGCGAGAGCCTCCACCAGTTCGGGGTAGGCGTCGTTTGCCTGCTTCTTGTTGCGCGTCAGCAGCCGTACCTGCCCGCCGTCACGGTAGGCGAGGCAGCGCTCACCGTCGTACTTGTGCTCGAAAATCCATTCAGGATCAGAGAACCTGTCGCGTGTCAGCGTGGCTAGCTGCGGTTCCAGCCATGCTGGCGGCCGGCGGCGTTCGCCCCCCGATGCTCGCTGCCTGGGGGCCGAGGCTGCGCCGGTCACTTCGGCCGCCCGGCGTTGGCCGCCATCTGCGCTAAGGTCTTCCCCGACTTCACCGATCTGCGCCACCCCCCAGGTCTGGCTATCGGCACGCATAGGCCGAAACTAGCTCGCGGCCGCGGCGGGCAGTTACCTGGTGCCCGGCTCTTGCGGGTCGTCGCCGACGATGAGCCCGCCGCCATGCCCCCAGGCGAGATAGCGCCAGGATAGATTGATCAGGGCCGAGATGCGGTTCCTGTTACCCATCAGCGTGACCAGGTGCAGGGCGAGCCAGGCGAGCCAGGCGAGCGTGCCCCGGACCCTGATGCCGCGCGGCAGCTGGACGACCGCGCTTCGCCGCCCGATGGTGGCCATGATGCCCTTGTCGTGATAGCTGAACGCCGTCGTAGCCTGCCCGGTCAGCAGTCGCCTGATCTGGGCGGCGGCGTGCCTGCCGCATTGCAGGGCCGGCTGGGCAAGCTGCGGCAACGGCGCGTCCTCGACGAGGGCGATATCGCCGATGGCGAAGATGCGCTCCTGACCCTTCACCCGCAGGTCCGGCTGGACGAGGATCCGGCCCCCTTTACCCTGCGGCAGTCCCCAGTCTTCGATGGCCGCGGGCGCGGCCACACCGGCAGCCCACACGGTGATCTCACTGGGCAGCGATTGCCCGTCGGCAAGGACTACGGAGTCGGGGCCGACCTCACGGATGGTGGTTCCCAGCCGGACATCGACGCCGCGGCGGGCTAGCTGCTGCTTGGCATAGTCACGGAGTGCTGGCTGGAACGGCGTGATCAGATCCGGTCCGAGCTCGACCAGGCTGATATGCACCCGGGCGGGGTCGACCTCGGGCAAGACAGCCGATAGCGCGATGTTACGCAGCTCTGCCAGGGTGCCCGCGATCTCGACGCCGGTGGCACCGCCGCCCACGACGGTGACGACCACATTGTCCTGCCTTTTGTCCTGTTCGTCGGCGATGCTCAGCCGCTCGAGGCCGGCCATCAGGTGGTCGCGCAGCGCGATGGCGTCACGGCGGGTATAGAGCGCGAGGCTGTTCTTGGCCGCCCCCTCGATCCCGAAGTAGGCTGCCGACACCCCGGTGGCGAGGATCAGGTAGTCATAGCCGAGCTGGCCGCCGTCCGCCAAGGTCACCCGCTGTGCCGCCGCGTCGATTCCGGTCAGGGCTCCGCGCCGGAACCTGACACCGTACTTACGCGTGAAGCTCCGGATCGGGTAGGCGACGTCGCCGGGATTGAGCCCCCCGGTCGCCACCTGGTAGAGCAGCGGCTGGAAAGTGCTGTAGATGTTCTGATCTACCAGGGTCACGCGCAGACCGCCACCGGCCAAGGTGCGCAATGTCGCCAGCCCGCCGAAGCCGGCGCCCACGACAACGACATGCGCGGCATCGGGCCCTGGGCTGCGCCTGCGCCTTCCCAACCTGACCATCTACACTCCTCACGGCGCCGCTCGCCCGCAGGTCAGGGTCGCGTGTCGACCTCGCCATCGGGCTTGCCTGGGACGGCATTGGCAACGTACCCGATCCGGCCGCCCTGATCTTCATTCTCCGCGGCGGCGATTTGGGTGGCCGGCGCGTCGGGCTGATCGCTGTCGGCCCGGTGGCTGGCCGGCAGCGGCTCATCCCGGTGCTGGTTGACCCAGGGCTCGTGGTCCGCGGCCGCCCGTTCGGCATCCTGGTCTTGGCTGGTTGGCTGCTCAGCTCCCTTGCGGTCCTGGGCATGCTTGCCGACTTCCTGCTCGTGGCCCTTCTTGCGCTCATGACGTCCGGCCATGTGCGTCACCCCTCCCCTTTTTCTTCTCGGCTCTGCCCGCGTGCGCTAGCGCCGTCAGTTAGCTGCGTGGTGCCGCGAGACGGCGGTACGGCAACCCGCTACGGCGCATCGCCCGCCGCTCCTGCTCGCTCATACCGCCCCAGATGCCAAAGTCCTGACCACTGTCCAGGGCGAATTCCAGGCACTGTGCCCGCACCGGGCAGCACGCGCAGACAGCCTTGGCCTTGTCCAGTTGCCCGCGGGCAGGTCCTTGCGACGTGATGGGAAAGAACAGCTCCGGGTCGCTGTCCTGGCATGCCCCGCTGGCAGCCCAGCCAGCCGGGTCCGCATGGCCGATAGCCGATGCGCGCGTCTGCATGCGGACCTCCCGAAACTCCTGGATTCCGAACGGAATCGGAACTCCCATTTGCCCAAAGCTCAGCGAAGTACTCCTCCCCTCTTCTCTTTCCGGGCTGGTAGCTGTCTTCGGGCCAGGACGCAACACTCCTGTTCGGGGCCCGGACCTCATGGCCGGGGATGAAACAGCTGCGCCCGGGTAGCGCTGTCTCACCGCACGAACGCGCTCGGCTCGCCGTGCTAACCCGTGGCGATGAAGGACGGAGGCGCTGACGTCGATCACGAGGCGGACCGTCCGGTCGGAAACCGCCGCGCAAGTTGACATGTTTATTTCCGGCAGAGCGGGAACCACCTCTCGCGTCAGTACGCACGACCCGCCGGTTTCCCGGGAGATGACCATGATCGTGACGACAGCCCCGCAGCTGGGTTTCCGGCCCGCAGATGACCTCGGCGACCTCGACGACCTCGAGCTGCTCGGGGTAATGCGGTCGCTGCCCCAGCAGAGCGATCGCCGCGCGGCAGCCTGCGACATCCTCGTCGGCCGGTACAAGAATCTGGTCCGGTCCTGCGTCCGCCGGTACATGGACAGCCCAGAGCCGACCGAGGATCTGATGCAGGTCGGATACGTCGGGCTGCTGAAGGCGATCAACAACTTCGACCCGGTCGTGGGCAGCAGCCTCACCGTCTATGCGCAGCCATGCATCAGCGGCGAGATCAAGAGGCACTTCCGCGACAAGCGCTGGCAGGTTCACGTCCGCCGGGCTGCCCAGGAACTGCTGCTGGAGGTCCGGAAGGCGTCTGAGGTGCTGACCCACCGGCTTGGCAGGAATCCCGCGGATCCCGAGCTCGCGCAGTTTCTCGGGGTTACCGAGAGCGAACTGCTCGAAGCGCGCCGCGCGGACGTCATGTTCCACGTCTACTCGCTGGACGCGCCGCTGTCAGAGCGGGAGGACAGCGCCGATCTCGCCGACCTACTCGGCGCCGAGGACCCTGAGGTACAGCACACGATCGACATGGAAGCCGTCACGGCGCACTGGAAGGAACTGCCGGCTCGCGAGCAGCGCATCCTGCTGCTGCGCTTCTACGGCAACCTGACCCAGGCCGAGATAGGCGAGCGCCTCGGCATATCCCAGATGCACGTCTCGCGGCTGCTGGCCCGGGCACTTAGCTATCTCCGGCAGTGCCTGGCTGGCTGCGAAGAGCAGGCTGCGGGTGAAAATGCAGCCATTGCGAGATGAGAGCCGCGGCCGGCCGCACTCGCCGACACCACGGCGAAGGGATGACCATGAAAACCGCCACCGGACTTACCCTGCTGCGTCGGCCAAGCCTTGCCCGGACGTTTGACATCGCCGTGCCGGGTATGAGAACCGGCAAGGAAAGGAGAATCTACGATGGGCCTCATACTGGTAGTCCTGCTCCTGGCGCTACTCCTGGGCAGTCTTGGTTTCGCCCTGCACGTGCTGTGGGTCATCGCCGCCATCGTGTTCGTTGGCTGGCTGATCGGGTTCGGGATCCGGATGGGCGAAGGAAGCCGCTGGTACCGCTGGTAGCCCGGACCGCGTGCCGATGTAGGGGATACCGGCGCATACGATGAGATCTCGGTAATTAGGGGGGTCCGTCATGGTTTTCGTGGTCTTCGCGTGGCTGGTGATCGGCCTGGTAGTCGGCGGTCTAGGCCGGCTTCTGATCCCGGGGCGCAATCGCATCGGCCTCATACTCACCATCCTGATCGGCGTCGTGGGAGCGGTGGCAGGCGGATCCGTTACCCGAGCCATGACAGGTGCGGGGCATGGGGTCATATCGTTTGTCGTCTCTCTGGTAATCGCTGCCGTGCTCGTCGCCCTGATCAGCGGGCCCCGGCGCTTGGGCAGGTACCGCAGGTAGGAAGCTTCCTGATCAGGCTGGTTCGCTGGGCTGCTGAACCGGCGCCACTTCCTGCTGGGTGCTTGCCGGCGACACGGCTGGCGCGGCATCCAGATTGCGATGGCGGCGCGCGGTCATCCGCAATTGTATGATCCGGCCGGTCCCCGGGATGATGACCAGCAGCGCCCCGGCGACCGCGGCAAGCAGCAGGGCGACGCCGAGCGGCAAGTGTCCGTGCACGCCGAAGTAGCTGATGTCCGCTCGCTGCTCGTTCTCCAGGATGAATACCAGCAGAAGCAGCAGGACCACTGCGGAAAGAGCAAGCCCGACCCACAGGCCGCCCACCCTGGTGCGACGTACTACATGCTGCGCCCGCACAGCGGGCGCCGCTGCGGCCGCAGGCGCCACAGGTTGCACTGGGGGCGTCGCGGCCTGATCGGCCACGGGCTGCACCGGCCCGTCGGCATCGCGTTGTGACATCATCGATCCACTCCCTCCGCTTACCGGTGGCTAGGCCCATTCCGCCTGCCGGTGCACGCACCTCTACCCGCTCAGGCAGCCTCGGAACACGTGGCGTAACTACATTTAAAGCCTAGGGGTTCACGGCAGGTACATCCCCGATCGACACCCGGTCACAGTCCCTGCGCCATCGGTCCGGCACGTTTGGGCCTTGCCCGTCAGGGCAGTCGAAAGTAGCCCCGGTAGGTCGGGCAAGCCTGGCGGTGCCGCTTTAAAAACCGGCGCAGCCAGCATCGACCTTGCGCACTGCCGAAGACGAGCGGATCGATGCTGAGGCGAAGCTCCGCGACGCGGTCCGCGACGCCCTTGGTGACCAGGCAGACAGCGTGCAGGTGCATGCGGTCCTCGGTCTGGCCGGCCGGAAGATCGTGGAGATCGCGCACAAGGTCAACGCCCAGCTCATCGTCCTGGCTACCCGCGGAAGCACGTCTATGCTGCTGGGCACTGTGAGCCTGTACGTGCTGCGCAAGGCGCCATGCCCGGTCCTCGTCGTCTCGGCCGGTCATGTACCTGGCTGACCAGCCTGCAGGGCGAGCATGGTCAAGTCGTCACGGAATTCATTCCGGCAGAAGTCCTGGACCAGTTCCCTGACACGGGACACCAGCACCGCGGGGGGTTCGCCGGCCAGCGCGGCCAGCTCGTCGGTGAGCCGGTCTTCGAAGTAGACCATGTCCGGGCCGCACGCGCTTGTCAGCCCGTCGGTGAAGAGAAACAGTACGTCGCCGGGTTCCAGGATTAGCTCCTGAACCGCGGGCTCTGCATCGGGAAAGATCCCTAGCGGGAGCCCCCCGCCCTGCAGGGTCCGGATCCGCCCGTCGGGCCTCATCAACAGGGCTGCCGGATGACCGGCGCTGCCGAGCGCGATTCGCAGGACACGGCCCCGCCATTCCAGATGGGCAACAGCCGCGGTGACGAACCGGCCGCCGAACTCCTCGGCCAGCATGATCTCGTTCGTGCCCTGGAGCACGGCCGCTGGATCAGCATGCAGGTGCGCCAGCGCCCGGATTGAGTGCCGCGCCGCTGCGGTCACGGCCGCGGCGTCCTCGCCTTTCCCGCAGACGTCACCGATCGCGATCCCCCAGCCGTGGGCGGCCGGATAGACATCGTAGAAGTCCCCGCCGACTTCCTCGTCGGCTGTGGCGGCAATGTGCACGGCCGCTATCTGGGTACCGGGAATCTGCCTCACCTGCCGTGGCAGCAAACTGGCCTGCAGCGCATCGGCGACCTCGCTGCGGTGACGGAACAGGCGGTCGATCCTGATCGCCAGCGCGAGCTGCTCCCCCAGCTCCTCCACCAGGCCGACGTCGGCCATGACGAAGTGTCCCTGGCCCGCCTGCCTGGCAAGCGTCAGCACTCCATAGCTGCGCTCTCCGTCGGAGATCGGAACGCACAACAGGGATGTCGCGCCAAGAACCATGAGCAGCGGGACGCCATCAGGACGGTCACCAAGGACGCGAGGATCCTCGGCGTGAGCAACCAGCATCGCGCTGCCCGACTCATGCACCTGTACCGGTGCCGAACCCGGCTGCGGGTCTTCGGCAGCCACCACCCCGGCCAGTTCCTCCGCCTGCTGGGTCTCCGGTCCGGTCACCATCTGCCGCCGAAGCCGCTCGCCACGCTCCACATCGATGATGACCCAGGCGCTGAGTTCCCGCGATAGCAGCCGGGCGTACTGCTGTAGCGCCACCTGCTCGCTGTAGGTAACGTTCTCCAGCAGGATCCTGGTAGCCGCGATCACCAGGTCAAGCCGCCGGGTGATCGCCCGGACCGCCCCGGCCGCCTGATCGCCGTGCTGCCCGGCCTTCTCGCCCTCTCCTGCGCCCCCCGCCCCGGCTCCGGTCGGAGCCGGCCCGCGCGACCCGGCCGGAGCCGGCCCGCGCGACCCGCGCGACCCGACCGCCACCATCAGCTGGCCCGCGTCCCCCCTGGTGCTAACCGGCCGCACGGTGAGCGCGCAGTCCGCCGGGCCCGCCCTCGCAAGCAGGCGGCAGCGTATCTGCTGGGTCTCGCCGGTGCGGAGCGCGGCCGCCAGCTGCGTCTGCACGGTAGCCCTGGCCGACAAATCGACGAAGGCCGTGAATAGCTTGCCCGTCGCGTAGCCCGGGCCTGAGCCAAGAAGGGTACCGGCTGCCGTATTGACGCGCCGGACCGTCCCGTCGCGGCCAAGCAGGAACAACGGAACAGGCACCTGCTGGAATACCGCATGCAGGAGCCGCCGCTCAGCGTGCATGGCGCCAGTTGGGTCACCCTGCTCTACCCCTGTACCTGCCCGGGCTGCCGCGCCCAACGCGTCGAGTGCCGCGTCAAGCTCGGTGAGCGCGGCCTGCAGCAGCGGCCGGAGCTCCGCACCCTGGAGCGTCGCAGCCTGCCGAAGCGCATCGCCTCGCGCCCTCAGGGCTGCGATTTCGTTTCCCGGTGCGTCCAGATTCGGAGACTGCTCCATCACAACCTTGGTCTGCATATGTCGCTAGCGGCGTCCTGGCTCGCGACGAATCGGTCCCGCCGCCAGGTCAGGTAGCCGACGGTGGTTTCAAGCTATCGGTCCCGCCGGACGTGACGATCTTTCTGGCGATGTCAGCGACCCTTATGTTGCGTTGCTGGGAGGCCTTCCGCAGCCACTGGAGGGCCTCCTCAGCAGTGCAGCCAAATGCTTGCATCAGCATGCCCTTGGCCTGGTCCACGAACTCCCGGGACTCGGCCCCGGCACGCAGTTGCAGCGCGGTCCGTTGGGCGTCGCCGTAGTCTGCCGCGTTGCCCACAACCGTGTCGCCGAAGGCGATGAGAAGCTCGGCCAGCTCAAGCTGGCTGGATTCCAGTAGCCGCGGGCGCGCGCCGAACAGCGAGAGCGTCACGGCCTCAGCACCATGCCGGGAGGCTAGGGTGACCGAGCAGCGTACGCCGCGGCGCAGGGCCGCGCTCGCGTACTCCGGCCAGCGGGTTTCCTCCAGCGTGTCGGGGCAGCTGACCGGCCCGCCGTCGGCAAGTGCCTCAAGCACCGGCCCGCGGCCGGCGCTGAGCTGCATTTCGATCAGCTCCGGGAGATCTGGATGGCTGGCCACCAGCACCACCGGCTCCCCGTCCCGCCACATCCCGGCCGTAGCGCCCGAGCACGCTCGTACCTGACGGGTCGCGAGGACCACCAGCTGGTTCAGCGACCGCGGCTCCGAGGCATTCGCGACGCTCAACAGCTCGGCTGTCTCGTGTGCCAGATCCGAACCGGGCATCGTCACCTCCACGGCCGCCCCTTTGCCACGATCGCAGACCGTAGCATTCCACACATTCAGGATGCCGGGGCGCCGGCAGCATCCCCCTGGCCGGCACCGTCCTCCTGGCCCGTCCCGGCACGCCCGGCGGCGACCGCTTTATCGACGGTGTCGTAGAGCGGCAGCCGGTCAGCGAGCCCAGTGATCCAGAGCGACTTCGTATAGCGGTACCGCGCACCTGCCAGGGACAGCGTTCCGCCGGCCGCCAGCAGGCCCTTCCAGTGACCGACGATCACAGCCAGGGCACTGGTGTCCATGAAGTCGACAGCCGACAGGTCGAGCACTATGCGGTCGTGCTCCTCGCGGGCCATCGTCAGGTATTCGTCGAACTGACGGCCCGTCACGACATCAAGATCCCCGCGTACCTCGACGATCATGCTGTCGCCTCGGCGCTGAGACGAGAGCTGAAGCCCTTCCACCCGCGCTCCAGGATGTCGGTCTAGCCGGAAGATAGCGTGGCTCAATCGTATGACCATCCGTTGTTCGCGCGAGAGTGGCATGATCGGGCTTTCTCGGGGAACCTAGCGGCGGATGAGTTGTATATCCCAGCTAGCCGCCTGCCGCGGGCATAGCCGGGCCGAGGGGTGACGATGGACGATGGCTGCGGCTAGCCATGCGATGAGCCATCACGCGCTGTTCTACCGCGATCAGCGCGAGTACCTGGCGTGTATCGCCGACTTCGCCCGGGCGAGGCTGGCAAGCGGCGAGCCGGTCCTCATCGCCGTACCAGGACGCAGGGTCCACCTGGTGCGTGCGCAGTTGGGCGAGGACTCCCGGCACGTGACCTACGCCGACATGGCCGAGACGGGCCGCAACCCGGCGCGGATAATTCCGGAGGTCAGGGAGTTCGTCGATCACCATCCCGGGCAGCGGGTCCATATCATCGGTGAGCCAGTCTGGCCCGGGCGGTCGGCCGCGGAGCTGTGCGAGGCGAGAAAGCACGAGGCGTTGGTCAACCTGGCATTTGCCCACACGGCAGCCAGCATCCTGTGTTTGTACGCCGACGGACTGGCGCGCCCCGTTATCGGCGGAGCCCGGCGCACCCACCCGGCGATTCTCTGCGACGGGCTAGTGACGGACAGTGCCAACTACGCCGGGGCGGATGGCATGCCGGCCGAATGCGAGCGGCCGCTGCCGAGCGCGCCTGCGCATGCCGAGTCCCTCAGCTACCGCACCGACCTGCGGCCGATGCGACGCCTAGTGGCGCATCATGCCCGCCGCGGCGGCCTATCCGACGACCGCACCGCCAGTCTGGTACTGGCAGCCAGCGAGATCACCGCGAATACGCTGCGCCATACCAGCGCTGGTGGCACACTGCACGTCTGGCGCACCCGACTCGAGATCCTCTGCCAGGTGCAGGACCAGGGCTGGATCGTCGATCCACTGGCCGGGCGCAGGCGCCGTCCCGCTGCCGAGCCCGGGCACGGCCTCTGGGTAGTCAACCAGGTGTGCGACCTAGTGGAGCTAAGAACCGGACAGGCTGGAACCACCGTGCGCCTGCATATGCGCCTTCCCCGGGCCTAGGCCGACCAGCACACCTCCTGGCCGATCGCGCGCGATGCCAGCTGTACCTGCCGCCACACCTGGAAATCACCTGGTCAGTTCGCCGCCGGTTCGTCCCGCGCGAGCCGCCCGACGCTAAATCAGAGACTGGCGGCCATTTGCCGTTTAATCCGCCCGTAACGGGCAGTAGGGACAACGGCTCAAGCGAAAGGAGCTTGCGATGGTCCTCATTGTGGCGGTCCTACTGATCGCGCTCATCCTCGGTAGTATTGGTTTCGCTATTCACATCCTGTGGTGGATAGCTCTGGTGGTGCTGGTGTTGTGGCTGGTGGGATTTCTCTTCGGGGCGGCCGAGACGACGGGCAGCAGGCGCCGTCGCTGGTACAGGTGGTAGCAGGACGCGACCGCTGGGCGGCAGGACGCGACCGATTGGTCGCAAGGCACGACCGCTGGGGTCCGCAGGACTGATTTCCCGATGACCAGGCAGCGCACCCCCTTGAGCAGTCGCGCCGCAGGCGCTATCATTTCGGCAACGGTGCTTATGACGCAGGCACACCCTTACGCCGTCATGGCGTAACGGAGGGTGTGCCTTTTTCTATGGCCGACCGCGGCACCCGTGCCGATGTGCCGGGCCGACACCTCCCAGTTACGCCGAAGTGCGGCTACTACTGAGGAGGCAGCGTGATGAGGATCGCCCTCGTCGCCCAGAACGGCAGCCCGCTTACCCCCACCACAGACCCGAACGCGGATGCCCAGGCCGCGGCGGTGACGTCGCTCGCGCAGACCCTTGCCGGGCTCGGCCACCGCACTACCGTCTACGCCCGCAGGGATTCAGCCGGCCTTCCCGGCAGCGCGATCCTCGCCCACGGCGTGACCGTTGAGCATCTGACCGCGGGCCCGCCTGCTCCGCTGACCGCAGACCAGCTCACGGCTCACATCAAGGAGTTTGGCGACAGGCTGGCCAAGCGCTGGAGCCGGAACCGCCCCGACGTCGCACATGCCCACTTCTGGACAAGCGGGCTCGCCGCCCTCGCGGCCGCGCGCGGCCTGGAGGTCCGCGTTGTGCAGTCGTTCGGCTCGCTCGGCATCGCGGAGCGCCGGCACCGCTTGCCTGGCAGCGGGCCCGCCGCGCGGATCCGCCTGGAGACCTGCATCGGCCGAAGCGCCGAGTCCGTCCTGGCAGGCACCTCAGCCGAGGCGTCGGACCTTTTCCGCATGGGAGTGCCCAGGGCATCGGTCAAAGTGGTGCCCAGCGGAGTAGACACGGCGAGGTTCTCACCCGACGGACCGGTCGCAGACCGGACGCAGCGGCCCCGGCTGCTCGCCGTGACGCCGCTGGCTGAGGGCCAGGGCCTGGATGTCCTGGTACGCATGCTTCCCGGCGTACCAGAGGCCGAACTGGTAATCGCCGGCGGCCCGCCGCAGCCCAAGCTGCGCAATCAGAAGGTCTACCGAGACCTGATGCGGCTGGCCAGGAGCCTGCAGGTACACCGCCGGCTCGTCTTCGCGGGCCAGATCCTCCCGCCGGACCTGCCTGCCCTGCTCCGCTCCGCGGATCTGCTGGTGAGCGCCGCGCCATACGACCCGAGCGGCATGATCACGATAGCGGCGATGGCATGCGGCATCCCGGTCGCCGTATCTGCCGTGGGCGGCAACCGGGATGCCGTCCTGGACGAGACGACGGGGCTACTCGTCGCACCCGGCCGACCCGACCTGCTCGCCCGCCGGGTGCGCCGGCTGCTGGCCGCCCCGATGCGGCGAGAGGCGTTCGGGATCGCTGCCGCGGACCGGGCTAGTGCCAGGTACTCCTGGGACCGCATCGGCCGGGAGACGGTGGCTGCCTACCAGCGTTGCCTGCCGCCCAGCGCCGCGGACGCGGCAGCTATCGCCGCCGATACGGCCGCTTCCGCCCTGGATATGGCGACTCTCGTTGCCGATCTGCCGCTACAGCCAGTCCAGGCGGCGGAAGCGGCACTGGCCTAACGGGCCCGGCCGGTCACCGGCCGCGAAGCTCCTCGCTCGGGTCGGCTCACCACGCTGGAAGAACATCAGGCCAGCGTGGTGAGCAGGTGGCTGAAGCCCTGCGGCGCACGAGCACGGCGGCGGGCAGAGGTCACGACGGTGACGTCGGTGGCCGCGGTAATCCGCCTGCTGCGTGACTGACGGGTGCCCACCGCCCCGGGGTTACCGCCGCGGGGTTACTGCCGCGGCAGGCGCACCACGGACAGGAAGAACTCGTCGATCTGCCGGACGGCAGCGATGAACTGATTGACATCGACTGGCTTGGTCACGAAGGCGTTGGCGTGCAGCTTGTAGCTGCGCAGGATGTCTTCCTCGGACGAGGAGGTAGTCAGGATCACCACCGGCATGTGGGTGAGCTCGGGATCAGCCCTGATCCGCTCCAGGACCTGCCGCCCGTCGTACTTCGGCAGATTGAGATCGAGCAGGATCAGGTCAATCCGAGGAGCCTCGGTGTGCTTGCCTCGTCGGTAGAGAAAGTCCAGCGCCTCCTCTCCATCGCGCGCTACGTGGAGCCGGTTGCCGATCCTGTTGTCCTCGAAGGCCTCGCGGGTCATCAGCTCATCGCCGGGGTCATCCTCGACGAGCAGGACCTCGATCGGCTGGAGTGGAGGGGTCATGCGGGGATCCCTTCGGTGCTTGAGGCGCTGGTCCTGGAGATATCGCTGTTCTCCCCGGCCTGATCCGGCTTGGCTGGGTCCATCCGGGGCAGGGTGAAGCAGACGCGGGTTCCCTCGGCGTATGCGGCGTCCAAGCTGATCTCGCCGCCGTGATGCTCGACGATTCTCTTGCAGAGCGCGAGGCCGATCCCGGTGCCCGGATAGGCGTCGCGACCGTGCAGGCGCTGGAAGATGACGAATACCTTCTCGGCGAACTCGGGGGGGATCCCGATTCCATTGTCCTCGACGCAGAACTGCCACATCCCGCCGGGCGGCTCCGCGACAGTGACCCGAACGACCGGTGCCCGGTCAGGCGAACGGAACTTGATGCCGTTGCCCAGCAGGTTCTGCCAGAGCATGGCCAGGAGCGTAGCGTCGCCCATCACCTCGGGCAGGTGCTCAGGACGCTCGATGACTGCGCCGGACTCCTCGACGGCGGTCCCGACCGCGGCGATGGCGACGTCCAGTACCTCGTCGAGTGGTAGCTGAACGCGGACCTCGTTCGCCCGGCCGACGCGCGAGATGGTCAGCAGGTCGTTGATCAGGATCTGTAGCCTCTTCGCCCCGTCGACCGCGAAGTCGATGTACTGACGGCCGCGGTCGTCCAGCCGGTCACCGTAGCGTTTCTCCAGCAGCTGGCAGAACGAGGCGACCTTGCGCAGCGGCTCCTGGAGGTCATGGGAAGCGACATAGGCGAACTGCTCGAGCTCGGCATTGGAGCGCAGCAGCTCCGCCGCCTGGGCATCGAGATCGGCAGCCTGGCTGGCGGCGATTTCCTGGGCGGAGCGGGAATCGTCCAGGGCCGTGACCAGCTCGCTGCGCATCGCCTCGACATCAGCGGCGACCGCCCGCAGATCCGCGGGGCCTGTCGCCTCTATGTGATGGCCGAAGTCGCCCCCCACCACGCGCCTGGAGGCAGCGCGCAGCCTGTTCAGCGGCCGGACAACGGCGCGGTGCAGCACCAGCGTCAGGGCGGCCGCTGCGAGCAGGAAGGCGGCAAGGATGAGGATGAAGGCCCAGTTATTGGCGCTGCGAGTACGGCGTACGCTGGCGCTGTCGCGCGCCGCGGCGGTCGCCAAGTGGACATTCTGCACGGCAAAGAGCGTCCGCAAGTGGTCGAATGACTGCTTGCTGCGGTCCAGCAGCGAAAGGTCTTTGCCGTTCAGCGGCCCGCGCCTGGCCAGCGCGATCAACGGAAGGGCATAGGAGCGGCGCCAGGCGTTCGCCGCCTGCTCGAGGTTGCTGAGGTCAGCCGAAAGCTGCTTGTTACGGCCGATCAGCGACCGCAGCTGGGCTGCCGCGGCAGCCTCGGTGGCGAGCCCGGCGGTATACGGCTGGAGAAAATCCGGCTTGCCGGTGATTCCGAAGCCGCGGACCCCGGTCTCCTGGTCCAGCAGCGCGCCCTGTAGTCGGTACGCCTGGGCCTGGGCCGGCAGGATTCCGCCCTGTAGGTCGCTGGACGCCGTGCGACCCTGCGCGAGCAGCTGGGCGATGATCACGGCGGCGGCCACCACCAGGATCGCGAGTACCGCGAAGACCACCCCGAACCAGCCCAGGACCGTCAGCACTGGAAGCCGGCGCAGGCTAGCGGTTCGCCTGGCCGTGGTCATGGGCCGGCCCGCCAGCCGAGGTGAACGACGGCGACGTCGTCGGCGAGGCCGCCGTACGGCGCGGTCGCTGCCTCGGTCCGCTCGATCAGTCGATCGACGAACGCGGCGGGCGGTAGCGCGGCCAGCTCCCTGGCCATGTTCAGCAGGCCCTCCTCGCCGAGCCGCTCGCTGCCCGGCCCGATGCGTCCCTCGAACAGCCCGTCGGTGAATAGCACCAAGCTCGCTCCCGCAGGCAGCGGCATCTCTTCCTCCCGCCAGCCGAAACCAGGAACCAGGCCCAGGGCCGGCCCCACCTCCCCCTCGACCAGCTCGATGCCGCCGGCCACCCGCAGCAGCAGGCCAGGGTGGCCAGCCCGCAGGATCCGCACGCTGCGGCGATCTGGTGCGAAAGCAAGGTAGGTGAGGGTGGCGAACACGCGGTCGCCCTCCCGCTCAGCGACGAGCATCTGCTCGAGCAGCTCGATCAGCGCCGGCGCGAGCGTCCCGGCCAGGACAAGCGACCGCCAGGCGACCCGCAGGCAGACCCCGGTGGCCGCCTCCGCGGGGCCGTGCCCGGCGACGTCGCCGATCACCGCGTGCACCGTCCCGTCGGCGGTCTCGACAACGTCGTAGAAGTCGCCGCCGAGCAGCGCCTGCGCCCGGCCTGGCCGGTAGCGGGCCACTACCTCGATCATGTCGGTGCGCACCAGTGGAGTAGGCAGCAGCCCGCGTTCCAGCCGGGCGTTCTCCTCCGCCCGCAGCGCGCTGACCTGAAGGGCAGCGGACGCCTGCTCGACGTGCTTGCGCTGGACCGCATAGCGGATCGCGCGGCTGAAGACGTCCGGCGCCGCCTGGCCCTTGATCAGGTAGTCCTGCGCTCCGGCCGCGACCGCCGCGAGCCCGGCGTTCTCCTCTGCCAGGCCGGTGAGCACGACGACCGGCGCAGCCGGGGCAGCGGCAAGCACCTGGGTAACCGCTTCCAGCCCGTGGGCGTCGGGAAGGTGCAGGTCCAGCAGGATGCAGCCGGGGATGCCGTCGCGCCGCAGCATCTCGTTCGCCTCGGCGAGCGAGCGCGCCCAGCTGAGAGTCGCGCGGACACCGCTATCAGCAAGTAGCTCTTCGACGAGAACGGCATCTCCGGCGTCGTCCTCGACCAGCAGCAGCGTCTCCGGGTCCACGAGCCATGCTGAACGCAGCTGCGCCTGCGACCCCGCGGCCTCCGGCGTTGCGGCCTCCAGCGGTGCAGCCTCAGGCGGCACGGCCTGCGGCGGTGCGGGAGGTCGCAGGGTCGGGGCGCCGGTGGGAACTGTCACGACCGCCTCCTTACCTCGCGCCCGGCCACAGCCGACTAGCTGATGTATTCCGCGACAATACTTACCACCGGGCTGGCCGCAAGCCCTGGGCTGATTGCGTGGCGTCCGCCTCAGGGGGCGGCTCGCCCGTCCCGCTACCTGCGCAGGAACATGACAACCAGCACGATGATCACGATTGCGCCGGGATGAGTCCGCCGTCTGGGGGTAGGCGTCATCCATGGTTACCGAGCACCGCGAGACGGAACGCAAGTACGAGGCCGACTCGACGGTCCTTATGCTGCCGTCGCTGGAAGGTCTGCCGCAGGTCACGTCGGTATCCGACGTCCAGGAGGAGACCCTGGAAGCCGAGTACTACGACACCGGCGATCTGCGGCTCATCCGGGCCGGCATCACCCTGCGGCGGCGCAGCGGCGGCGCGGACGAGGGCTGGCACCTGAAGCTGCCTGCCGGAGATGATTCGCGCCGTGAGCTGTGGCAGCCGCTAGGAACGCCCGGATCCGTGATCCCCGCCGAGCTGGCCGGCCTGGTCCGCGCTTACAGCAGGGGACAGCCGCTACAGCCGGTTGCGCACATCACTACCGTGCGGCGACGCAGGATCCTGAGGGACGCGGACGGAGTCTCGCTCGCCGAGGTGGTCGCCGACGACGTCTCGGCGCAAACCCTCGGCCGGTCCACGACGATTTCCGGGTGGCAGGAGGCGGAGATCGAGCTGACCGGCGGGGATACAGGCCTGCTGGAGGTGGCAGACAAGCGGCTACGGCGCGGCGGGCTGCGCCGGGCGGGTCACTCGGCAAAGCTGGAACGGGCCCTCGCCGACCGGCTGCTCCCGGCCGCGCCCCGGGACCGGCTGACCCAGAAATCCACGTCGGCGGAGATAGTGCTCGGCTATCTTCGCGCGCAGTCCGACGCGATGAAGGAGTCCGATCCGCTGGTCCGGCGCGACGAACCCGGCTCGGTACACCGGATGCGGATCGCCACCCGGCGACTGCGCAGCACGCTTCAGTCCTTCGGCAAGACCCTGCGAGCCGCGGACACCCGGCACCTCCGCGATGAGCTGCGCTGGCTGGGCGGGGTTCTCGGCGAATCCCGCGATGGCGAGGTTCTCGCCGGGCGCCTGGAGGCGCGCTTGGAGCAGACGCCGGGGGAACTCGTCATGGGTCCGGTAGCCGCGCGCGTCCAGGTACATTTCGCGCCGCTGCAGGCCGCCGCCCGCCGCGCCGTGCTCGAAGCCCTGGACTCCGAGCGCTATGTCACGGTGCTCGATGACCTGGACCGCTTGCTGCACGATCCTCCGCTGACCGCGGCGGCCGAGCGGCCAGCCGCGCAAGAGCTACCGGAGGCGGTTGCCCGTGCCTACCGGCGGGTCCGCCGGCGGATGCGCCGGGCGCGGCGGGCGGCTGCTGGCCGGGACCGCGAGATCGCACTGCACGAGACCCGCAAGGCGGCCAAGCGCGCCCGCTATGCCGCGGAGGTGCTACGCCCGGTCGCTGGCTCCCGCGCCCGGCGATTCGGGAAGCACATGAAGAGCGTCCAGTCGGTGCTCGGCGATCACCAGGATGCGATCATCGCCCGCGGTTGCGTCCGTGACCTTGCCGTGAGCGCTTTCCTGGCGCAGGAGAACTCGTTCGTCTACGGCCTGCTGTACGAACGCGAGGACGCCGAAGCGCGCCAGCTCCAGGACCGGTCCCTGCGGGTCTGGAAGCACGCGTCCGCTGGCAGGTACCTCCGGTGGATGGGATAAATGTGACCGGGGGTCCTGAGACGCGGCCCGCGACCTCCTTGTCTGTGTCTGGGGTAAGTAGTGGAACCCAGTGAGCTGAAGTAGCAGCACCGGCCGTGGCCTGAGCCGCGCGGGCTCAGGCTAGTTCGGCCGCGAGCTGGCGCAACGGAATTTCATACACCTCGCAGAAGGTCGGGAACGGGTGCACTACGTCGGCCAGCAACGTGATGGGGACGCGGGTCAAGATCGCCAGGGTGGCTTCTGAGATCCACTCGTCCGCGGCCGGCCCGATGGCGCAGGCGCCGATGAGGACACCGTGCGCGCGGTCGGCCACCAGGACCAGCTGGCCGGCACTCGCGCCGTCGGTCGATGAGCGGGCCACCTGCGATATGTCGATCGTGGCCGTTGTTACCTCGATGCCCGCCTCGCGCGCTTGCCGCTCGGTCATGCCGACGCTGGCCAGCGGAGGATCGGTGTAGATCACCCGCGGCATCGCCCGGTAGTCCGCCGCCCGGCTGCCGCCGAGCAGGTTCTCCGTCACCACCCGCGCCTGGTAGTTCGCACCGTGGGTATATGGCGCTATCGCGGTGACATCACCGGCCGCCCAGGCGTGCGCCTGACCCTCGATGCGGCAATGGTCATCGACCCGCAGCGCGCCGCTCTCCGCCGTCGTGACGCCGATGGAATGCAGGCCAAGGCCCTTGGTGGCCGGGGCGCGGCCCGCGGCGAGAATCACCCGGCCCGCCTCGATGGCCGTGCCTCCGGCTAGCAGCGCACGCGCCCCGCCGTCGCCGGTGACCTCCATCCGTGTCACCTGAGCGCCGAGCCGTACATCGACTCCGTCGCCGCGCAGCACGGCTGCAAGCTCCGCGGCGATGCGGGGGTCCTCATGCCCGGCAAGCTGGCCGGCCGCCTCCACGAGCGATACCCGTACGCCGAAGCCGGCGTAGGCCTGGGCGAGTTCGGAGCCGACAGCGCCGCCGCCCAGCACGATCACCGATACGGGGTACTCCGGAGCTGACAGAGCTTGATCACTTGTCCAGGCCGGTACCGCGTCGAGCCCTTCCACCGGCGGGATAACCGGCGACGATCCCGTTGCCACGACCAGATCGCGGTAACCGAACTCTCGCCCTGCTACGTCGATGACGCCGGGGCGGCTGATCCGGCCGGTGCCGCGGACCAGCGTCACGCCGCGCCGTTCGATGCTCGCCGCCGCGCCGCTGTCGTCCCCTGCTCCGGAAAGCCGGTCCCGGCGGCGCACCGCCGCCCGGAACGCATCCCGGTCCTCGTCTAGCCCGGGCGACACCGACGCCCCGCCCAGATCGGTGAGGTGGCGGGCCTGCACGCGCGCATGCGCGCTGCGCAACATCGCCTTGCTCGGGATACACGCGACGTAAGGGCACTCACCACCCACTCGCAGCGCCTCGACGAGCACGACCGAACCGCCTTTGTCGGCTACGCCGCCCGCGATCCATTCACCAGCCGAGCCCGCGCCGAGCACGGCGACATCGAAAGTCTGCATGCGCCGAAGCTAGCCCAGCCCTGTCGGTGCCGGGACGTCAACCTGCGAGAGCATCCTTGGCGACCGCGAGACGTTGCTCCTCGACCGCGGCCAGCTGCTCGTCGGCGCGCTGCTCGAGCTTGCTGAAGTCGAACTCGGCCAGCCGGGAGTCGCTCAATGTGCCCAGCGTCCGCCACAGCGCATGCTTGCCCTGGATGCCCAGGTAGAGCAGTTCCAGCTCAAACAGCAGGCTCAGCTCCGGACTGCCCGTCATCCGCTCGTCGATCTTGAGCCGGCTGAGCCGCTCTATCGCCACGGCTCCGGCCTGCTTCAGCGCGCTTGGCTGAGTGCCGACACGTTCCGCGATCTCCTCCAGAGTCCGGCGGTCAACCTCGATCTCACGCGCCAGGTCAGCGAAGAACTGGCCCAGCGGGCCGGTGTTGTTCTTCGCACCGCGCCTGGCCATGTCAACGGCGGATACCGACCCAGCCATGTGATCCGTGAGATAGGCATCTAGTGCCGTGCCTTCTGGCATTTACGGCCTCCATTCCAGCCGGGCCACATAGCCTCGGCCTGACGTCGCCTGAGCTGAGAATACTCCTCACTACCCACGTCACGCGTTTCACGCATGACGCGCGGCGAACGAGTGCCTAGTTCGCCTGCGCAGTGTGCGCAGCGGGCACAGTTTCGTGCGGAGCCGGCGGCGACGGCGGCGTGCCGGCACCGAAGGGGCGGCCGCCGAGTCGTTCCCGGTCGTGCGGGTGCAGCCATCCGGCCAGGTCCGGGCCTACGGGGACGATCCCGGTGGGGTTAATGCTGCGGTGGACCTGATAGTAGTGGCGTTTGATGTGGTCGAAATCTATGGTGTCGCCGAAGCCCGGAGTTTGGAAAAGGTCCCGGGCATACGCCCACAATATTGGCATTTCAGCCAATTTCTGCCGGTTACACTTAAAATGTCCGTGATAGACGACGTCGAACCGGACCAGGGTGGTAAATAGCCGCACGTCGGCCTCCGTGATCGTCTCGCCCACCAGGTAGCGCTGGTGTGCCAGCCGGGCGCAGAGCCAGTCGAGCCGACTGAAGAGGCGACGGTAGGCGGCCTGGTAAGCATCCTGCGCGGTCGCGAAGCCGCAGCGATACACGCCGTTGTTGACGTCCTTGAACACGAGCCGTGCGACCATGTCGATCTCGTCGCGGTGCTCCTGCGGGTACAGGTCCGGGGCGCCGTCGCGGTGATGCGCCCGCCACTGCGTGGACAGGTCGAGAGTGATCTGGGCAAAGTCGTTCGTTACGACCTGGCCGTTCGGAATATCAATGATCGCGGGGACGGTGATGCCCCGCTGGTAGTCAGGGAAGCGGGCGAGGTACGCCTCCTGGAGGCGCTCAATGCCCAGCACCGGATCCCGGCCGCCCGGATCAAGATCGAAGGTCCAGCTCCGCTCGTCATGAGTCGGCCCGGCGATGGCCATCGATACCGCGTCCTCCAGGCCGAGCAGGCGGCGGACGATGATGGCCCGGTTGGCCCACGGGCAGGCCCGGCTGACCGCGAGCCGGTAGCGGCCCGGCTGCACCGGGAAGCCGTCCCTTCCGTCTGCCGTGATCCGGGTCGAGATGTACTCCTGGTCGCGGCTGAATTCCCCGCGGGTGCTGCCTCGATCGGACACGTCGGCATCGCTCCCTTCGAGGGGCAGGATCTCGATCGTAACGGCCCAGCCTCAGCCGGCAACGGGCAGGCAAACCTGGATGACGCCGCCCGCAACCCGGGTCTGGAGCACCGGCTGCGCAGCGGTGGCGGGCCGTGCCCGGCCGTGCCCGGCCGGGCTCGCTGGCTTGACGCGTGGCAACTGGGTGATAATTAGGGCCGTCCAGACATCTGAGCGCAAGGCGGGGAGCCTTCGCCCGCACCCGAACGGTTGGTGAGTATGCAGTCGGTGGCGACAGGTCCCTTCGTTGTCACCACGCTGGCTGCCGGGGCCGGGCCTGGCGGTAACCGATGAATGACGTCCTCGCCGACGGTGAGCCGAGGCTTTATCACGCAGCGGTCTTTTACCACGACACCGGCGAGTACCTGCGCGAGGTGTCCGGGTTCGTTCAGGCCGGGCTTGACGGCGGCGAACCAGTCTTCGTCGCGGTACCTGAGACCAGGATCAGATTGCTCCGTGACCACCTGGGCGCGCAGGCCGGCCGGGTCACTTTCGCTGACATGACCCGGATGGGCGCCAATCCGGCCTGGATCATCCCGGTGGTGCGCGAGTTCGTCGATGCGTACCCCGGCCGGCCGGTCTGCTATGTCGGCGAGCCTGTCTGGGAGACGCGCACGACCGAGGAACTCAACGAGGCCACCCGGCACGAGGCGCTGATCAACCTGGCGTTCGCGGATGCTCCCGCGAGGATCTTGTGCCCCTATGACACCGCCCGGCTGGGCCCGGCCGCCCTCGCGGCCGCCGAGCACACTCACCCCGTGGTTATCCGCGGCGGATGCCCGCGGCCCAGCCCCGACTACACCGGGACCGCAGTGCTCCCCGCCGAATGCGACCAGCCGCTGCCCGCTCCTCCCGGGCACGCCGCCGCCCTGGCCTACCACCACAGCCTCGCCCCGGTGCGGGCGTTCGTCGCCTACCATGCGTCCCGCGCCGGGCTCGCTCCGGCCCGGACCGCTGACCTCGTCCTGGCGGCGCATGAACTCACCGCCAACACCCTGCGCCACACCGAGGGGGGAGGCACCCTGCACGTTTGGGCCGCCCCTGGCGAAGTCATCTGCCAGGTCCGCGACAGCGGCCACATCCACGACCCGCTCGTCGGTCGACGGCGCCCCGCCGCCGAGGCCAGCCACGGTCAGGGCATGTGGGTCGTCCACCAAGTCTGCGACCTTGTTGAACTACGCACCGGACCTGATGGCAGCACCATCCGACTGCACATGCGGTACACCGAGGCAGCGCCGACCGGATACCAGCAGTGACAGGCGGGGTGCCAGACCTGACTGAGAAGGCGCAAGGCAACGGCCCTGACTCGGCGTGGGGAGTCGGCGACTGCGGTTTCGTGGTAGCCGCCAGCCGACTGCCGGTGGACCAGGTCGACGGTCCGGAGGGCCAAGTCGAGTGGCGGCCGAGCCCGGGCGGGCTGGTCAGTGCTCTCGAGCCGATAATGCGCGACGCCGACGGTGTATGGATCGGATGGTCGGGCGCAGCCGGCGATCCGCCTCAGCCATTCGACGTGGCGGGTATGCACCTGGTTGGCGTCGGTCTTTCCGCCGACGAAGTCAGGGACTACTACGAGGGCTTCTGCAACGCCACGTTGTGGCCGCTGTATCACGACGTTATCGCTCCGCCAGAGTTCCATCGCCCCTGGTGGGAAGCCTACGTGCGGGTCAACCGCCGCTTCGCGCAGGCGGCGGCGCAGCAGGCAGCCATCGGTGCGACAGTGTGGGTGCACGATTACCAGCTTCAACTGGTTCCGGGGATGCTGAGAGAGCAGCGAAGCGACGTGCGCATTGGCATGTTCACCCACATCCCGTTTCCCGGCTACGAGATCTTCGCCCAGCTTCCCTGGCGCCGGCAGATCATCGAGGGCCTGCTCGGCGCGGACCTGCTGGGATTCCAGCGGCATGGTGATGCTGCGAACTTCCTGCGCGCGTGCCGGCGGACGGCGAGACTGGCGACCCGAGGCTCCCTGGTCCGGGTGCCGGCCACCATGTCCGGGGACGCACGCACCGCCGTCGCCGCTCAGCGCCAGGCGGCGGATGTCTCAGGCACGGGGCGCGATGTCAGGGTCGGAACATTCCCTATCTCGATCGACTCGGCGGCCTTCGAAAAGATCGCCAGCCGGGAAACCGTCCGGGCGCGGGCGAAGGAGATCCGCCACGCCCTGGGCAATCCCCGCGTCGTCCTGCTTGGCATCGATCGCCTCGACTACACCAAGGGCATACTTCATCGCCTCAACGCCTACGGCGAGCTGCTCAGCGAAGGCCGCCTAACCCCCGCCGAAGCTGTGCTCGTCCTGGTGGCCAGCCCTAGCCGGGAGCGCGTTGAGCATTACCGCGTGCTACGGGATGAGGTCGAGGTGACGGTCGGCCGGATCAACGGGGAGCACGCAGAGCTTGGCAACGCCCCCATTCACTATCTCCATCAGACCTACCCGCGGGAGGAGATGGCCGCCCTCTACCTGGCCGCGGACGTGATGCTGGTGACCTCCTTGCGGGACGGGATGAACCTGGTGGCTAAGGAGTACGTCGCCTGCCGCCGCGATGAGACCGGCGCGCTGGTGCTAAGCGAGTTCACCGGCGCCGCAGACGAGCTGGGCAGTGCGTTGCTGGTGAACCCGCACGACATCGAGGGGCTGAAAGACGCCATCATCCGGGCAGCAACGATCTCGCCGGGCGAAGCCAAACGCCGGATGCGTTCCATGCGACGACGAGTGCGCGAACACGACGTCGGGCACTGGGCGGAGACCTTCCTCGATGCCCTGGAACAGGCGCCGGCGCCGGCCGTCCTGACCGAGTCAACTGGCCAGCTCTCGGGTAGCTGACCGGCCATGTATGTGGGAGCAAATCCATGTCGCCAGGGATCCGCCTTACCGGGCGACCAGGGCACGCGACGAAAGGTACGCCGCATGTTCCAGCGCAGACTGCCCATATCTATCCTCGCGGCGGCAGCCGCCATCGCAGTCACTGCCGTGCTCGGATTGACAGCTAGCGCCAGCGTGGCCGCCACCCGGCAGGCCCCATCCTCCGACTTCACCCTGTACACCCTGCCCGACCAGGGAATCAGCTGGTTCGACAACCTCGTCAAGGGGGCCAAGACGAGCATCGACCTGACGATGTACGAGCTCCAGGACACCACCGCGGAGGACGATCTCGGGGCTGCCGCGGCGCGGGGCGTCGATGTCCGGGTCATTCTCGACCAGCAGGAGAAGAGCGAGAACCAGTCCGCCTACAACTACCTCAACTCGCATGGTGTCGACGTCGTCTGGTCCTGGTCCAAGTACTACTACACGCACGAGAAGTGCATGGTGGTCGATGGCACTACTGCCGCCATCATGACCCTCAACCTACAGAGCCAGTACTACTCCACCACCAGGGACTTCGGCGTGCTGGACACCGACGCCAAGGACATCAGCGCCATCGTGAAGGTCTTCAACGCCGACTTCGCGCACAAGAGCGTGACGCCTGGCGACGGCGCCGACCTGGTCTGGTCGCCCACCGACTCGCAGACGCAGCTTGTCAGCCTGATCAAGGGCGCCAAGACCAGCCTGAAGATCTACTCGGAGGAAATGGACGACACGACGATCACCAATGATCTTGCCAGCGCAGCCAAGCGCGGCGTCGACGTCCGGGTCGTGGGCGAGAACACCGATGGCGAGTACGACAGCGAGTACAACACGCTCTACAAGGCGGGCGTGCAGATCAGCTATTACAGCTCATCCACCGGGTTCTACATCCACGGCAAGGTCATCATGGCCGACTACAACACCTCGACCTCGAAGATCTTCATCGGCTCGGAGAACTTCTCCGCTACCTCACTCAACGAGAACCGGGAACTCGGGCTGATCATCAATGACCAGGCCATCGAGTCCTCCGTCAACTCCAGCTTCACCAGCGACTTCGCCGGCGGGACTCGCTGGACGTAAGCCCAGCCGAACTCCCGCGCTGACCGGGCCGTCCGCGCGCCGCGCGACCGCGTGTCCGGCCCGGTCAGCGCCCGGCCCGGTCAGCGTCCGGCTTGGCGCTTGGCCCAGAGTCGTCGGCCTCGGGCAGGCGGCTCTCGATTTCCTGCTCAGGGCGGCGCTGCTGCACCTTCGCGTACAGCTCGTAGGCCCGCCGGTCCGCCTCGGTCAGCGGCGGCGGGAACATGCTGCGCGGCCACAGCCTGCGGGCGTGCACGGCGCTGGCTTCCACCGCGTACAGGGTGAGCTCGGCCTGTAGGTACAGGAAGGCCAGCAGCCCGAGCACCAGGGCGAACGTGGCGTTCGTGGTGTTGCTCGTGTGCGCGGCGTGGCGGATCAGGCCAGCGCCGACGCTTTGCAGCACCTGCCACGCGATCGCGCTGAGCACGGCGCCGAGCCACAGGTCGCGCCCGGCCACCTCGGCTGCCGTGCCCAGCCGGAACGCGAGCCAGAACACGCCGACGTTGAGGATCAGCGAGACCGCGGTGGTGGCTATGTACGCCCCCACGCCGGTGAACACGGTGCCGACGCCGCCGGCGAAGCCAGCCAGCGTGAACGAGACGATCTCGCCGATCCCGATCACCAGGATCATGCCGAGGCTGCGCAGGATCGACCCGGGGAATCCCGGGCGCCGGGTCAGCGGCACCTCCCAGACCGCGTTGAGCGCGTTCTGGATGGCGGTGGCCACCCCGCGCCCGCCGATGAACGCGAAGATCAGGCCGATGGCCAGCGCGATACCGGTCCCGCTCTTCGCGTGCACGCTGCCGGTCAGCAGGCTGCCGATCCCCGGGAAATTGTGCGCGACGTCGTTCAGCACCCTCGTCTGCAATGCCGGATGGTTACGCAGCACGACGCCGAGCACCGTGATCAGCACCAGCAGCAGCGGGAAGATCGACGCGAACGCGTAGTAGGCGATCAGCGCGGCCAGGCTGCCCGCCTGGTCATCGCCGAACTTCTTCCACACCGCGATCGGGAACGCGAGAACTGGCCGCTGTTGCTGAAAATTATCCATGCCTTTGAGCAGGAGTTTTACCCGTTTCATCCGTCCAGCTCCCCCTCAAATGATCATGATTATTCCGAACGAAGCGGCACCAGCACCTGCGTAGCGTAGAACAGGCGGGCGTGCCGCCAGCCGGCTGGGCAGCGACTGGGCATCAGCGGTCGATCAGCACGAGCTCGGGGTCCTGGCAGAGCTGTCCCGACGCGGTCGCGATGCGCTGCGGGCAGGCAGTGAGAAGCACCGTGGCGTTATCGGGATCCGCGCTGCCGCCGATACCGGACAGGTCCACGAAGTAGTGCGGCCAGGGCAGCGGCCGGGTGGTCCAGATCACCCGCTGGCTGGTCACGTCATATCCCCACGCTTCGCCGAGCGGCCCGAGGTCGAGCCCGAGCGCCACGCCATTGCGCACCCCGTACACCCCGCCGGAGTCCGCGCCGTTGACCCCGGTCACCCTGGCCTGCGTCCGCCCGGTCCACGGCTGTACGCCGGTCAGGGTGCTGCCGACGGTGAGATAGAACAGCCCCGCTGTCACGTCCACGCTCTCCGGCACCGCGCCAGCCCGCCGCCACAGAAACTGCCCTGTCGTGCCGCTGTAGGCACTGACCCCCTGCGCACCGGAAAACAGGACGACATCGCGCAGCACCGCGCTAAGCCTGCCGTTGAACGAGCCGCCGGACGGACGGACGATCTGCTCAGCCCCGGTCCGCAGACTGATCTTGCGAAGCGCCGTCACCGGCCCGGTTCCCAGGTATCCGCCCGCGGCCTGCGCCACATACACGTGGCCGCTGTCGGACCGCCAGTCCTGGCTGGCGTGCCCGGTGGCGCGCGACCAGCTGACCCGTCCGGTCGCGTTGTCGTAGCTGGTGACCGCCGTAGACCCGACTACCACCGTGTTCCGGGTGTCCGCGGCTATGGCTCCGCCGAACGGCGCTGCCGGATAGGAGTGCAGTTGCCGCCCGGCACCCGCGGTGAGGATCACGGTGCGCTGGCTGCTGCTGGCGGCATCCAGTTCCGGCCCGCGGGCCACCCCGACCGTGACGACGCCAGGCCAGACCCGGACCGACACGATCTGCGAACCGGCCGGGAAGCCGGTCAGCTCCTTCGCCCAGAGCGGGTCTCCGGAGCGCGCGCTATAGGCGTACACGGTCATGTCGAAACCGATGGCCGCCACGTCGCGGCCTGCCGCCGCATACGCCTGCCCGCCACCGCCCTGCGCGGCCCGAACGGTACCAAGAACGTCGCTTGTCGCGGTCCAGGATCCGGGTAGCGGGCGGACCCAGCGCACGATGCCAGCCGCCCCGCAGCGCGAGGCGGTGCAGCCAGAAGAGGAAGAGCCGGATGCCTGACCTGGGGTAAACGCGACCGCGACGAGCGCACCTGCGAGCACGCCGCGGCGCAGCCAGCCGTGCCATCCGCGCGCCACAGCTACGCCTCCGATTGGGGACCCTGCGCCCTGGGTGCCCTTGCTGCCCCTGGTTCTCGTCAGGCCCTCCAGTGATCCGGCCGACGACCTCTTCCCCTTAAAGATATTGCCAAACGCGCCGCCCCGTCACGCCGACAGGAGTGAAAGCGGATGTCTCGCGTGGCGGCACGCCCGCGCCCGGTAGCGTTGTCCTGGCCGCGCGCGCGGCCCAGCCGCGAGGAGGAAAGATGTCAGAGCGGGCACCGCTGCCCTACGACTTCCATCCAGATGTCCCGTCCTTCACCGTCGAGAGCGACGACGTCACGCATGGCGAGCAGATGAGCCAAGCGCAGGTGTTCAACAGCTTCGGCATGACCGGGCAGAACCTCTCGCCACACCTGCGGTGGTCCGGCTTTCCGGCGGAGACCAAGGGGTTCGCGATCACCTGCTTCGACCCGGACGCCCCGACCGGGTCCGGCTTCTGGCACTGGGTCGTGCTTGGCCTGCCGGCCTCGGTCACCGAGCTGCCGGCCGGCGCGGCGGGCAGCGGGAACCCGGACCTGCCCGGTGGCGCGTTCTGCGTCCGAAATGACTACGGGGCCAAGGACTTCGGCGGTGCCGCTCCGCCGCAAGGCGACCCGGCGCATAGGTACGTATTCGCCGTGCACGCGCTCGACACGCATGACCTCGGTGTCGACTCCGACATCTCACCCGCGGTGGCCGGGTTCAACCTCAGGTTCCACACGATCGCCCGCGGGCTGCTCGTCCCCGTTTACGGTCACTGAGCGGCTTGGTGCCGCCGCCCGGGGGCAGCGCCGGCCCGGAGCCGATGCCGGGTGCGGTCGCCTGACCAGCCACAGTCAGAGCGTGCCGACGCGCTCGCCGCAGTGGCTCGCGTCGTAGCCGGGCAGGCTGTCGAGCTGCGCATGCAGCCACGGCGATGACAGCACCCTGACCATGCTCTGCACCTCGCGGGAATCGGCTACGGCGCGCGGTATGACCAGATCGAAACGCTCGTCGGCGAGCGGCACGAAGGGCAGGCCGTAGGCGAGGGCGGCCGGCTCGGCGGAGACGCCGGCCTCGGCCAGCCCGGCCGCGATCGCCGACGCCACCTGGAGGTGGCCGCCGACCCTGGTGTCATAGCCGGGCAGCGCGGCAGGCTCAAGGCCGAGCCTGAGCAGTTCCCTGTCAAGCACCTGTCTCGCCTCCGAGCCGGCCTCCCTGTTGACCACGCGCAGGCCGAGCCGGGCCAGGTCGCCTACGCCCGACACGTCACCGGCCAGCCGGGGCGCGAGCGCGAGTCCTTCCCGCCAGGCAGAGAATCCGACGATCTCCGCACCCTGGCCGCCGAGCAGCCCGCTGACCTGTCCGGTGTTGTACTCTCCGCTCGGGTCGCGCAGGTGCGCGCCTGCCGCATGCACCAGGCCGTCGGCGGCCAGCCTGAGCGCCTGCTCGCTCCCGCATGGCCACCAGGCGAAGGCGACGGGCGGGTCCAGCAGCGCCAGCGGGGTCTCGAGCAGCGGCAGCGCCGGATCGCAGCCCGCCACCACCAGGGTGGGGCGCGGCGGCCCGATCGGCCGCACCGAGCCTGTCCGCCGGCCGACCAGGCCGCCGGCCGGCAGGAAACCCGCGCGCGTCGCCGTGTCGCCGGCTAGCGGCAGGGCGACCAGGCCCTCTCCCACCGGCGCAAGCGTGACCCTGGCGCCGGCGGCGCCGAGCCTGGCCAGCGAGCGGGCCTCGACCTCGGCGGGAGGATCCCCGGGGCCGAACACCTCCTCGACCGTCATGCCGAGCGCCTGGGCGAGCGCGAAGGCGACCCGCAGCGACGGGTCGGAGTTGCCGGATTCGACCGCGGAGACGGCCTGCCTCGACACGTCCGCCATCCCGGCAAGCTGCTGCTGCGAGAAGCCGCGGGCCTGGCGGGCGAGCCTGAGCCGCATTCCGCCGCCCAAGGTCACCCGCACACCGCCGCCCGAAGTCCTGCCCATCCCACCCCCGTGGTCGCTGTCGCACCGGCTTGTCCGCCTGTCATGCGCTCACCTGCTCTGGCCAGGCCTGACTTTGGTCTCCGGCCGCGACCGGCAGCTCGGCCCCATCGGGACCGAAACATGGCGGCGCCAGCGCGGTCACCACCAACTGCCCGCCTTCCGCCACCGGGCGCTCGGGCAGCCGGCAGATGACCACCGCCTGCCCTACCCGGAGGCCGACCTCCCAGCCAGCCCCGGCTGGCAGGCAAGCGGTCACCGTCCCGGCGAGGACGACGCCACGTTCCGGATGCGCACCCGTGATCACCCGGTCTGGATGCACCCCGGCCACCGTATGCCCCGGCCCGGCGCCGGCGGCGCCAGCCTTGCCGCCGCTTCGCGTGCTCCGGACTTGGACGAAGCCGAGGTATCCGACCAGCTCGGCAACCCGCCGCGAGGCCGGCCGCAGCACCACGTCATGGGGTGTCCCGATCTGTAGCAGGCCACCGCTGTCAAGCACCGCCAGCCGGTCGGCGAAGGCCTGCGCATCGGGGAGTTCGTGCGCCACCATGATCGTCGGCACCCGGCGATCCTGCACCAGCCGGCCCACCAGGTCGGTGAGCGTCCGCCGCAGGGCGGCGTCCAGCCCGCTGTATGGCTCGTCGAGCAGCAGCGCGTCGCAGTCGGCCAGGAGCAGCCGCCCCAGCGCCACCCGGTGCGCTTGCCCGCCCGACAGCCGGGCGGGCATGGCCGACAGCAGGCCGCCGATCTCCAGCATGTCGGCGAGCTCGGTCAGCTCGGAGCCACCAGGGACCGCCGTCGGCGCGTAGCCGAGGTTGCCGCGCACCGACAGGTGCGGGAAAAGGCCCGGATCCTGACGCAGCAGGCCGACCCGGCGCTGCCAGGCCGGCACCGCCCGCACTGGCGGCGCCGTCGAGGTCAGCACCCGCCCGTTAAGGATGATCTGACCATGCCGCAACGGCACCAGCCCGGCGATGGCCTCCAGCAGCGTGGTCTTCCCGGCGCCGGAGGGGCCGAATAGGGCCAGCCGCTCCCCCGGCGCGACCGACACGGCGACGTGCACGGTGAAATCCCTGCGGTCAACCTCGACGTCGGCGTCCAGCACGGGCGCTCCAGGTGTAGGCGGCCAGCGGCAGCGGTAGTGCGACCACCAGCAGGACCAGGGCGAACGGCAGCGCGGAGGCTAGGCCGGTCTCCTGTAGCGTCGTATAGATCTGCAACGGTATCCCGAACGGGTGGTAGGCGATGATGATGACCGCCCCAAAGGCTCCCATCGCCCTGGCCCAGGCGACAGCAAGGGACATGGCCAGGCCGGGCGCGGCCAGCGGCAAGGTCACCCGGCGGAACACCCGCCGCGGCCTGTCGCCCAGCAGCCCGGCCTGCTGTTCCAGCCGCGGATCGACGCTGCCGAAGGCCGATTGCGCGCCGAGCACGTAATACGGAGCCGACTCGTACACCTCGGCGATGACCAGGGCGAGGAAGGTGTTGGTCGCCGACTGGTGCACGTCGTTCAGCAGTTGCCCGATCGGCGTGTACGGCCCGACCATGAAGACCAGCAGCAGGCCGATCACCAGCGGCGGCAGCAGCAGGCTACAGAGCACCCCCGCCTCCCAGACCCGCGGGAACGGGAGCCTGCCGCGCGCTAGCATCCAGGCCAGCGGCGTGCCGAGCAGAACCAGCACGCCCAGGGTTACCGCCCCTGACTCGATCGAGACGAGAAGCGGGTCGAGTGCGCCCGGCGCCGTCAGCGAGCTCACGATGGCGCCGCGGGACAAGTGCATGAGCAGGGCGATCACCGGCCCTAGCAGGGCGATCCAGATCACGCCTGCCCCGGCAACGGACACAAACCCCGACAGGGAACCGATCGTCCGCAGGCCTGCCTTCGCCCGGCCCGGCCCCCGCCGACCGGGCTGTCCGGGAGGTTCATCCCCCCGGACAGCGCCGCCGGAAGCTGCCGCCGGGCTAGCTGCCCAGCTCACTACTTATCGCGGAGGGGACCCCGCTGCCGACCGCCGTGGTCGGCAGTAGCGTGAATCCTCCCGTCTTGTACAGGGCCAGGCCCGTCGTCGAGAGCGTGTACTTGACGAACGCGATCGCGGCCGCGGTGGGCTTGCCGACGATGGTGATGTCGATCACCTGCGGCGAGCCGGACTTCATCACGCCGCCGGTGATCGTGATGGTTGCCTTGGCGTACTGCGCGGCGTCCGCGGCACTGCCGAGGTTGATGGCGGTCGGCAGCGGGATGTAAGGCAGGTGCAGCTCGATCGCCTGGGTGATGAACGCGCTGGAGGCGTCGAGCTGGCCCGATTGCAGTGTCGAGTCCAGCGTGGCCTCGTTATAGATCTGAGACGACGACGTCGAGGCCAGCGGGCCACCGAGGATCTTCGTGACCGTGTTGCTCGGCAGGTGGTAATTGGACTGGGCGAGTTCGAGCATGTAGATGAAATCCCGGCCCTGCGGGTCGATGTTGGGGTCAGTGCGGCCGAGCTTGAAGCCAGGCGTCTCCATCAGGGTGAAGAGGTCCTTCAGCGGCTCCTTTCCGCTGGCAATGGCTGCGAACTGGCTGGCGTACTTGCTCTTGGGGTTATAAGCCACCACCATCGAGGTTCCCGCGTAGGGGACATACCACTTGGTGTACTTGGGCTCCAGCGGCGTGATGTTGTCGGAGCCGACGCTCTCGAAGACGTTCGGGTGAGTCTCGCCGGAGGCGATGTCCGCCTCCAGATCACCGGAGGCCCCGGCCATGCCGGTGTACTTGTAGCCCTCGGCCTTCGTGAAGGCCGGAGCGTTGACATGCTCGTTGAGGTACTCAAGCGAGGACGCGTAGGCGACGCTAACCGTGCCTGTCGGCTTCTTGCTGCTGCTGCTCGGTGAGGAGCTGCCGCAGCCGGCCGCGGCGACCGCGATGCATGTGATTCCCAGCAGGGCGCCCAGCCGGACGCCGCTCTTTGCGTTAAGAACAATCATTTGCCGAGAATAGCCATCCACACTTGCGTGACGCAAGAAAACACGACGGTGTCTGCGGCCGCAGACCCGCGGGCGGCGGGTCTACTAGATTTCCGGCCGACTTCATTGACATGCCGGGCCTCGGGGCGCGCGGCAGTCACGGTGATGGTTACGACTACACCTGGCTTGAAAGTGCTGCAACCATGACAATCCGTAACAACTTGCCCAAAGACGGCCACCGGGCGGACCTGAGCAAGGACGACTGTCGGATGTCCGTGCCATGATCCGGTCATGGCAGATGCACTAGATGAGGAAAGGCGATGCCTGTTGCACTTCCTCGAATACCAGCGGGCTTGCGTGCTTTCCATCGTCGAGGGGCTCTCCGAGGAGGCGTGGCACAAGGCGGTTGTGCCGTCAGGCTGGACGCCAGCCGGTCTCGTCGAACACCTGGGCGGCGCGGAGCGGCACTGGTTTCAGCAGGTAGTGGCCGGCTCCGATCTCGACTTGCCCTGGGACGAGGGTCGGCCCGCATATGACCCGGAGGCGGCGTTCACCTGTGACCGGCCGGCGGCGGACGTCATCGCCTACTACCGCGAGCAATGCAAGCGCTCCGACGCGGTGCTGGCCGTGACGCCCATGTCAGCGTCGCCACTCGGGAAACACGACGACCCGGACATGTACGAAGTCCCAAGCGTGCGCTGGGTCGTGCTGCACATGATCGAGGAGACAGCCTCCCACTCCGGCCATCTCGACATCGCCCGCGAACTGCTCGACGGCCGGACCAACCTGGGTCTGCGCTAATGCGGAGCGGGTTCGTCCTTCCAGGGGGGACGGCCAACGAGCAGCTCGACCTGGCGGTTCTCGCCGAGCAGTCCGGCTGGGACGGCGTCTTCGTATGGGAGGCAGCCTACGGCATCGACGCCTGGGCACTGCTGTCCGCCATGGCCGTCGGTACCTCACGGATCAGGCTCGGCACCATGCTCACGCCGCTGCCTTGGCGACGACCGTGGAAGGTGGCGAGCCAGGTTGCGACCCTCGATCAACTCTCGGGCGGACGGGCGATCCTCGCGGTAGGGCTAGGCGCCTTGGATACCGAGCTGCCGTCGACCGGCGAGATCACCGACCTGGCTGGCCGCGCGGAGTGCCTCGACGAGGGCATCGACCTGATCCGCGAGCTGTGGGCAGGACAAAGCAGCTATCACGGCAAGCACTACACCTACGAGACGGGACGGATGGATCTCGCGCAGGTAGCCACGCCAGTTCAGGAACGGATCCCCATCTGGGTAGTCGGTGCGTGGCCCAGGCCCAAGTCAATGCGCAGGGTCCTGCGCTGTGACGGGATCATTCCCCAGTACCAGCAGGAGGGGACGCCCGGCGACGCACATGACCTGAAGGCCTGGCTGGTCGAGCGCGGCGCCACCCCCGGACTTGATGTGATCTCGGAGGGCGAGACGCCAACCGGTGACCACGGCGCAGCCGCGGCAGCGGTCGCCCCGTGGGCGGAAGCGGGGTGCACATGGTGGCTGGAGACGCGCTGGGCGATGCCGCACCACGACCAGGAGCGACTGCGCCAGGTTCGAGAACGGCTGACCGCCGGCCCGCCGACAGGGTAACTATGCACGGCATGCCCCCGGTCCTGACCCGGCTGTGGGTCAGGCTGTGGATGAGCCGGTGGAGAAATGACCAGTATCGGGGGATAACCCGGTCCGTTCTGTGGACGACATGTGGACAGCCAGAAAATCATGAGAATACTGGCCGGAAACCCTTGTGCCGTGCTGTCGGTAGGCAGTAAAAATGCACTCACCACCGGAAACGGTGACCAGGCCGGGGGCAACCCCGGAACACCGGAAAGGCCGGGAAACCGGCAGTTTAGGTGGGTCGCTGGCCCTGGTGACAGGTCGCGCAGTGCACCGCTGCCGGGCAACCAGCTTGCTGGTGCCGCGAGACTGGGCGGGGCCCCTCCATCTCATACATGGAGGGGTCCCGCCTTATTCTCTATGTCCATTCTCCCCCGCCACAACGCCCCGTACTCACACCGACACGCGGGCAATAAATCAGGCGCAGTTCCTCCGTCACGCAGCCTGGCCATTGCAGTTAGCGTTCCCGGGTTTCTGATCTGGTACGCGGCGGCATTCGGCCGCAGTGCGGACTGCCACCGCCATCTGCCGGGCTGTTTTCACTGCGACCGCCGTCCCGGCCCCCAGACTGTTTCGACGACTGCCGTTCCGACCTCTCTGGGCTGCTAGGCGACGCCTGCAGCAGGCGCGGCAACCGCCGGCTCAAGAACGCAATGTCCCTCGCCGCCTTCGCGTCCCTGCGCGACCCATCCTCCAATGCCTTCTATGACCGCAAGCGGGCCGAGGGCAAACGCCGCAACGCCGCCCTGATCTGCCTGGCCCGCCGGCGCTGCGACGTCATCCTGGCCATGCTCCGCACCGGCCAGCCCTACCAGCCCGCCCGGCCAGGGATCGGCCTGGCCGAAGCAGCCTGACCGGCCTGAGCCAGGCCGCGGCAGCGTTCCTGGGAAATACTGCGCTCATGAACGCTGACTATCCCGAGAACCTGCTGGCAAGGGAACCAGCGCCCCCATACCAGGGAGAAGGTCCCTTCGCCCTGTGGCACTTCAGCGAAAACGCGGCTCTCAGCCAGTTCCGGCCGCACACGCCGACCACCAACCCCACGGCGCCGCCGCTGGTCTGGGCAGTCGACACCCGCCACGCGCCGACTTTCTGGTTCCCGCGGGACTGTCCGCGAGGATGCATCTGGCCAGTATCGGCGACCACAGCCGAAGACCGCGAACGTTTCTTCGGCCAAAGCGGCACCAGCCGCATCCATGTCATCGAGGCCAGCTGGCTGGAACGGATGCGGGCCTGCCACCTCTACACCTACCGGCTGCCCGCCGAGACCTTCCGGCCGCACGAGGTCGGCGGCTACTGGGTCACGGACCAGCAGGTGGAGGCAATCGAGCGAGTCCTCATCGATGATCTCCTGGCCCGGCACGCGCACGCCAGGATCGAACTTCGGATCACACCCTCCATCTGGCCATTCTGGCGGCAGGTCACCGGCTCAACCATCGAGTTCAGCGGCTCACGGCTGCGCAACACCGCCCCACACCCTCAGCAATTCAGCTAGTAGGGCTTGACGGAACGGTTGGCGAAAGCTAGCAAGATCATCCGCACACTGGCCCCGTGGCGTGTACCTGATGTGAGCCCGTTGCAGTGCTAGAACATGATCCATGGTTCAGACGGAGTCGCGGGACAGTCGTTGCCATCTTCGGGGCAACATCAGGACTCAGCGCCTTGGTCCTGGTCTTCCTGGGCTTGATAGCCGGGGGGCTTGGATCCGGCACAGCAGTGGTCATCGCTGAGGCCGAGCACAAACACCAGGAGATAGACGCGCGGGACCTATCGCTCGACCTCGAAGCACAGCCAGCCTGAACTCCCGGCTAACTCTGGACACCGTTCCCCAGATGTCGCGCCTCTCGTCCCAGAACGGCCGGACGTGCTGAACCGCGCTCACAGGGCAAGCTCGGGTCTACGCTGAGTAGAGGGTCAGGCCATACGGCCAGCAGGTGCCCGCCACGAGGCGGCCCGCGCCAGCGGATGCCGAACACTGCGAGGCAAGAGCGATGACGGACAACGGTGACCGCAGCAGGACGCCCGAAGGGGTGTTCGGACGTGAACTGCGCTACTACCGGGAGCGCGCCGGCTTGTCTCAGATGGAACTGGCCGCACTTGTCCACTGCTCGAACGATGTCATCAGCAAGATCGAGACCGGCCAGCGTCCGCCCGCCAAGGACTTTCCCGAACTGCTGGACGCCGTGCCGGAACTGGACACCAGGAACGGCGTTGCCCGGCTGTGGGGCTGGCTGAAGGAAAGCGCGCGCCTCCGGGCATACCCCCGGATGGTTCCAGGCGTGGCCGGACTTCGAGGAACAGGCGCTCGCGCTCCGCTGGTATGAGCCGCTCCTGGTGCCCGGCCTGCTGCAAACCGAGGACTATGCGCGCGCTGTTCTGCGCGGAGTGCAAGCCAGCGCGAGCGATGATGAGATAGAGCGGCAGGTCGCCGCGCGGCTTCAGCGGCAGGACATCCTCTCACGGGGGAACCCGCCTCATCTGTGGGCCGTGATCGATGAAGGTGTGCTGCACCGCACAATCGGCGATGCCAAGACCATGCTCGACCAGCTCTGGCACCTGACCCGCATGTCCGACCAGTCGAAGGTATCGCTACAGGTCATCCCGTTTACGGCTGCCGCCCGTACTGGCCTGCTCGGGCACTTCGTGATCGCCAGCCTGAGCGAAGCCGCCAGTGTCGCGTACCTGGAAACGGCTGCGGACGGGCAGATCGTGGAGACGCCCTCCGTGATCGAACAGGTAACTTTGACCTGGGAAGCGCTCCGCTCGGAAGCCCTGCCGTGCGGGGCATCCAAGGAGCTGATCATCAAGATTGCCGAGGCGAGATGGACCTGACCCGCGCCGAGTGGCGCAAGAGCGGCTACAGCGGCGGGAATGGCGGCACATGCGTTGAGGTGGCGCGCGACCTCCCGCACATTGTCGCTGTCCGCGATTCCAAGGACCCGCGCGGTCCGGTCCTGGCTGTCGCGCCCGCCGGCTGGCGGGACTTCATCGCTGACGTGAAGGCCGCACAGCACCGCCTGACCTGACGCGCCGGAATGCCGGGGGCCGGATCGGGCACCGGAGCGCCTCGCGGAGTTCCGCCAAGCGTTCCGCCAGTCGATGGCCGCCGGAAAGCGCGAGGGTAACGATCAAGGAATCCTGAGGTAGGTCATGATCAATTATCCGCTTAACCGCAGGTCAGACTCTATCGCCAAGGGCTCCTAGCAAATCTCCACTCTCACGATCCACCCACCGTGACTTGACAAGGAACATGGGGGCACCCCCGGTTGCTAGGCGGCGACCGCTGGGCGTTTTTCGCAGGATCCGGGATGTCGGCCAGCTAACCGACTCACGCCCCGAGAGCCTGGCCTGGACAGCATCTGTCGGCGTGTCGTGCGTGATGTGCCCGCAGCGGCTAGCTACATACGATATAGTGTTCGAAGAACGTGACTGGTCATGGCCTGGACGGAGGTGAGTCGTCGTGTCCGCAGCGCAGCAGCCCGGCCCGTGGGACGACCTCATGGATGCCCGCCTGGCCGCGCTGGCCGCGCATGACATCCCCCCCCACGACGAGGGGTGGGGCGGGCCGGATCCGGACTGCGGCCGCCCGGCGGAGCTGGCCGGGCTGGACGCCGCGGACCTGGCCGCGCTGATCGCCGCGGCGCCGCCCCCGGTAGCGGAGGCGTCCGGGGCGGGGTTCCTGCCCCGGGACGGCTCGGGCGGCGGGTGCGGGTTCGCGGACGGCGGGGACCTGGACGTGCTGGCTCCGGGGGTGGCGCTGGCCGGGTTCGCCGACGACGCCCACGCCCGCCTTGGCGGGCTGGATGACGACGCGCTGATCGGGGTGCTGCGGGCCTGGCGGCGGCAGACGTCCTGGGCCCAGGCCCGGGAACTGGCCGCGGTCGCCGAGCTGGCCCGCCGCCGTCCCGCCGACCGGACCCCGGCCGCGGCCCCCGGCCAGTTCCCCCGGCAGCTGAGCGAGTTCATCGCCGACGAGATCGCCGCCGCGCTGACGCTGGCCTGCCGCACCGCCGGATACGAGCTCGACCTCGCGCTGGACCTGGCGCAGCGGCTGGCCGGCACCGCCGCCGCGCTGGCAGCCGGGCAGATCGACCTGACCAAGGCCCGGGCCATCGCCGCCGGCACCGCCGGCCTGACCGCCGCGCACGCCGCCGCCGTCGAAGCCGCGGTCCTGCCCGACGCCCCCGCCACCACCGCCGGGCAGCTCCGTGGCGCCGTCGACCACGCCGCCATGGCGCACGACCCGCAGGCCCTGCGGCGGCGCCGCGACGCAGCGGAGAAGAACGCCCGGGTCGAGTACTGGCGCGATCCCGAGGGAACTGCCACCCTGGCCGGCCGCTACCTGCCCCCCGCCGCCGCGATGGCCGCCGACAAGCGCGTCTGCGGCATCGCCGCCGCCTGGAAGACACACGGCGCCATCGGCGGCGCCGACCTGCTCCGTGCCCGCGCCTACCTCGCCCTGCTCCTCGGCCACGACACCACCGTCCCGCCCGCCGACCTGCTCCCGGCCGGCCCGCCCGCCCCCGGCAGCCGCCCCGGCCACCCGGCCGGCCCGCAGGCCCCGGCCGGGCTGCGCCGCCCCAGCCGCGCAGCCGGGCTGCCGCCGCTGGCCGGATCGGTCTGCCTGACCCTCCCGCTGCGGACCCTGCTCGGCTGGGCCGATGCCCCCGGCGACGCGGCCGGCTACGGACCCCTGCACGGCGACATCGCCCGCGACCTCGCCAACGCCGCCGCCGCCCACCCCGCCACCCAATGGCACCTCATCATCACCGACCCCGACGGCCACGCCCTCGGCTACGCCCACACCCCCCGCCGCCGCCCCGCCCCCCACACCCCCGGCGGCTGGACCATCACCCTCACTACCGAACCGCTCGCGCGCGAGCGATCACCGTAACCGGGAACCGCCGGGCCGGGCCGTGGCTACGCCACCTAATCCAGGTCCGCAGCGTGACGTGCACTTTCTCTGACGGCTGCCGCACGTAGCCCGGCATCCTTTCCGGCTGGAGACCGGTACCTGCGGTTTGGCCGCGCTCGGGTCGCCTTCGCCCCAGATCGCATGGTCTGATAGCCATCGTCTGATTGTGACCACAGTGAGCCTGAGATGCATTCGTTTACTGTTATTGTCTTGATCATCCGATGCCCAGGTGCGGCTCACGTTTGGCGTCGCTAACTCATTCCGGAGGGAAGCTGATGCGCACTCGAGGTCATATCAGCACCGCGGTTCTCGCGGTGACGGCGGCATCGGCGCTGTTCGGGAGCGGAGTGGCCAGCGCGGCAACGATCCGGACGGGAAACGGCGCACGCGAGGTGCTGGCCAGCACAACACCCGAAGCTGGGCAGGATTCCGCACTGAGCGTGCTGCCGCTGACGAGCCGGGTACGCGTCAGCGTATTTGTCGGCCGCGATCAGGCGGGCCTCGCGGCACTGGCGAAGGCGGTGTCTGATCCGGCGAGCTCGCAGTATGAGCATTACCTCAGCCCCGGGCAAGTCCAGGCGGGCTTCGGCGCCACGGCTGCCCAGCAGAGGGCAGTCAGCGGCTGGCTGCACGGATCCGGCCTGGCAGTGACGCACCACGACGGATTCGTCATCTCCGCGGCTGGGACTGTGGCGCAGGCGGAGTCGGCGGTGCAGGCGAAGCTTGAGCTGAGCCGCCCCAGGAACGCTGTTGAGCAGGTCGTGTCCACCCAGGCGATGTCGGTGCCGATGTCAGTCGCCGGCTCGATCAGCACGATCCAGGTGGCTCCGGCGGCTGCTGCGATGGGTCAGCACGAGCCGATGAAGAAGCTTGTCGGCGTGGCGCCGGGCTCGAAGCCCGCAGTGAAGATCCAGGAGCAATGCTCGAGCTTCTATGGCCAGAAGAAGGCCAGCCAGGTGCCGGGCGCCTTTGGCAAGACGCTCGCCTGGGCTCCGTGCGGGTACCTGCCGACACAGCTCCGGCGCGCGTACGGCGCGACGAAGTCCGGGCTGACCGGAGCCGGCGTCAGCGTCGCGATCCTGAGCGAGGACAACGACTCGACCGCGCTCAGCGACGCTAACCGCTGGGCCAAGTCTCGCAACTTCCCGCCATTCGCGCCCGGCCAGTTCACGGCCAACATCGCCAAGGGCGCCTACAACGGCGTCGGCGATGGCGAGAGCGCCCTTGACGTCGAGTCCGTGCATGGTATGGCTCCCGCCGCACGGGTCAACTACGTCGTCGGGAACGGCGACATCACCGGCGACTTGCTGCTTGACGCGCTCGACACGGTCGTAACCTACAAGATCGCGGACGTCGTGAGCAGCTCGTGGTTCGAGGGCTACATGCCCGTGCCGCAGAGCATGATCGACGCCTGGGAAGGCGTGCTGCAACGCGCCGCTGTCGAGGGCATCACCGTCAACTTCGCCACCGGCGACTACGGAGACAGCACACCGCTGCAATACCCGGGATCAGACCCCTGGATCACCACAGTCGGCGGGACGAGCCTAGCCATCGGCGCCAAGGGCAACGCCCTGTGGGAGACCGGCTGGGAGACCGACGAAGCTGGGCTCAGCCACGACGGCACGACCTGGAACCCCGCGCCTCCAGGCAACTTCCTCGAGGGCAGCACGGGCGGCATCTCCAAGACGTTCGCCGAGCCCTACTACCAGGACGGCGTTGTGTCCGGGAACGTCATCGGCGGAAAGGCCATGCGGGACGTGCCCGACGTGTCGGACCTCGGCGACTGGAACCTCGGCTACCAGATCGGCCTGACGATTCCCGTCACGAAGCACAGGTTCAAGTACATCAATGCCGTCAATGGCGGCACCAGCTTGTCATCGCCGATGTTCACTGGGTTCGAGGCGGACCTGATCCAGGGCCGTGGCGGCATCTCGCTGGGGTTTGCCAACCCGGCGCTGTACGACCTCGCCAACACCGCTGCGTTCCACGACATCACTAACAACCCGCAGGGCCAGGGCGTCACCGAAGCCGACGTGTACGGACCGGCTTACGATCAGGGACCGACGTTGTCCACCATGGGCCAGTGCGCGAGCACGAAGCATCTGGCCTGCGGCCCGGGCTATGACACCGTCAGCGGAATCGGTTCTCCCGGACCGGCGTTCTTCAGCTCGTTCGGCTCCCGGCCGAAGTAATGTCGCCGATCTAGCGAACGGGTCCGCTGGCTGCTCGCGGCCAGGCTCGTCAGCGGGCCCCCGCCGCTGCGCGGAGGTGACGGCGGACGGGACTCCCGTAACGACCCAGGTCGAGATCGGGCGGCGAGTCAGCCGATGCGGGGGGCTGAGGTGGCCGGATACCGGTGACGGCCCGGCTGAGATCGGCGATGAGCGGCTCAGCGAACTCGGGGCCGCCCGGGCCGTTGACCATGACGGCGATGGACATCCCGGCACCGGGAAATACGCGCAGGAAGGTATGGGCACCGCCGTCGTGAGCAAGCACGAGGACGCCCGACCACCACCGCGAGTTCCAGCCCAGACAGCTTGTCCGTGCCTCGTATTCGTAGCCCGGAATGGGAATCACCGGGCGCTGGAGCACATCGAGCCCTACGGCTTTCGTTCTACCAGCCGATGGCGGGCTATCGGCCAGTAGCGCGCTTAGCCGGGTACCCGGCAGGTGCAGGGCGCCAAACCGGGCCAGGTCGCCGGCCGTGGCATAGCTGGTAGATCCGCAAGGGGCGCAGCTGCGCCAGGTGGGGTACTGGGCCACTGCGGTGCGAAGGCGTCCGTTCTCGTCAGGCAGGTGGGCACCGGTCACCTGACCGGGTGCGCCACTTCGCCCGCGAGCGGTGGTTTGTGAGAGTCCGCCTGGGCTGAGGATCGTGGCCTGCACCAGATCCTCCCAGGTCATGTCCGTCACCCGCTCGGCCAGCGCCCCCAGGACGATATAGCCGGCATTGCTGTAACCGTAGGCGCTACCCGGGGCGAACAGCTGGGTCACCCGGGCGAGTCCGTACACGTAGCGCTGCCTGCAGTCGTCTCCATCACCAAGATCGACGAACGCGCCGCCATCGATGCCGCTGGTGTGACACAGCAACTGGGTGATGGTGATGTGGCCACGATCATCCCCGCACGCAGCGAGCTCTGGGAGGTACCGGCAGGCAGGGGCGTCGAGATCGATCTTCCCGGCCGCGGCAAGCACCGCGAATACGCTCGCGGTGACGACCTTAGCGACCGACCACATGCCGAACAGCGTGCGCGTGGTCACCGGCGTGCGCGCGTCGATGTCGGCAATTCCGGCGGCGATTTCCTGGAGCATGCCCTTTGCATGCACCGCCACGGCCGCACCTGGTGACTGCGAGCGGGCAAGCCGCTCTGGCACGGTGGCGAGAATCTGGGTGACCCGATCCGCTTCGGTCATCGAGCGACTCCGCTCTTGGACCAGGCCTGCGCGGATGGCCTAGTTGGTCTGTGTGCCAGGGTCAGCTCGACCCGTAGCTTGGCTATGTAATCTCTCTTCGGAGACGCGGGAGGAGCAAGCTCGGATTACACCGGCGCCAGATTGGCTGCAAATTGGTGGCAGGCCGGCTCATCGGCTACGACACCTTGCTCGTCGGGCGGGTGCGCCAGGCCTCGGCCGCCATGATCAGCGCTATGCCCGCGACGATGCTGCCGAAGATCTCGAAGGTCGTCTCGAGCCCCAGATGGGTGACGACGACGCCGGCGATGACGGCGGGCACGGACAGCGACGTGTAGGCGACGACGTAGAAGGCCGACATGACGGACGCCCTGTGCTCAGCCGGGATCACGCTGGCTAGCTGCCGCAAGCCACCGAGGAAGGCCACGCCGAACCCGGCACCGGCGATGAAGGTGCCAGCCAGGAACCAGGCGCTCGAGTTGGCCGCGGTCGCGATGACGATCAGCACCATTCCCGCGGCGAGCGCGGTCGAGCCGGCACTGGCGCCCAGCCAGGGTGCCGCCCGCTGGAACACCAGCTGGGCGAGCGCTGCCGACAACGTGAGCGTGATGCCGGCGCTGGCCGCGATGGTCACGTTGGTCGTGTTGAACAGGTGTGCCGACAGCTGGGCGCCGATGGAGAAGAACAGGCCGGCGATCGACCAGGAGCCGATGACGGCGAGACTGGCGAGCAGGAAGGGATGGCGGATCCCGGCGGGCACGCTCGGGCGCTGCGGCGTCAGCCGGAAGGCCGAGCGCTGGAGCACCGGCTCGGGCATCCAGTACGCGCCGACCAGGGCAACGGCGAACAGGACCAGCAACATCACGTACGGAAGAGTCCGGGGAGCCGTCCCGGCCTGGACCAGGATCGAGGAGGCTAGCGCGCCCAATCCCAGGCCGACGCAGCTGGCCACGGCGTTGGCCAGGCCGGCGCTCACCGGGTCACGACGCCTGTGCAGGTCCAGCAGGGCGGCGCTGGCGGCGCTCAGCGCGGCGCCGGTCGCCAGGCCCTGGACGCCACGGGCGACGAACAGCCATGCGGTCGAACGGGCGGCGATGAACAGCACGGACGAGACCATCAGCGTCCCCAGGGCCGCGAGAAGGACCGGCCGGCGGCCAATCTGGTCGGAGACCCGCCCGGCGAGCAGCAGGGCGGCCAGCACGCCGAAGGCGTAGGTCGCGTAGATCAAGGTCAGGGTGAGGGACGAGAAATGCCACGCCACGGCGTAGAAGTGGTACAGCGGCGAAGGCACCACCGAAGCGAACAGGCAAAGGCCGATCACGATGGCGGCGTGCCAGTAAGCGACCCGTTGCGGCAAGGTCCGGCGGCGCGGCCCGGCGTCTGCCCGCGCCTGCCGAGCCATGGTGTCGCTGCGGCTGATCCTCGCCGACTCGCCCAGGTCGGCATGCCGCGGCGAGCCCGCTCGGCCCGGACTCAGCAGAGCCTGGTCTCCCATGACCTCTCCTCACGGTTCGGTGAATGAACTTATGGCTTGATATTAGAGGTTCATTCACCGAACTGCAACCGATATACTGGCGGCATGGCGCTGCCACGCGAATACACCAGTGAAGACTGCCCGGTTGCCCGGGCCTTGGAGATCGTCGGCGAACGCTGGACTCTGCTGATCGTGCGAGACGCGCTCTACGGCGTCAGCCGGTTCAGCGACTTCCGCGACCACCTGGGGATCCCGCGCGCGGTGCTGACCGATCGGCTGAACCTCCTGGTCGAGAACGGCATCCTGGCGCGAGTCACGGCCGCGAGCGGACGTGACGAATACTCACTCACCGCCAAGGGCGAGGGCCTGTGGCCTGCGGTCTGGTCGCTTATCACCTGGGGGAACGAGCACTACGTGTCCGAAGACGGGTGCCGCCCCTTCACCCATGTCGGCTGCGGGGGCACCTTGGCCGCCGATGGCCGGTGCGAATCATGCGGAACCAGGCCGCAGCCGGGTGAGCTCACCCTCCACCCCCGGGCAAAGACGTCGCCCGCCAGGAAGACCGACCCGGTCAGCCAGGCGCTGTCTGTCCCGCACCGGCTGCTCACGCCCATCGCGAGAACGCCGGCCCAGTAAGTGCGAGCCTGCCGCCGGTGCTGCCGACCAAGATCGTGGCCGTGCACCTCAATCACCGCAGCCGGGCCACCGAGTCCCAGGTCACCCTGCCCGCCGCTCGGCGGGGACTGGGAATATCGCGGGATCCGGCAGCCGAGGCGGCCATGAGCCGGGAGCCAGGCATCGATCTGCAGGACTGGCTGAGCCGCGCGGTGACCGCGGTCGGGCGCTGGGAGGACACCTTCGCGCCCTTTGACCGGCATCGATCACTGCATGTCAGCGAGGAGCGGTTTGGCGCCGCGTTCGAGGAGTTCACGCAGCGGCTGCGGGCAAACTACCCGTTCTTCCACCCGTCCTACGCGGGGCAGATGCTGAAGCCGCCGCACCCGGCCGCGGTGGCCGGCTATCTCGCCGCGATGCTCATCAACCCCAATAACCACGCGCTGGACGGCTCACCTGCCACTTCCCAGATGGAGAAGGAGGTGGTGGCCGCGCTCGCCGCGATGTTCGGCTTCGACGAGCATCTGGGGCACCTGACCAGCAGCGGCACGATCGCCAACCTGGAAGCGCTCTACGTCGCCCGCGAGCTGCATCCCGGTCGCAGCATCGCCTACAGCGCCGAGGCGCATTACACCCACGGCCGTATGTGCGGCGTGCTGGGCGTGCCGGGGACCGCCGTCGAGGTGGATGGTTCTGGCCGGCTGGACGTCGGCGCGCTGGCGGCCCTGCTGGCCGGCGGCCAGATCGGCACCGTGGTGGCGACGACCGGCACGACCGGGCTCGGCGCCATCGATCCCGTACACGAGATACTCGCCGTCGCCCGCAGATACGGGGTCCGGGTACACGTGGACGCCGCCTACGGCGGGTTCTTCACCCTGCTGGCCGGTCGGGCGGATCGGGCCGGGCTCGCCCCCGCACCATGGCAGGCCATCGCGCAATGTGACTCCGTCGTCGTAGATCCGCACAAGCATGGGCTGCAGCCCTACGGCTGCGGCGCCGTGCTGTTTCGCGACCCGTCGGTCGGCCGCCTGTACAAGCACGACTCGCCGTACACCTACTTCACCTCCGATGAGCTGCACCTCGGCGAGATCAGCCTGGAGTGCTCAAGGGCCGGCGCCGCGGCGGCCGCCCTGTGGCTCACCTTCCAGCTGCTGCCGCCGCGCCGCGGTGAGCCGGACGGACTTGGCGAGGTTCTGGCGGCTGGCCGCCGGGCAGCGCTGGACTGGTCGGAGCTGCTGGGCGCGTCGGACCGGCTTGAGCTGTACCAGCGCCCCGAGCTCGACATAGTCTGCTACTTCCCCGCCGCTGAGCCGCGCTCCCTGGCGGAGATCGACCGGGTGTCGGCCCGGATGCTGGCCGACGGCATGAACGACAAGGAGAACCCGGTGTTCCTCAGCACGCTGAGTGTGCCGGCGGATGCGTTCGGGCAGCGTCACCCGGATGTGGCGGCGGACCGGGACCGGGCGCGGATCCTGCGCAGCGTGCTGATGAAGCCAGAATCGGAAAGCTACGTCGCGGCGCTGCATTCCCGGGTGGAGGAACTCGCCGTCCGGTGAGCCGCCTGGTCAGGGAGTGAGCGTTATCGCCTGAGGGTAATAGCCAACTTTGATCGGTTTCCCCGGCGCGTTGGTGGCGGTGGTGATCGGCGTTACCGTGTTCGAGCCGGCATTGGTGACGTATGCGGTTTCCCCATCTGGCGTGATCGCGATCGCCAAGGGGGAATTCCCGACTTTGATGGATTTTCCGGCTGTGTTGCTCGCGGTCGTGATCGGCGTCACCGTGTCGGAAGCATCGGTAACGTAGACCGTCTCCCCGTTCGGCGTGATTGCCATTGCTACCTGGAGGGGGGATAGCAGCTTGACCGTGATTGACTTGCCGGGGGCATTGGTGGCGGTGGTGATCGGCGTTACCGTGCCCGAGTCACCATTGGCGACGTAAGCGGTCTTCCCGTTCGGCGTGATCGCGATAGCGAGAGGGCCTCCCCCCACCTTGATCGCCGTTCCGGGCGTGTTGGTCGCCGTCGCGATCGGTGTCACCGTGCTCGAGCTAGAGTTGACGACGTAGGCGGTCTTCCCGTTCGGCGTGATCGCGATCGTGAGAGGGGCCTTCCCCACCTTGATCGCCGTTCCGGGCGTGTTGGTCGCCGTCGCGATCGGTGTCACCGTGCCCGAGCCGTAGTTGGCGACGTATGCGGTCATCCCATCTGGCGTGATCGCGATCGCCGCGGGGGATGTCCCGACTTTGATCGGCTTTCCGGCGGTACTGGTGGCTTCCGTGATCGGCGTCACCGTGCCCGAGCTCCCGTTAGCGACGTAGGCGGTCGGCGCGCTCACCGTCGCGGCCACGGCGGGCCGCGTCTGCGCAGCCGCCCCAGCGCACGTCACCACCAGCGCGACCAGCGCCGCCGCAACAGCCATCCACGCCCGTGCCACCGTGCCAAGCCCGATCATCGCAGCCCCGCCCTTCGTCGCCTCCGCTGCCCAGGCAATCCTGGGGCACGTGCCCGTCAGTTACAAGGCTGCCGGTATCCACCATGACCGCGATCGCTTGCGGGAGGAGCGCCCGATGCTCCGGGTAGGTGATCGCGGCGGTCACGGACGCCGATTCGTCTCGTGATCACATGCCGAGCCAGCCGCGTTCCTCGGCGATCCGCAGCGCCTCGGCGCGGTTGCGGGCGCCGGTCTTCTGGATGCAGGCCGACAGGTAATTGCGCACCGTTCCCTCGGACAGAAACAGCCTGGCCGCGATCTCGCTGATCATCGAGCCGTCGGCGGACGCCGCGAGCACATCGCACTCCCGAGGCGTCAACGGGCTATCCCCCTGGGCCAGCGCCGCTGCGGCCAGGTCCGGATCGATGACCCGCCCGCCGGCCAGCACCGTGCGCACCGTCTCGGCCAGTTTGTCGGCCGGCGAGTCCTTAACCAGGAAAGCCGACACGCCCGACTCCATCGCGCGGCGCATGAAGCCTGGCCGCCCGAACGTGGTCAGGATCACGATCTTGAGGCCGGGCTTCGCGCGGTGTAGCGCGGACGCGGCGGTCAGCCCGTCCATGCCGGGCATCTCTATGTCGAGCAGCGCGACATCGACATCGTGCTCGGCCGCGGCGGCCACGACCTCGTCGCCCCTGCCGACCTGCGCGACGACCTCGATGTCGTCCTCGAACGACAGCAGGGCAGCCAGCGCCTCGCGGATCATGGCCTGATCCTCGGCGATCAGGACGCGGATGGGGCTGCCGGGCTGGCGCGGATCTCCGGGTGCGCGGCGATCGGTCACAGCGGCACGGTAACGCGGATCACGTCACTCCGGCCGCACCGGCACGCTTGACGGCGGCGTGATCGGGCTGCGTCCGGCACCGTTCGGCTCGCCGCGTGCCGCAGCCTCGCCCCCCTCGGCAGCGTTCGACTCGCCGCGTGCCCCAGCCCCGCCCCCCTCGGCAACGTTCGACTCGCCGCGTGCCGCAGCCCCGCCCCCCTCGGCAGCGTTCGACTCGCCGCGTGCCCCAGCCCCGCCGCCCTCGGCACCATCCCCGTCTGCGGACCGCACCGGCGCCTCCGGCACGGTGGCGACGAGCCGGAGGCCGCGGCCACCGCTGGCCTTACCGTGCCCGAATGACAGCCGACCGCCGAGGGCGGTCAGCCGCTCGGACATACCGCGCAAGCCGCTGCCCGCCGGCTTCAAGGTGCCCGGCTCCAGCTCACCGCTGTCTTCGCCGGCCTGCCCGTTGCCGCCCGGCTGACCGGCCAGGCTCTGTAGCCCGCGGCCATCGTCGCTCACCTCGAGCGACAGTTCGCCGTCCCGCTGGGTCAGGCGTACCCGGCAGTTCTTCGCGCCCGAATGGCGGATCACGTTGGTGGTCGCCTCGCGCAGGCACCAGGCCAGCACCGCCTCGGCCTCGGCATCGAACGAGCCGGATCGCAGCGTCAGGCCAGGAGCATCGTCCAGATGGATATCAGCGGCATCCAGGGCAGTCCGGGCCGTGATGGTCTCGACGGCGAGCGTCGGACGCCGGTACCCGCTGACGGCCTCCCTGATGTCATGCAGCGTCTGCCTGCTGACCTGGCTGATGTCACCGGCCTCGCGGAGCGCCGCGTCGCGCTCTTTTGACTGCGGCAGCCTGGATAGCAGCTTGCGAACCAGCTCCGACTTGAGTGTGATCATGGATAGTGACTGGCCGGTCAGGTCGTGCATGTCGCGGGCAAGCCGCAGCCGCTCCTCGCTCGCGGCCAGTCCAGCCACCGTCTCGCGTGCCTGGCTGAGCTCGCGCACCAGCGTTGCCTGCATCCGGAAACCGGCCATGGCCCAGCCGATCAGCACGACCGGCAGCAGGTCACTGAGGAAGGAGACCATGCCGCCATGCGTCAGCCATGCCAGCAGCGCGAAGCAGCATCCGAGTCCGAAGACCGCCCGCGTCGCGGGCTTCCAGCCGGGAAACACGAAGCCGGTAGCCGCGGACACATAGATCCATAGCGAGAGCCAACTCTTGCCATACACAACGCAGGCAAGCACCGCGAGGCCGAAGACGACCGCGAGGCCGACCTTCGTGATCGGCCTGCCCCCGTCCCGGGTGCCGATGACGCAGACGTAGATGACGCAGAACGCCGCGGCGATGACCAGCCCGCCGACCGTCCACAACTGCGTGTGGTGTTGGCCGAACAGATCGGAGACCGGCTCGATGAGATAGACGAGCCAGACCCCGGTGAACAGGAACCTGAGCTTGCTGCCCGATCCGGGTCCCCGCCTTGGCGCGTAAGGGCCGCGGGCGGATGTGCCGCCGCCAGAGTCCGTCATCACGCCGTCGCCTCGATTCCCTGCGTGGTCGTGTACATGCTGCCATCCCCGCGGTGACCGGCGGCAGTGTCGTACCTCCATCACCGGTTATGACATGTGTCATGTGCTGCCGCGCCGCGTGCCGTGGAAGAGGGCTGAGTGGCAACAGCGCAGGATCGGCGCCTGCCCGTTCGGATAAATGATCTTGAAGGTCAGCCGGTGCTGGCGAGGCGGAACGCGGACTGGACCAGCCGGTCGGCCCGATCCCGCGCCGCAAGCTCCGCGGCCACCGTCTCGGCGAGGAACCGGGCCGGGTCCTGCCCCGCCTGCTCGGCTTCGGCGCGCCCGCCGGCCTCCAGCCAGCGGCCGAGCTGCGCGCCATCGACCTCGGGGTGAAACTGGACGGCCAGGTGCCGGCCGAGCGAGAACGCCTGCACGCCGAGCTCGCTGCGGGCCAGCACCCGCGCCTGCTGCGGCGGGTGGCACTGATCACCGTGGAACTCCAGCCACGGCCCTGCCGGGATGAGCCCGGGGTCGAGCGTGTCGATGACGCTCCAGCCGACCTCCTTGCGGGCTGCTGGCTCCACCCGGCCGCCGAACGCGGCAGCCAGGGCCTGCGCGCCGAAGCAGATCCCGAGCACGGGCACGCCCGCCTCGTCCAGCTGCCGCAGCCATGCCAGCTCAGCGGCGATCCAGGCTCTTTCCGGGTCCTTGTCGTACACCGAGAAGGTGGCCCCGAGCAAGATGACGTGATCGACGCCGGCGGGCGCGGGCAGCGGGCCTTCGCTGGGAAACATGCGCACGGTGAGCTCGGCGCCGCGGGCCTCGAACGCGTCACCGATGAAGCCTGCTGAGTCCTCTTCGTGATGGCGAACGACGGTGACGCGCATCAGGTGGCCTCTCCCTTCATAAGCGGCGTATCGCCAAGCCGGCTGGCCTAGGTATGCGCGGCAGGCCCATGATCGTTAGCGGCGGCCTCGATCAGCGGCTGCGGGGCCGTCGCCTTCCAGAGTTCGCGGATCAGCACCTGGATCGCGCCGGCGGTGGGAATAGCCAGCAGCGCCGCGACGAAGGCGCCGAAGATTCCGCCGATCAAGCTGCCGACAGATGCCCCGACCAGGATGGATACCAGAACCAGCAGCGGGTTGACCCTGACCGTCCGGCTCATCACGACCGGGTTCAGTACGTGATTCTCGACCTGCGTGTAGATGGCGAATACCACCAGCGTGACGATGCCCGCCGTCAGTGAGTGGCCGACCGCGAACAGGACGGTGGGGATGCCCGCCAGGGCGCCGCCGATCATGGGCAGGAAGTCGACCAGCGCCACCCACAGCGCCCACAGGAAGGGGAACGGGACACCCAGGATCAGCAGGGTCACGAACACGACGATCCCGGCGATGAGCGATGTCAGGAAGTTCCCGAGCATGTACCCGATGACCGAGCGATTGACCTCCCGCGCGACCTGGGAATAGCGCTCCGCCCGCGCTGGTGACATCAGCCCCAGCACGCCGGTCCGCAGCTTGGGGCCCTCGAGGAGCAGCAGCAACACGAGCACGAAAATGGTCACCAGCGCGATCAGCAGCGAAAAGGCGCCCTTGCCCAGGGAGAGGGCCGGTTTCGCGAGGCTTTTCCCGAAGCTCGCCAGCTTGGGCGCGTTGCTCTGCACCCACGCCTGAACGTGGTATTTGCGAACCAGGCGCCCGATCCAGCCCTTGCCATCCTTCGCCTGATTCACGTAAGTCGGCAGGTCGTGGGCAAGATGGGTGATCGCGTTGACCAGAGGGTAGCCGAACGCTACCGCTAGGCCCACGAAGACCAGCAGGCTGAGCAACGTCACGACGGCCACGGCCAGCCCGCGCCGCCGGACGAGCCGGCGTTGCACCGCCAGCACGACCGGGTTGAGGATCAGGGCGACGAATCCCGCGACGACCATGAGGAGGATGACGTCCCGTATCCGGTAAATCAGCTTGCCAGCCAGGTAGGTCACGACCACCACGGCGACGGTGACCAGGATGGCCCGGAGCGGGACGTTCCTGGCCTCCGCAGCCTGCCAGAGGTGGGCCCGCCGGGTTTCGGGTGGCGGCAAGTCATCAGGCACCCGGCAATCATGACACCTGCGGTCGCCAGCGTTCCCGTATCCCGGAACGCCATCGGCTGACGACAGCGCTAGCGTTCCGCGCTTGGCTCGCTGTCACCAGCGCCTGGGAGTGCGTCGATCTGGCGTTGCGCCCCGGCCAGCACGTGCCCGACATCGCGGCCGAATTGCACGTCGCAGGGGTGGGTGACTCGTCCCGATCTGGCGTTGTCAGCCAGTTCGGTGAGGGCGACTCGCAACGCCGTTTCTGGCTGGTTCGTTGGTGCCGGCGCGTCTGACCGGCCGAGTTCGCCCCAGAGGTAAAGGTCGAAGCCTTCGGCGGCCTCAGGCGCGCTGAGGGTGACTGTCACCGTGCTGGTCGCTCCGCTGTGGTGGTGCAGGACAAGATGCGTGACGTCGGCCCGGCCAGCATCGGCGGTAACCGACACGACCGGCCCCAGACAGGCCCACAGCAGCGAGACCGCGTGCGGCGCCAGGTCCCACAGGCCGCCCTTGTCGCGTCGCCAGGGGGTGTTGAACGGGCTGGATTCGTGCAGGGCCGACCCGAGCCAGACCGCGCACCCGCCGGCCCAGCCATCCTGCTTCGCGACGCCGGCCAGCCAGGCCCTGACGTCGGCCTGGAATCGCGCGGTGAAAAAGACGACCGATGCGACGCCGCTGTCCTGCACCGCGCGCACGAGCGTTCCGGCGTCCGCGTCGGAGGTGGCGATGGGCTTTTCCAGGAGCAGGTGCTTGCCGGCGCTGGCTGCCCGTACCGCGATCGCGCTCTGCACGTGCGGTGGCACCGAGAACGCGACCGCGTCGACGGCGGCGAGGAACGCGTCGAGGTCGCTGTAGGACGTGGCGGTGTGCTCGGCCGCCAGGGCGGCGGCCGCCTCGCGATTGCGACCCCAGACCGCAGCGAACTCGATGCCCTCAGTCGAGGTGAGAGCGGGGGCGTGCGTGATGCGCGCCCAGTGGCCGGTGCCGACCAGGCCGAATCTCAACGGTCGGGCGGGAGTTGCCATTCTTTGGCCTCCTACTGGTCGGGCGCAGTCTGGCCGGGCGCAGTCGTCAGGTGGTGGCTCCGGAGCCTGCCGGGTCTTTTGACAGGATGCAGAACTCGTTGCCCTCGGGGTCGGCGAGCGTGATCCAGCCGCTGCCATCGGGCCGTCGGTAGTCAGCGAACTGCGACGCTCCCAGGGCGAGGATCCGTTCGACCTCCTGCTCGCGGGTGCGGTCCACCGGGCGCAGGTCGAGGTGCAGCCGGTTCTTCAGCTGCTTGTCGTCTGGAACCGTGATGAAGAGCAGGAGCTGGCTCCGGTCGCGCGAGGTGATCAAGCATTCCTCGTGTTCCGGCTCGTTGGGATCGTCGGGATCTTCAACGAAGTCCAGAACCTGCGACCAGAACACCGACTGCGCGTAGGCGTTGGCGGCGTCGAACGAGGTGTGCGAGATGCGGCTAGTCATGACGACAGCCTTGACTGTTCGCGGGAAAACCGTCAAACGGTTTGGTTTGACGGGTTGAGAGCGGGCGGGTGCAGGCGCGCTTCCAGTGCCCTCGCACCGGGATGCGGGCAGCCAGCCGGATGCTTCAGCCTTGCCGGACACTCCGCGCGGCCAATGCCGCTTCAATTTCGCAGCGGTGACTGTCCGGATGCCGGATCGCGATCTGCGCGAACCGCTGGACTATGCCGTCTGCGGCGTCCAGGTCGGCGGCGCTGAGACCCGCGATCAGCCCGCTGATGGCCGCGCCGCTACGGCGCAGGTGCCCGGCTGCCTCAGCCTTGCTCGCCGGCGCGGCCTGGGCGTGCTGCGCGTTGAGCGCGTCCACCATGTCGTTGTCCACCTCGACCTGCTGGCCAGCGACGACCTGGCGTATCCATCCCGCGAGGTACTCATACGAGTGCGCGACGTGATCCACGACTACGCCTACCGGCCGGGGGTCACCATCGAGCGGCGCTGACTGCCACTCCTGGTCGGTGCAGCCCGCCATGAAGCCGATCAGCCGGTCCCTAGCCGCGTCGATGTCCGCTGCATATTCCGCCGGGCTCCGCGCGTCCTCCGCCATAAGGTCCAGCCTACGGGCCGGCCCGGGCCATATCCGTGCGCGGACCGAGGCCGGCCAAGGGGCGGGTTCTGGTCAGGCAAGATCTTTTTCGAGAAGGACGACGCTGAGCCTGCCGTGAAAGTCCCGGGTGCCAACTTCGCGGAAGCCGAGCCGTGCGTAATAACGGCGAAGGCCGGCATTGGCCTGGACGCAGTCCAGGCGCAAGACGATGGCGCCCGCGTTGCGGCCCCGGTGCCCGGCCCACGCGAGCAGGCTCGCTCCCAGGCCAGTTCCGGCGTGCTGACGGTCAATGACCAGCCCGTGCACGTACGCCGCGACGGTGGCATCGTCAGCGGCCTGCCACACCAGGCTGTCAGACCACAGCAGCCGCAGCCCGGCGCAGACGATGTCACCACTGCGGCATACAGGCCACTCGCCCCGGCCGATCTGACTGCGCACATCGGCCAGCGACACCTCGCCCATGCCCCACTGCTGGATGCCCCGTCCCGCCAGCCACTGCTCGGCGGCCACCCGCAGGCCATGAATGGCCTCAGCGTCGGGCCGGCTGGCCTGCCGCATGATCATGTGCACCTGATCGACGGTACCGGCCGAGGCCGGCCCTGCTGATCTCGCCGGTCCCTCGGCTCGGGCGGGTGAGGTCGGGAGGGATATCCAGGGCAGGTGGGGTTGGTGGTGACTGCTTGGCGCGCACGACGGGATGCACAGAAGCCAGGTTCAGGCGATCGAATGTCGTCGATGTGGCAACGCTGCTGAAAGGACACGTCGTGGAGTAAACCGTCGTTTCCTGATCCGGACGATCTTGCAGTGCCCGCGGACCCTGCCGGCCGGGCTACTCCTGTCACACCGGCACCATCGACCCCGTGAGCCGCGTCTTCCGTAGCGGCGCCGAAGATCGATGTGGCAGAGCCCACCACCGGTGGTGGGCTCCATCACATCGATCTTGAAAAGGATGCGGAAGGAGGCGCCTCCGGACCGCCTTCCCCGGTCCGGGCGCCGGCTGTTCCAGGACTCCAGACGGCGGCGTGCCAGAACCGCCGCGCAGGGTCACGCGCCGGCTTACGTCCTCGCGCCGGCTTACGTCCTCGCGCTAACCAGCCCGCGGCCCGACCTGACGATCACGAAACCTGCGGCTTACTTCTCTGCGGGCCCAAGAGTGTCATTGTTGCCACATCGACGACATTCGCCAAGAGGCGCGGCTCACTTACGCCGAGAGAGCCGGACCCGTCGGGCTGGCACCGAGGGCCGTATCCGGGTAGGAGACGGCGGTAGGCTCGCAGATGTGGCAGTCCCTCTACCCGATGACGTCAGGGAGTTGCTGGACGCCCCCAACTATGTGCACCTGTCTACCTTGCGGGCGGACGGCTCACCGCGTAACTGGGTGGTGTGGGCGGGCCTTGAAGGCGAGCGCATCTTGATATGCACCGGCGAGGCGACCTGGAAGGCCAAGGACATGCGCCGTGATCCCCGGGTCGCGCTGTCCGTCGTAGACCTGGTCAATCCCTACCGCATGGCGGCAGTCCAGGGCAGGGTCGTCGAGGTTCGCCCCGACGAGGACTGCAGGTACATGGATCCCATCTCGGTCAAGTACACCGGCGTCCCGTTTCCTAGCCGTGGTCCGGGCCGTGCGTGCTTTGTCATCGCGGTCGAGAAGGCCGGCCAGCGCACCCTCGGCTTCACCCACGCGCCCGGATGATCGAAGGGGCTACCGCTTCATTTCGACGGTGACCTGAGCGCACATCATCCGGTGGGGACGCCTGCTGAGCCGTGATCCCGATGGTAGGGGTCGGCTATTACTCGTCTGCGGCAGCGTCGGCATCCTCGGCAGCGGGTGGGCGCATGCGCATCTGCGGCAGTTCGTACAGGCTGTCTATGCTGAGTTGCTGTGCGTCCGCAAGCACAGAGTCCTGCTGCTTCTGCGCTTTCTCGGCGGTTTGCTTGGCCAGCTCGGATGCCAGGCCACCCAGCTGCCGCACGCCGGTGTCATCCACCAGCACATGGCTCGTGGAGAGAATCGCGATGCCCTCCACCCGGCGCTTCGCCTGGTCGGGCAGCGATAGGGCTGCCCCCACCTTCGCCGCCTCAAATGGGTTCGCCGAATGGGTGGTAAGCCTATTGCGCTCCCCGATCACCCATTGATGGTATTTCATGACCTCACCCTGAAGAGGCAGCGCTCGTACATCTTCTGTCGCCAGCCCAAATTTTTTGCCATTGCCAAAGCAACGAGCATAAGCAACGAGAGCGGCCGACCATAGCGCCTGTGGCACAACTGCCTCCCGGCCTTCCTCAGGCTTATCCAGCTCGGTAAGCAGCCGCTTGCAACATTCCATGACGAATTGAAGATCCTGGATGATCGAGGCTTGATCGGCAAGGATTTGCGCTGATGGCACCTCAAGAGCCACAGTCAGCATCGGGACCTTCGACGATGCTGCGTTCGTCCCCACCATGGCGCCTCGTTCCGGTTGCTGACCCTATGCCGACCTAAGCTTCCATGATCACATGGGGACGGTCCGAGTCTCGTCTCACATAGTGACAAGCCGCTCTCGTGATGTCGATCCGCTGACGGCAGCTGACGGCCGCGGCGTACTTGCAGGCCGAGGGCGATGACTCGTCGCCGACGTGGGCGGCCACAGCATCACCGTCGTGTCCCCCGCGGCGACCGCCCTCGCCCTGGCTTTGCACCGCGGATACGTCGCGATCGTGCCCCGCATCACTGCGGCGCTAGAACTCCAGGCCGGATGGCTCGCGCCAGTAGCACTCCCGCTGCCGGGATTCACCGCACGGCTGGACTGCCTCTACCCGACCCGCCACCCGCGCCGCGACCACCTCGATGCCATCGCGCGTGCTGTGCGGCAAGCCATCCGCTCACCGACGCCCGGCCCGGACACGCGCCAGGCCACTGTCGGACCCCCCTCCTAGACTGTCGGTCATGGACTGGAAGATCGAACTCGTGGCCATACCCGTGACCGACGTCGACCGCGCGAAGGCCTTTTACGTGGACCAGGTCGGCTTCAACGCCGACCACGACTACCAGGTCAACGACAACCTGCGGTTCGTGCAGCTCACTCCGCCCGGTTCGGCGTGCTCAGTGGTGCTCGGCACCGGCATCACGCAGATGCCGCCAGGTTCGCAGAAGGGGGTCCAGATGGTCGTCGGCGACGTCACGGCCGCCCGTCAGGACCTCCTCAGCCACGGCGTGCAAGCCAGCGAGGTCGACGTACAGCCATGGGGCTCGTTTGTCACTTTCAGCGACCCGGATGGCAACACCTGGGCTTTGCAGCAGCTACCGCCACGGGGATAGGGCGCCCTGGTCGCGCCCGCACCCGGGTCTGGGCGAAAGGGCAGGTCAGTCCGGCGCACCGCCGGCCGCTGGCTGCCCGCCCCGCTCGCCCGCCGGGTGCCCGGCCCGCTCGCCCGCCGGGTGCTCGACCAGCGCGAGAATCCGGCTGGCCATGAACCGGGCGGTCCGGACCGGCGTCCCGGTGCGCGTGACTTCGCTCACCTCCACGACTGCCCGCCGCGTGGTGACGTCCACCCGTCGGCCGGCCCGCGTCGCGGTCACCTCGTAGGTCCGGCTGCCCTCGCCCGCATCGATCACGATCTCGACTCGGTCTCCCTTCATGCCGCCCTCCCGGGAAATCGAACGTCATTTCGACCATACCCCGCTTGCGCCCATCGGAAACTGCCACGGGGTCTAAGCCGGTCCGCTGCTGCCGCCGCTGCCGCTGCCGCTGCCGTCGCCGCTGCCGCTGCCGCCGCTGCCGCTGCCGCTGCCGTCGCCGCTGCCGCTGCCGTCGCTGCCGCTGCCGCTGCCGTCGCCGCCGTCCCCGTCGCCGTCGCCGCCGTCGCCGCCGTCCCCGTCGCCGCCGCTGCTAGCGCGCCGAGCGCGAGCCCGCCGCTTGCCCTCGTGCATCGCCTGCACCCGCGCGATCGGTATCGCGCGGCCTTCCTCGATCAGGTCGGAGCTCAACGGCTGCGGCGGGGGCATCCGGTCGGTCCACGGATCACCCTCGGCGAGCAGCCTGGCCGCGGTATGCACGGTGAAGTCGGCTGGCACAACCCGATCAAGCTGGTCCCAGGCAACCGGAAACGACACCGGCACGCCCGGCCGGATGCGCGGGCTGTACGCGGCCACCACCGTCGCCCCGCCAGCCCGGGTCGAATCGAGGAACACCTTGCCTTCCCTGTCCTCCCGGATGAACGCCGTTGTCGCCAGCGCCGGGTCAAGCCGCTCGGCGCGCGCGGCGATCGCGCGGGTCGCCGCGGCCACGTCCTCGCTCGTCGCCTGCGCCTGCACCGGGACGAACACGTGCACGCCCTTTGCCCCGCTGGTTTTGACCGTGCCGGCCAGGCCGACCTCGGCCAGGACCTGGCGGACCAGATGGGCGGCGCGGACCGTCTGCGCGAACGCGTCCGCTGATGGCGGGTCGAGGTCTAGCACCAGGTGTGTGGGGTGGTCCCAGCGGTCGGCCAGGACCAGTGTCGGGTGGTACTCGACGGCTCGCTGGTTAGCGAACCACAGCAGCGTGCGCCGGTCGTTGCATAGCGCGTAGGCCACCTCACGCTGGGAAGTTTCCGCCCACAGTGGCACCGTCCGCACCCAGGACGGCGCGTACTTGGGCAGGTTCTTCTGCATGAAAGGTGGCTGGCCGCGGAGCACCCGGATCACCGACAGCGGCCGGTCCCGCAATTGCGGGATTATCCGGTCACGAACTGCGTCCAGGTAGTCGACCAGATCCCGCTTGGTAGCCCCCGCCCCGCCGAACAGCGGCTGGTCGAGGTTGGTCAGCGGCACCCCGTCCCGCGTCTCGTCAGGGCTGCTCATCTGGTCACCTTCCCGCTGATCCCGTCGGGACGTGAGAACTATCCAACACGACGCGACGCTGCGCCCGGTCGACCCCGTTCCGAATGCACCGCCCGGCCCGTCGACAGACTTGCACATCTGCACCAGATGAGAGACTGAGCGAGTGGCTGAGCCGGGAATTCCTGAGCTGGATGTTGCGCGGGTGCGGCGCTGGTGCGTTCGGCGTGTGCCCGATCATGTCCGCAACCGGGTCCGGGTGGAATGTGAGATCGCCTCGCGGCATCTCACCATCGTCGAGTGCAGGCCGCCCTGGGACGAGCGGGTCGGCGCGGAGTGGACCCGCGCCCCGGTCGCCCGGTTCCGGTACACCAAGGCGCAGCAGACCTGGACGCTGTACTGGCCGGACCGCAACGCCCGGTTCCACCTCTATCAGCAGCTCGCGCCATCACCACACGTCGAGGTTTTGCTGCACGAGGTCGAGCAGGATCCGACGGCCCTCTTCTGGGGATAGCTGCCAGCTTCTGGGGATAGCTGCCAGCATCTCAATGAAACGGACTCCGGCCGGACGCGGCCGACCCGGCGGCTCGGGCCCCCCGCGCAGATTTGCCCGGGCAAATCACCTAACCTGCTGTGCGTGGCCTGCCTACTCGCAGACATGCTCGCCCGCGCTGCCGCGGGCAGCCCGCCGGTACCGGACGGCGGGCTGACGGTGCTGGCGCAGCCAGCTGACCGCGACGCGGGCGTGATCGCCTTCACCGCGCACAGCGTCGTGTTCGCCGACGTGGCCGCCGAGTGGGTCCGCGCCCGCCTTCCGGCCGGCGACGTAGCCGCGCCGCTCAGCCCGTCGTTCCTGCTTGCCCTGGGTGAACAGCTCGGCCGCATGGTCGCCAACATCGACATGCTCACCGTCGCAGCGGCTTTGCCGGGGCACCCGCGGCTGGCGTTGACCGAGATCACCGATACCGACCACCCGCGGGTGCAGCGCGCCCGCCGCTACCGTGACGAGCTCACGATATGGACCGGCGGCGGCGCGATCGTCATGATCGGCCGCGGGATAGCCAGCCGGTGGGAAGTGGCGATCGAGGTCGATCCCGGGCTGCGGGGCAGGGGGGTAGGCCGCCGCGCCGCGCGGGCCGCCCGCCACCTGGTCCCCGGCGGCGAGCCGTTGTGGGCGCAGATCGCGCCGGGTAACGCCGCCAGCGTGCGGGCCTTTCTGGCTGCCGGTTTCGTCCCGGTCGGCGCCGAAGCTCTCGTGGTCCGGGCCTGACAGCCGATCTCATCCCCTGCCGATGAAGGGCATCTTCGTGGCTGTGATGGTCAGGAACTGCACGTTGGCATCCAGCGGAAGGGCCGCCATGTAAAGCACCGCATCAGCGACGTGCTGGGCATCGAAGGTGGGCTCGGCAGCTACCGAACCGTCGGCCTGTAGCGTTCCGCGGCTGATGCCCTGGGTCAACTCGGTGGCGGCATTGCCGATGTCGATCTGGCCGCAGGCTATGTCGAACCTGCGGCCGTCCAGGGCGATCGACTTGGTCAGCCCGGTCATCGCGTGCTTGGTAGCCGTGTAGCCGACGCTGTTCGGCCGCGGGGCGTGCGCGGATACCGAGCCGTTGTTGATGATCCGCCCGCCGCGCGGAGTCTGGGCTTTCATCATCCGCACCGCGTGGTGGGCGCACAGGAACGCACCGGTGAGGTTGGTGTCAACAATCAGCCGCCAGTCAGGCAAGGCCAGCTCGTCGACCGCGCCCGCCGGGCCGAACACGCCCGCATTGTTGACTAGCAGATCGATCCGCCCCCAGCGCTGGTGAACCGCCTCGAACAACGCGGCGACGGACTCCGCCGCGGTGACATCAGTCGGGACAATCAACGCCGACCCCGCCGACCCCGCGCACGACGCCACGGTCTCCCGCAGCGCATCCTGGCGCCGACCGGCCACGGCGACCCGCCACCCCGCGGTCAGCAAGGCCTGGCTGATGCACCGGCCGAGCCCGGATCCCGCCCCGGTGACGACGGCCACGCCCGTAGTTGCCATTCCCGTCCTCTTCGCCGTCTTGTCGGTATGCGGTGATAGGCAGGGTACGGCAGGGAAACCCGCTCACGGCGACAGGAGGGACATGCACTGGTCAGAGGTCGAGAGCAGGCAGCCACGGCTGGCCGCGCTCGGGCGGCAGCGGCTGCTGGAGCCGGGTGTCGTGCTCGTCGGCACTATCCGGCGGGACGGCACACCCCGGCTCAGCCCGGTGGAGCCCCTGGTTATGGACGGCACGTTGTGGCTGTCCATGCTGTGGCAATCGACCAAGGCCGCAGACCTCACGCGTGATCCGCGCATCCTCGTGCACAGCGTCGTTACCAGCCGCGATGGCAGTGAGGGAGAGTTCAAGATCCGTGGCACGGCCAGCGCCGAGGATGATCACAACGTGCAGCGGCGCTATGCCGGCGCGGTGCAAGAAAGCCTGGGCTGGACCCCGCAGCCGGGACGGTTCCACCTCTTTGCCATCAGCGCCGAGCAGGTCACCTTCATCCGCTACGACGACGCCACCGGGGACCAGCACGTGGTCATGTGGCCGCCGGGGCGCGAGTTCATCCGCCGCGGCACCTCCGCCACCAGCGTGGGCGAGCCAGAGCCCGCGAACGACATCATCGTCCCCGACTGACCCAGTGCCGACTGACCCGGTGCCGA
>PMSU01000007.1 GCA_003168255.1 Actinomycetota bacterium
ACCATCGCCGCCGTCCTGGAGGACGCCCGGAGCAACGACGTCATCGCCAAGATGAAGGTGCTGGCCCTGGTGCAGGCGATGCCGGGCGTCGGGAAGGTCCGCGCCGCGCAGATCATGGAGCGGCTGCAGATCGCGGAGAACCGCAAGGTCCGGGGGCTGGGCGCGAACCAGCGGCAGGCTCTCGAAGCCGAGTTCGTCCCCGTCTAGTCCCGTTCCCGCCAGCCGCGCCCCCGTGCGGCTGGCGGGAAACATCCTGTCACAAACACCCCGGAATGACACCAGGAGGCGCAACTATGGCACTTATGACGGACGCAGCGAATGCGAAGCCCGCGCGCCGTGACCACGTGTGGGTCCTGGCCGTCATCGCCTCGTTCGCCCTGTTCGACGTCTGGGAGTCCTGGACTCAGGTCGGGGACCGGTCCGGCTTCAGCCACGGAACCGGCTGGACCCTCACCGTTATCGTGGAGGCCTACGCGGGGTACGCGCTGTTCGCGTGGTTCAACGCTCCGGGCCGCCGTTCCCGCCGGTTCGCCATGTGGTCCGCGTTCACCGTGCTCGGCTTCAGCCTGATCGGCCAGGGGTCATCCTCGGTGGCCGCCCGCTCGGTTCCCCCGCTCATCGTCGCGGTGTTCGTCAAGGACCTCCCGGTGATCGTACTGGCCCTCATCGCCATCCTGATCCACCTTCGCCGGCTCGACCGCGCCGACGTTGCCGAGGCCGCTGAGCATGCCCGTGCGGTGACTGCCGAGGCCGGGCGGATAGCCGCGGAAGAGTCCGAGATAGCCGCGCTGCGAGCCGAACTGGATACGCTCACGGACACTCTGGAGACCGCGCAAGCTGAGCGCGATGACGCGCAGCGAGAGCGCGCAGAGATGGCCGCAAAGGCAGAAGTCCTTGCGCGCAAACTGAGCGCAGCGCAGGGCGCAAGGAAGCGCGCAACCGCGCCGCGCAGCAAGAGCGAAACGAAGGTGCCGAGCGACGTCGATGCGCGCGCCGAAGCCCTCGCCATACTCGCCGCCGAACCCGGCATCAGCGGGGCCGAGCTCGGGCCGCGGGTTGGCATGAGCAAACGGTGGGGGCAGCTCCTCAAGAACGGCCTCGCCACCGCCCCGCCCGGTCCTGACGAGGTGTCATCTTAACGCTTCCCCGCGGATTGCAGCAAGGAGATAACCATGAACCCCCCCGAGCCCCGCGACCTGATCCTCCGCGACATCTTCACCCTCGGCGTCAAGGTGGTCCGGCGCCCCGTCATCCGCGGCGACTCCGCTCTCGGGACGACGCCCCAGCCCGAGCCCCTCGCGGGAATCCACGCCGCCACGACCCTCCGTCACGCCGCCAGCCGCGCCGTCGCCGACTGCGCCCGCTACGCCCGGGAAGACGGCAAGACGTGGACGGAGATCGGCGCCGCGATGGAGCCAGCCCATGGCGAGGACTCCGCGTTCCTCGCTGTCGCCTCCCAGATGGGCCGGGGCCCGACGTTCGCGTGGCCATGCCCGGCGTGCGGGCAGACGGTGATCGACTACGGTCCTGAGGCCGGATCTCCTGAGGACCAGGAGACCGGGCACGGCGAAGGCTGCACGAGGCTCGCCGCGGCCATCGTGGCGTGGAACGCGCGGTGGGAGGATGGCGCTGATGAGTGACACCGACCTGTGCGCCCGCTGCGGCGGCGACTGCGGGACGAGTGAGTGCGAATCCGACGCCAGCCGGCTTGACCAGCAGGCCGCCGAGCTTGCGCTCGAGGACGACTGGGAGCCATGCAGCCACGATTGCGATGAGGATTGCTACAACGACTACGGCGAGCGGAAGTGCCGCCACCAGCACTGCTTTGCCTGCGGCGGGTGCGGATGCCCTGGTTACTGCGATGACTACCAGACCTACAACCTCCGCCCGGGCGAGACGGGAGGCACCGATGGCGACTGAGCGGTTCGTGTTGGCGTAGTCACCTTCCGTGCACGATCATGTCCGCATGGGAGCGAGGTACGACCGGTACGACGATGACGAGGGCGCCGTCCCCTGCGCCACCGGACGGCACTGCGCCGAACGGGACTACCAGGGGAACCCGGGTCTCGGACCGCGCGCGTTCTGCGCTACGGACGAGGGCCGGATCGCCGACGCGATCGCCGGGCTCCCCGAAACCTACGCCCAGCTCCGGCTGCTCCTGCCCGTCACCGGCCAGCAGGAAGAACGCGTCACCGGCTCCCGCGAGGCACCCGTCCCGGTGAACCTCGACGTCCAGGCGTTCATGCGGCAGGTCGTCCACGTCACGTGCTCCTGGGAAGACCAGGTACGCGCCGCGGTCAGCCTGTCCGATCTCCCCGAAGGACGGCGCCGGGACGGGGTGGCGCTCGCGCAGGCGTGCCGCACCCTGAACGCCCACCTGACCGCGCTGCTGTCCCTGCCAGCCGAGGACAAGGCCCGGTTCGAGCCGCCGAGCAGGAAACTCGGCGAGCTGCCGCCGGGCAGCGTCGTGCAGATCGACAGCGCCGGGGACGCCTGGGTCATGGCCGCGATGGACGGCACCGCCGCGGGCCTGGAGTTCCTCCAGCTGCACGGGCGGGCCCGGGGGATGCTCGGGCTGACCCGCCAGCGCAGGCGCATCACCGAGGTCCCGTGCGACGGGTGCCGGGCCAAGACGCTGGTGCAGTCCGAGGCGAAAGCCGGCGGGTGGGAACCGGTCGTGCGCTGCACCGCGTGCCCCATGTCCTATACCGGGGCAAGCTATGACCTGCTCATGGGCCGGGTGTACCAGGCGCAGCTCGAGGCGCTCAGCAAGGCGTCTTGACGCCGCGCCGCGCGTCCGACCTGCTAATTGACCTTGATCATTATTTATGCAACGCTGATGCCCACCAGTAGTGTCGCCGCTCTCAGCCGGAAGGTTGCGGGCGGCGTTTTCGTGTTCCCGGGGGTGACGTTGCCCCCTCGGCCCACCCTTGAGCCCGGCGACCTGGTGACCCCGGCGAAAGCAGCCCGGCTGCTCGGCCGTCCGCCGGGCACCGTGCGGTCCTGGATTCACCGCTTCGGCGTCGAGCAGCTCGGCACGCTGGACGGCGGTCCGGCTTACGACTACAACGACATAGCCGCGGTCGACGCCCGGATGCGCCGCAAGCGCGAAGCCCGGCAGGCAGCCTGACCGGTAGGATCATCGCGGCCGTTCGGCCGCCCCCTGCCGCTTCTCGCTGATCGGTTCACCCTGTGCTGCTGCGTCACGTCCCGCTGCCCGACCTGATCCTCGCCGCAGGCATCGCCGGGATGGCGGTATTCGTCCTGCTCGCCGAGTTCCGGCCGCGNNGAGCCGTGGCCTGACGACTGCGTGTGCCCCGACGAGGACGACGAGCAGGAAGACGACACCGAGGGCCCGTCGTGACCATCACCGCCGCTGAAGCGCAGCCCGGCGACGTCCTGCTCGACTCCGCAGGGACGGCGTGGCAGAGGGGTGCTGGGCCCTCCTCCTGGTCGACGTTCGACGGTCCGGTCTCGTTCTACGGGCCATGGCTGGACTCGTACGGACCTCAGGGACCGCTGGTGCTGCTTGCCCGCGACGGAAAGGCCGTCCTGCAGCTGCTGCAGCCCTAGACCAGAGAGGCGCGCAGCGGAGCCTTCTGCGGCTTTGATCCGCGTTCAGTGGCGAAGCCGAGCCGCGTCAGCCACTGAGTGCGCCTCTCTGCCAAAATCAGCGCACTGAACCACGGCGTCCTGACCTGCGGCGACTTACGATCGCTCGCCGGCCGGCAAGAACGGTCGCCGCGACCGCTAGAGCAAAACCCCGGAGCGCCTGGCGCGCTCACCACTGCAGTCCTGGCGGCTGCATGCACGGCGAGGACACTGCCCATGCCGAAGCCCCTGAGCGCCCGCAAGCGCAACGCGGTCCTCGCGGACATCAGGGCAGGCGTCAAGTCCCGGAACCAGATCGCACGCGACCACGGAGTCAGCCCGAGCACCGTCACGAAGATCGCGAAAGACGCGGGCGTCGACACTGCCTTCGACCGGACGAAAACCAAAGACGCCACGCACGCGCGGGAGATCGACTGCAAGTCGCTCCGCGCGCAGCTGAAGATCGACCTGCTGCACGACGCCCAGAAGCTCCGGACCCGCATCTGGGGCACCCATCAGGTGGTCGTGGCCACGCCACAGGGCGCGGAGATCGTGACGCTGGACGAGAACCCGCTGGCCGAGATGCGCTCGGGTTACACGGCTCTCGGCATCGTGATCGACAAGAGCATCCGGCTCGAGCAGCACGACGCCGAGGGCGGCGACGGGCTCGCCGCTGTCGATGAGTGGCTGCGCGGGATGATGGGCGAGAGCCGGTAGAAGGTGCCGCGTGCGTGTCGAGCCGCTGACCGGCAAGCAGCTTGAATCCGTCAGGCTGGCCACCGCGCGCCTGAACATCTGGGAAGGCTCCGTCCGGAGTTCCAAGACGGTGTCCAGTCTCATCGCGTGGCTCCACTTCGTCCGCACCGGGCCCGCGGGGAACCTGCTCCTGGTAGGCAAGACTGAGCGGACGCTGAAGCGGAACATCATCGACCCGCTGACGGAGATGCTGGGAGTGTCCCGCTGCCGTTACGTCGAGGGCTCCGGTGAGCTGTGGCTGCTCGGGCGGCGCATCTACACCGCCGGCGCCCACAACGAGGGCAGCCAGGAGAAAATCCGGGGCCTCACCCTGGCCGGGCTGTACGGCGACGAGATTTCCACGTGGCCCGAGTCGTTCTGGACGATGGCCCTGTCGCGGCTATCCGTCGAGGGTGCCCGCGCCTACGGCACGAGCAACCCCGACTCGCCAGCCCACTACCTGATGCGCGACTGGCTGTCCCGGTCGTCACTGTGGCTGGATCACGCCGGGAACGTGCTCCGCTCTGACGGCGACGACAATCTTGACCTGGCCCGGTTCAGCTTCCGGCTGGCAGACAACCCGCACCTGCCTCCCGCGTACGTGGCCGCGCTGTCCCGCGAGTTCGTGGGCCTGTGGCGAAAGCGTTTCATTGACGGCCTGTGGATCGCCGCTGAAGGCGCGATCTTCGACATGTGGGATCCGGACCTGATGGTCGCGGACATTATCCCGCCGATCACGAACTGGATCGCGTGCGGCGCGGACTACGGGACGGTCAACCCGTTCCACGCGGTCGTCCTCGGCCTGGGTGCCGACAACTGCCTGTACATCGTCAGCGAATGGCGGTACGACTCCCGGCAGGCGCGGCGCCAGCTC
>PMSU01000142.1:0-54851 GCA_003168255.1 Actinomycetota bacterium
CCGGCCCCGTCGGTCCTGCCAGTCCCGTCGGCCCGGCCGGTCCCGTCGGCCCGGCTGGTCCCGTCGGCCCGGCTGGTCCCGTCGGCCCGGCGGGTCCCGTCGGCCCGGCGGGTCCCGTCGGCCCGGCTGGCCCCGCCGGTCCCGGTTTCAAGACCCGCGAGGAAGACCCAGGTGCGTACGCGGCATGTGGCTGCGTAGCAGCCATGCCGCCGGCGCCCGGCCTGCCTGCGATCCCCCTGGCCGCCCCGGCCGAATGCAGCCGCGACCGGTGGCGGTGCCGCGCAGTGGTGACAGCGGTGACGGCAGTGACGGGGGAGGCGTCCCGTTGACGGATGTCCATCATGGGCCTCCAGGCTCTAGCTTCGTCCTGTTGATAGAACGCAGTCTCGTCCTGAGGCCTGCAGGATTCCTGAGTGAACCCTCGGAGCTTGCTGTGAACGGCCAGCTCAGCCGAGCGCCGCCGCCAGGGTGAATCCCGCGAGCGCAACCATGAGCGCGGCCGCGGTCCTGGTGACCAGGGTGACCGGCACCAGCCGCAGCAGGCTCCTGCCGCCAAGGACAGCCACCGCGGCGACGGCCCACATGGCCGTGACGGCGCCCACTCCCACGGCGATCGGATCGTGATATCTGGCTACCAGGTTCGCGATGACTATCTGGGTCAGGTCGCCGAATTCGGCTACCAGTATCACCGCGAAACCGGTGGCCGCCACCGGCCAGAACTTCTGCGGGCTGCTCCGCGGCTCGGCCTCCTCGCCGGCCGCGGGACGGCGCAGCACCAGCACCACCGCGCTGGCCAGGAAGAGCCCGGCAACCACGATCTCGAGCAGGCGGTGCGGCAGCAGGCCGAGCAGGCTTCCAGCAACGACGGCCAGCACCACGTGCACGGTGAAACCAGCGGCTATCCCGCAGAGCACGGGTCCCGGCCGGTACTTGGTACCCAGCACCAGACTGGCCAGTGCTGTCTTGTCAGGCAGCTCGGCAAGAAGGATGACGGCGAACGTGGTCAGGGCGACCGCGATGCTCGTCAAGCGGGGCTCCTCTCCACCGGCACCGGGCTTGGCGACCGCTCCGGCACGGCAGCATCAAGCTGCAGCCGAAGGTCTCGCTCAGCACCTGTACGGTCCCCCGGGGGCCGGGCCCCTGACGGGCCGGGATGGCGGCGTCCCCGGCGATGGAGCTACTCCCCTTCGCGTTCGGCAACTATATCGCCGCACATCGCGGCTCGGGTGGTTGCGCCGCGCCGCGCCGCCCCGCCCGCGACGTCGCACTCAGCCGCCGATGGCGCCGGGAGCGGGCGCGGCATCGGGCAACACCAGCTCGAACCAGACGGCCTTGCCGGCCGGCGTCCGCCGCGTTCCCCAGCGCTGGGCCAGCTGGCTCACCACATGCAGGCCGCGGCCGCTCTCGTCATCGTCGTCGGCGTTCCTGAGCTTGGGCATGGCCGCGGCGTCGTCGAACACCTCGCATACGAGCGCGCGGTCCAGGATGAGCCTGAGTGAGACCTCACCCGTGGCGTAGGCGAGCGCGTTGGTGACAAGCTCGGAGACGAGCAGCTCCGTCGTATAGGCGCAGTCGCCCAGTCCCCATTTCTCCATCTGGATCCGGACCAGGTCACGGGCTTGGCGTACCGAGGTTGGCTCGAGCGGCAGGGCCCAGGACGCATGGTGCCCGTCCGGGATGCGGCTGAGCCTGGCGAGCAGCACCGCGATGTCGTCGCGCTGGTGGTCCGCGTAGACGCCGTCGAGCGTTGCCTTGCACAGGTCCTCGAGCGGGCGCTCAGTAGAGCCAGGTCCGAACACGTCCCGCAGCCGGTTCAGGCCGTCGTCGATGTCACGGGTGCGGTTCTCCACCAGCCCGTCGGTGTACAGCACGAACAGGCTGCCATCGTCGATCTTGAACTGCCTGCTCTCGATGGGCCCGCCGCCGATGCCGAGCGGTGGCGCGGGCGGGACGTCGAGGAACTGGCTGGTGCCGTCGGGCCGGACCAGCAACGGCGACAGGTGGCCAGCCGACGCCATTTCGCAGGTCCCGCTCACCGCGTCGTATATGGCATAGACGCAGGTCGCGAAGTGGGGTTCGCGCTCGCCCAGCGTCTGCATGAGCTCATCGAGCTGCTGGAGGGCCTCGGCTGGCTGTAGCTCGAGACCGGCCAGGGTGTGAATCGCGGCGCGCAGCCTGCCCATGGTGACCGCGGCGTGCACGCCGTGCCCGGCGACATCGCCGATAACGAGGGCGACCCGGGCACCTGGCAGGGCGATGGACTCATACCAGTCACCGCCGACCTCGATGAGCTTGCTGCCCGGCAGGTAGCGGTGCCGGACCTCGACCGATGAGGGCGCGGACAGGCCGGTGGGCAGCAGGCTGCGCTGCAGGGTGAGGGCGGTGGCGCGTTCCCTGCTGTAGCGGCGGGCATTGTCGATGAAGAGCGCGGCGCGGGAGGCGAATTCCATCCCGATCTCGGTGTCGTACGGGTCGAACCTGCGGTATCCCGGCTTGCGGATGCAGACGAAGAAACCGAGGTTGATCTCCCTGGCGATCAGCGGCAGTACCAGCATGGAGGAGCCGGAGAGCAGGCTGGCCACGGGCTTGCGCTGCCAGGAGTCGGCAATTTCCGCCGCGGCGTCGGCCGAGAGATTGGACTCCAGAACCGGCCCTCCGGTGTCCATGCACCGTACGTAGGGGGTGCCGGGCGGGTAGTGCAGGACCTCGCCGGTGGGGAAGGCAGCGTCCCAGCCAGGGGCGTCGTCGTCGTAGCCGACGGCGAGCCGGCGCAGCAGGTGGGTGGAATCCAGGGCGTCGGCCGGCATCTCGTCGGCGCCGACCAGGCTTTCCAGCATGGACACGCCCGCCGCATTGCAGAAGTGCGGCACGATGACGTCCATCAGCTCCCGGGCCATCTGGTCGACGTCCAGCGTCCCGCCAATCCGGGTGAACGAATCGTCGAGAAGCGACCGGCGCATCACGGCCGGGTCAAGGAACCGCTCATCGCTGGGCACGGGAAGCCGGATGACCGCGAGAGCCGCCAGGTCGGGGTCGGTCGCGGTCATCGGCTGGACCGTAACGACCGCCTCGGACATCCGGCCCTTTTCTGCCTTTATGGTGAGCATCGCGGTGCTCTCCCGGCCTGACCGCACGGCGTCGATCAGCCCGGCGAGCGCGTCCCGCTGCTCCGCCGAGTCGTCAGTGAGATCATCGAGCTCGGCACCGAGCAGCTCCCCGGGCAGGCGACCGAGGAACTTGGGAGCATGTCGGTCACATTGCAGGATCCGGCCGGCCAGGTCGATTCCGAGGATGAGAGTCCGTGCGGCCGGGTTGGGCACGAGCGACGTGCTCGGTTCGGCCACACTGGGCGCGGGTGCCCCGCCCGCCTCAGCCGTGTCGGACACCAGCGTCGTACTCAGGTCTGCCGTGTCGGACGTCATCTGGTCGGCTCCTGTCAGCCCGGCTCGCCGGGACTTCCCCCGTTAATTATGTGACACATACTGCCCGGCTGAGATGCAACATGCACTCACCCTCCGGAATGAGAAATATGAAACCAGGTTTGTCCGAACGGCGCGCCCGCTCCCTACCCGATACCGATACCCGCCCGCATCCAGAAACAACATGTTCCGCCGCCGGTCGGCCGTCCGGCAGGGTGACTACGCTAAGTAACAGGTCTATAACGCGTTTGCCATGCGGAGCCGCAGGGGGAGTGCCAGACTCCGCATAGACGCCGCGCTGGGCATGGGGCGTGGCCAGGGGAATGCCGCCGCCGGCAGGCGAGCGGTGCGTCAGTGCCGGCGCCAGGGGCCGCGTCGGCGGGACGGGGGTCACATGAGCCTCATCACGGCTGAGAGCGCGAATGATCAGGGCTACCAGGCGATCCCGCTGCCGCGGTCGCCCGGCGATGAAGCGGTTCTCATCGCGACCATGGTCCGGCGGTCCTGCGGGCGGCGGAGCCGGCGGGCCGTTCTCTATGTGCATTGCCTGCACGATCCCTTCGTGCAGCCCGAGCTTGCCGCCTGGTACCTGGAGCGAGGGTTCCACTTCTACGTGGCGGACCTGCGCGCGGCCAGGCCGCGGGGCCGCGAGGCGACCCTGGCTGAGTACTTCGGGTATCTCGATTCGGCGGCGCGCCAGGTCCGCGATGCCGACGGGAACGACACCATCCTGGTCAGCGCGCACCAGGCGGGCGCGGTGATCGCCGCGCTCTGGTGCCACGCGCGGCGTGCCGCCCGGTCGGCCGAAGCGCTCATCCTGGCCGACCCGGAGTTTGGCGAAGACCAGCACTGGCTCTACCGGATCCTTGCCGTGCGCCAGGCCGCGGGGCCGCGGGCCGGGCCAGGGGCAGAGTCGCGCCTGCCGGAACTGCTGCCGCGCGTGCAGCGCAGGGTCAGGCGCGGCCTGGACATCTCGTGCCCCGTGCTGGTGATGAGCCGCCCGCCGCCGGACAGCATCGTGGCGTCGGGTGCCGCCTCCCGGGCCGGCCCGCCTACCCGGCTTGGCCCGCACGTCACCTGGCTCAGGCTGGCCAGCGCCGTGCCCGGCCTGGCCACCCACGACCGGGCAATACGCAAGCGTCTCTACGATGAGCTCAGCCGGTGGCTGGGTGCCTACCTGTCCGCCGAGGTGCGCGACCAGCTGCTCTGAGCAGGTCCGTGACCGCCTGCCGAGGGCAGCGCCGGCCTGGCAGTGCCGCTCACTCGCCGGGTAGCGGGTCTCTTGCTAGCTGACCGTGACCGCGACCTGGGGGTAGCCGGAGGCACCGTTCGGTGCCTCGGCGGCCTGGAAGCCAGTCTGGGTGTAGCCGGTGTCGTCGGTGGCCCTGGCTTCGATGACATGGCTGCCCGGGGTGGCGTCCCAGTTCCACACCCACTGCCGCCAGGTGTCAATCCCCGGCACGGCGGCCAGCCTGGCCTGGTTCCACGGGCCGTTGTCCACCCGGACATGCACCGCGTCGATGCCGCGGTGCTGCGCCCAGGCGACCCCGGCGATCGGGGCGGTGCCAGCCCGCAGCGTCTTGAAGCCGTTCGGAACGTCGATCCGGGACTCGGTCTTGATCGACGCCTGCTGTGACCAGCCGCGCTGCGCCCAGTACGCGGCCTCCGCGGCGAAGGTGGTGAGCTTGATGTCGGTGACCCATTTGGTGGCGGACACGTACCCATACAGCCCCGGCACCACCATGCGGACGGGAAAACCGTGCTCCACCGGCAGCGGCGCGCCGTTCATGGCGATGGCTAGCAGCGCGTTCCGCCCGTCAAGGACGGTCTGCACCGGAGTGCCGCAGGTGTACCCGTCGACGGAGGTGGACAGTATCTGGTCGGCTCCGGCCAGCGGGCGCGCCTCGCGGATCAGGCTGGCCAGGCTGGCGCCCAGCCATCGGGCATTGCCGATATAGGGGCCTTCCACCGGGTCGGACACGCACGTGAGCGTGACGTACGTCTCGATCAGCGGCTTTCGCAGCAGATCGGCGAAGCTCACCTCGATCTCGCGCTCGACCATGCCATGGATCCGCAGCTGCCAGCTCTCCGGCGGGACCTGCGGCAGGATGATCGCCGTGTCCACCCGGTAGAAGGTCGAGTTCGGCGTGATAAACGAGCTCAGCCCCGGAATATGCAGATCCGTGCCGTGAGGGAGGGTGTCGAAAGACATCAGCGTGGGACGTGGCAGCCGCAGGCTCGCTCTGGCCTGGGTCACCGCGCCGCGTTCGGCCAGCACGCGCCCGGCCAGGGTGCCAACGACGGCTGTTGCCGCCGCGGCGGCGCCGGTGACAAGGAACCGCCTGCGCGGCGCGTCAGGCGACAGCGTCGTTTTCGGCGCGGGCGGTGCGGAGACCGGCGGCTGCCACATGTCGCTATCGGGCTGGGAGGGGTCCGCCGAGTCGTCGCCGGTTGCGTCTACGGCCGGCAGCGTGGTATCGGCGAACAGCAGGCCGTCGGGCCGCAGCCGCCCTGGCTGCCGGCCAGCGGCCGCCTCGCCGGCCTGCCGCTGCCGGCGGGGCGGGATGGTGCGCAGCAGCACGATCAGCGTGACCGCGCTCGCCAAGGCGGCCGCGACCGTCGGGATGAGGTATCCGGCGTCGGAGCCAGGGCGGGTCCCGGCCGCCCACAGGCCGATGACGGCGAAGGCGGCGAGCCCGGCGAGGCCGTAGCCCAGCCGCCGGGCCCCGAGCGCGCCGATCCCGGCGGCGTACAGGATGAGCAGCACCAGGATGCCGGTGAGCAGCGCGGTCTTGTCGTCCGAGCCGAACGAGGAGATCGCGAAGTCCTTGACGGCCGGCGGCGCGAGGCCGATCGCGGCCGAGCCGACGGCCACCACCGGGGAACTGCCTTGCACGCCGAGGCTCGCGGCGAACTGGCCGACGCCCACGGCAACGGCGCCGGCCAGCAGGCCGGCAAGGGCGCCGAGGAACGGTCGCGATCTGTCAGGCTCGGATGTCATGGTGATGATTCGGTGCCGAAGCGCATGCGGATTGCCCGCGCGGATGGACCAAGCCAAAAGTACGTCGGGTCCGAAACAAGGATATGGGCGTGGCTGACCGGCCCGCACGCCAGGACAGGGCGGGCCATCGGGCGAGTGGCGTACCCGGCGTGCCCGCGGGCGGCGACCTCGCAGCCCTCGTCAACCTTGTCGGCCGCGGCGACGAGGAGGCGTTCAGCGCTGTCTACGAGCAGGTCGCGCCGACGGTCTTTGGCGTGGTGGTACGGGTGCTCCGCGATCCGGCCCAGGCCGAGGAGGTCGCCCAGGAAGTGCTGCTGGAGATCTGGCGCACCGCGTCGCGGTTCGAGCCGGCCCGTGGCAGCGCGCAGGCCTGGGTGGCGACGATCGCGCACCGCCGCGCCGTCGATCGCGTCCGTTCTGCCCAGGCGGCGGCCCGCCGGGACGACCAGTCGGCGCCGCCGGCCGCAACTTACGAGGGCGTGGCCGAGGTCGTCGAGGCCAAGCTGGAGCACGAGCGGGTCCGGCGGTGCCTGGGCTCGCTGACCGAGCTTCAGCGCGAGTCGATCGTGCTCGCCTACTACGGCGGGTACACCTACCGTGAGGTCGCCGACCTGCTCGGGATAGCGGTTGGCACTACGAAGACGCGGATGCGCGACGGGCTGATCAGGTTGCGCGACTGCCTGGGGGTGACCTGATGGCGCTGCGAAGGGCCGACCTGCACACCATGGCGGGTCCCTATGCGCTCAACGCCCTGCCAGCGCGTGACCGCGCACGCTTCGAGCGGCATATGGCCGCCTGCGAGACCTGCGGACAGGAGGTCCGCGGCCTGGCGGAGACCGCGGCCAGGCTCGCCGCCGCTGCGGCCACGGCGCCCGCCGCGGGGCTGAAAGACAGGGTGCTGGCCGAGGCGGCCAGGACCAGGCAGCTGCCGCCGGTCGCCGGCAGTCCGCGGCAGGCGGCGACCTGGTGGCCGGGGAGCACCCGCTGGGCGGCCTCGGCGCGCCGCCGCCTACAGTCAGGGCGGCAACCTTGGGCACGGCCGCTGGCTGTGGCCATGTCGGTCGTGTTCCTGGTCGCGGCGGCCGCGTTCGGCGGCATGGCCCTGGTCATGCAGCACAGCCTGAACCAGGCGCAGGCCCGAGACCACATGCTGGCCGTCGTGCTGACCGCGCCCGACGCGAGGATGATGACCGCGTCGGTGACGGGCGGCGGGACCGTGACGATCGTCATGTCGCGCCAGGAGCAGGCCCTGGCCGTCAGCTCGGCCGGCCTGCCGCACCTGCCGGCCGGCCACGCATACGAGCTGTGGCTGATGGGACCGTCCGGGGACCGGTCGGCGGCCATGCTGCCCCGGCCTTCGCGCGGCATGACCGCACCGGTGATCGCGACCCGGCTGCACACCGGGGACATGGTGGAACTGACCGTAGAGCCGGCCGGCGGCGCGCCAAGGCCGACGTCCAGGGCAATCCTGCTGCTCGCCCTCTGACTTGACCGGGGCTGTGCCCGGCGCGGCTCAGTCCTCGAAAATCCACCGGGTTGGCGAGCCGGTGAAGTCGCCGCTGCGCAGACCGAATACCCGCCGCGGCCGCACCCGGATCGCCGCGTTTTTCGCGGGGTGCAGAAAATCCACCCCGAACTCGGTGCCGTACTTGGCGTTCATCAGGTCGATCACTCGCTGTAGCAGCGCTGGCTCGGTGACGATTCGCGCGGTTCCCTCGACCACTACGGGCTCGGCGGTGTCCTCGGTAGTGACGCAGCAGCGTGCATCGGCCGCCAGGTTGCGCGTCTTGCGCGAGCCCGCGGCGCTGCTGAACCACAGCACGGCGTCGTCCCACATGCCCCACACCGGCATGGTGTGCGGCCGTCCGTCCGGCCACACGCTCACCACCCAGTAGTTGCGGGACACGGTGAGCCGCTCCGCCGCCCAGGACCAGGGCAAGAGCCCGCTCCCCTCAGCCGCATCCGCGATGCCGTACCCCGGCATGTACGGGCGGCTGACCCGAGGGATCTCCATGGGGGAAATGTGTACCGCAGCCAGGCAGCGCCGGCCGGCAGGTTGGCCGATCCGTGGATACCGATTTGGCGACGGCAAGCAGCCCGGCGGCGGCCAGGGGCCCGGGCAGGCTACTTTGGAACTCGTGAAGGCATCTCCCGAGGCGCAGCTGCGCCTCCTTGAACTGGCCGACCTGGATGCCGAGCTGAATCGGCTCGATCACCGGCGGCGCGGCCTGCCCGAGGTCGCCGAGGTCGACAAGATCGACGCGCGTGACGCGGAACTGCATGACGCCATCGTCGGCGCGCAGACCAGCGAGAAGGACCTCGCGCGGGAACAGGCAAAGGCCGAGGCGGACGTCGACCAGGTCCGGACCAGGACGGCCAGGGACCGCGAGCGCCTCGACGCGGGCCAGGTCTCCTCGCCGCGCGAGCTGGAGAGCCTCCAGTCGGAGATAACCTCGCTGGCGCGCAGGCAGTCCGAGCTCGAGGACGTCGCGCTCGACGTGATGGAGCGCAGGGAAGCCGCGCAGAACAGCGGCAACTCGCTGGCGGCCGAGCGCGCCGAGCTGGCCGGCCGCAGGGAAACCGCCGTGGCCCGGCGCGACGAGTCGCTCGGTGAGCTGGGGGAGCAGTGGGAGAAGGCGGCGGACCGGCGAGCTGCCGTCGTCGCCCAGGTTCCGGACGACCTGCTCACCCTCTACGAGCGGATGCGGGTCCAGCACGGGGTAGGTGCCGCCGCGCTGCGGCGGGGCCGGTGCGAAGGCTGTCACCTGACGCTGCACACCGTGGACCTGAACAGGATCCACGCCGCGCCCGAGGACGAGGTGCTGCGCTGCGAGGAATGCCGCAGGATCCTGGTCCGCACGCCTGACTCCGGGCTGTGACCCACGCGGTGACACGCAGCCTGATCGTGGCCGCCGACGGCGGTTCCCGCGGCAACCCCGGCATCGCCGGGTACGGGGCCGTGGTGCTCGACGCCGCTACCGGCGAGGTGCTCGCTGAGGTGCGGGACGGCATCGGCCGGGCCACCAACAACGTGGCGGAGTACTCCGGCCTCATCGCCGGCCTGCGCGCCGCCGCGCAGATCGCCCCGGGGGCGGCGGTCGAGGCGCGGCTGGACTCCAAGCTCGTCGTCGAGCAGATGTCAGGCCGCTGGAAGATCAAGCATCCGGATCTGCGCTCGCTCGCGCAGGCGGCCAGCGACGCGGCCAGGCAGCTGGGGCCGGTGACCTACGTCTGGGTGCCGCGCGCACGCAACGCCCATGCCGACCGGCTCGCCAACGAGGCTATGGATTCAGCCGAACGGGGCGGCGCGAGTGTTGCTGGCGGCGCCAGCCGTTCGGAAGAAAATCTGGTGCCAAAGCCCATCGCCTGGCGGGCAGCCGACGGGCAGCCGACGACCACCATCCTGCTCCGGCACGGGCAGACGCCGCTGTCGGACGAGAAACGGTTCGCCGGGACGGGGGATGTGCCGCTTACGGAGAAGGGCGTCGCGCAGGCGAAGGCCGCCGCGGCCGCGCTGGCGGCGCGGGGCGGCATCGATGAGATCGTGACCTCGCCGCTGCGCCGGGCCCGGCGGACCGCGGCCGAGGTGGCGGCGGCCACCGGGCTGCCGGTCCGCGTCGAGGACGCGCTCAGGGAGACCGACTTCGGCAAGTGGGAGGGCCTGAGTTTCGCCGAGGCCCGTGATCAGTGGCCGGCTGAGGTGACCGCGTGGCTGGCGGAGCCGGCCGCGCCGCCGCCGGGCGGTGAGAGCGTCACCGATACCGGGCTGCGGGTAGCCGCCGCGCTCGACGCGCTGCTGGCCACGAGCCCGGGCCGCACCCTGCTGATCGTCAGTCACGTGACCCCGATCAAGTCGCTGGTGACCCGTGCGCTGCTCGCGCCGCCCGCGGCGATGCACCGCATGTACCTGGACGTGGCGTCGCTGTGCGAGATCGACTGGTATCCCGACGGGCGCGGTGTGCTCAGGTCGTTCAACGACACGGCGCACCTGCGCGACATGTGAGCCGCGGGTAACATGGCCTCGCGGCGGGCGAGTCGGCCGGGCGGCCGCGCCTGGCTGATCGCCAGGTGAGGAAGGTCCGGGCTCCGCAGGGCGGGGTGGTCGGTAACGCCGACCCGGGGTGACCCGCGGGAAAGTGCCACAGAAAACAGACCGCCCCGGGATTCGCGTCCCGGGGTAAGGGTGAAACGGTGGTGTAAGAGACCACCAGCGCCGCAGGTGACTGCGGCGGCTTGGTAAACCCCACCCGGAGCAAGGTCAAGAGGGCTTCGCGTTCTTCGGGGCGCGGGGCCTGCGCGAGCGCTTGAGGGCGGCCCGCCCGATGCTCGCGGGTAGACCGCACGAGGCTGCCGGCAACGGCAGTCCCAGATGGATGGCCGCCGGCCCGCGCGAGCGGGTGCACAGAACCCGGCCTACAGGCCGACTCGCCCGCCGCCTGACCTGCGACTCGCCTCACTGCCAGGGCCGTGGACTCCGCCACGGTCATTTCCGCTGGTTGCGGGCGCGCTCGCGAATTGCTGCATGGCGGGCGGCGACATTCTCTGGCCGGTACATACGGTCACGCCACTCGCGTGCGAGGTGCCATTCGCGCCGCTGGCCCGTCGCGGTGTTTGGTTGTACAGCATTCCGGTCCGGACGTGTCCGGCGGCTGTGCTGACGATCACGGTGGCTGCGCCGGGTGCGCTGGCGGATGTGGCTCCGGAGCATGCGGTCAGTGTGGAGCCTGGCTGTTTAGGGGCGCACAGTAGATCGGCGTCGATCTCTCTGGCGGGGTGAAGCCGGGAGGGATACCTGGGGCAGGCGGGGCAGGTGGTGACTGCTGGGCGTGGATGAAGGGACGCGCAGCGCCAGACCCAGGAATGAATGCGGCGTTACCTACCACCCGTGGGGGGCTCTGCCGCATCCATCCCCCGCAGGCGGGCGCGGCTCCGCTAGGTGAGCCGTCTTTCGCCGTCCCCCGATGCCATATACCGGGCATTCCGGTCGAACCGCGCCGCTGCGCGATGATCTGCGGAGAGTTCCAGTCCGCCTGGGCACCAGACCCCCGCCGGTCTCGCCCGGGCGCGGCCCGGCTCGTGCAGGCCGCCGAGCAGGTCGCGCTGCGGCTGGGTGTAGGGCCGCCCCCCGGCTGGTGTCTGATCAAGCCTCGGCGCGGCAATGGTTCAAATTTTTTCCGGCTTCGCGCCGCGGGGGTGTCCTCTCCGGGCGGGTCCGTCCGTCCTTCTCATGGTGGCGCTCGCCACCACGCGGAGAGAAACGAGGAGACCGATGACTAGCAAGACCACCACGGCAGGGTCCGGCGCCGACCGGCAGGCCATTCTCGACGTGCTCGCGGGCCTGTACAGGGCGTGGGAAGCAGGCGACGCCGAGGCGTTCGTGGCCGACTACACCGACGACGCCAGTGTGGTCCAGCCCGGCGTCTACAAGAAGGACCGCGAGGAGATCCGCACCACGATGGCCGCAGGGTTCGCGGGCCCGCTTAGCGGGTCGCGGGCGACCGACCACCCGGCGGACGTCCGTTTTCTTACCGACGACACGGCCGTAGTGATCAGCGAGGGCGGGATCATCTTTCCTGGGCAGGACGCTGTCGCGAGCGAGGGGCTGGTGCGCGCGACCTGGGTGCTGGTCAGGCGCGACGACGCCTGGCGCATCGCCTCCTACCACAACAGCCCCGCCAGCTAAGGCGCCCTCTTCCGGGTACGGGGCGTTCCCTTCCGGGGAGCCGCCCCGTACCCGGATCCAAACGGGTTCCAGGGCCGTTGCAGCGGTTGGCGCAGTCGTGATCGCCCAGGTAAAACGGTATGGCATGGTCCGCTGAACGGAGGGAGCCTTGAGAATGGCGCTGTATGTGGCCTTGTTGTACTACGACCGGGACAAGTACTGGGCCTCATCGCCGGAGACGGAGTTCTCCCCCGAGTACAGGGAGTTCGCCCGCCGGGCCACCGAGGCTGGGGTCATGCGCGGTGGCGAAGCTCTGCACCCGGTGACCATGTCGACCACCATCACCGTCTCGGGCGGCGAGGGCGGCGACGTCCTGCTCGTCGACGGCCCTTACGCCGAGGCGAAGGAGGTCCTGGGTGGATACTTTCTGCTGGAGGCGGCCGACCTCGACGAGGCCATCGCGTGGGCGGTGCAGATCCCGGCCGCCTGGCAGGGGAAGATCGAGCTTCGTCCGGTAGCGCCCGGACACGCCTAGGTGCACGCTGGCATGGACGCCACTGACACTCTGGTCGAGGTGCTGAAGGGCGAAGGTCCCAGGGTGCTGGCCACCCTGGCCAGGACCGTCGGTGACCTGGCCGTCGCCGAGGACGCGCTCTCCGAGGCCACGATCACCGCCCTGGATGCCTGGCCCAAAACGGGGATCCCCGACAACCCGCGGGCCTGGCTGGCGGTGGTCGCCCGCCGCAAGGCGCTTGACCTGCTGCGACGCGAGTCAGCCCGGGCCGCCAAGGAGAGTGCCGCATTCCGGTGGGGGACCGAGGCCGCACCGGACCAGATCGAGGACGCGATCGAGGTGATGGAGCGGGAGAGTTCGCTGCGCGACGATATGCTGCGCCTGATCTTCACCTGCTGCCACCCGGCGCTCGGCCGTGAGGCTCAGGTGGCCCTCTCGCTGCGCACGCTGGCCCGGCTCGAGGTACCGGCCATCGCCCGCGCCTTCCTGGTGCCTGAGGCCACCATGGCGAAGCGACTGGTACGGGCCCGCTCCAAGATCGCCACGGCCCGCATCCCCTACGCGATCCCCTCCGACACGGAGCTTCCCGACCGACTGGCCGCGGTGCTGGCGGTGGTGTACCTGATCGCCACCGAGGCCCACGCCCCGACCGGCGGAGACGCGGTGGCCCGTGTCGATCTCGAGGCCGAGGCGATCCGGCTGGCTCGTTTGCTGGCCGGCCTGATGCCCGACGAACCCGAGGCGCTCTCCCTGCTTGCCCTGTTGCTGCTGACGTCGGCCCGCACCTGCGCCCGCACCGACGCCGACGGTAACCCGGTGACCCTGGCCGACCAGGACCGCACCCGCTGGAACCGAGCCGCGATCGCCGAGGGGCTGGCGTGGCTGTCCGAGGCGGTGACCCGGTCCGGCGGGGTCGCCAGGGCCTATCAGATCCAGGCTCACCTCGCCGCGGCCCACTCGACCGCGCTCAGCTGGCAGGAGACGGACTGGGACCGGATCGTCGGCCTCTACGACTTGCTCGGGTCGATCACGGTCAGCCCGGTGGTGGCGCTCAACCGGGCGGTCGCGGTTACCGAGCGCGACGGCCCCGAGGCGGGGTTGGCTGCCCTGAAGACCATCGCCGGCCTGGAGTACTCACATCTCTGGCACGCTGCTCTGGCGGACAACCTGCGCCGGCTTGGCCGCACGAGCGACGCGGCCGGAGAACTTCACACGGCGGTGACCCTGGCGCCCAGCGAAGTCGAACAGCGCCTCCTGCAGGGCCGTCTGCGCACCGTGCGGTCCGAGCTCGGCTGACGGCCTTCCAGCTTTCTGCTTTCCTCGACTTTCCCGCCGGATGTGTCCTCCACCCGCTTCACCGTCCGGCTGAACCAGCATCAGGCGCCGGCTGACCTTCGTGCGGGTCATCCGCCCCGTCTTTATGACGGACCAGTGCGGTGACCTCGTGCCTGATACCGATCGACGGCCCGCCGATCAGCTCCCAGGCACGGCCGATCCCGACCAGGAAGCAGACCACTGCGAGAATCGCGATCGTGTTCACGGCCCCGGAGTCGCCCGGATGGGCGCTCACGTCTATTCCCTCGATCAGCTGGATCGTGAACGTGACGGCCAGCCCGATCAGGAACAGCCCATCACGCACTGTGCCCCACCGCACCTGACGCAGGCGGATCAGCGACAGCAGCGACGCCACGATGAATGTGAGCCCGACGGCCGCCACGCTCACCGCGGCCCCCCCGATCTTGTGACCGGGGATCAGCGCGAACAGCGATACCGCCAGCGTGTTGGTGAACGCCGTCAGCGCCGCCACCGCGCGTATGCGGTGCAGCTGCCCCTCCGCCTCGACGCGGGCGAGCCGATCGGAGGCCACCGAGATAGCCACGAACAGCAGCCCGATCAGCGCTCCGGCCACGCTTGCGCTGGCCGTGAAGAAGTCACGAATGCTCGATGAAACCACCTGGTGAGTCTTGCAGCCGCAACCGGCGGGCGGGCACGGACCGCGCCGGCCGCACCGGGCGTTCTGGCAGTAGCGCGCCGCACGCCATGGCATGGCATGGCATGCGGACCCCCACCGGAATGGCCCATGACCGCGAATTGCCCGTCATGAGACACCCAGCGGATGCCGCGCTGGGCGGCGGCCGGGAACAGCGGGTCGGGCGGCGCGCCAGTGTTCGGCGTGCCGTGGTGCCAGAAAGCAGCGAGGCGGGCGCCGGCACCATCCACGGGGACGTCGTAAACATGCAGGGTGCGTCCGTCGCTCAGCACGAGATCAGTTGGTGGGGATGCGTTCGCCTGCGGGGTCGATGAGGTTGGTCAGCTGGACCGGGCCGTGCTGCAGTTCGATGATCCGCGCTGTGCGCCTGGTAATCAGCCGCGAGTTTGCGAATGTCGTCGAGCAGCGGGCCAATCCACCGCGTCATGGCCGGATGTTCGTCGGTGACGGCCTCGACGAACGCGGCGTAACCGATGCATTCCCAGCGCGGACCGACTCGATCGGTCGGCATGTCGGCTGTGCTGAGGAACACTTCTCCGAGCGCGCGCTGGTCGCCGCGAAAGATCTGCAATACCCGGTCGCGATTCGAACGGCTATCGGCCAGAACGTACCGGACGGTCTCCATCGCCGTCATGATGTCCCGGTCCTGACCCCGGTTCAGCGGCGCCAGTAGCTGGACCTCCCGCCGGAGTATTTCGGCCAGCACAGGAATTGGCCGATCAGGTAGGCCGTGCTGTACCTCCACGAACACGAGATCCTCCGGGCCCGTATTGTGCACGCGGTGCGCGACCCCCTGGGCGACATCCACGGCATGGCCTCGCCGTACATCTACCTGGTCGCCGTCGAGGGTCACCACTCCTTCGCCTTCGACGACGAACCAGTGCTCCGCGCGGCGTGCATGCGTCTGGTAGCTGATCCGCTGCCCGGGCCGCACCACGATCGTCTTGACTTGGAAACCCTTGTCCTCAGCGAGGACGGTGTATGAACCCCACGGGCGTTCGGTTTGCTGCGTCACCGCACCATCATGTCGGACCCGCCTGCCCAGAGCAGGCCAGATCTCCATCCGCACGATGAAATGCGGGCCCCAATAGCGGGCCCCCGGTTAAGGGAACTGTCGCGATATGAGGACCGCGGGCGCGAATTTCAGCGGGCTGCCAAAACCTCCATGATCTTTTCCGCGGCAGCCGACGGATCCTCAGTGTCGTGCAGCACCTCGCCCCAGGACCACCGGTAGTACCAGCGCAGCCGTCCCTCCGGGTCGTTGGCCGGAATGCAGTCAATACTTTCCGCGAGCATCGTGGCGCCCGGCATAAAAACATGCAGTGCGGCCGGATACGTCGTCTTTACCGTGGCCGGGAGCCCTCTGCTATCCAGGGCCGTCGCGAGCCTGTGCAAGTGGTACGTGCGCGCATGATCGGGCGCAACCCGTTTCATATGTCCCGCCTTGTCCGGTCGGCTCATTCTCCATGTCGCCCGGGCATGTTTGTCAACCGCTGCCAGCAATTAATATGCCCTCATCGCGGCAGCGCCCGACGCCGCCGGCGATGCCCGGCGGCGTCTGAGCTCCTGTACTACCGGCGCCCGCCGTCGTAGCCAGGGTAATGCCCGAAGCCAGGCTCCTGACCGTAGCCGGCCTCTTGGCTGTGGTCGGTGTCGGTCGCGCCGGGGTCGTAGGCCGGCTGGCCGTAGCCGTTGTCGGTCGCGCCGGAGTGGTAGGCCGGCTGGCCGTACCCGTTGTCGGTCGCGCCCTGGTCGTAGGCAGCCTGGCCATAGCTGCTGTCGGTCGCGCCGGAGTGGTAGGCCGGCTGGCCGTACCCGTTGTCGGTCGCGCCCTGGTCGTAGGCAGCCTGGCCATAGCCGGTTTCGCCGGGGCCTGGGCCATAACCCGGCTGGTCGTAGCCAGTGGGGTTGCTGTGGCTGGGGTGGTCAAGGTCATAGCCGCCCGGCTGCCCGTACTCCTGGCCGGCGCCGGCGTCGGCGCCCACGCCTGCGTCGTAGTCCGGCGTCTGGCCGTAGTCAGGTTCCGTACCCTGCCAGCCCTGGTAGCCAGGGTTGGCGTAGGTGTCCTGCTGGCGGTAGCCAGCGTCCTGGCTCGCGCTGCCTTCCTGATGCAGGGGCGAGTCGTCGTAGCGGAAGGCGGCCCGATCCCCGCTGCGGGCTGGCGGCTCGGCATAGGACTGCGGATCGCCTGCGGGGATCGGTGCTGAGTGCCAGCTTCCCGTCGGCTCGGAGGATGAGTCGCCCGGCCCGGGCAGAGGTTCAAGCTGACCGTTGGGGTAATCGTCGCGGGCGCCAGACCAGCCATCCGAATAACTGCCGTAGGGGTCGTCGTAGGACGGCGCGGGAGCGGGCTGGCTCGCGGCCTCCCAGGCAGGGGCGGGCTGGTAGTCGTAGCTGCTGCCGGAGCCATTCGGCTGGTAGTCGGAAGCGGCGTTAAGTGGCGTTGTCTTGTCCGCCAGCCTGCCATTCGCAGGGCTGGTGAAAAGGTTCCCTGAGTGGTCGCGCTGGGCCTGGGCGCGGTCATGGGATCCGCGGTACGATCTGCCGTCTTCCGCATATCCCGCCTGTACCGAGAAAGACGGGCTGGTAAGCGGATCTTCGGCACCCCAGTCGGATTTCGGTGGCTCCTGCGCGGCCCAGGTAGTAGCGGCCGGTTCTTCCGCGGCCCAGGGCGTTGTGGGCGGTTCCTGCGCGGACCACGCTGTCGGCGTTTCTTCCGCGGTCCACGTTGCCGCGGCCGGTTCTTGCGCTGTCCAGGCCGTTGTCGGCGGATCCTGCGCGCTCCAGGCTGCTGGCGAGGCTTCTTGCCCGGCCCACGTCGGTGCGGGTTGTTGCTGCGTTGCCCACCCTCTTGTCTGTTCCACGGCCCAGGCCGCGGTCGGCGCTCCATCGCTCGTCGGTCCCGACCAGTTGGCCGACCCGCCGCCAACGCCCGGATCGGTGTCCGGGCGGTCGGTGGCGCTGACCGGGCTGGCCATTGGCTCTCTGGAGGGCAGCGGTTCCCTGGACGCCGCAGCTGAACCCCCGAACGTCAGCGGTTCCCTGGACGTCAGCGGCTCGGGGGAGCCCCATGGCTCCCTGACGGGCAGGTCGGGCCTGGGCTGGCGGCCGAGCCGCGGCGTGCGCGCTCCTGCGGCGGCCACGGTCGAGACTGGCTCTCGCCTGGCCGCGAGTGCCGGGTCCCTGGTAGCCCCGCGCTTAGCCGGGTCATCAAATGCCGTGTCCCTGTCCCGCATGGTGGGCGCCGAGTGCGGCCCGGGCTGGGCGGAGCGAGCTGTGGTAGCGAGGGGCTTGTCGGACGAGAGCTCGGCCCAGTACTGCTCGTCGGAAACGCCATCCCAATCGCTAGCGGGCCAGTTGTCCCCGGCCCTTTCACGTGCACTTCCGGACAGCCGGGGCCGGGACCTCGGCTGGATCCGGGTCTCGTCCTGGTCATCGCGCCCGTCATCGGTCCGCGGCGGCGGATCTTGATCATGCTGGTAGCCGCGCGGCCGAGGCAGTGAGGCGAAACGGCGCTGAACCGGACCCTGTGCAGCGGCGGGAACTGGGCTAGCGGCGCGGCGATCCGGAGCCCGATCAAGACCCTCCTCGTCCTCGCCCGGATCGTGGCCGCGGTAGGCGCGCGCGTCCGCGCCGTTGTAGTTGCCCTGCTCCATGGTGCCAGCCCGGCCGAACTCGGCTTCGCGGTCGGGCTGCCGCCCGTCCTTTGATGGGCTTCGCCGTCCGGGCCGCCCGATCTCCCTGCGGGGAGACTCACCGCGGGTGCCCGCAGGTCCGGCGTCAGCTCGGCCATTGCCCGCGGTGCGGCGCCCGGCCCTGCCTCTTCCAGCGGGGCGATCTTGATAATCGTCCTCATCATCAGCGTGCATGGACCGGACGCTGAGAAAAACGACAACGAGGATGACGAGTATGAGCACTACCAGGCCGACCACGACGAGAAGCATTCCACCACCCAACAGGCCATGGCCGCTCGGTTGGCACCAGCGAGGCACACGCGGCCATCGACGCGGGCCTTCCCCTGTATCGCCAGCACCCTGGATACATCCAAGGCTGGTCGCCTGAACCGTGAGTCTGGCGCACCACTATCGGCCCTGTCATGAGATTGCTGAAAATTTACATTGTCCTGTTTACGCTACGGAGTTGAACGATTACGGTTCGGCAATAACTGGGAGTCTGCCACGCGCGGTGGCTGTCTGCGCGATACCCAGCCAAGCAGCCTTCAGGCCTGCCCCGTTCGGTAGCGAAAGCGCCGAGTGAAGCGCATAAATCGTGAACCTATAGGAGTGGTTCCGATTCCGCGGACATGGTGCGTCATAGTCCGCGTGACCAGCGCTGTTGTCGGCCTGTCGCGCCCCAGGCGGAAGCTGGCCCTGTTGAATGTCCGTGGTCGTCGGGTTGATGTCGAACACGATCCAGTAGATATATGGCGTGATCGGTGCGTCCGAGTCATCAACGACAAGAGCCAGCGCTTTTGTACCATGCGGCGCACCTGACCAGTGCAGAGGCGGGCTCAGCCCCTGGCCGTGACAGGTGTAGCGAGCCGGAATAACGCCCCGGCTGACCACTGGGCTTGTCACGGTCATGTTGTCCGTCTGCAATACGGTAGGGCCGCCCACCAGCCCGCAGCCGGCCTGCGCGGCGAGCAGGAGGCAGCCGACCGCGGCGGCTAGCGCGCGCCTGACCGGCAGCCAGCGGCCGCGACCACACCCGTACACGCGTCGTTGCATCCTTTCGCACCCGCTGCGTCCTGCGTCCAGCTGACACCCGGCCGTCGGCGCGGCGCTCCGCCCGACGACGGCCCGGTGAGGCGATCCTATGCCGTCCGGGACGCACGGCAGGGTCCGAGCGTTTCGGGTTGGTCGGCGATTCGCTGGCCGCGACGACCGGACCATGATCGGCGCAACCTTTCACGGGCTATGCGAATACAAACTAGGACAAAATAGGATAGAAAATGGTCGCGGCATGACGGACAGCGGGTCAGGTCGTGCGGCGGTGGACGTGGACGGCCAAGGGCGCGAACACGGCGACAAGCCGCCGCCTACAGCACGACTTCAGTGCGGGACCAGCCCCCGGCCGCCGATCATCAAATCGCGGGCTGCGCTGGTGAGGAAGGCCACCAGGTTGACATTGACCCATGCTTGCGGCCAGCCCGGCATCCGGCCGGGTGTTGCTGCCGAAAACGATGGGGAACATCACCAGGAAGCCAAATTGCCGCACCCCTTGAGATGCCCGCACAAGCAGCCCGATCAGCGCCGACATCCAGCACAATGCCAGGGCGAAACCTCGCCCCGGCCACGGCGGCAAATGGGCTGGTCGTGATTCGGAACGGCGGCGGGTATGCGGGGACGGGCCGCTAGTCGCGAGGGCGCGAGCTGCCGAACATGATCTCGTCCCAGGACGGTACGGAGGAGCGCCTGCCCCGGCCGCTCGCGGCCCTTCGGCCGCCGTGCGCCGCCGGGGCACGATCGGCATCCGGGCCGGCCTCTGCCTCCTGGGGCGCTGGCGGCTGCCTTGGTTCCTGGTCAGGTGCTTGCTCGGCGTCCTGCGGGCGTTCGGCCGACGGGGCCTGCTCGGGCTGCCTTGGCGGCGCATCGGCAGGCCGCCGCGCCGGGCGGGCAGCCTGGACCGCCGCCGGGCCGAACCTCGGCTGGAGCGGAGTCACGGTAGCCGCACCGCGCCCCCCGGCCGACTCGGCAGGAAGATCAGCCTCGGGAAGCGACAGCCTCGCTGCTTCATCGTCAGCCGGCGTGGCATGCCTGCGCCGCGGATCGTATACCCACTCGGCAGTCCGGAGCCGGCCGCCGGAACTGAACACGAGCTGGACCTGCCAACTGCCGTCGGCACGCTTGGTTGAATCCCACTGCACGTCCTCGGCGCTGGTGCCAAGCGCGCTCAGCCGCTCCGTTACGACCTCGCCGAGCCTCGGCCCTGGGCCGGAGTCTCCCGGCCGGCGCACCATGGCAGACTGCGCCTCCTGCGCCCGGTACGCCCGCTCCGCCAGCACCGGTCCCTCGAACCAGCGGACCCGCTCGATCGGAACGCCGGCAGCGTCGGCAATCTCATCCGCGGTCTCTCCGGCACGGATTCGTTCCTGGATCTCCTTGGGTCGCAAGGGACTCTCCACCTCGATCTCGTACTGGGCGAGCCGGGAGAACTGCCCGCGCGCTACCGCCCTGAGCCGGTCGTCGATCTGCAGCGAGAAACGACCGCCCCGCCCTGGCACCACGAGAACGGCGTAGCTGCCATCCTCGCTTACCGCGACGAGGCGCAGTTCGTGCATTGGCGTCCCTTCCGCGCGGGGCCGCGCTTGAGCCTCCCGCCCGAGTCTGGCGTGTTCGGCTAGGTCTGGCCAGCACCGCGCCCGGCATGTCCCACAGTTCCCGAGGCGACCCGGCCCGAGCGCACGCGATGGAGATGAAGTGTAGAGCGTCGCCGGGTCCGTGGCCTGGCGTCCTGGCCGGCGGCTCCGGACCGCGCAGGCGGGCCGTCGGCTATCATCGCCAGGCCATGACCCAGTCTGAGGATGCCGCGGGCCCGGGTTTCATGATCAGCATAGTGATCCCGGTGTACGGGGTCGCCGGCTACCTCGATGAGTGCCTCGACTCGGTACTGGGCCAGCCGTACCAGCAGATCGAGGTGATCGCGGTTGACGATCACTCTCCCGATGACTGCCCGGCGATCCTGGACCGCCGCGCCAGCCGCGATTCCCGGTTGCGGGTTCTCCACCTGAACGCATCAGGCGGGCCTGGCCGGGCCCGTAACACCGGGCTGGCACAGGCGACGGGGGACTACGTCTGGTTCGTCGATGCCGACGACGCGCTGGCAGCCGGCGCCCTGGCGGCCGTCGCGGAGCGGCTGGCGGGGCAGCGGCCTGACGTCCTGCTCTTCGGCCACGAGGAGGTGTACCCGGCGGGCAGCACGCGGCCGGATCCGGGCGCGGCACTGCTGCGCGAGGCGGCCGCCACGCTGCCTGGCACGTTCCGGCTGGCCGACCGCCCGGAGCTGATCAACCTGACCATGACCTGCTGGAGCAAGGCGTTCCGGCTGGCCTTCCTGCGCGAGCTCGGCGTCCCGTTCGGCGACGGGATTCACGAGGACGTGCCGGTGTCCTGCGCCGCGCTGCTGAGCGCGGAGCGGATCAGCGTGCTCGACCGGGTCTGCTACCGCTACCGGCGCGGCCGGCGCACGTCATTGACCACCCCGACCAGCGACGCGCATTTCAGTATCTTCGCCTCGTACCAGCAAGTTTTTGATTTTATTGCCGAACGGTCCGGGGCGACCGCCACACGCCAGGCAGGCCTGGGTCTGGTGATCACCGATGCGGTGCGCTGCGCCGTCTTCGAGCGGGCGATCTGGCACTACACGGTGATCCTCGCGACGGGTGGTATCGGGATAGGTCCGGTGGGAGTCGCCGGGCTGGTCCCACGGTCGGCGCGCAGGGAGTTCTTCCGGCGGATGTCGGCGGACTTTGGCCGGCTGCGGCCTGCGGGCTACCAGTTCCCTGGCGGCGCCCGGGGGGCGAAGCTGCGCCTGGTCGAGCGGGACGCCTACTGGACCTACTCGTTCCTGGAGCCGGTCAACCGGCTGCGGGTAGCAGTCCGCCGCGCCGTGTTGAGGCTTTCCTCCCGGGCCGGCCGACTGCCGCGGACTCCTGCCCGCGGCTGACGAAGCAGAGCGTCAAGATCGACGGCCATGATCCATGTGGAGCTGCCTACCACCTGAGGTAGGCGCTGCCACATCGACGACAACTGGAGCAGCGGCGGCGGCTGGCTGGCTGGACGCCTGCGCCGCCTGTCCGGGCCGACAGTCGGGGGTCAGGCAGGAGCCGCGCCCGGCCGCCGATGATCGATGGAACCTAGCTGTCCATCGGTGAACAGTGAATCGGCATCGATCTCGGGCGGGCAGAGACCGGCGGGGGATGCTGGGGGACAGAAGTGGCAGGTGTGGCAGATAGTGACTGCCGGGGCATGCATGACGGGACGCGCAGGGGCCGGACGTCCGGCCAGGCCCGCCAGCCGCGATGGATGTGGCGTGGCCTACCACCGATGGGGGGTAATTTCACATCCACGTCGCCGACCGGGACAAGCGGCTCGCAGACCGCTCGGAATGCGAACACGGCGACCCTAAGGCGATCCGGCCAGGTGTGTCGACGAGCCGACGGCCGGCCTACAAGTGCAGGGCGCGAACTGGCAGGCCGGCCGCAGCGTGATCGGTGCGCGAGCGAACCGTGAGACAGCTGTCGGCAGATCAGTTCGCCGGCGAACTGGTCGGCCTCCGTGGAGCGATCAGTGCGCGGTGGTGAAACTGGTCGGCCTCGGTGGAGCGATCAGTGCGCGGTGGTGAAACTGGTCGGCCTCGGTGACGCGATCAGTGCGCGGTGGCGAACTGGTCGGCCTCGGTGGAGCCTGCCAGCGCGACGGTCGAGGACTGCGGCGTGATGGCCGACGCGACCAGGTCGAAGTACCCGGTGCCAACCTCGCGCTGGTGCTTGGTGGCGGTGTAGCCCTCAGCCTCGGAGGCGAACTCCGCCTCCTGTAGCCGCACGTAGGCGGGCATTCCCTCTTCCTTGTACCCGCGGGCCAGGTCGAACATGGAGTGGTTGAGCGCGTGGAACCCGGCCAGCGTGATGAACTGGAACTTGTAGCCCATCTCGCTGAGTTCGCGCTGGAACTTCGCGATCGTTCCGTCGTCCAGGTGCCTGCGCCAGTTGAACGACGGCGAGCAGTTGTACGCGAGCATCTGGTCCGGGTAGACGTCCTTGATCGCCTCGGCGAACTTGCGGGCGATGGCCAGGTCCGGCTTTGAGGTCTCCATCCACAGCAGGTCGCTGTGCGGTGAGTAGGCAAGGCCACGGGCAATGCACGGCTCGATGCCGTTGCGCACCCGGTAGAAACCCTCGGCCGTCCGCTCGCCGGTCACGAATGGCTGGTCACGCTCGTCGATGTCGGTGGTGATCAAGGTGGCCGCGTCCGCGTCGGTGCGGGCGATGATGAGCGTCGGCACCTTGCATACGTCGGCCGCGAGCCTGGCGGCGTTCAGCGTGCGGATGTGCTGGCTGGTCGGGATGAGGACCTTGCCGCCGAGGTGACCGCACTTCTTCTCCGAAGCGAGCTGGTCCTCCCAGTGCACGCCGGCCGCGCCGGCCGCGATCATGCCCTTCATCAGTTCGAAGGCGTTCAGCACGCCGCCGAACCCGGCCTCCGCGTCGGCCACGATCGGCGCCAGCCAGTGCGTGCCGGACGGCTTGCCTGACTCGGCGGCCTCTGACCAGGTGATCTGGTCGGCCCGCAGCAGGGCGTTGTTGATCCGCCGGACCACCTGCGGCACCGAGTTGGCCGGGTACAGGCTCTGGTCCGGGTAGGTCTGCCCAGCTAGGTTGGCGTCGGCGGCCACCTGCCAGCCGGACAGGTAGATGGCCTGTAGGCCCGCGCGGACCTGCTGGACTGCCTGGTTGCCGGTGAGCGCGCCGAGCGCGGCCACGTAGCCGTCGGAATGCAGCAGCTTCCACAGCCGCTCCGCACCGAGCCTGGCAAGGGTCTGCTCTTCTTGTACCGATCCGCGCAGCTTTACTACGTCCTCGGCCGAGTAGGTGCGCTCAACGTCCGCCCAGCGCGGGTCTTCCTGCCACTGGAGCCGCAGCCGCGCGGCCTTGTCACTGATGGTGCAAGGGCGCGTGCCGTTGCCATTAGCGGATGGCACCCCGTTGCCCTCGAGGCGACGATCAACCACAGGTCTACCGCCTTCCAAGTCGTCCCCGGGTAGTACTCCTAAATCTGGGGGATACGTACTGCTTCCGGCTAGGGGTGGGGGGAAGAAATTTGGTCAGAGTTCACATAAGATGAAGTCATGACGGAGTTCGGCGCGGAAGAAGCTTCATCATTCACGTTCGATCACCAGCAGGACCGACTGATGTTCGGCCGCAGGCTCCGGCATCTGCGCCGCGCCCGCGGGTTGACGCTCGCCGACCTCGGCTCCCGGGTTGGCCGTGCCCCGTCGGCGCTGTCCATGCTCGAAAATGGCCGCAGGGAGCCCAGGCTGTCGCAGCTGAAGGCGCTCGCCGAGGCGCTTGGCGTGCCATCGGAGGAACTGCTGCGCCGGGATCCGCCTAGCCGCCGTGCCCAGCTGGAGATCGCGATCGAAGAGGGACAGCGGGATCCGGTCTACCGCGCGCTCGGGCTGCCGCACCTTAAAGTCACCGCGAAAGTGCCCAACGACGTGCTCGAGCACCTGTCCGCCCTCTACGCCGAGCTGCGCAGGCAGCGGTCCAAGCCGACCGCCACACCCGAGGAGGCGCGCGCGGCCAACGCGAAACTCCGGCTGATGATGCGGGAACGGGACAACTACTTCGCATCGATCGAGCAGGCTGCGGCCACCGCGCTCGGCACGGCGGGCTACTCCGGCGGGGCCTTGTCGCAGGGGCTGCTGCTCTCCGTAGTAAGTCATCACGGGTTCACCGTTCGGTATGTGCAGGATTTGCCCAGATCGGTACGGTCACTTACCGACCTGCGGAGCCGGCGAATTTATGTCAAGCAGGAGCCGGTCGGCATGCATTCGGCACGCGCGGTGCTGCTTCAGGCGCTCGGTCACTTCCTGCTTGGTCACTCCGAGCCGCGGGACTTCGCGGATTTCCTGCACCAGCGGGTAGAGGCGAACTACTTCGCCGCGGCCGTGCTGGTGCCCGAGCAGGCGGCGGTGCCGTTTCTCACGGCGGCCAGGGACTCCCGGGATCTTTCCGTCGAGGACCTGAGGGACGTCTTCTCGGTGTCCTATGAGATGGCCGCGCACAGGTTCACCAACCTGGCCACTCACCACCTCGAGGTGCCCTGCCACTTCGTCAAGAACGACGAGAGCGGAGTGATCTACAAGGCCTACGAGAACGATGGCCTGATGTTCCCTTCCGATCCGTCTGGCGCGATCGAGGGGCAGCGGATGTGCCGCCTGTGGTCGGGGCGGCAGGTATTCGGAGCCGAGGACAGGTTCTCGCCGCTGTACCAGTACTCGGACACCTCGGCGGGCACCTACTTCTGTGTCGCGCATGTGGATCCCGGCAGGGAACGCGGGTTCGCGGTGACGCTCGGCGTGACCTACGAGGACTCCCGCTGGTTTCGCGGCAGGGAGTCGACCGTGCGGCGCCGGTCAGCCTGCCCGGACGGGGAGTGCTGCCAACGGCCCCCCGCCGAGCTTGCCGCCCGGTGGGAAGGGATGGCCTGGCCGTCGGCGCGGGCGCACTCGCACGTCCTGTCCGCGCTTCCGGCCGGCAGCTTCCCCGGTGTGGACGATACCGACGTGTATGAGTTCCTCGAGCGGCACGAGAACGGCTGACGCGGGGGCGCAATGGGTTCGGCGGCCTACCGGTCTACCGGCCTACCGGGCAGACGGGAAGCTCGGCGGGCGCTTGGCCCGCATGGCGGCGACGCCCTCGCTGAGGTCCTCGCCCATGAAGGTGAGCATCTCGTAGGCGGCTGACTGGTCGAAGAGCGGCCCGGCGTTGCGAAGCCAGCCGTTCAGCGCGCGCTTGGTCAGCCGGATGGCTAGCTGAGAGCCGGTCGCGAGCGTGTCCGCAACCCGGAATGCCTCGGTCAGTACCTCCTCGCGGGGGACGCACTTGCTGACCAGGCCGATGCGCTCGGCCTCCGTGCCGGTGACCATCTCGCCGGTGAGCAGGTAGTAGCGCGCCTTGGCCATGCCGCACAGCAGCGGCCAGATGATGGCCGCATGGTCGCCCGCCACGGTGCCGAGCCTGACGTGCCCGTCCCCCAGTCGCGCGTCTTCCGCGCAGATGCTCACGTCGGCGAGCAGGGCCACGACAAGGCCGGCTCCCACCGCGACACCGTTGATCGCCGACACGACCGGCTTCTCGCAGTTGATCAGGTTGTAGACCAGGTCGCTCATCTCGGAGAGCATCCGGGTCACCTTGTCGTAGTCGCCGGCCATGCGTTCCACCATGGCGAGATCACCGCCGGCCGAGAAGGCCTTTCCCGCCCCCGTCACCACCACGACCCGCGTTTGATCGTCCTTGGCCACGTCGGTCCAGACCCCGGCCAGTTCGGAGTGCATCGTCTCGTCGGCCGCGTTATAGGATTCCGGGCGGTTCAGGGTGATCAGCAGCACGCCATGATCGCGGCGTTCGAAGAGCAGTCTCTGGTAGCCGCCGTATTCCATCCGGTGCGATTCCTTCCGTGTCGGGCCGGCCCGCCGAGCAGGCAGACGGGACGTAAGGCAAGTATCGCGGCCGGGCCGGCGGACCCCTGCTTTGCCCCGTTCCAGCCCGGGCCGCCGCGTGCTACTGTTCAGTAACATAGGCTTCCGCCGCCGGCGTTTCCGGTCGGCACGTGCACGCACGCGGGACCGCGAGGAGAGCAGCATGAGCACTGATGCCGACAACGCCGGCGCCTTCTCCCTAGATCTGAGCGCGGACGTCCGCGAGATGCGTGACTGGGTACACGAGTTCGCTGCCGACGTGATCAGGCCGGCCGGCGCCGAATGGGACGAGCGGGAGGAAACCCCGTGGCCGATCCTCGAGGAGGCGGCCAAGATCGGGCTGTACTCGCTCGACTTCTTCGCCCAGCAGTGGTTTGAGCCGAGCGGGCTCGGGATCCCCGTCGCGTTCGAAGAATTGTTTTGGGGCGACGCCGGGATCGGGCTGTCGCTGGTCGGCAGCGGGCTGGCCGCCGTCTCGGTGGCAAGCACCGGGACGCAGGAGCAGGTGGGGGAGTGGATCCCGCAGATGTTCGGCGGTCCTGGCGAGGTAAAGCTGGGTGCGTTCTGCTCGTCGGAGCCGGACGCGGGCAGCGACGTGGGGGCGATCAGGACCCGTGCCGTCTACGACGAGGCCGCCGACGAGTGGACGCTGAACGGCACCAAGACCTGGGCGACCAACGGCGGCATCGCCGACGTGCACGTGATCGTGGCCAGTGTCGATCCGACGCTTAAGACGCGCGGGCAGGCCAGCTTCATCGTGCCGCCGGGCACCCCCGGGCTCTCCCAGGGACAGAAGTTCCGCAAGCACGGGATCAGGGCCTCGCACACCGCCGAGGTGGTGCTCGATAACGTCCGGGTGCCTGGCCGGTGCCTTGTCGGCGGCAAAGAGAAGCTCGACGAGCGGCTGGCCCGGGTCCGTGAGGGCGGGCACGGCGGCGAGCAGGCCGCCATGCGGACGTTCGAGGCGTCCCGGCCCAGCGTTGCCGCGATGGCCATCGGGGTGGCGCGGGCCGCGGTGGAGTACGCCAGCGATTACGCCAAGGACCGGGTGCAGTTCGGCCGCCCGATCGGGCAGAACCAGGGAGTCGCGTTCATGCTCGCCGACATGCACGCGTCGGTGGACGCCGCCCGGCTGCTGACCTGGCGGGCGGCCTGGATGGCGCGCAACCGCAGGCCGTTCACCCACGCGGAGGGCTCGATGTCCAAGCTGGTGGCGGGGGAGACCGCGGTGCGGGTCACCGAGCAGGCCATCCAGATTCTCGGCGGGAACGGCTACACCCGGGAGTACCCGGTGGAGCGCTGGCACCGCGACGCGAAGATCTTCACGATCTTCGAGGGCACGTCGGAAATCCAGCGGATGCTCATCGGCCGCGCGGTCACCGGGCTGGATGTCAGATAGTCTTACCTGCGGTTTTACGGTTTGGGTAGACGGGGAGGAGGGCCGCTCTGCTCGAGAGTGGGGCTGCCTATTCTCGTGTCTGTATTGTCCAAATGGTGTGGGTTATTTCCGGTCGTTTCCGGACCGTGTGCCGTATCCGTGCTGATACCTGGGTGGCATAGGTCTAAACCAATCAGCGCCGCATGTGCCGGTTTAGCGGGCCGCCGCCGGCAGCGGTCTGTAGCCGCGCTGGCGGTCCTGGGCTGACCTGCGGTGAGCCATTGCTCCTGCCGAAAGCCCTTATCCATGGTGGTAGGAGCGGATGCATGGGTGTAGGCGATGCTGCGCGTCATGGGTGCTATTGCTCTTTGCCCCGGATGGAGCCCGGTCATCGTTACCTGGGATGTCTCGTTGCTGGGCGACGTGCGGCAGTGCCCGCGCCGCTGCCACCCTGACGCAGCCCCGGCCTGGCGTGACGTCGGAGGTGTGAGTCGGCCTCTGCCAGTGACCTGCCGGGCTGCACCAGCGGATTAAGAGTCCGATGCTCTAATATTCGACTAATTCAATCTACCAGCAGCTTTACGCTAACACGCTGGCGAGATACGCGCAATGACCCCCAGACCCAGTGCCGGGTGGTGCCAGGTAGGGACGGCTGCTGCCGGGCAGTACCAGGGCAACCGAGCAATCAGCGAGCAATCACGCATGATCATTTGGTTGCTCGTAACATTCTCCGGTTCGCTCGTGCGCCGCTGCGGTGGCAGCCGGATCTGGGCTCGGACCGACTCGGCGGCCTGATCTATGGATACAGCACCCAGGTCGTACAGGTGACAGGGTTTCTGCACTCAAAGGCCAGGTGATGCGGGAGGGCTGTTCCTGCCGGTGGGGACTGGCTGGCGCACTGGCTCGTCTGCCGCGCCGCGACCGCTGGCAGAACTGACTGTCGGAGACACCGCTGAGGTCGGCGGTATCGACGTTCTCGAGCGGGACAACCCGGCAGGCTGGATGCGCCGGTGATCAGAACGGTGCTGCCGGGTTGGTTTCATCGTTGCCCTGCGGCGTTGACCTGGGCGAGTTCGGCGACGATGAGCGCTTCATGCTCTCGTTCGTGCTGGCGGGCTTTGCGCGGACGCCAGAACCCGGCCATGACGAAGATCAGCGGAATGAACACGATCTCACCGCCAACCGCGATCCAGAAGTAGTGCTGCCACTGCCTGGGTGAGGCGGCCGCGGCTTTCTGCACCTTGGGTCCGTTGTCCTGCAAGTAGGTCAGCGCGGCCTGGACTTTCGGGTCTCGCAGCGGCGTGCCGTACTTGCTCAGGTAGGCCAGATCGGCTACGGGCACTGCGGCGAGGGCGGTGAGCTGTTTCGCGGCGATCTGCACCGGGCCGGCGTTGGTGCCCAGGAAGATCAGGTCGGGGGTAGGCACCTGGGCTAGCGCGCGCAGGTCGGCGGATGCCCGCGCCACGGAGACTTTGAGCCCGGCTGCGATCTCGGCGACGGCCTTGGTGTCCGCCGCGGGATCGTTCGGATTGGCCAGCAAGATGCGCATGGTGGCCTGGTCGATCGTGGCGGCGGTGGCGAGCTGGCTGGCGTACTGCTGGCTCAGCGTGATCGTCCTCGTCACGTCTGCGATCGGCTTGCCGGAGATCTCGCTGACAGCTTCGGCCTGGGTGGCCGGGTCGTTCGGGGTGGCGGTGAGCGCGGCCTGGGTCGCGGGCTTGAGTTTGGCCGCGGTCACCAGCTGGGCCTGGTACTTCGCGGCTAGCGTCTGAACCCTCGGCACGATCGTGGGGTCTGCGGCAACGGCCTTCACGGTCGCGTTCTGGGTCGCATTCAGCGACGGATCCTTCCCGCTGGCCGTGGCCTGCACTGCCGGACCGTAGTCGATGAGGGTCGTTACGGTGTTCACGACGATCGGGCCAAGAAGGACAGCGGCGCCAGCGATCAGGCGGATGGTGAAGCCCCACACGGACAGGCCGGTCGCGGTGAGGGCCGGGTTGTGGTTCTCGACGGTCTCGGTGAACCCGGCCATCCATGGCGCGAAGGCCATGCCGGTGAACACCGCGAGCAGCGACAGCGTGAGCACGAAGCTGTAGTAGCCGGTGTGCGGGTTCCCGGTGAGATGGATAAGCACGATCGTCGACACCACCGCGCCGACGCCGCCGAGCAGCATGAACGGCTTGCGTACCCGAAGCCAGTCAGACAGGACGCCGATGACGATCAGTGATCCGGCCTGAAACGCCCACATCCAGGTACCGAGGGCGTTCGCGGTCGACTCGGTGTAGCCGAAGACGGTTTGGAACAGCAGCGGGAAGAAGCTGACCGCGACGTAGTAGATGAACAGGAACAGGCTGATCGCCACGGCGGAGCCGAGGATGTCCAGCCGCAGCATCTGCCGGATCGGGTGTTTCAGTGCCGCCTCGATGTCGATGCCTTTCGCCCGCGCTTCGACCAGCGCCCGGTCGCGCTCACTGACGATGATCTGATCGCGCAGCTCCGGGGCAAGCTCGCGCAGCCAGAACAGCGCGATCGCGAACACGCCCAGCCCAACCAGTCCGGAGATGACGTACTGGTCCTGCCACGCCTTGAGGTGCTGGGCTGTGTTGCTGACCACGGCAGTCGAGATCAGCGACCCGGCCACCGGGCCCAGCGTCCAGAACCCCATCGCGGACGCGCGTCCTAGCTGAGGGCTGAAGTCGCGGACAAGCGCCGGCGTGGCGACCAGCACGACACCTTCCAGGCCGCCCAGGACTGTGTACCAGAGCGCGACGCTGAACTCGGTGTGGGCGCTGGTCAGCCCGAACAGGCATACCAGGGCGCAGCCGAGCAGCCCGGCCGTGACCAGGTTGGCGCGCCCGTACCGGTCGGTGATGCCAGCCGCGAGGGAGGTGATGGCGCTGAGCACCACCGAGGCGACGTTGATACCGACGAAGTAGAGGAAGGACATCCCCGTATCGCGCAGCACCCCCGAACTGACACTGCTGATCACGTAGTACTGGTAGTAGAACAAGATTGTCGTCAGCACCACGATAGACAGGCTCGCGAGCCGCGGCGCGAGCGTGGGGTAGTGCGCGAGCTCGCGCCGCCATAGGCGGCTCAGCCGGGGCGTGGCCTGGGCAATGGCGGTCACGTCGGTCTCCTCGATGATCAGCGGTTGCCAGCTGCGCTGTCAGCCGCGGGCGAGCCTTGCGCGGCACCGGGTGGAGTTCGGTGAGCCGCGTTGGCTCAAGGGTGACGGCCCGCCGCCGGTACGGGAAACACTCATTCCGGCGGCGATCGACAACGGTTTCGTTGTCATCGATCCACAACCGTTCAGTGTGCGATCCGCGCCTTTTCCGGTGTTTCTGCCTGGCGCCTTGATCTGCGAGTCTGGTTGCATGCCGACCGTCGCCGTGACGCCGCTGGTCGCGATCACAGGGAGGTGCCGGTGAGCGCCCGGGCTGAGGCTCGCCGGCTGGGCAACGCGGCAACGAGCTGGCGTTTCGGCGCCGGACAGTCCTACACTGCGTTCTTGGTGGATGTACATACGCGCAAGCTGCGCTACTTCGTCGCCGTGGCCGATGACCTGCATTTCACCAGGGCTGCGACCCGGTTGTTCGTCGCGCAGCAAGCGCTGTCCAAGCAGATCCACGAGCTCGAGGAACTGGTCGGCACACCCCTGTTCGAGCGGACCTCACGCAAGGTGTCGCTGACGCCGGCTGGTGAGGTATTCCTCGTACAGGCCCGCGCCGTGCTGGCGGCGCTGGACGCTGGTATTGAGGACGCGTTGCGGGCACGCGGTATCGAGGCCGTCACTATCACGGTCGGCTTCGGCCTCGGCGCGGCGCTGGAGCTGACCGCACCGATCCTGGCCGAGTTCCACATGCAGCGTCCGGAGTCCCAGCTCGAGCTCCGGGAGTTCCCGTTCACCGAGTCGGCATGCGGGCTCGCGGACGGCTCGACTGACGTGGCGCTGGTCCGGCTGCCGGTCAACAACCCAGACATCGACACTGTGCCGCTGTTCCAGGAACCGCTCGTCGTCGCCCTGGCCACTGGCCATCGCTTCGCCGGACGGGCCTCGCTGATGGTGCAGGACATCCTCGACGAACCGATCGTGATCGTCCGCACCGCCGATCGGGCCTGGCAGTCACGCTGGCTGCTGGACGAGCACCGCAATGGCAAGCCGCCCGGTTCGGTCACATATGCGACCTCGCAGACCGAGGAGCTCGAGATCGTTGCCGCCGGGCTCGCGTGCAGCGTCACGGTCGCGGCCGCCGCGCGCTACCTCAGCCACCCCGGCGTGAGCTACGTTCCACTGCTGGATGCAACCCCATCGGTCCTCGCGCTGGCCTGGCGCCGTGATGCGCGCACCCCGCCGGTCGACCAGTTCCGGGACATCGCCTTGCGGGTCCGCGATCGTGAGACCCGCCTGCTGGAGACCATCGAGCACCCGTTCGCCGCCCGCTCTACCCCGCCCGGCGACTGACGCACGTTCCACAATCGCCTGGTTGTGGTTCGCCGCCAGCCTGGATGTTTCCCCTATGCCGCCCAGGCTGTCACCGTTTCTGCATGACGTGGACCAACTGGGCAGGGGACGAGAGCTGCGTCCCGGCTACCGTGCGGAGCCCGGCGTCGGTCGATGAGCTGGCGGCCGTCATCAAGCAGGCCGCTGACCAAGATCAGGTCGTCCGGGTAGCCGGCGCTGGGCACTCATTCAGCGACCTCGTGTGCACCAATGGCGTATTGCTCTCACTCGACGGCCTTCGCGGCATCCTCGACGTTGACAAGACAAGGAACGTTGTGACAGTCGCTGCCGGAACCCGCCTCTACGACCTCAATCCTGCTCTCGCGCAGCTTGGCTACGCGCTGCCCAACCTGGGGGACATCGACCGGCAGAGCCTGGCTGGCGCGATCAGCACCGCCACGCACGGCACCGGCCGGCTCCTCGGCAATCTCGCCACGCAGGTCGAAGCGCTCCAGCTGGTGCTGGCCGACGGCTCGGTCCGCACCATCACCGCGGCCGACGACGAGACCTTGCGCGCCGCCCGGGTCAGCCTCGGCGCCCTCGGCGTCGTCTCCGCCTATACCCTGCGAGTCGTGCCCGCGTTCCGGTTGCATGCCCAAGAGCGGCGCCTGCGGCTCGATGAGACCCTCGCGCAGCTCGACGAACTCGCCGAGGCGAATGAGCACTTCGAATTTTTTGTCTTCCCGCACACGATGCACGCGCTGATCAGGGCTAACAACCGCACCGACGAACCCGCCGAGCCCGCCGGCCGGGTGCGCGAGTACGTGGACGGGCATCTCGTCCAGAACAAGCTACTCGACCTGCTGTGCCGGGCCGGGCGAGCACGGCCGTCGCTGATCCCGCGGTTGAACCGGCTTATCACCAGCGCAGTCTCGCCCTCGACGCGGGTCGATGACAGTTACAAGATCTTCGCGAGCCAGCGCAGCGTCCGCTTCACCGAGTCGGAGTGGGCGATCCCGCACGAGGCGTGCGCCGAGGCCGTGCGCGAGATCCTGCGCATCGTGCGGGCGCGCGGATTCCACGTGAACTTCCCGCTGGAGGTTCGTTTCGTGTCCGCCGACGAGGAGTCGTTCCTCAGCCCGTCCTACGGCCGCGCGACCGCCTACATCGCGGTGCACGTATACAGGGGAATGGACTGGCGCCCCTACTTTCAAGCTGTGCAGGAGATCGCGAGTGCCTACGGGGGCCGCCCGCACTGGGGCAAGAGGCACCTGCTCAGCGCCGGGCAGCTCGCATCACGGTACCCGGCGTGGGACCGTTTCCAGGCTGTGCGCGCACAGCTCGACCCGAGCGGACGGTTCAGCAACGAGCACGTGCGCCGGGTCCTCGGCACGCCGCACAGCGCATGACCTGCGGCGTGCACGCTCCCATGCCCACCGTACCTACCCGGGAGGATCAGTCATGACACCGTCGGCCGAGGTGCCTCTCCCACATCCGACGCCTGCTGCGACGGCCCACCCCCGTGCGGATCAGCCGGCTGCCTTCCTGCTCGGGCCGCCGGCCACACCGCACGGCGCGGGCTTCAGCGCGCTCGACCGGGCAACCAGGAAGCAGGATGCCCCCTTCGCGGCCATCGATCTTGCCGCGCTCCGGGTGAATACCGCGGAACTGGTGCGGCGGGCCCGCGGCAAGCCGATCCGGCTGGCGAGCAAGTCAGTCCGGTGCCGCGCCCTCATCCGCGCCCTCCTCGGCGAGCCCGGCTACCGCGGAGTCCTGGCCTTCACGCTGCCCGAGGCGCTGTGGCTGGCCGAGGAGATCGACGATGTGGTCGTCGGGTATCCCACTGCCGACCGTGCCGCGATACGTAAGCTCGCCGCCGATGAGCTCCTCGCATCGCGCGTGACCATCATGATCGACTCCGTGCAGCAGCTCGACCTAGCCGCCGCGGAGATAGCAGGTGCCGCCGGGAAGGGGAAGGCCGCCGAGCCAGTTCGCGTCTGCCTGGACCTGGATGCGTCACTGGAACTGCTCGGCGACCGCGTGCACCTCGGCCCCCGGCGTTCGCCGGTACGCCAGCCAGCCCAGGCCGCAGCCCTCGCCCGCGCGATCATGGCCCGTCCCCAGTTCCGGCTAGTCGGCCTGATGAGCTACGAAGGACAGATCGCGGGTGTGGGCGACAACGCGCCGGGGCCACCGCTGAGACGCGCCCAGATCCGGCTGATGCAGCGCGTCTCAGCGACCGAGCTGCGGAAACGCCGGGCTGCCGTGGTCGCCGCGGTGCGGTCGGTGGCACCGCTGGAATTCGTCAACGGCGGCGGGACGGGAAGCATCGAGGCGACAGCTTCTGAGGACGCCATCACCGAGGTGGCCGCAGGGTCCGGTCTGTACGGCCCGGCGCTTTTCGACACCTACCAGGGCTTTCAGCCGCTGCCAGCGGCGTTCTTCGCGTTGTCGGTGGTCCGCCGTCCAGCACCGGACATCGTGACGGTTCTTGGCGGCGGCTGGGTCGCGTCCGGCCCGGCGGGCCGGGACCGGCTGCCCTCACCAGCGTGGCCCGCCGGGCTCGAGCTCACCCGGCTGGAAGGCGCCGGTGAGGTGCAGACGCCGCTGCGCGGCCCCGGCGCAGCTCTGCTTCGGGCGGGCGACCGGGTCTGGTTCCGGCACGCCAAGGCGGGGGAACTGTGCGAGCGGGTTGGTGAACTGCACCTCGTGGACGGCGAGCACATCGCGGCTACCGTGCCCACCTACCGAGGCGAAGGGCGTGCCTTCCTCTGACTCCACAAGGTCATCGATGGGCCGGGGGATTCCCTGCCAGGTCGGCAGGCCGCTGGTCGATGTCCGGCTCGCGGTGCTGATAGAGCAGCCGGCACGGGAGAGCCTGGGCTGGGGCTGCAAGCGGATCCAGGGCGAGCTGCCCGTCATGGGGACCGGGTCGGTGCCTCCACAGTGCGGGGGATCCTGAAACGGCCGCGGATCCGCCCGCTCCCCAGCGTAGCCGTAGCGTCCGCGCCCTGCTGGCGGCCTGTGCCTGACCCAGGCCGATCACCGGCCCGCCCACCTCACCCGCGTCCACCAGGCGCTCACCGCCCTCAGCGAGGACGACCAGCGACGGAGTTCAAGCACGCCAGCACCTCGCTGGCCGTCGACTGGACCGACCTGGAGACCTTCTCCCGGCCACCGCCCGCCAAAGGCGGGCCCTGCGCCGATATCGAAGCATTCTGGGATCCGCCGCATCGGCCGACCGGCCGGGCCCCCCGCCCACAAAACGATACTTGGGTCGCCGCCTGCCGCCTTGCCTACGACCTGCCCTGCGGCAGGTTTCCATTACAGTTATACGACCCATACTCGGTAAGCGTGAATGGCTTTCTGTATGCTGAGGATTTCTCGGCTTGCTGTCGTTGTACGGTGCCGGAAGGAATGATCATCTTTGGCGCGTCGGGAAGTTATTCAGGTCGTCGCGTCCTCGCTGCTTAGCGATGACGAGATCGGGGACTTGACCAACCTGACGATCACGTTCCGTTCTAACCAGAACGGCGGGACGCATGCGATCGGCTGTCGGCATGTGAGTACGAAGGCAGCAGATGCAGAAACGGTGACGCTTGCTGCGTTCGAGTTGGATCGCTAACTCAAGTTGGTTAACTCACTAAGATGACATGGCACGAACGCCAGTCCAGCCACCGGCGGGCGTGGCGCGCGGGGGTTGCGGCGCGGGCGAGATCGAGCAGATGCTCGTGCTCGGCCTCGTTCAGCTGCGGGGCCCGGCCGAGCGCGTCGAGCACGCTGTCAGACACCCCGGCGAGGTCGCCCCGCTCAGTAGCGAGCACGGATCCGGGCCTCTCGGTGGTCGGCACGGATGCGCCGGGAATGCGAGCCGGTGAAGGCTGTGCCTGCGGGAACGTCCCGCCACCGCGACAGGGGAGCAGGAGCTGACCATGCCGAAGCAGATTGTCTCGACCGGGGCCGCTCCGGCCTGGCCGGCGTACAGCCAGGCCGTGATCGGGGGCGGTCTGGTGTTCGTGTCCGGGCAGGGGCCGTTCGACCCGGTCAGCGGCCAGGTCAAGGGCACGACCATCCAGGAGCAGACCCGGCAGTGCCTGGCCAACGTCCGGGCCATCCTGGACGCGGCCGGCAGTGACCTGGGCAAGGTGCTCAGCGCCACGTTCCTGCTGGCCGAGGAGGATGACTTCGCCGGGATGAACGAGGAATGGGGCAGGTGGTTCCCGGCTGACCCGCCGGCCCGGCATGGCGCGCGGCTCCCGATCCGCCCGGGCGGGATGAGGATTTCCGTCGCCGTCATCGCCCAGGCATAACTGGCTGAGCCCGCCGGGTGGGGGAGTCGGGCAGAATCGGAGGGTGAGTGCTGACTCGGTAGCGTTCGGGGTGGGCGTGTCGGCCCGGGAGGCTGAGGTGCTGGCCGCGCTGGGGGAGCACCTGACCAACGCGGAGATCGCCGCCCGGCTGTTCATCTCGGTCCGTACCGTGGAGAGCCACGTGGCCTCGCTGCTGCGCAAGCTCCAAGTCAGCGACCGGCGGGCGCTGGCTGCTGCCGCGACCACCGTGCTGCCCTCACGCCAGGCTCCGCCGGTGACGAGGCCAGGGTCGCGCAGCGCGGCAGGGCTGCCGCTGCCGTCCCAGCTGACCTCATTCGTCGGCCGGGTGACCGAACGAGCGGAACTGGCCGCTGCCTTGACCGCGAACCGCCTGGTGACCGGGGTGGGGCCGGGCGGGGTGGGCAAGACCAGGCTGGCGCTGAGCGTGGCCGCCGACGTGGCCGGCCGGTACGCCGACGGCGTCTGGTATGTGGATCTTGTGCCGGTCACCGACCCGGCCATGGTGGCTCCGGCGATCGCGGCCGCCGTGGGCCTGGGGGAGCGACAGGGGCGTTCGAGCGAGAATGTCGTGCTGGGCTGGCTGGCGCCGCGGGAGACGCTGCTCATCCTGGACAACTGCGAGCATCTGCTAGACGGGATCCCGGGCCTGCTGGAGCGGCTGCTGGCGGGCAGTCCGCGGCTGTCGGTGCTGGTCACCAGCCGGGCCCGGCTGCTGGTGCCGTTCGAGCGAGTGTTTCCGGTGCCCGGGCTGTCCATCGGGGCTCGCGAACAGGACGGCCCGGCCGACGCGGTGGAGCTGTTCGGAGTGCGCGCGGCGGCGGCGGGAAACCCGCTCACGCCAGGCGACGCGCACCGGGTCGCCGCCGTCTGCCGGGGACTCGACGGCGTGGCGCTGGCTATCGAGCTGGCCGCCGCGCGCTTTCCGTCACTGGGACTGGACGGAATCGAGGCCGGGCTGGCCGACCGGATGAACCTGCTGGCCGGCGGCGGCCGGGCCGATGACCGGCACCGGTCACTGCAGTCCGCGCTGGACTGGAGCTATGCCCTGCTCGATGAGGCTGACCGGGCGGTGCTGCGCCGGATCGCGGTGTTCGCGGCCCCGTTCACCGCGGCGGCCGCGACGTCCCTGTGCGCCGGATGGCCGCCGGTGGCCAACGCCGCTGTCCCGGCCGCGCTGGCCCGGCTCGCCGAGCAGAGCCTCCTGGTCGCCACGGCGGACGGGACCGGGACCCGCTACCGCGCCCTGGAGACCATTCGTCAGTACGGCGCTGGCCAGCTCATCGAGTGCGGCGAGTCGGATCAGGCGTCGTCGCGCCACCTGGGCTGGTGCCTGGAGGCCGCCCTCGCCCTGGCCTCTCAGGAACGCGACGACCTGGCCTGGCGGTCGGCGTTCGACCTGCTGGCCGACGACCTGCGCGCCGCGCTGGGCTGGGCGGCGGCTCGCACGGAGCTGCGGCCGCAGGCGTACCGGCTCGCGGTGACGCTGGCCGAGCTGTCGTTCCGCCGCGGGTTCCCCGGCGAGTCGCAGCGCCGGTACGAGCAGGCCGCGGGGCTCGCGCCGGACGCCGGGGACGAGGCCGTCGCGCTGCGATGGGCCGCGGGTGCGGCCAAGGCCAGGCACTTCGGCGACGACGCGTTCCGGCTGCTCCAGGCAGCGGCCGACGCGGCCATCCGGGCCGGCGATGAGGCTGACGCGGTCGCGGACCTGGCCGAGGCGGCCGAGATGCTCGGCCGCGCGCCGGGCCTGATGGCTACTGCTCGGCCCGCGGGCCTGGCGCACGAGCTGATTGCCCGCGGGCAAGGGCTTGCTACCGAAGACGTGGCCGCGCGATCCCGGCTGCTGACCGCCGAGGCCTATTCCTGCGACGACGCGGACCAGGTCGCCGCCGGGCTCGCCGGGCGGGCCATCGAACTGGCCCGCCAGGCCGGCGACCCGTTCGCGGAGAGCGCGGCGCTGGACATGCTGACCGGGTCTCAGCTGGCTCGCGGTGAACTTCAGGGAGCGCTGGCCAGCACCCTGCGGCGCCTGGAGGTCCTCGGCCCGCTGCCGGTGACGGCCCGGTCCGGGCTTGAGCACTCCGACTCCCTCCAGATGGCGACCGAGTGCGCCACCGCGGTCGGCGACCTGCGGATGGCCCGGCAGCTGGCCGAACGGGTCAGGGATCTGCCGTTCCACCGCGAGGAGGCTCACCTGGCCACGGCCCGGCTGATCGTGGTGGCCACCCTGGCCGGCGACTGGGCGGAGGCGCTTGCCTTGGCCGGGCAGTTCCGCGAGGGCTGGGAGCAGGCCGGGCGGCCGCGCGCCGGGAACCTGAGCCGCGGTGCGTACGCCGCCGCGACGGTACACGGCTTGTGCGGTGACGATGAGGGCCGGGCGGCCTGGCTTGAAATCGTGGACGGCCTGTCGACGCCGGGCCGGCCGCTGTCCGCAATGCATTTCAATGAGTTCTTCGATGCGCTGCTGCTGCTGCACCGGGGCCAGGCCGACGCGGCCATGCGGCGGCTGCTCGCGACGCCGGATCAGTTCAGCGACTGGGCCGCCGCGATGTGGCGCCCGTGGTACGCGGCGGTGTGGGCCGAAGCGGCCGTCATCACCGGGCACCCCGACGCTGCCGCCCGCATCCGCAGCGCGCGCCTGGCCACCGCGCATAATCCGGTCGCCGCAGCCATCGTCGACCGGGCCGCCGCGCTGGCCGGCGACCGCGACGGGCTGGCCCCGGCGGCCGCCGTGCTGGAGGCCGCCGGGTGCCGGTATCAGTGGGCCCGGACGCTGATCGCCATCGGCGGGGCCGACCGAGACGGCGGGGAGGCCGCGCTGGCCGCGATGGGCGCGACCGCTATGGCCTGGCCTCCAGGATGAGGTTGAAGGGAGTCTGGGTAGCCAGGCGCACCCGGCTGAACCCGGCCTCGCGCAGTACCTCGCCGAGCTGCTGCTGGCCGGCCTGCGCGCCCAGCCCCAGGGCGACCTCCTGGTCCAGGGATCCCGGCGTACAGATCACCGTGGACAGGCCGTAGTACACCCGGCCCACCGGGTTCAGGTTGTCCTCGACACTGTCGCCGGCCATCGGCTCGACCAGGAGCAGCGTGCCGTCCGGGGCCAGCGCTCGCCGCGCGTGCCGGGCCGCTCCCACCGGGTCGCCCATGTCGTGCAGGCAGTCGAACATGCACACCAGGTCGTATCCGGAGCCAGGGAAGTCCTTGGCGGACGCCGTCTCGAACCTGGTCCGCTGGGCCACGCCGGCCTCTTCGGCCGCCTTGCGCGCGGAGATGACGGAGCCTTCGTGGCTGTCCGCGCCGAGGAAGGTGGACCGTCCGAAGGCCTGCGCCATGATGATCGTGGACGCGCCGAGCCCGCATCCGACGTCGGCCACGCTCGCCCCGATCCGCAGCTTGCCCACCACGCCGTCCAGGGCCGGAAGCCACGAGTTCACCAGGTGAGCGGCGTAGCCAGGGCGGAAGAACCGGTGCACACCGGAGAACAGCCGGTCGTCATGCTCGTGCCAGCCCACGCCCGCGCCGGTACGGAACGCCTCCACGAACCGCTCGTGGTCGGTGTAGCAGGACGCGATGACCTCGAAGGCGCCGGGCAGGAAAACGGGGCTGTCTTCGTTAGCGACCACCATCGCCTGCTCAGCGGGCAGCTCGAAGGTGCCGGCGACCGGGTCGTAGCTGACGTAGCCGCCGGCGGCCTGATTGCCGAGCCACTCACGGACGTACCGTTCCGCGGTGCCGGTCCGGGCCGCCAGCTGCGCCGCCGTGACCGGCCCGGCGCCTGCCATCGCCTTGTACAGGCCGAGCCGGTCGCCGATGTACAGCAGCAGCCCCGAGATGGCCGCGCCCATGTCGGTGACCGCCTGCCCGACGAAGGCTCCGAGCTTGGCTTCGTCGATCGAGTTCGTTTCGGATGTGGTCATGTTCCTGCCTCCTGTTTCGCTCCCCGGTGCTCCGGGCCGCGTGACTGAAGCGTGCTCGCGGAGCAGGACATCCGGCATCCGTGGCCGCCACGGATCGCACTACCGAATCGCTGCGGTCCGTGCTGGCCACCGACGCCACCGCAGCCGCCCGGCTTCCGGCTCAGGTGGCGGAGCTGCTGTCGGGGCCAGGGTGCGGTATTGGATCGCCACCTGCGGGAACCAGGACCGGGCGCTCCGGCCGCTGCTGCGCGTGGTTCAGGAGATGCTGGGCCATTCGAGCATCGTGCTGACTGCCCGCCAGATCGGCCGCCTCCGCCACCGTAGACGCGTGCGCCAGGTTCTCCGGGGGCAGGGTGGGCGCTTGGGCGCGTTCAGCGGTGCCGGGGGAGGGCCCTGGCTAGTCGGCTAACCGGTCAGTACAGCTTGGGGAGGTACTCCAGCCATGCGCCTTGGCCACTGCTGCCGGCCGAGTTGGCGTACAGCAGGTTGACGTCGTTGCCGCACGCGGGGCCGGTCCAGGATTCTGACTGCAGCACTGGTGCGACAATGCCGGGGTTGAATCCCGGCTGAACAGTGCTGTTGATCTCCAGGCTGACCCCGTCGTCGTGCAGGATCTGGATAGTGGAGGGCAGGCAGACGTTGTCGTCGGTGAATTCGATCATGATGCCGTAGCTGGCCCCGGCCATCGGGGTCGCGCTGGTCATGGCGGTGCCGCCCAGGTTAGGGTTCGGCAGCCCGCTGTAAGTGAGGTCGACAGAGCTGGTCCTGCATCATTGGCCTTATGGCGGAGGATGACGTATTTGACCGGGTGTGCCAGCTGATCGCGGCGGGTGAGTACCAGGACACCCGCTACATCCAGTTTGGCCCGCTGCCCGAGCCGCCACGCAGGCTCGCCGACGGCACCCGGCCAGCCGGGTGGAGTTGCCGAAGGCCCGGCGGCCGAAGGCGGTGGTGTGGACGCCGTACCGGATCGAGGCCTGGCGGCGGACCGGGGAACGCCCCGTGGTCGCGGTGTGGACCGCGGCCCAGACCGCGCAGTTCCTGAACAGCATCAGCGAGCACCGCCTTTATGCCGCCTATCATCTGATCGCGCTGCGCGGGCTGCGGCGGGGTGAGGCGGCCGGGCTGCGCTGGTGTGATCTGGATCTGGATGGCAAGACGGCGATGATCTGCCAGCAGTTGCAGCAATACGACGGGCGGCTGGCTATCTGCCCGCCCAAGACCCCGCACAGCACCCGGGTGATCGCCCTGGACCACACCACGGTCGCCGCGCTGCGCGCCCATCGCGACCGGCAGCAGCGCGAGGCTACGCTCTACGGAGCGGGATACCGGGCAAGCGCCGAGCGCAGTGACTGCGGCTATGACCGACGATGAGGCCGCGGCCGGGATGAAGGGGCGACCCGGCGCGGGCTGAATGCTCGATACCGCACGGGCGTGTACCCCTGACCGACCTGCGATGTACCTGGCATGGACCTGGGCCACGCGGAATTCTCGCCCTTGGCCTGGCCGCGGGCACATTGAGTATCGGGCTGGCGGCGACGCCAAGGGCTCCGCGTCAGATGCGGTGCTCAGAAGATGTTGCCTGGGCCGATGGGCTGGTCGAGCAGGGCGGCGACGATGGCGGTCAGGAAGGAGGGCAGCGACGCCAGTCCCGGCGGGATCAGCAGCATGGACGGGACGGTGGTGGTCGTGCAGCCCCGTGGTGGGGTGCCTCCGTCGAGGCGCTGGCTGATCCAGGCGAGGGCGGCGGGTGCGCCGATGATCGCCAGGGTGGCGTGGTCGCTGAGGTCGTCGCGGTAGTAGGTGATGGAGTCACCCTGGGCGCAGTAGGCAGGGACGATGGCATCAGGACCGGCGATGGGGACCAGTTCGTCGTTGACGGCGTGGTAGACGAACATGGGGGTGTCAGGCGCCGAGCCGCCCAGGTTGAGCGGGGCCATCGCGGACTGGACGGCGGGCAGGGCCAGGACCGTGGCCAGCGGCTCGGTGAGGTAGTTGCTGATGTTGAGGAAGGGGTAGTCGGTGACGTTGGTGGTCTCGCACTGAGATCCTGCCTTGGCCAGCAGCCCCTGCCCGGCGGCGGTGAGGTAGGGGTGGATCGCGGTGGCGAGGGCCGGGTCGGCGCGGAGCAGGCCGGGCAGCGCGGAGGGGATCAGGCCGGCTGCTATGCCGCCGTTGACGGTCGTCAGCACCTGGGCGAGGTTGGTGACGAAGCCGCCGACGGCCACGCCGCGAAGGTTGATGTCGGGGGCGTAGCTTGGCTGCACCTGGGCGGCCCATCCCGAGGCCAGGGAGCCGCCGGAGTATCCCCAGATGGCGGCCGGGGTCCCGGCTCCGGGCAGGCCGAGGGGATGGAACTTCATGGCGGCGCGGAGCCCGTCGAGGATCGCATACCCAGGCTGGTCGGGGGCGCCGAACTCGCCGTCTGGGCCCTCGTAGTCCGGGATCGATACCGCGAATCCCTTGGCCACGACGGTGTCGATGAGGACGAGCTCGGCCTGGTTGACCGCGTTGCCGGGGTTCACGCCGGGCCGCAAGGCGTAGGACGGTGCGCACTGGGGTGCCGAGGCGTCCTCGGCGATCTGGTAGGACACCACCGCCTGCGGCGCTGGGCCGGAGGGCCGGACCAGCGTGGTGACGGTGGCCATGGGCTTGCCGTTGTAGCCGGTGGTCCGGTACAGCACCTGCCACGCCTGCACGTTCTGCGGCAGGAACCCCAGGGCGGCCAGGTTCACCGGCCGGGACCGCAGGATCGTGCCAGGCGCTGTGGCGGCCCAGCCGGCCGGGGGCTTGTAGAAGGGGTCATGCTGCGGTGGCGTGATCGCGGCCGTCGCATGCGCGGCCCGCGTGCCGCTGGCCGGCGCCCGCGTACCGCTGGCCGGCGTCGGCGCGGCACTGGCCGTGGCCGGCGTGAGCAGGCCGCCGGCCAGCGCGGCGGCAGCCAGCAGGGCCGCCCAGGCGGCGGGTCGTCCGAGGTGGCGGGTGACGGGCAGACGGTACATGGCAACTCCTCCACAGGTAACCAGGAACGTATCTGGTAGCGGCGAAACGGGCCAGCCAGCATCGCGATCCGGCCCAGCTATGCGGACTGCGGGGAACTCTGCGGAGATGCCGGCGTCCTCGCGGGCAGCACCGGGAGCGTGATGCTTGAGCTGTGCCGGATCTCGTAGTCGACCGGGACAGTGCGGGTGGCGGTGGCGAGCGGCTCCCCAGTGCCTGGGTTGCGGGTGAGGCGCGGGAAGGCGCCGCCGGAGATCTGCACCCGCAGCCGGTGCCCAGGCTGGAAGCGGTAGGCGGTGGGCCAGAGCCGGACAGGCACGGTCCGGGTGCCGTCGTCGCTGGCGGGGAACCGCTGCGGGGTTATCCGCTGGAGCCCGTCGCACACATTGAACGAGCGGCCCCGGGGGTCGACGTCGCAGAGCCGGACGAACACGTCGGCGTGCTCCTGACTGGAGCGCAGCTGGATCCGCGCGGACACCGGCCCGATCACCTCGGCCGGCTCGCGCAGCGGCTCGCTGGTGTAGACCAGGACATCGGCCCTGGCCTCCAGCTTGGCGTTGTCTTTACGGCCCGCCGCCTTCGGATCCAGCAGCGGACCGCCCACGCTGGGCGTAGGGTCCGCCGGGTTGTAACGGAACCGGTCAGGCGGGCCGTCAGCCGGACGGTCGGGAGACAGGCCGCGCCCCGGCTGCAGGTGCCACTCACGCCCGGTGATCCCGGGTGGTGGCCAGTCCGGGTATTCGCGCCATTCGCCGGCCCCCTGGACGTAGAGCCGCACCGGCTGGTCGCGCAGTCCGCTGTGGTCACCGCGCGTGTGTGCGGCGAACCAGGGCAGCGCCTCCTGCATGGAGGGTGCGTAGATTTCGGTCGCATGTGCCCACGGCCCGATGGTGAGGTAGGGCTGGCGGCCGGCCGCCCGCATCGCCGCGTAGTCGGCTAGCTGGCCGGGCAGGATTATGTCGTACCAGCCCCCGAACAGCAGGGTTGGTGTGGTGATGTTGCCGATGCGGGCACGGTGGTCGCGTTTGGGCCCCCAGTAGGGGTCGCCAGGCTCGTTGCTGACCAGCCAGTCCTGGAACCAGCCGGACGTCTGGCCGGTGCCGAGCTTGTCCGTTTCGTTCAGCGGCAGGTGCTGCATCGCTGTGCGCACGCGCCCGGCCTTGAGACCCGTCAGGATGTCGGCGGCCAGCGGGCTCCGGCGGTCGCGGATGGCCATCTCCGCGGTCCACGCCAGCGCCGCCGCCAGCGAGAAGGAGTCGCCTTCATACCAGATGTCGCGGAACGCCGATGTGGTGATCATCGGCATGATCGCGGCAACCCGGTTGCCGGCCTCAGGCGCCATGGCGAGCTGGGTGTATCCGAGGTAGCTCGGGCCGTATAGCACCACCGTGCCGTTATGCCACGGCTCTTTCTCGATCCAGTCGAGCGTGGCCAGCCCGTCGCTGTCGTCGTCGGCCATCGGATCGAACGTGCCGCCTGAGCCGTCCGTCCCCCGGCAGGCGGCCACCACCACGTTGTAGCCACGTTCGGCGAACGGACGGCCGGCGAGCCGGCTCAGCAGACCGCTGCGCCCGTACGGCGTGCGTACCAGCAGGGTGGGGGCGTCCGGTGTCCGGCGTGGCAGGTACAGGTCGGCGAGCAGTTCAGCGCCGTCATGTGCGGGGATGCGCAGCCCTTTGCGCACCTCGATGTCGCGGGTCGATGGCGGCGGGAGCCGGAATGCCCGGTCGATGATGCGGTTCAGCAGGGTCATCTCTGCTCCGTCTCGCCGTTGGCGCCGGCCAGGACTTCTTCGATGGGCCGCACCCCGGCCGTGCCGCGGTGCAATCTGCGCGCCAGCACCGCCACGTACCACAGCATGGCCAGCCCGAATCCGTAGCCGAGGAACTTGTCCGAGCCGTGGAATGTCGCCGGCGCGGACAGGACACCGATGATGGCCACGGTGTAGACCAGCACGATGATGATGACCGGCCAGGCCCAGCGGCCCAGCGAAAATACGCCGGGAATGCTGTCCAGCGTGCGCCGCTTCACCGCATAGGCCACGGTAATGAGGAAATAGATGATGTAGGGGATGATCGCGGTGGCCCCGACCAGCAAGCCGAAGGCGTTCGCCTGCAGGTAGCCGTACCACAGCATGCCCACGTCGATGACCACGAGAACGAGCAGCGCGACGACAGGTGTCTGGGTCTTGAGGTTGACCTTCTTGAGGTAGCGGGAGAAGGGCAGCATGTTGTCCCGGGCCATCGAGTACGCCAGCCGGGCCTGGGCTCCGGCGCCGACCACCCCGATGGCGAACATGCAGAACACCACGAAGGCCACGAACGTCTTGACCAGCCAGGCGGGCAGCCAGTATCCGGCGACGGTCAGCAAGGGCAGCGGCGAGCCTTCGACAGCCTTCAGGCTGGGGATGGCCACGGTGAAGCCGATCAGGGCGACCATGCCGAGCACCACCGATATCGCCACAGCCATGATCACCGCCTTGGGCACGGTGCGGCGCGGGTCGATGGCGTCCTCGGAAAGGTCAGCCGCCAGCTCGAAACCCACCAGGCTGGAGGCCCCCATCACCCCGGATAGTACGAAGGCGTACCAGACAGGGTTGTGGAACGCGTTCGTGGTGCTGGTCAGGATCCCGAGGCCGTAAGGGGTGGGCTTGGTGTGCAGGCCCCAGAGCACGAAGAGCAGCACGCCGAAGACGACGGTGCCGACGATCTCGGTGAACACCGCCACGTTGTTCACCCGGGCGGCGAGCTGGACGCTGATGATGTTGAGCATGAACGGCACGACGATGAGCATGATCGCCACGGCCAGCATCAAGTGCGGATGAGTGGCCGCGCTGACGTTGAACTCGCTGAGGGTGAGTGGCGCGGCGATCAGCAAGGCGATGCCGGCGAACCCCGTAGTCATGTAGACCAGCCCGGCGAACCCCACGAACCAGCCGTAGGTCGAGTTCACCAGCCGGGCGCTCCACTGGTAGGCGTACCCGGCTAGCGGGATCCGGGTTCCCAGCTCGGCGACGATGAAGGCCACCATCAGGTTGCCTGCTCCGACGATCGGCCAGGTCCAGATCGACGCAGGCCCGAAATGAGTCAGGGCGAAGCCGTAGTTGAGGAAGATCCCGGTGGTAATGGAGATGATCGAGAAAGCGATGGCGAACATGGAGAAGAAGCGCAAGGTCCGCCGGAGTTCTTGACGGTAGCCGGCCCGTTGCACGACAGAATCGTCGGACAGCGCTCCTCGTGCGGCATTGCCTTGTTCAACCGATTCGGTGTTGGACATTGGACCCTCCCTTGTGGGTCGCAGCGTCAACGGCGCCTAGAACGCGCCGTACGTGCTCGTTCGTGAATCGCCCGGCCGGGTCGAGCCTGGTCCGCACCGCCTGGAAGCGGTCCCAGGCCGGATAGCGCGGTGCGAGGTCACCGGCACCCAGGCTGTGCCGCTTGCCCCAGTGCGGGCGCCCGTCGTAGGCCAGGGCAATCTCCTGCACCGCGGTGAAATAAGGCGCCCATTCCATGCCGCGATACATGTGCGCGGCGATATATGCGGTCTCGCGACCGTAGGAAGGGCTGAGGAAGGACTCTTCGTCGGCAGCGACAAACCGCACCTCGAGCGGGAAGTTCACGTCGAAGCGGCGGCGCTCGATCATCGCGAGCATGTCGCGCAGCGCACCGGCGCATGCCGCCCGCGGCAGGGCCCACTCCGTCTCGGTGAAGCGCACGTCGCGGACGCTAGGGAAGATCTGGTAGCTGTCGTCGATCCGGACCGAATCCGAGGCCAGCCCGGTAATGAGCCGGTTCAGCCGGGGTATCAGCCTGGGCCAGGCCCGCCCCAGCCGGCACAGTCCGTCGAGCAGCCGGTTCTCCACGACGATGTCGTTCACGTAGCGGCTCAGCCTGCCCCGGCTCACCGCCGGCTCACTGGTGCGGTTCGTCGCCTTGGTCCAGGCCTGGCCGGCGTGCGGGAAGATGAAGAACTCGTAGTGGTCATTACCGTCGACGGCCTCGTCGAGCCCGGCGATCGTCTCCTCCAGCGGCGCCGCATGATGCTCGCAGCGCAGCCGGAAGGCGGGCACGACCCGCAGCGTGTAGCTGGCGATGATGCCGAGCGCCCCGATGCTCACCCGGGCCGCCCGCAGGATCTCCGGATCATCTGCGGTGACCGCTAGCAGGCTTCCGTCCGCGAGGACGATGTCGAGCGCCTCGATCTGGGTGGCGAGGTTGCCCAGGCGCCGCCCGGTGCCGTGGGTGGCTGTCGACATCGCGCCGCCGACGCTCTGCCGGTCGATGTCGCCGAGGTTGGCCAGTGCCAGCCCGTGCGCGGCGAGCAGCACGTTGAGATCACGTAGCCGGGTGCCGGCTGCCACCCGGGCCAGCCCGGCCGCCGTGTCCACGCTGAGCACGCCGCCCAGCCCGTCCAGCGAGACGATGACCCCGCTGGTCGGCACCAGGTCGCCGAACGAGTGCCCAGCGCCCGCGGCCCTGGCCGTGCGGCCGGCGGCGGTGGCGCGGGCCACCACGTCGGACAGTTCGTCCACCGAGCCAGGCTGCGCCACGACAGCAGGGCGGCAGCTCTCGTCGCCCGCCCAGTTCGTCCAGGTCACCGATACCGCCTCCTGCCGTATGCACAGCGTGAGTCCCGTCACGCCGAAACAGAAACACCGATTCCGGCCCGATCTACAATCAGAAGTTGTGGATGCGTCGACGCGCAGGCTGCGGTATTTCGTCGCGGTGGCCGAAGAGCTGCATTTCAGCCGCGCGGCCGCCCGGCTGTTCGTCGCCCAGCAGGCGCTGAGCAAGCAGATCCGGGGGCTGGAAGATGATCTCGGGACCTCGTTGCTCAAGCGCAACACCCGCTCCGTCGAGCTGACTCCCGCTGGGCAGGTGTTTCTCGACGCCAGCCGGGAGCTGCTGGCGAGCTTCGATGCCAGCGTCGCTGCCGCGCGCCGGATCGGCCGGGGCGAGCGGGACACGCTCTCGCTCGGTTTCCTGGTCACCGCGGCTCTTGAGCTGACCACGCCGCTGCTCACCGAGTTCCAGCGCCGCTACCCCGAGGTCCGCGTCGACCTGCGGGAATTCTCGCTGCTGGACCCGTCGGCCGGCCTCGCGGACGGATCATCCGAGATGGCCGTCATCCGGCTGCCGATCTCGGTCGCTGACCTGCATACCGAGCCGCTGTTCGTGGAGCCGCGCGTTGCGGCGCTGGCGATCGGGCATCCGCTCGCGGGCCGGGACCGGCTCACGGTCGCCGAGCTGCTGAACGAGCCGCTCACCATCGGTCGCAGCGACGACACCGCGTGGCGGGACTTCTGGACGCTCGCCGCCTACCGCGGCGGGCGGGCACCGACGCTGATCGAGACCACCTCCCATACCGAGGAGATGGAGATCGTCGCGACCGGGCAAGGCTGCAGCATCACCGCCGCCTGTGCGGCCCGCTACACGCCACGGGCCGGCATCAGGTTCATCCTCATCGAGGACATCCCCGGCGCCACCTGCGCACTCGCCTGGCGGATAGGAACGAAGGCCCTGCTCGTTGATCGCTTCGTCGCCGTGGCGCGCGAGATACGCGACCGCGAAACGGCGATCATCCGCGCCATCGAACGGCCCAGGCTCGGTCACCGGTCCCGCCGCGCACAGCCGCCGGCCGCCGCGAGGTAGCCGAGCCCTCACAGCCGGGCTACTCGCCGGCCGTCAGGACACGGAATGACCCGCCACCGGTCGAACACGCCACACGGGTGCGACCCCCCGACGACAGCCCAGGGTGTGTTCACGAACGACCACGTGCTGCGCACGCTCGGCCCGGTGACCCTGGATAAGAAGTAGAATGACCTCTATTAATAGAGATTCGTTCTTGTTAAGCTGATGCATGGTTCAGTAGCACGCAGGCCGCGTGACCCTCGATACCCGCCAGCAGGCCGTGTGATCCGCCCGGGAGGTTTGTGATGAGTACTCCGGAGAAGGTCCCTGAACTCGTCGGTTCGGTCACCGAACTGTGGCGGTTCCCGGTCAAGTCGATGCGAGGAGAATGGGTCGATGCCCTCGACGTGACGCCGGCTGGGATCGCCGGTGACCGCGCGTACGGCATCATCGACGTCGAGACCGGCAAGGTCGTCAGCGCCAAGCACCCCAGGCGGTGGCCGGAACTGCTGCACTGCCGCGCCGTCTTCACCGCGGAGCCCGCGCCCGGCGCCCCACCCCCGCCGGCCCGGATCGAGCTGGCCGACGGCACCGAGGTGACGACTGACGCCCCTGACGTGGACGCTGTGCTGTCCCGGTTCTTCGGCCGCGACGTGCACCTGACCATGGCCGCGCCTAAGGACTACACGATCGCGGAATACCACCCCGACGTGGCGGATCTCAACCCGCAGGGCGATCGCGACGTGGTCGTCGAGCAGGTGCTGGGATCGGCGTTCTTCAATGCGATCGGGATGCCATCGGCCGTGCCGGAAGGCTCGCTGGTCGACCTGTTCCCGATCTCCGTGCTCACCACCTCCACCCTGCGGCACTTCTCCGAGCTACAGCCCGATAGCCAATGGGATCTGCGCCGGTTCCGGATGAACGTGATCATTCAGACCCCGCAGCGAGGGCTGGCCGAGGACGCCTGGACGGGCAATTTGATGCTGATCGGCGGCGCTGCCCTGATCGCTGCGATCCCGACGCCGCGCTGTGTGATGGCTAATCTCGCCCAGGAAGATCTGCAGCGCGACTCTCAGATCCTCAAGACGATCGCCAGGCACAACCAGCGAGATCTCGCCGGTGCCGGGAACTATCCGTGCCTAGGAATTTACGCCATCCCCGGCCAGCCGGGCACCGTGCGTGCTGGCGACGAGGTCCGGCTCGCGCCAGCCGACTTCAGCCTCGCCATCCCCCCGGCTCTGGTCACGACCTGACATGACATCTGTGCAGCCGGGTACCCGCCAGGACCGGCGCAAGGCCCGCACCCGCGGTGCGATCCTCGCCGCCGCTGAGGAATTCTTCGCCGCGGCCGGTCCGGAGGCCGCGACGATCGCGAGCATCGCCGACGCCGCCGATGTGGCGGTGGCGACGGTCTACAAGCACTTCGCGGGCAAGGACGATCTGTACCTGGCCGTGGCCGAGCGCGCGCTCGAGCACAACGAGCGGCACATGTTCGCCGTGTACGGGTCCGGCCTGCCGCCGGCCGAGAAGCTGATCGACGCGGCCGCGGCGTATCTGAGCTTCTACCTCGAATCGCCGCGGCTATTCCGGCTGATCGCGCTGCGGCAGGGCACGCCGACCGATGAGTCGAGTGCCGGGCCGGTGGCGGTGATGCTGTCCGAGCGGGTGGACCGGATGACTCAGGCACTGGCCGGGGTGATCGAGCAGGGTGTCGCGGACGGCTCGCTGCGGGCGGTCCTCCCGCTGGACACCGCCCGGTTCCTGTGGGGCGCGATGAACGGCGCGATCGCGCTCGCGCAGCGGCCAGACCGGCTCCGGCTGACCGAGGCCGAGCTGCGGTCCGCGCTGCTGCAAGGGACCGAGATCCTGCTCGCCGGTCTGCTCGCGGAGCCGCTACGCGGCCCGGACGGCCTGGCGCCGCGGCTGCGGGACCGGCTGCACGCCTTGATCGGAAGCAACCATTCTGGGAGGCCGGAATGACCGCAAACCAGCCGCCCGTTTACCAGCGCAGCCCGCTGGCACAGAAGATATCCCGGCTGCCATCCTCATCCACCAGCGTGCTGTCGCCCGATCACGTCGAGGGCTTCCGCCGCGCCCAGGAGCTGGCGTTCGAGTGTGCGAAGGCCGCCGCCCGCGAGATGCGACTGGGCTGGACCGAAGCGCAGACCGGACGCTGGATGCACCAATGGCTGCTCGACCACGGCGTGCGCTCGTTCCTGCACAAGCCGATCGTCGCCTACGGCCCGCGGACCCTGGCACCAGATGACCAGTGGGGTCCGGTCAAGGGTGAAGGAGCCCCGCTGCGCGAAGGCGACGTGGTGATCCTGGACTGCTCGGCGGTGGTCGACCATTACACCGGCGACGTCGCCTACACCACCAGCGCGGGCCCGAATCCGGAACTGGTCAAGGCGCAGGAGTTCCTGTCCGGCCTGCGCTCACAGATGATCGAGCGGTTCAGGGATCCGCAGCCAAGGGACACCATCTTTGACTGGGTGGACCAGGAGATCCGCGCCCGCGGGTACGAGAACGCGGCCGGCGGTTATGGCCAGCACGTCGTTGGTCACCGGGTGTACCGCTACGGCAAGTTCTTCAGCGGCCACGCGGCCTTCCCGCCAGAGCGGGTGTTCGGCTGGTTCCTCAGCTGGCACGGCAGCGGCTTCCTGGTGAACAACCTCAGGCGCCTGATCATGCCGGAGGTGCTCAACGTGAATCACCGGGGCGCCAAGACGGGCATCTGGGCCATCGAACCCCACCTGCGGGTCGGCCACTTCGGCTGCAAGTTCGAAGAGCTGCTGGTCGTCACGCCCGACGGCGCCCACTGGCTCAGCGACACCAGCCAGGAGAGGATCGTGATCGGAACATGACGGTGCAGGGGCGGATCCTCGAGCGGATCCTGAAGCTTCCGCCCGCGGTGACCCGCAGGGTCGAGGTGACCAAGGATCTGCAGATCCCGGCCCGCGATGGCGTGGAACTGCTCGCGGATCTGCACGCCCCCCGGGGAGTGCAGGACGCTCCGACCATGCTGGTGCGCACACCGTACGGGCGCGACGGGGCACTGAGCCGCCTGATCAGCCGCGCCATGGCCGAGCGCGGGTACAAGGTCCTGATCGCGGCTGCCCGGGGCACCAATGGGTCCGGCGGGACGTTCGACCCGCTCGTGGATGAGCGTGCCGACGGCCTGGCCACCCTTGACTGGCTGGAGAAGCAGCCGTGGCACAACGGCAAGGTGGTGCTCTTCGGCGCGAGCTACCTGGGCTATGTCCAGTTCGCGATGGCACCCGATGCCGGTGACCGGATCACCGCGATGATGCCGATGGTCGGGTCCTCGGACTTCCACCGCATCTGGTACCCCGGCGGGACGTTCGCGCTGGGCGGGCTGCTGGCGTGGACCACGCGGATCATCACGGCCGAACGGCACGGCTCGCTGCGAGCTGACCTCGGCGAGATGATCGGCGACAAGCGCGCCCGCAAGGCGATGGGGCAACAGCCGCTGCGCGAAACCGACCGCCTGGCAACCGGCCGGGAGGTCGGCTTCTACCAAGACTGGCTGATCAACACCGAGCCGGACGGCGCCTACTGGACCAAACGCGGGCACCGGGACCGGGTCGGCGAGATCACCGCTCCGGTGCTGCTGTTCAGCGGCTGGCAGGACATCATCCTGCCCGGCGTACTCGACGACTACGCCGCGATGCGCGCAGCCGGCCGTGACCCATACCTGACCGTGGGACCCTGGCTGCACGCCGACTTCAAGCAGGCCGCGGTGGCGTTCACCGAGGCGCACGCCTGGTTTCAGGCACACCTGAACGGTGACCGCGGCAAGCTCCGCGAATTGCCGGTGCGGCTGTACGTCGAGGAGGCCCGCGAATGGCGCGACTATCCCTCGTACCCGCCGCCGGGCGTGGTGAACCAGACCTGCTACCTGCGGCCCGGCGGCGGCCTGTCACCCGAGCTGGCGGGCAGCCCCGATCCGGCCCAAGACACGATCGGCCGATACCGCTACGACCCGGCCAACCCCACCCCCGACTTCGGCGGGCCGCTGCTGGACCCGCGCACCGGCGGCCGCAAAGACCAGGCCAGCCGGGAGAACCGACCAGATGTCCTTGTCTGCACCGGCGACGCCTTGGTGCAGCCGCTGGAAGTGATCGGCCCGGTGTCCGCGGACATCAAACTGCGCACCAGCACCGGCCACGCCGACGTATTCGTCCGGCTCTGCGACGTCGATGAGCGGGGCCGCTCAGTCAACGTCTGCGACGGGATCCAGCGCATCACCCCGGAAGAATTCCCAGCCGGTGACGACGGCATCAGGGCGGTCCCGGTGACGCTGTGTGCCACCGCCTACCGCTTCAAGCCCGGGCACCGGCTGCGGCTGCAGGTCTGCGGTAGCTCGTTCCCGCGGTTCGCCCGCAACACCGGCACCGGAGAGCCACTGGCCACCGCGACCGGCCTGGTCCCGATCGACTACGAGATCCTGTCCGGCTCGGCCATCACGATCTCTGTGCTCTGACAGGCACCCCGGGGCGGCTCAGCCGGGCACGCACACCACACGGCGCAGCTCGCGGAGGCGAGGCTCAGCCGCGCAGCGCGGAGGCGAGGATTCCCGGCAGGCGGGCCAGCTTGCCGTGCGCGGCGTAGCGGGTCAGCCGCGCGCCGGTGACGAGGGCGTCCGGTTGCCGACGAACCACGGCGGCCTCGGCATCAGCGTGAATTCAGCGGCGGACCAGACCGCCGCGTTCCTAGTAACGCGGGGGGTAGCCAGAACTTTCTGCGGGCAGGTGATGTGGGCACGTGTCCGCTGCTCTGACATTCAACTAATGCTATCTACCAGCGATTTCGCGCTAACATCCTGGCAAGATATACGCAATTCCTCGAGACCTGCTGCCGCCTAGTGCCTGGCCGGCTTCGACCCGATCGACGATGCGCGCGAGTTGAGCCGGGTCGCTTCGGACGCTGAAGAAGATCACGGTCGCGTCGCGCTCGGGGAACTCGCCGTCGGGAGAGGTGGCTGACACGAGCACACCGCCGGGCTTGGTGACGTCGAGCAGGGCCTCGGTGTCCTCGCGGGAACCGGCGACGAGATTGACCACCACTGCAGCGCGTCGGGGAAGGAATGAGTCCCACACCGCTTTGGCGGTTCCCTTCAACCGGTCACGGCGTGAGGCCACACCATAAACTGTATCATGTGCTCTATTTGTGTGCGCCGATCCTGCAGCATTAGCTCCAACACAGAAGCACTGCGGAGAGCATCTGCCAGTCAGTCGGCGAGTTTCGAGGATTGACGGGAGCGTCGCGGCGCCTACTGACGGGGCTGGGCTCGGCGGGGCCTGAGGTCCTCGATTCGATCGAGTACCTCGTCCAGCGCGGTTTCGA
>PMSU01000142.1:55039-55303 GCA_003168255.1 Actinomycetota bacterium
CCATGCTGTCCAGCCGGCCGAGCTGCGGTCGCACCGTTCCGAGGATAGCTTCGGTGCGGTAAGCGATGACGGCTCTGATCAGGGACTGCTTGTCCTCGAAGTAGTGGTAGACCTGCGAGGCGCCGACACCGGCCGCCTTCTGGACATCGCCGAGGCTCGTGCCGGCAACGCCGTGCTCGAACATCAGCTGCGCCGCCACCGAGACGATCCGCTCCCGGGTGGCCCGCCCCTAGGGGGTGCGCCTGCGCTGCTTCACAGCCAACT
>PMSU01000014.1 GCA_003168255.1 Actinomycetota bacterium
CTGACCCGGTGCCGACTGACCCCGGTGCCGCTCAGCGCTCAAGCGCGCTCGGATCCGCCGGGACGTCGACCGCATGCTCTTTGAGCGCAGCGAGGGGAACGATGTCGAGTGCCCGCTCATGGGTGGAAGCCAGCACCACATGCGAGGCGGCGCCCTCTTGGTGCGCCCGCAGCCAGTTGGCAGCCGTCACGCACCAGCGGTCTCCCGGCACCAGCCCGGGAAACTGGAACTGGGGAACCGGCGTGCTGAGATCGTTGCCGATGCGCCGCTGGTGCTCAAGGAAATCAGCGGTCACCACCGCGCAAATCGTGTGACTTCCCTGGTCCTCCGGCCCGGTACTACAGCAGCCATCCCGGTAGAAGCCGGTCACTGGATCCATGCCACACGGCTCCAGCTCACCACCCAGCACATTGCGATCGCCCATGCCAGCAGTATCGGGGCCACAGCAGGCGACCTACAAGCACCGGGCCGGGCAGCCGCGGGTCGAGTTACGTGGTTCCGGTCTTCGTGGTCGTGATCTTGGCGCCCGGCGGCAGCGCGAACAGCGAAGCCGGCGGCGACGCCGAGTAGGCCCTGATCTCGAAGCTGGTTGAGTCGGTGGCGACCTTGACGTAACCGAGGATGCCCTGGCTGGTCGTGCAGACCGTGCTCGTGCCAGGAACGCCCGATGCGCGGAAGTCGACGCACTTCATGCTGAACCCGTTCACCGTCAGGGTGGACGTCGTGATCTTGTCACCGGCGAAGCCGGCCGCAAGCGAAAAGTCCTGGAGGAACGTTACCCAGTGTGACGGCGTATAGAAGTCGAGGATCTTGTTCTTGACAGCGGCGTCAGCCGATTCCGGCTTCTGGCATGTCCAGCCAGCGCCCGAGGATGGCGGAGTGCAGTAGTACTCCCCCGACGAATTCACCACGATGTCCGTCCGGCCAACGCCGTTACTGCTGCTGGCGCCCGTCGGGGTCAAGGTGAACGCGACCCCCTTCGGCGGCTTGACGGCATACACGATCGTGGCCGGCGATCCGCCGGTCGTCACGTATGTCGCCTCGAACGTCGTCCCCTCGGTGGCGGATATCCGGTTCGTGAATGTGTCGATCGTGCCCTTGTTGCTTTCCACATCGTGCTTGATCTTGCCAACCGCGTTCACCACCCCGCAGCCGGACAGCCCGAGACCGGCCAGCATGAGGGTGACGGCAAGAGCGGCGGCCGTTCGGCTACGGCTGTTTTGGAGGATCGCTGGCTGGTTCATGTTCCACGCTGTCCCTTCCGGAGAGGCCGGATATCTCTGGTATAGGTCTACGGCCCCGGCTTGCGCCCGCACATCCTCGAAACCATGTATCCGAACGGCGCGGACGCGGGCTCACACACGGGTTTACCCCGGTCGGGCGCAGGTGCGAGCCCACGCTGCCCCGGGTGTTATAACAGCAGCCGTCAGCGAGCCGTCGCACGGCCGATCGCGACGGGTCCGAGAACGGCGATGACCAGGGCAAGCCCGGCGGGCACCAGCATGGCTACCCGTAGCGAGGTAGCGCCGGCCAGCGGGCCGATGACGGCGGGACCGGCCAGCTCCCCCGCGTAAGCGCAGGCCGCCACCCGCGACAATGCGCGGCCGACGCCCCCGTCGAGCGCGCCGACCGCGCTGAAGACGACCGGCACCACGGTGGCGAGCCCGAGCCCGGTCACGGCCCATCCGGCGTAGTCGCACTCCAGGCCGCCGGCCGGCAGCGAAGGCGCCAGCAGCACGAGCAGATAGCCGCAGACGGCGCTCCCGCCTGCCCAGCCCATGGCCCGGACGGCGCCGAGCCGCCGGCCTAGCCGGTCACCGGTCAGACGGCCGGTCATCAGCGCGGCCGCGAAGATGGTGTAGGCGAGCGCTGCGGTTGCCGGGGCAGCGTGCAGTTCCCTGATGGCGTGCAGCGGCGCCCAGTTGTAGGCGGCGCCTTCGCAGATGAAACCGGCCGAGGCGACCAGCCCGAGCAGCAGCACGACGGAATGCCGGGCCGCCGCGGCGGCGGCCGCCGGTTCCTGGCGCGCGGGGGCGGTCGCAGCCGCCGGTTCCTGGCGCGCGGGGGCGGTCGCAGCCGCCGGTTCCTGGCGCGCGGGGGCGGTCGCAGGCCTCGCGTCCTGGCTCCCTGCGGTCGCGGCCCGGACGCGGCCGCCGCCCGGCAGCAGCAGCGGCCCGGGCACCGCGAGCAGCAGTGCCGCCGCGAGGGCTCCGCTGACCATCAGCACCGGTGTGCCCGCGCCGATATGCAGTCCGGTCGCGATGACCGCGCTGCCTACCACGCCGCCCACGCTCCAGAACCCGTGAAAGGCGGACATGATGGATCTCCCGTACCGCCGCTCGACCGCGATGGCGTGCGCGTTCATGGCCACGTCCAGCGAGCCGATGCCCGCGCCGAGCAGGAAGGCAGCGGCCAGCAGGACGGGAAACCGCGGCGCCAGCGCGGGGCCGATAAGGGTGACCGCGGACAGCGGCGCGCCCACGCGCAGCACCGCGCGGCTGCCCAGCCGGTCACACAGCCGCCCGGTCACCGGCATCACCGCGACGGCGCCCGCTCCGATCAGCAGCAAGACGATGCCAAGCCGCGTCTCGCCCAGGTGAAGACGGGCGTTGATGGCTGGCAGCGAGGTGCTCCAGAGCGAGCAGATAACGCCGCACAGGCAAAAGATCCAGAAGACGGCCAGCCGCGCGCGCCGGCCGGTGACGTCGGGACGTTGCCGGGCCGTCAATACCGAGGAGAGCCGGGATTTGGGGATGATGGCGTCCCTGTCATTGCGTGCGTCAAGACGAGACCCCGCGACGCGCGCTCACAGTACATCGGGCGGGTTCTGAGCGGCCGCCGGGTGCAGCGGCGCTGGCAGGGCGCCCAGGTCGTAGTCGTAGAGCCAGCCCGTCGCCCGCGGGTAGACCCGGCTGAAGATCAGCGGCATGACCAGGCTCCGCAGCCGGGCGGCCACCGGTCCTGCGGTCTTGGCGTCCCTGTTGCTGGCAGCGGCCCTGGCCATCTTGCCGAGCCGCTTGCTGCGCAGCGCGTCGTAGCTCGCCAGCGCGGCGGCGATGCTGTCGCCGCTGTGCAGCTCGCGGGCGAGGACGACGGCGTCCTCGATGGCCATCGAGGCGCCCTGGCCCGCGCCGACCGGTCAGGTCGGCTATCTCGATGGCCGCCAGATCCGAGGGCTGCGGCGAGGCGACCTGGGCCGACCACCACACGGTGCCGTCCGGCGCGGGCAGGTAGATGAACGCCCCGGCCCGGCCGAAGATCATGTTGAAGGCGCCCGGCTCCATGCCGAGTCCGGCAGAGACGCCGGACACGGTGTACAGGCCGGCATAGGAAGGCTCGGGAGCGGCCCGGTCCAGGAAACGGCGCGTGGCAGACCAGAGTCCGTCCGCGCCGACGATCAGGTCGGCGCCGGCCCGCAGTTCCGCCAGCCAGCTCGTGTCCAGCCGTCGCCCGGTAATAATCTCAGCTCCCGAACGCACGCTCTCGGCCCGCAGCGCGGCCACCAGGTGGCCGCGCATCAGCGTGACGCTGAGCAGCGGATCCCTGCCGCGCCGGTTGCGCGGGACGTCGCCGAGCAGCTTGCCGTTCCCGGCCCACATCCGCTGCCGCTCAACGTCGAAGCCTGCCTGCTGGACCTCGGCCAGGCAGCCCAGCGCGTCCAGTCCGCGTAGCCCGTTGCTGGCCAGGCTCAGAAACGAGCCGACTTGCCCGGCCGGGTCCTGGTACGCCTCGTAGAGGGTGACCTCGGCGCCGATCCGCCGCAGCGCGATCGCGCTCGCCGCACCCGCCACTCCCCCGCCCACCACGACAACCTTCATGCCTTGCCGCGCCGCGGCCGGCCGGTCTACCGGATCCTTCTACGAGCACTTCGCCAGCAAGGAGGACCTGCTTCAGTCGCTGCTCGCGGACATGACGGCGGCGGCCAGCGACGAGATGAGCGGGCCGGAGCATCCGCGCGAGCACGACCTGACCGATCGCGCGCAACTTCGCGCGCACCTGGCCGTGGCCTGGCAGGTGATGCGGGCCGGGCTGCCGGTGGTGATCGCGCTGCTGGAGTCGGCGATGGCCGCGGGGCCTGGCTCTGGCCGTAGCTGGCAGCGGCTGGTTCAGGACACCAGCATGCTCCGTGACCACCTGGAGTACCTGCGCGAGCGCGGCCACGCGCTGCCTGGCGATCCCACGCTGGTGGCCGCGGCCATGGGCGGCATGCTGTCCATGCTGGCCTACGCGGTACTAACTTCTGACGCGGCCGGCCTCTCCGACGACGAGATCATCGACACGCTCACCGACTTGCTGCTGCACGGCCTGGCCGGCCCGGCCGGGTGATCGCTCATGCGACCGCGGCGCTCCGAAGCGCCCGGTAGAGCAGTCTCGGGTCGCCGAGCCGGCGGCGCAGTTCGCGCTCTAGGCCGGCAATCGGGTAAAGGTTCTGCGGGGCACGGGGATCCTTGTACTCGGTCGAGGCGTACCGGCACAGGGTCGCCTGGCTCATGCTGGCCAGGGTGATCACATCCGCACGCGGCAGGTCGGCGCTGCACTCGATCCTGACGATGCCGGACCACGGCGCGCCGGGCGGGCAGGGCAACCGCAGGTACCAGGCGTGCCGGTCCCAGCTGGTGCCCATCAGGAATACCGGCGTGCGCTCGCCGTCGGCGAGCGCGGCGACCATAGCGTGCAGCGGCGGCGGCAGGTAGGACGTGCGGTGGCTCTTGATGAAGCCGATCGCGCGCGGCAAGTGCTGGCGGCCGCGCAGCGGCCCGTCAATGACCAGCAGGTCACTTTCGGGGGGCCCGGCGTGACCGTTCAGCCCGCCGCGGGCAGCGACCGCCGTCGCTAGCTCAAGATCCCCGAGGCGGCGCTGGAGGGCCGCCGACAGCGTCATCGGCAGCGAAACAGCCGGGCTCGGACTGGTCTTGCTGGCGCGATATGTCCCGGTTGAAGTGACCACGTCAGCCGCGTGCGGGGCGATCGTGAACAATCCCCGGCGAGTCTGCGTGGTGAGCAGGTGGGCGCCCGCAGCGCAGCAGCACAAGACTCCGGCGGCGTAAGACGCGCACATCGCGGCCGACGCGCCGGGGTCGGTGGGGCTAGGCGGGGAGCCGTCAATCCAGACCCGGGCTTCGATCCGGCGCACCCCGTCAACGAACAGCAGCGCGCTCGGCCCGGACGTGGCCGGGGCGGCCGGAATCGGCCGCCACTGGTCCTCGGGGACCTCTGCCCCGACGATGACTCGCGCGGTCGATTCGCTGAGATCATCTTCGAACTCGAGGCTGCTTCCGTAGGCGGGATCCCAGCTGTCCACGGTGAATCGCATCGGCGCGGGCATTCCCGCCGCGGATTGCGTCGTCATGTTGCCTGCCGGACCAGGGTCGACGTGCGCTCGTCCCGGCTTACCTCGAACCGGACGGGAATGCGTGCGGCCAGCGCCTGGACGTGGGTGATGACCCCGACCATGCGGTCGGCCTTGGCGAGGTTCTCCAGGGTAGCCGCAACGACGTCCAGTGCCGCTTCGTCCAGCGTCCCGAATCCCTCATCCAGGAAGATCGAGTCGAGCTGGGCGGCCGCGCCGCCGGTGGCCAGCGTAGACAGCTGCGCGGACAGGGCGAGCGCCAGCGCGAGACTGGCCTGGAATGTCTCGCCGCCGGACAGGGTCTTCACCGGCCGCTGCGAGTCAGCGTCGTAGTGGTCGACGACGACCAGCTCGCCGTTGTCATGGGTCAGGTCGAACTGCCCGCCGGACAGGGCGATGAGGTTCGCCGACGCATCAACGAGCAGCGTGTCGAGCGCGGAGGCAGCCAGCCAGCGCTGGAAATTGTTGGCGCTGAGCAGGTCGCCGAGCAGCTTGGCCACCTGCTGCTCGGCCTGGGCGGCGGTGTGCTGCTGCTGTAGCTGTCCGGCCTGCCTGCGCCGTTCGGCAATTCGCTCTTTCCGACTTCTCGCTCGCTCGACCGCGGCTACGACCGCCGGCCTGGCCACGGTAGCGAGGTCGCCGTCGGGCATGTCGATGCCGTTGGCTTTCAGCTCGCCGACGATGTTCCCGGCGAGATCGTCGCATCGTCTGGTCGCGGCGAAGACCCGGGTCGCGGTGTTTGCCAGCTCCCCGGTGAGTTTCTCCAGTTGCGCCCGGGCCCAGTTCACCAGGATTGCCCAGGCGTCCGCCAGCCGGTCGGCGGGCAGATCCGGGGCGCCAAGGCCGACGAGCGGGTCCCGGATGGCGCGCAGCTGCTGCCAGCCGGCGGCGACCCTGGCGTCCAGCAGGCCGGCCGCCCGGTCAGCCTGCTCCCGTTCGGCTCGAGCCTGGCGCAGCTTGCTGTCGCAGCCGCGGGTAGCGGCGTCGAGCTTGTCGAGCTCGGCCAGCGCCGCCTGGGCGTCGGCGTCAGCAAGCGCACCGCTGAGCGTTTTGACCAACTCGGCGAGGCGCTTGCGCGTGTTGGCGAGCTCGGTGACCGCACGTTCCCGGCGCGCCGTTGCCTGGCGCTCGTGGGCGCGACAGCGATCTGACTCCTGCCCGGCGGCCGCGAACTGCTGCTCTGCGTGGCTCAGTGCGGCCTTGGCCTGTGCCGCCTGCCGCCGCGCCGCGGTCAGCTGCGCCGCGCGCTCGCTGGCCGCGGCCTCAGCCCAATCGGCCAGCCCGGTCCATCCGGCAGCCAGGTCGTCCTCGTCGGCCAGCGGTGCGCCGAGCGGGACCAGCGGATCGCGAGCGCCGCGCAAGTCCGCCCAGCCGCGGCTGACCTCCTGCTCGACCGAGCCGGCCAGCTGCTGCGCGCGCTCGCGCTGCTCGCGCGCGTCGCGAAGCGCGGCGGCGGCGGCGCGGGCATCGGCTTCCAAGCCGTCCAGGTCGGCCAGCGCAGCCCGGGCCTCGGCAGCGTCGGCGGGCTGCGCTGCTGGGGTGCCGGCGGGCTGTCCCGGTGGGGTGCCGGCGGGCTGTGCTGCGGTGGCCGCCTGGAGCGCGTCGATGCGGTCGGTGACCTGATCGCGAGCGGCCTGGGTCCGGAGCAGCCGGTCGGCGCTCTCCCGCTCCGCGTGCCGGGCGTCGCGCACGGTCTGGTCCGCCGCACGCACGCTGACGTCGGCCGTGGCCAGCTCGGGAGCGTGCAGCCTCGGCGGCAGCACGCCGACGGTCTGCTCACAGACCGGGCAGGCGTCACCCGCCGACAGCTGCTCGCGGAGGGCGGCCGCCTGGTGGGCCTGGGCCGCTGCCTGCTGCGCCGCGCGCGCCGCGGCTAGCCCCTGCTCGGCGGCGGCGACAGCGCTTGCGGCCAGGGCCTGATCTCCGGCCGCCTTGTCCGCGCCTGCGGTCAGCGCGGGAAGCTGCCGCTCAAGTCCGGCGAGCTCGGTGAACCGTTCCAGCGCCTTCTCCAGCGGGGTCCTTGCCGGGGCGGCCGTCACGAGATCACGGGTGTGCGCGTCGGCCTTCTCCGCGTCCGCCAGCGCCGCGCCGGCCTGCTGGAGGCCAGCGCGGGCAGCGACGGCCCGCTCGCCGAGATCGGCGACAGCCGGCGGAATGGTCACGGCCGCTAGCTCGGCCTGTTCCCGGCGCAGCCGCTGGGTGACATCGTCGGCGTCCTTGGCCAGTTTTGCCGCGTCGTCCATGATGGCGCGGGCCTGCTCGACCACGGCGCCGGCCGCAGATACGGCGCCGGTTGCCGTCGTCAGCGCCTGCTCGGTGCTGGCGGCGCCGCGTTCGGCCTCGGGAAGCTGCGCAGTAATGCGGGCGTGCTCGGCGTGATCCCGGCGGGCCTGCTCCAGCGGCGCGCGGCGCGGTGCGGCCGCGAGCAGTTCCCGCGCCGCCGTGTCGGCGGCCTGCGCGTCGCGCTCGGCCTCGGCGGCGCGCGACCTGGCAGCCGTAGCGGTGGCGAGATCCTCGTCCAGCCGCTCCACGTCGGCGGGAACGGTGACATCGGCGAGCAGGCGCTGGCCCGACTCCAGCCGGTCCTGGTCGCCGCGGGCCGTGGTCAGCTCGTCGTGTGCGGCGGCAAGATCGGGCAGCAGCCGGTTCGCCACCTGATGGTCGAGCGCGGCGAGCGCGTCCGCGCGTACCGCGGCGGCGTTCTCGGCGTCCTGGGTGGCATCGGTGTAGTCGGCTAGCTGGCCGGTCAGCACGTCCATCCGCTGCCTGGCGCTGGCCGCGGAGCTGTTCGCGGCGCGGGCGATCGCGTCGTAGTGCTCGGCGCCCAGCAGCTTCAGCAGGATCTTCTGCCGGTCGCTGCGGCTGGCGTGCAGGAAGTCGGCAAAGTCGCCCTGCGGCAGCACGACACAGGTGCAGAACTGCTCGAAGGTCAGCCCGAGCAGCTTCTCGACGGCGGGGGTGACCCCCGAGTCGGCGGCGAGCACCTCCGTGGCCTCGTCCGCATCGCCGCGGCCGTCCTGGCTGGCGAGCCGCTCCAGGCGGCCCTTGTGCAAGATGTTCGCGCGTGACCGCCGCACTTCGCGGGCGACGACGTACCGGGCCGGGCCGACGTCGAATACCAGCCGCACGGTGGCGCGGCTCGCGGTCGGCGCGAGAGCGTACTTGACGACGTGCGGGTTATCCCAGCGGTGCACCGAGCCGTACAGCGCGAATGACATCGCGTCGATCACGGTCGACTTGCCCGCACCGGTCGGCCCGACCAGCGCGAAGTACTCGGCGCCGGTGAAGTCCAGGGTCGCCCGGTCCCGGAAGGAAACGAACCCGTCGATCTCGAGCAGTACGGGCCGCATCGGTGCTCTCCTCTCAGCCGTCGTCGCCGGCGCTGGTCACGCGGTCGTGCAGCTGGCCGAACAGCGCCGAGAGCCGCGGGTCGTCGATACCTCGCTCGGCGCAGAATGCGGCGAACAGCTCTGCCGGGGTGGACGCGGCCCGGCTGGCGGCATGCACCGCCCGGTGGGTCGGCGCGCTGAACTCCGGGTCGATGCGCACCTGCAGCACATTTGGCAGCGTCGCCCTGACCTCGTCCGGCAGGCCTGCCCGGTACGGCTCGCGAACGAATACCCGCAGGTAGTCGTCGCCGTACTCGCTCGCGCGCTGGCCCAGCTCGGCGACCGTACCGGTCACCGTCCGCAGCCGCCGCCCGGATTTTATCGGCAGGTCGGTCACCCGGGCCGGGGTGGCGGGCGACGCGTCGACCAGCAGGACGACGTTGGTGTTGTCCTGCTCGCCGAAGTCGATCGCATACGGCGCCCCGCAGTAATGCACCGGACAGGGCGCGGGCAGCGACTGGCGCCGGTGCAGGTGCCCGAGCGCCACGTAGTGCGCCCGGACCCCGAACGCGCTCGCCGGGACGTGATACTCGAAGATCGTCTGCGCGCTGCGCTCACCGCCCGCGCCGGTGGCCGCGCCGGTCACGGTCAGGTGCGCCATGACGATATTGACGCCGTCATCGGTGAACGACGCCGTCAGCGCGGCGAGCACGTCGCGGACCATCTGGTCGTAGCCGGCCGAGTTCTCCGCCGGGGTCTGCGCGACAAGCTGGGCGGCGCGCACGGCATAGCGCTGGCTGAGAAACGGCAGCACCGCGACGTTGACCGGCTCGCCGGTCGAGCGCGCCGTGAACGACACGACGCCGCCGTCCTGCGGACGGCGGATCGAGCCGACCAGCGTTATGCCGACCTCGCCCATCAGCGGCCGGTAGGCGTCGAACGCGGCGGCGTGGTCATGGTTGCCTGCGATGGCGATGACCTGCGCACCGGTATCGCGCAGCGCGAGCAGTGTGCGCACGACGAGCTGCTGCGCCTCGGCAGCGGGCGCCGCGGTCTCATACAGGTCGCCTGAAATGAGCACGGCGTCAACGGCGTGTTCCCTGGCCAGGCCGACGATCTCAGCTAGTACTGCGCGCTGCTCGTCCAGTCGGCTGTGGCCGCGCAGGACTTTGCCGACGTGCCAGTCGGAAGTGTGCAGGAACCTCACGGCAGGGTCCTCGGGGTCAGAACGGCGGGTCCTCGGGGTCAGAACGGCGGGATGTCGTCGTCGGCTGGGTCGGGCTTGTCGGTGGGCCGCGGGAGCCTGGAGAACACGTCACCGGCCGGCCGGGACACGGCGGCCGGCGGCGGCGGCACGGACTCGGACAGCCGCGTCGCCCAGGCCGGGAAGGGGAACTCCACGGCAAGCGGGACCGGAATCTCCGGCTGGGAGACGAACATGGCGCCGGGCTTGGCCAGTGTGGCCCTGGCCCGCTGGCTCGCGGCCAGGAATCCGTACTCGGGCCTGGCCGCCTCCGCGGGATCGAGCCGGCCGACGATCTTGATACTGCTGTTCGCCACGATGCGGCGCTCGACCTCGCTGGCGGTCTGCTGCGCGCCGATCAGGATGATGCCGAGGCTACGGCCACGCTCGGCGACGTCCAGCAGCACGTCCTTGATCGGCGAGCTGCCCTCACGCGGCGCGTACTTGTTCAGCTCATCGATCATCGTGAACAGCAGGCTGCCGGGGCCGGCGGCTTCCTTCCGGGCGGTCTCGGCGGCCAGCACTACGCCGACAACGAACCGCTGAGCCCGCTCCGGCAGGTTATGCAGGTCGACGACGGTCACCTGCTGGTTTCCCGTGGAGATCTCCCGGCCGGGCGCGTCCGGCAGGTCCCCGCGGATGACCGTGCGCAGCGCGCGCAGCGACGAGCGCAGCCGCCGGATGAACGCGTTGATGGTGCCGAGCCCGGTCACAGGTCCGGCCCAGTCGGGGCGGGTCGCCTCGTCGCTGAGCTTGTCGACGATCAGATCGACCATCTCGTCGTAGGTCCGCACCGTGTCGCCGTCGATGACCACCGCGCCGTCGGTCCCGGCCGGCCCGGCGTCGCGGCGAAGCCTGGCGGCGACCTGATGCACCACCATCGTGTACTGGTTCCGGTCGTCTTCGGCATCGGCGAACACGTACGGCAGCAGTTCCCGCGAGCAGAACTCGGCGAGTGTCCACCAGAAGGCCGTGACGCCGCCGGTGCGTCCGGCCACATGGGGCCGACCCGATAGGTCGCCAGGCAGCGGCGGCGCGAAGAACCCGGCCGACGCGAACGGCTCGGCCGGCAGTCCGAGCCGCGCGTACTTGTCCCGCAGATCGTCGTCGAGTCGCTTGTTGGCGTGATCAAGGAACAGCAGGTCCTCGCCCTTCACGCTGAAGATCAGCGCCTTGGCGTTGACCGCACGGGCACCGAGCACGCCGGACCGGAAGATCGAGTGCAGCAGGAACAGCGCGAAGCTAGTCTTTGTCGCCACGCCGGAGATTCCGCTGATGGATACATGAGCGCCGCGGGTGCCGTCGATGAAATCGAGGTTGACGTACATGGGCGAGCCGTCGCGGCCAAGCCCGACCGGGACCTTGTGGTCCATGTCGTCGAAGTACAGCGCCTGGGCGCGCTCGATGCCGGTAGCACGGCGGGCGAGCTCACCGGGCCGCGGCGGCACGTAGCACTCGGGCTCGACCCGGGTGGTGGTGACCTCCGCGATCTCCTGCACGTGGGCCGGCAAGACACCTTCGGAGATGAGGAACACGTCGGACCCGAAGCTGGCACCCTCGTGCCTGGCCCGGACCTGGGTGACGACTCCGGCGGTCATCACCGGTCCCACCCCCGGTACGGCGCGGACGGTGACGACCACGTCGTCCAGCTGTAGGTAGGCGTCCTGGTTGAGGGCGACGCTGAACATCAGCGGGGTGGCGTCCTCGGTGCCCAGCACCCGGCCCACGGCCGTGACCCCGCCAGGTGCAGGCGGTCCCGTGGCCGCGCCAGCGGGCTGCGAATCGACAGCATCACCGGCCGGCTGCCGCTCCCGTGCGGTGATCTGCGCGGCGAGCGGCCGCGCGGCGGCGGGACCTAGCGCATTGAGCTGATCAGTCACGGTCCTCCTGACCGAGAAGCGAGAACGGGCACGGCCTTCACCCGTGACCGGCCACGTTACTCAGGGCTCGCGGTGTTGGGCTTGCTCAGTCCGCAGTTCCTGCCAGGTCTTGCCACTCCGCACGCTCCGCGGGCTCACGGCGACGATGTCCGAGCCCGGTTGCGCGTAGTCGTCGCGGGCCTTGACCAGGATCCAGCGGCGCTCGCCGGTACGGGTCAGCGCGAAGCGACCCGAGAGCTTGCGGCCGTGCAGGGTGACCGACATATGGTCTTGCTGATCGCTGATGACCTCAGCGGTGCCCTCGTCCCAGATGATCACCGCCCCGCTGCCGCGTGCTTGTCCTTCGTGAACGCCCTCGAAGTCACCCGCCGCGAGGGAGTGGTCGTCGACCGGCACAGCCAGTCGCCGGACGGCGGGATCAAGCGAGGGCCCCTTGGGCACTGCCCAGGAGCGCAGCACCTCACCGACCTGAATCCGCAAGTCGAAGTGAAGCGTGGTCGCGTCATGAAGTTGCACGACGAAGCGCGAGACCTTCACCACGCGACAGTACGCCGTCGCTCGCTGCCATGCTCGTGGGAGGATTTTCGCCGTGCTGTGACCCCGATCTGACCCGGAGGCCGGATGCCCGTCAGCGACGAGAAGATCAGTGATTTCCTCGACCGGCTCGCCGACCGGGTGCCGGTGCCAGGCGGCGGCGCGGCCGCGGCCTTGCACGCCGCTCAAGGTGCGGCGCTGCTCGGCATGGTCGCCCGATACACCACCGGCCCGACATACGCCGAGCATCAGCTGATGATCAGCCGCATCATCACCGAGGTCGACGAACTGCGCGGTATCGCGCTCCGCCTCGCCGAGGCGGACGCGGACGCATTTGCTGCCGTGGCCGACGCCTGCCACCTTCCCGAGGCAACTGACGAGGAGAAAGCTGTCCGCTCCCCGGTCATCGCCCAGGCGCTGGTCAACGCCGCCTGGCCGCAGGCGAGGATCATCAGTGTCGCCGGGATGGTGGTGGATCTGGCCGAGGCGCTGGCGGCGATCGGCAACCGCAACCTGATCAGTGACGTGGCCGCCGCAGCCGAGGCTGCCCGCGCCTCGGCAGCCACCGCCCGGGTGAACGTCGAGATCAGCCTCGCCGCCATCACCGACGAGCAAGCCAGCCTGGACATGATCGCCGAGACAGACAAAACCGACGACATCATCGCCCGCGCCGAGCAAGTCACCGCCACCATCCGCGAACAGATCCGCGGCTGAGACCGCCCTATCCGCTAGCTGTCGCTGCCTACCGGTCCCGGACACTGTCGAGCCGAGGATTGCCTGCTGAGAGCCTTACCACCTGAGCTGGGCGATCTGGTCGTAGTCAGCCGAGGAGTATCCGGTCAGGCCCTCCGACAGGGCGAAGATCCACTCCGCCACACCCAGCGACAACGCCAGCCGACTGCACCGGGCGCAGAAGTGCGGCTCCTCCAGCCGGACCGAGTCATCCGGGCCGAGCCGCACGTATATCAGCCTCGACCCCTGCATCAGCCGCCAGCCGTCACCCTCACGAGCCAGCGTGATCGCCCGCTGCTCCGCATGGGTCCGGCAGCGATCATGATCGCCGGACTCCCCAAACTTGCAATAACAGTGATCTTCCCCCGGAAACGGCACCCCGTTGGTCCCCCAGGCCAACATGCTGCCGTCCTTCACCAGGACCGCGGCATGCCGGGTCCGCGCAGCAGAATCCCTGGCCAGCTCCGCCGCCCGCTCCACCATCTCCTCCGCCACATGGCTGTCCTGCCGTTTGAGTAGCCGCCGCTGAGGTCGTTGCTCTGGTTGCATGCCTACCCCCCTCGCTGTCTCGCAGTGAAGACTAATTCTCCACCCCCGGGCCCAGCCGCCCGGCACGCCGCGACGCGCTCATGCCATTGCGCGCGTTTGGAAGCCAGTCAGCCTGCGGCTAGTGCAGGTATCGGGGAAAGGCCGCCGAAATGGCGTGCATCAATGCCCGAAAGGGTTCATCGGGACGCGGTGCGAGCCAGATCACCTCCTCGCCAAGCCACGCCGTCGCGGGGAACTCGCAGTCGAAAGCGCTCACTGAGCCCACCGCGTCGGTAAGAACTCCGATCGTGGACGTTCCCGCGGGAACTTAAAATCTCATAATTCGGGCTGGAAAATTCCGGATGATGAGACCTCCACCGGTGGGCTTGCCACCCAGCCCGGCCGCAGGCCCGTCCCCCGGCCCGTCCCCCGGCCCGTCCACCACGACGAGGCCGGGGGCACGGGTGCGCCGCGAGGCTGGCCGGGGCCGTCATAAGGTTGAAGCTATGGAGATGCGTGTGCTTGGTACAACTGGCGTCAAGGTCAGCCCGCTGTGTCTGGGCGCGATGATGTTCGGGGCCTGGGGAAATCCGGACCACGACGAGTCGGTCCGGATCATCGACCGGGCGCTGGACGCAGGGATCAATTTCATTGACACCGCCGATGTCTACTCGGCCGGCGAGTCGGAGGAGATCGTCGGCAAGGCCCTGGCCCACCGGCGGCGCGACCATGTCGTGCTCGCGACCAAGGCCCACGCCCAGATGGGCGACGACGTGAACGAACAGGGAAACTCAAGGCGCTGGATCATCCGCGAGTGCGAGAACAGCCTGCGCCGGCTGGGCACCGACTACATCGACCTGTACCAGATCCACCGGCCCGACCCGACAGCAGACATCGACGAGACTCTTGGCGCTCTCACCGATCTGATCAGGGCAGGCAAGATCTGCTACGCCGGCAGCTCGACGTTCCAGCCGTCGCAGATTGTCGAGGCCCAGTGGACAGCGCAGCGGCGCGGCCGGGAACGGTTCGTCTGCGAGCAGCCGCCGTATTCGATCCTTGTCCGCGGCGTCGAGGATGAAGTGCTGCCGGTCTGCCAGCGGTACGGGATGGGCGTCATCCCGTGGAGCCCGCTAGCGGGGGGCTGGCTATCGGGCCGGTACCGCAAGGACGGCGACCTTCCCGCCAGCCTCAGGGCCGAGCGGATACCGCAGCGGTTCGACATGAGCCTGCCCGGCAACCAGGCGAAGCTGGAAGCGGCCGAGAAACTGGCCCTGCTAGCCGACGAGGCCGGCCTGTCCCTGGTCCAGCTAGCGCTGGCCTTCGTGACGAGCCACCCGGCCGTCACCTCGGCCATTATCGGGCCGCGGACCATGGATCACCTGGACGGCCAGCTTGTTGCCGCCGACGTCGTCCTGTCACCCGACGTGCTCGACAAGATCGACGAGATCGTCCCCCCGGGCACCACCCTCAACGCGCCTGATCGCGGGTACGAGCCGCCGGACCTAGCCGATCCGTCGCTACGTCGCCGCCGGACCTGACTGCTACTGGGCCGAGGCGAACAAACGGTGACCGGGCAGGAGGGTTTACTCGATGATGTCGCTGGCAGCCGGCCCGAATAGGGCCAGGTGATCAAGTACGGAAGCGGGATCACCAGACCAGTCAAGGGCAGCTAGCTGTGCCCGGCTGCGGCGGCCCATCCGCCAGCGAAGGGCCTCGAACCTGCAGGTCGCCAGTCTCAGCTCTTCGCCCTCGTCCGGTCCGACCCGGAACTCGGCGTCCTCTACCATCACCCGCATCGGCACGGGAGGCGCGAGGAACGCAATCATCGCGTCCGCGCACAGCCGGATCACCTCGGTGTCCCGTGCCCCTGGGCGACCGAGGGCGCCACGGATGTCCTGCTCGTGGCTGACAATGTCGATCACTCCGGGCCATATCTCGAACGCGGCGAGCAGCCCGCCGAACTGCGACGCGTTCGCTGACCACAAGGCCAGTACCGCCGCGATGTCGTGACCCTTGAACCTGGCTACCTGGACGGCCGTCACCTCTTCGGGCGGCGGCCCGGTTAGGCGTCCGGCCACCGCGTCCTCGGTGATCGCGGTCAGGTGAGCCACCACATCCTGGACCGACCAGCCGGGGCAGGCCGGGACCTGGGTCGCCAGCGCCACGTCATCCAGCCCGGAGACCAGCGCGGAAAGGCGCTCATACGTGTCCTGGTACATCAGGGCCAGATCCGGCTTGGTCGCGTCATCGGTCACAGTGCCACCATACGGATGCCAGCTCGGGACCGCTGCCCTGCCGCCGGGCTGTGCGATCCATGCAGCTCAGCGGGGTATACGACGCGGGCTGCCAGCTGATCACCGAAGCGGCGCCGGCCATTGGCGACGAGGTGGTGATCCCCTTCGTCGCCGAGTTATGGGGAAGGATCCTGGTCGTCTGGGCGGCCACGATCCTTCCCGTTGACTGGACTGCCGCGCCGCGCCGCGCCGGGCGGGCTGCGCCGCGCCGGGCGGGGCGGGGCGGCCGCGG
>PMSU01000012.1 GCA_003168255.1 Actinomycetota bacterium
CACGGCCGGAGGCGGCCACGGCTGGAGGCGGCTGACTAGCCGGCCAACGTGGTGTATGACGTGGCCTCGCCGGTGTTGACGAGGACGTCGACCTTGCCCTGGCCCTTTGGCGGTACCAGGGCCAGCACGCTGTCCGCCGCCGAGGCGGTCAGCCGCAGCCCGGGACGCACGGCGGATTTCGCCATGCCGCCCACCATGAAAGAGGGCGGCGCGTAGTAGCTCGCGGCCTTGGACGCCGAGCCAGGCAGGACCGCCGAGGACGAGACCGCCTCCCAGGCCGCGGTGTCCTTCGTGAGGTAGATGACCAGCGCCCCGGTGCCGAGGGCGAGGGCGTAGATGGGCCCCGCGGTTCCCCGCTGGCTGTCGGTTATCCGCCAGCCGTACTGCCGGCCGTGCGCGGCGAGCCTGCGGTTGATGGCGACATAGCCGGTCGTGTTCGTGCCCGCCGCGAAAAGCTTGGCGCCGGTACCGCGCGCACCGGCGTTCAGCAGGCTGGCGTATGCCTGCGACAGCGACGACGGCGCCACCGCGAGGGACGGGTCATCAGGCGGGATCACGGCAGCGTAGCCCTGGGCGTCCTGGTCCACGGCCGTGAGCGCCTGTAGCAGGTGACTTGCCGAATCCCAGTCGATCAGCTCGGCCGCGCACTTCCAGGGCGATGACGCTGACTGCTGCACCATGACGAGCGCGAAGTCGGCCGACTTCGCGCCGTGCCCGGCAGCCAGGAACCAGCGCGGATAGCCGGTCAGCCGCGGAACGTAGAACGCCTCTGCGGTGGGGCTGCCGAGCGGGGGTCCGGCCCGGCCCTGGAAGAACTCCTGGGCTTGTGCCTCTACCCCGGTGGTGAGCACGGGGATGAGCGCCTTCTTGGTCGGGATTTGCTCGAACCTGGGCAAGAAGGAGCCGAAGGCCGCCTTCGCCTCGACAGAGGTGAGCTGGGCAGGCTTGGCGGTGGCGGATGCTGACGGGTGGCCGGGATGGCTGGGCTGACCGGGGGAACTACACGCGGTCAGCAGGCCGAGCAGCCCGGCGCCGAGGGCAATGGGGACGCGGCGCATCGGGTCAGCCACTTACCCCGTGGTCACGGAGAATCTCGTTCAGCGCCAGCTTGTCGTGCACGCTGCCCGCAGGCAAGCGCTTGAGCACGAGCATGCAGGGCATGCCGAACTGTCCGCCAGGGAAGTCACGCATCCGGGTGCCGCCGACGCAGACCGACCACTGCGGTGCCTCGCCCCGCGGCAGCTCCTCGCCGGTCTGCACGTCGATGACGAGCGTGCTCTTTGTCAGGATGGTGCCCGAGCCGAGCTTGGCGCCACGCCGGACCCTGGCTCCCTCGACCACCATGCTGCGCGACCCGATGAAGGCATCGTCCTGCACGACCACAGGAACGGCGCTCGGCGGCTCAAGCACGCCGCCGATGCCCACGCCGCCGGACAGGTGGACGTTCTTGCCTATCTGCGCGCACGATCCGACGGTGGCCCAGGTGTCCACCATGGTGCCCTCGTCCACGTAGCCGCCGATGTTGACGAACGAGGGCATCAGCACCGCTCCTGGCGCGATGTAGGCGCCCCAGCGGGCGATGGCACCGGGCACCACCCTGACCCCGTCCAGCCGCGTCTTGACCGGGATCCGGTCGTGGTAGCTGAAGTCGCCCGCCTGCGACCTGACCATCGGCAGCAGCCTGAAGGCCAGCAGGATCGCCCGCTTGGCGCGCTCGTCCACCAGGATCTCGTCGCTTACCGGATCCGGGAAAGCTACCCTCGCGGTTCCCTGGTCCAGCGCGTCTACCGCGGCAATGACCGTGTCTCTCGCGGCGGAATCGTCCGGGCTGAGCTCGGCGCGGATCTGCCACAGCTCGTCGATCCGCGGCGAGAGCGTGCTGCCGGCCTGTGCCGGATCCGACTCGGTCATGGCGACGCAGCCTATCGGCCTGGCCGGGCAGGTACGGTCTGGTGGTGTGTCGAGGACCCGGTCAAGACCGCTGAGTTCGACGGCGATCACCACCGTCGTGATACTCCTGCTCGCCGTCGGCGGGTACCTGTTCTACCGGCACGTCAACCTGTCTCCTAACGGCTGCGAGTCGGACGGGAGCGGCCAGGTCATCATGCTGGACACCGGCCAGGCAGCGATCGCGGCAACCATCGCCGGGGTGGCCCATTCCCGCCGGCTTCCCGCCGGGGCGGTCACCATCGCCTATGCGACCGCCTGGCAGGAGTCGCACCTACAGAACCTCCCCGATGGCGACCTGGACTCGGTCGGCGTGTTCCAGCAGCGGCCGTCGCAGGGCTGGGGCAGCGCCAGCGAGCTCAGGAACCCCGTATACGCGACTGGCAAGTTCTTCGCCGCGCTCGTCAAAGTGCCCGACTACCTGCGGATCCCCGTCGCCCAGGCAGCGCAGGACGTGCAGCACAGCGCGGACGGCTCGGCCTACATGAACTACGAGCAGCAGGCAGCCGGGATGTCCGGGCCGTTCACCGGCGGAGCGCCGCACGCGGTCTGGTGCTGGTACCCGCAGGACAGCTCGACGGCGCCGCAGATCACGCCGCTGCGGGACGAGCTGGTGCGGACGTTCGGGCAGCTTGCCGTGCAGCAGGGTGCAGGCGGCTCGGCAGCCTCATCGGCTCCGGCGGCGGACGTCCGGGTCCGATACCGGGCGGCGGGCTGGGCAGTGGCAAGTTGGCTAGTAACGCACGCCACGGCCTACGGAATCAGTAACGTGCGCTATGCGGGGTACCAATGGAACGAGACGGCCGGTAACCGAGGCTGGACACCCGATCCCTCGGCGCCCTCCGGTAGCGTCGAACTGCGCTGATAACCTACCGGCCAGGGTCGGCCTACAGAGGAGTTCACACGTGACGTACATCATCGCGCAGCCCTGCGTCGATGTGCTCGATAAGTCATGCATCGAAGAGTGCCCCGTGGACTGCATCTACGAGGGCGAGCGCATGCTTTACATCCACCCGGATGAGTGCGTGGACTGCGGTGCGTGCGAGCCCGTCTGCCCGGTGGAGGCGATCTTCTACGAAGACGACGTTCCTGATCAGTGGAAGGACTACTACAAGGCCAACGTCGAATTCTTTGCGGATCTCGGCTCGCCGGGCGGCGCATCGAAGACAGGCAAGATCAACAAGGATCACCCGGTCGTGGCCGTGCTCCCGCCGCAGGGAGACGAGAGCTGACGCTGGCGGGTCGGCTGCCACAGTTCGGCTGGGATTTGCTCGCGCCCTACCGGGTAACGGCATGCGAGCATCCGGCCGGGATCGCGGACTTGTCTGTCGGCACGCCGGTAGACCCGGTGCCGCCGGTCATCCGCGAGGCGCTGGCCGCCGCGGCGGACTCCCCCGGTTACCCGGCGGTGCACGGCACCCGGCGGCTCCGCGAGGCGGCGGCGGGCTGGCTTGCCCGGCAGCACGGCGTGACGGTCGAGCCCGATGCCGTGCTGCCGGTGATCGGCACCAAGGAGTTCATCGCCTGGCTGCCGGTCCTGCTGGGCTGCGGCAGCGGCGATGCCGTGGTGCACCCCGAGCTCGCCTACCCGACCTACCGGATCGGCGCGCTGCTGGCCGGCGCGCGGCCGGTGGCCGCCGACGGGCTGCTGTCGGTCGGCCCCGAGCGCATCCGGCTGATCTGGGTGAACTCCCCGTCGAACCCGACCGGCCGGGTGCTGCCGGCCGGGCAGCTGGCCAAGATGGTCCGCTGGGCACGCGAATGCGGCGCGGTGCTGGCCGCCGACGAGTGCTATATCGACCTGTGCTTCTCCGAGCGGAGCCTGTCGGTGCTGCACCCGGATGCCTGCGATGGGTCACACCAGGGCCTGCTCGCCGTGTATTCGCTCTCCAAGCGATCCAACCTGGCCGGGTACCGGGCCGGGTTCGTGACTGGCGATCCGGCCATGATCAGCCAGCTGCTCGAGATACACCGGCACGCCGGGATGATGGTCCCGGCGCCGATCCAGGCGGCGATGACCGCCGCCCTCGATGACGACCAGCATGCAGTGGAGCAGCGGAGCAGGTACGCGGCCAGGCGCGATCTGCTCCGGACCGCGCTGGCGGCGGCCGGCTGGCGAATCGAGCACTCGACTGCCGGGCTGTACCTGTGGGCCAGCCACCCCGGATATGACTGCTGGGGCGGGGTCGGCGCGCTGGCCAAGGCCGGCATCCTGGTGGCGCCCGGCGACTTCTACGGCCCGGCAGGGGCTCGCCACATCCGGATGGCGCTGACCGCGACGGACGAGCGGGTGCGATCCGCCGCCGCGCGGCTGGCCGCGCTGGGATCGTAGGCTTGTGGCATGTTCAGGCTCTACGACACCCGGAGCAGGCAGCCAGAGCCTGTCGGGCAGGCGCATCGCGGCGAGCTGCGGATGTATGACTGCGGGCCGACCGTGTACCGGTACGCGCACGTCGGCAACCTGCGCTCCTACCTGCTGTCCGACCTGATCCGGCGGGCCGCCGAGCGCCGCAAACTACAGGTGACCGTCTGCCAGAACATCACCGATGTCGGCCATCTGACCGATGACAGCCAGAGCGACGCGACCGGCGAAGACAAGATGCTCGCCCAGGCTCGGACCGAGGACAGGACCGCGCTTGAGATCGCCCGGTATTACGAGGACGCGTTCCGCGCCGACCTGGCTGGGATGAACATCCGGCCTGCCGATTACTCGCCGCGGGCGTCGGAGTCGATCGAGCTGATGATCGACATGATCGCCGAGCTGATCGATACCGGACACGCCTACGCCACCGCGGATGGCTCCGTGCTCTTTGACGCGCGATCCTTCGCCGGATATGGCGAGCTGTCGGGTAACCGGCTCGGCGATCTACAGCCCGGCCATCGGACCGGCGGCAGCGTGGACTCCAGCAAGCGGTTCCACGCCGACTGGGCGCTGTGGAAGGGAACTTCCGAGCGCACGGAGCTGACCTGGCAGACGCCGTGGGGCACCGGTTTCCCCGGCTGGCACACCGAATGCTCGGCGATGTCGCTGCACCACCTCGGCGAGCACATCGACATCCACACTGGCGGCATCGACCTGCGATTCCCGCATCACGAGAACGAACGGGCTCAGTCCAACTCGGTGGCCGGACACGAGGTGGTCCGGCAGTGGGTGCACGGCGAGCACCTGCTCTTCGAGGGCCGCAAGATGTCGAAGTCGACCGGGAACGTGGTGCTGCTTTCCGACCTGCCCGGCCGCGGGCTGGATCCGCTCGCGCTCAGGCTCGCCTTCCTCGAGCATCGCTACCGGCAGCAGATGAACCTCTCCTGGGACACCCTGGAGGCGGCGGACAAGACCCTTCGCCGCTGGCGGGAGCGGGTGGCGGACTGGGCTCGCTCGCCGAGCGCCGCCATGTCGTCGCGGTACGCCGACGCTGTCGCCGCGGCCTTCGACGACGACCTGGACACCCCGGCCGGGTTGCGCACGCTCCGCGCGCTGGAGCGCGACGAGGCCGTGTCGCCAGGGGCCAAGTTCGAGACGTTCGCCCACCTGGACCGGCTGTTTGGCCTCGATCTCGCCCGCGACATCGGCAAGCCCGTCGCCGCGCCGGAACTGCCCGATGGCGCCGCGGACCGGCTGGAAGCCAGGGCCAAGGCGCGGGCGGCCAGCGACTGGCCGGCCGCTGACCGGCTGCGCGACGAGCTGGCCGCCATCGGAGTCACGGTCACCGACACCCCGCAAGGCCAGGCCTGGACGATCCGCGCGGCCCGATAGCCCCGTCCGGCGCTGGCCGGTGTCAGGGCCGCCGAGCCTGGGCCTGTGCCCGGAACATGCGGGTTCGTGTGGGAGTGGTGGCGTCCGTTCGGAATAGAAAGTACGCAACGATTTTCACATCTACAGCGAAAATACGCAACGAATCGCCGGATGGACGCAAGATCAGTAGCTGCTCATTGCTTAGCCGCGGCCCCTAGGCTAGACGCCTGAGAACTGGTGACCAGTGTGGCAGAAGGGACCCGGATGACCGTTACCGCACCAGACGTGCTGGGGCAGGACGGCCTGGCGCGCCGCAAGGCCTCGGCCAGGTCTTACCTCATGTGTCCGCCAAAGCATTTCGCCGTGAGCTACGCCATCAATCCGTGGATGCACCCGGACCGCCCAGTGGATGCGGAGCGGGCGATGGCGCAGTGGGACGAGCTGCGCAAGACGTTCCTCCTGCTCGGTCACCAGGTGCACATCATCGACCCGGTTCCCGGCCTGCCGGACATGGTGTTCGCGGCGAACGGGGCCACGGTCATCGGCGGCAAGGTGCTCGGCGCCCGCTTCCTGTACGCCGAGCGCGCCGCGGAAGGCACGGCGTACCTGGACTGGTTCAGGCAGGACGGCTACCAGGCAGTGCGCGTTCCGAAGTTCGTGAACGAGGGCGAAGGCGACATCCTGTACGCCGACCGGGTCGTACTGGCCGGCCACGGTTTCCGCACTCAGGCTTCCGCCCGCGAGGAGATCGAGGAGCTCTTCGGCCTCCCCGTGCTGAGCCTCCGCCTGGTCGATCCGCGCTACTACCACCTGGACACCGCGCTGTGCGTGCTGGATTCCAGCACCGCCGCGTACTACCCGGCAGCCTTCGACGACGCCGGGCGGGCCACGCTGGCCTCGCAGTTCGCCGAGCTGATCGAGGCGAAGGACGAGGACGCGGAGGTACTGGGGCTGAACGCGATAAGCGACGGCCACCACGTGGTCTTGCCTGCTCAGGCGCGCGGGCTCGCGGCGCAGCTCGCGGCCAAGGGGTTCGAGCCCGTGCCGGTCGATTTGTCCGAGTTCAGCAAGGCGGGCGGCGGACCGAAATGCTGCACTCTCGAGCTCAGGTCGTGAAAGGGACTGCCATGACGGTGCAGGACAGCAGGGAGGCCGCGGCCCGCGCCGCACACGGGGCATCGACGGCCGGCCAGCTCCGGGCGCAGACGCTGGCGCACAGCGCGCACAACTACGATCCGCTGCCGGTGGTGATCTGCGAGGCGGACGGCGCCTGGGTAACCGACGTCGAGGGCCGGCGTTACCTGGACATGCTCGCCGCCTACTCGGCGATCAACTTCGGTCACCGCCATCCGCGGCTGGTGGCGGCGGCTCTTCGTCAGCTCGAGCGGGTGACGCTGGTCAGCCGGGCGTTCGACCACGACCAGTTTGGGCCGTTCTGCGCGGAGCTCGCCGCGCTGGCCGGCCTGGACATGGTGCTGCCGATGAACACCGGCGCCGAGGCGGTAGAGACCGCGATCAAGACGGCCAGGAAGTGGGGGTACGAGGTCAAGGGCGTGCCTGCCGACCAGGCGGTGATCATCGCGTTCGAGGGCAACTTCCACGGCCGGACGACCACGATCGTCAGCTTCTCCACGGACGAGGACGCGCGCGCCTCGTACGGGCCTTACACGCCCGGGTTCCGGCTGGTCCCCTACGGCGACCTGGCCGCTCTCGCGGCGGCGTTTGACGACCGGGTGGTCGGCGTGCTCGTCGAGCCCATTCAGGGCGAAGCCGGCGTGCTGGTGCCGCCGGCCGGCTTCCTGCCGGGGGTACGCGAGCTCTGCACGGCGCGCGGCGCGCTCATGATGGCCGACGAGATCCAGTCCGGCCTCGGCCGGACGGGTGACACCTTCGCGTGCGACCACGAAAACGTGGTGCCCGACATGTACCTGCTGGGCAAGGCTCTTGGCGGTGGCATCGTGCCGGTGTCGGCAGTGGTGTCGCGCAGTGACATCCTGCGCGTATTCAAGCCGGGACAGCACGGCTCGACGTTCGGCGGGAACCCGCTGGCCTGCGCGGTTGGCCGCGAGGTGATCGCGATGCTGTCGACTGGGGAATACCAGGAGCGCTCGGCCAAGCTGGGCTCCCATATGCATGACCGGCTGGCCTCGCTGCCCTCTGATGTGGTGCGCCAGGTGCGGGGGCGCGGACTGTGGGCAGGCCTGGAGTTCGCCTCGCTGTCGGGGCGCGAGGTGTGCAAGCGGCTGGCCGAGCGCGGCGTGCTGGCCAAGGACACGCACGGCTCGACCATCCGGCTCGCGCCGCCGCTGGTCATCAGCGAGGACGACCTGGACTGGGCGATCGACCAGGTGGAGGCACTGGTCCGCTGAGCCCCGGTTCGGGACCATGGAGGCGTGGCCGTTCAGATAGTTTTCGAGACGCTCTCCACGACCGAGGATAACGAGAACGGCATCGCCGCCGGCTGGCTGCCGGGGCGCCTGTCCGTGGCCGGCCGGGAGCAGGCGGCCGCCCTCGGCGGCCGGCGCCGCAGCGACGGCATCGCGGCCGTGTTCAGCTCGGACCTGGACCGGGCCGTGCAGACCGCGGCCATCGCCTTCGGCAGCACCGGCATCCCGGTCCTGCTTGACTGGCGGCTGCGGGAGTGCGACTACGGCCAGCTGAACGGCAGCCCGGCGGCCGGCCTGCACGCCCATCGCGGCGAGCACGTCAGCGTGCCGTATCCGGACGGTGAGAGCTGGCGCCAGGCCGCGGCGCGGGTCGCCAGCTTCGCGGCCGACCTGCCGTCCCGCTGGTCCGGGCAGCGGGTCGTGGTGATCGGTCACGTGGCGACCCGCTGGGGCCTCGACCTGCTCCTGCGCGGGATCTCGCTCCACGAGCTTGCGGCTCGCGACTTCGACTGGCAGCCGGGCTGGGAGTACACCGCGCCCTAGCAGCCCTTGCCTGCGTGTCCGTGTGCGGTTACTACCGCCCTGGCGGTAGTAACCGCGCACGGATCCATTCCGACGGGGCCGGGCCAGGCCGCACCGGCACTGCGGCCGCCTGTCCTGGCCGCTGCTGCGCGGCCCGCCGCACGGGCGGCCCTCCGAACCCGGCTCCGCTGCGCCGCGCGCATCAGGTCGGCCGCTCGCTCTGCCGCGATTGCCTGCTCCAGATACGGATGCACGTTGTCCTCCTCGATGTCAGGACCTGCTCAGGTCCACGTCATCGAGATTCGCGGTAAGGCATGCGGGAGCGGATCGGGAGCACTCCCTATTTCCGGCGGCGGGCCGCCTTAGGACTTGGCCTGGGGGGCGAAATACCCGTTTTGCGGCTAAGACCTTACGGGGCTGGGCGGCGGGCCGCGCGGACGGACCGGCTGTCCGGTCCCTGGCCGCCCGCCCGGCTGGAGGAGCCACCCGCCCGGCTGGAGCCGCCGGCCTGACCGGGCCGACGGGGCCGCGCCGTAACCGGGGCCCGAGCCGAGCCTGACCCGCCAGCCCGGCGGTCCCGGCTTCCCCGTGACCAGAGCGCGTACGAGGCGACGGCACCGGCGACCGCGCAGACAGCACCGCCAAACAGGAACCATTTACCGGCCGTGCTGTCGGTGATGAATACGCTGCCACCCGAGGAGCCGCTGCTCAGCAGCAGCGTCACGATGAACCAGCCGAGCGCGGGCAGGAAGCCGCCGAGCGCCCTGCGCATGCCCCATGAGCCCAGCAGGCAGGTGGCCAGGATGGCGAGGTCGAACAGGACCGCGGCCAGCGGAACCGGGCCCCGGCTGTACTGAAAAGTGCCGATCAGGCCCTGCATCAGTCCGAGCAGGAACAGTGCCGCGTACGCGGCCACGGTGATCGCGGTGCTCTCTCCGGCTCCCGGCCGCGGCCGCGGCTGCGGCGGCTGGCCGCCAGCGGTGCTGCCCCGCGTACTGCTCACCCTCCGAAGGCTAGCGGAGGCCGGCGAATAGATCCGGCTCCCGGTCCGCCGGCAGCGCCCCGGTCCAGGCGGGACCGGCCAGCAGGGTGTAGCACTCGGTGCCGAGCGCCCGCTGCCCCACCATGTCCGACAGCGCGAAGAAGGGGCTGTCCACCGCGATCTGGGTCGCGTGCGCGCGCATGGCCGCGAGCTTGGCGTCCAGGTAGCCGCTCGCGTCGATCGCCGTGGTCACGTTCTCGTCGTCGGTGCCAAACGGCAGGTCGTCCAGGGACTCGACCCTGCTGAAGTCCGTGCCGCCGATCTCCCGGCCGCCGCCGCCCTGGCCGTCCTGCAGCAGCGCCATCGCCTCGGCCAGCGCCGACCGGGGGATCGCCGTGGCGTAGAACTTGCTGACCGCCCCCCCGGCCAGCTCGAACGCGCGCCAGGCCACCCGGTGCGCCTGGATGTGATCGGGATGCCCGTAGAAACCGTTGGCGTCATAGGTCACCAGCACCTGCGGCC
>PMSU01000021.1 GCA_003168255.1 Actinomycetota bacterium
GCGGAGCCGAGGCGGGCCGGCGAGGCCGGCGAGGGCGGCACGCCATCGCAGCCCGCGGCCGGAAATGGCTTCACTAGTTACGACGCCTGACTACGGTTCCCAGCGGACGCGAGAGCGGGACGAAGCGTGGGACCGGGGCGGAAGGCCGCGCTAGTGGAGCTGGCCGCCTATCAGGCTGCCCACGGCGAACGTCACCCCGACGGCGACCGCGCCCAGGGCGAGCTGGCGCAGGCCCGAGCGCAGCAGCGGCCGGCCGGTGAGCCGGCCCACGACAATCCCGCCGACGACCAGCGCGACCGCCGCGATTCCCAGGGCGGCGGCCAGATGGGAGAAGCCGAGCAGGTAGGGCAGCAGCGGCACCAGTGCCCCGAGCGAGAACGCGATCAGCGACGAGATTCCCGCCAGTACCGCGGAAGGCAGCTCGAACGGGTCGACTCCGAGTTCCTCTCGGGTATGCACGCGCAGCGCGGTGTCCGGGTCCCGCGACACCGCGGCGGCCATCCTGGCCGCGGTATCCGGGTCGGCACCGTAGCCGCGGAAGGTCTCGGCAAGCTCGGCCTGCTCGGCCGCGGGGAACCGGGCGAGCATCGCGGCTTCGACAGCGACCTCGGCGTGCACCAGCTCGTTCTGGTTGGTAACCGAGATGTACTCCCCGGTGCCCATCGAGAAGGCCCCGGCCACCAGCGCGGCCACGCCGGTGATCACGACGGTGTGCGCCTGGACGCCGCCCCCACCGAGCCCGGCAATCAGCGAGGCATTGGTGACCAGCCCGTCCACCGCCCCGAACACGGTGGGCCGCAGCCAGCCGCCAGACACGTCGCGATGGCGGTGCGACCACCCGGCCGCCAGCGCCGCCGCGCCCACCGCGTGAATCGGCTCCCGCGTCTCCTCGCTCATCCTGCTGGATTATCCCCCGTCATGGCCCAGCCCGCCGCCTGCGCGTGCCCAGCTCAGTCCCGGCCTTCGCATTACCCGGCAGCCTGAGCCTCAATCCGCCGGGTAAATAGGGGCCCGGCCGGGTGTCGACGCGAAAGGTGCCCGCTGAGCCGGCGATGAGAGCCGGTACGCTTCCCCCGCCGGCTAGCGAGGACACCTGGCGCATGTCCTTCTAACGCCAGGCCCGCGGGCAGGCTCCCGCCCGTGACGGCCGGCGCGTTTGGCGAATCGGGACGTGTCTGACCGGTTACACGTACAGAGGCGCAGGGTCCCTCGGCCAGCGGCCTATACGGGTGGGCGACCGGCATGGTTCACCCGGGCGTCGCGGTGGAGCGGCTAGCGGGATTACCAGCGCTGGTGCGTCGCACCAGAATCGTTGACCACTGCTCCCACCGTCTCGGGACGTTCGAATACGGACTGGATAGCCACCCGGCCCGGTCCTCGCAGAGACAGCCACACCGACTTGGCCTGCCATCGCGCCGAGCTGAACCAGTAGTTGCCCCTCGGGTACTCGAAATGCAGGGACATATGGACCGTCGGGTCTTTCCAGACCAGCGCGCTCGGCTGTAGAAGGATGTGCTCGCCTCGTGCCAGGTCGCGGATGAAGGTGTTACCCGGAGCGTGCAGGAGCAGGAGGCCAGGACCCTCATGAGCGGTGAAGCGGTCCAGCATCTGGCCGACCGGGTAGTGCATCTCCTGGTCGTTGTTGTCGTTCCCCTTCTGCGTGGCGAACCACACCCTGCTGGACTCCCACTGGTACTTGACGTTCCCGGTCGCGACCAGGAAACGATGCTCGACCACGTCGACGGCCCCGTTGTGGTCAAGCGGCACGGCGAGCGTCTCGCCGGGGTGGTCGGCGCTGAAGGCGATGTGGCCGGGCCCCCGCGCGCTCATCATGATCATCGGCATCCCGGCCAGCCGCCGGTTCCAGGCGGCGCCCATCTTCACGGCGTCGAGCCGAATTCCGGGATCGGTGTGGAGCAGCACATGATGGGAGAAGTAGACCGAGTCGTCATCGTGCAGGTTCATCTCGGCGACCGGAACGTACGTGCCACTGATCTGGCAGGTGGAGCGGTTGAAATGGATGCGGGCCATGTCCCGGATCGGGGGCTGCTCGGCCCACCCGGAGTCCGACACGCGTTCCCGGACGTCCACTGGCGCACCACAGCGTGGGCAGGTCGCGCCGCTGCCGTCGCTGGCCAGGCGGCAGTACGGGCAGGTGTAGGTACTCGTTGCTGGCGGCGTCGTCATGTCGGCCCGCCTACTCGGAGCCGTGGTGGACGTACATGGACTGAATGCCGACCCGGCCGGGACCGGTCATTTCGGCCAGGAACATATGGTGGCTCATGAGCCCGGTCTTGACGTTCTGCTTGACCGTGTTCATGGTCACCGACGAGTCCTTGTAGAGGAAGCCGCCCGGCTCGATCAGGATCTTCTCGCCCGGTTGCAGCGTCTTCTGAAACACGTTGCCGTAGCCGTGCAGGAGGAGAAGGCCGGGCTCGTTCTGCGTGACGAACCGGTCCAGGTACATGCCTTCGCCGCCGTGCAGCACGTTGGCCAGGCCCTTGATGCGCACGAAGGAATAGTTCAGCGAGTGCGTCCCGGCGAGGAAAGCGTGCTCACGCGCGTCAAGCTCCATCGACGGGTGCAGCGGCAGCACCACCACCTCGCCCGCCGCGTCGCGGGAGAAGGCGATGCGACCTGGCCCGTGGGCGACGCTCAGCACGTGCGGCATGCCGCCCAGCATGCGCTTCATGCCGCCGCCGGTGTTGAGCGCCGACATCGGCACGCCGGGCTCCTTCCAGAGCATCACGTGGTGCTCGAAGAACACCGCGTCGCCCTGCGCCAGCGCCACCTCGGCCACGGGGACAATCTCGCCCTCGATCTGGCAGGTGGAGTTAGAGAAACGGAACTCCGTCATGTCCCGCAGGCGAGGCGCCTCGGCCCAGCCGGAATCAGAGACGAGGTTCTTCGTATCGAGCGGCGCGCCGCAGGTGGAACAACTCGTTCGCTCTGGTTCGTTCTGCGCCTTGCACCACTGACACTCGATCCGATCCATCCGGACAGGCCTTTCTTGTAAGGGGCCTTTAGTGAACATGCGGGGATAGTGGGAGAGATGGTAGCGGAGGGACCGCCGCGGATCTCGGTTATGACGCCGGCGGGTTGGCAGGCGTGCCGCACTCAGCGCAGAATTTCGCAGCGGCGCTCAGGTCGGCGTTGCAGTTGGTGCAGTGCTTCTGCATGGCGGTACCGCACGAGTCGCAGAACTTTGCCCCCGCACGGACCTGGCTGTGGCAGTTGGCGCACTCGACCGTCGCCACCTGGGCCGGGGCCGCGGCCGGCGCGGCCGCTGCCGGCGCGGCCGCGGCTGGCGCCTGCGCGTAGCCCTGACCGCCGCCTGCGAAGCCCGGGGTTGGCGGCGGGACAGGCGCGGACTGGGCTGGCGGTTGCATCATCTGGTTGGCCATGCCCATGCCGGCCCCGAAGAACATCGGTGTCACCGCCGCGCCGCCCTGGGCCATCCCCTCGCCCGCGCCCTGCAGGGCCTCGGCTTGCGCCGCCTGGAGGAAGCCGCCGGCCAGTCTGCTGTATGCGGTGTCGCCCGCCAGCTTCTTCAGCCGGGCGTTGTCGTCATCGTCAAGGTTGACATCGACGTTGCCGAGGCGGGTGATCGATATCCCGTAGTCCGCGAGCTCGCGGTTGGCGTCCCGCATAACCGCCACCTCGATCTCGGGACTGTGCACGGACAGACCGAGGATCGGCCAGGCCCCCGACATGAGCTGGGTGGTGACCATGGTGCGGGTGACCTTCAGCAGCTGCTGGGTGACCCAACTCGTGATGGCCTGGTTACTCGTTACGTCTACGGTCCCCACGAGGTTGAGGATCAGCTTGGGAGCATCGATCACGCGCAGCGCGTACTCGCCGAACGTGCGGAGGGTGACGATCAGGCCGGTTACCGGGTCCTGCACCTCGTCCAGCCGGCCGCCAAAGCGGAAACTCGGGAAATCCCGGATGCCGACGAAGTAGATCTCGGCCTTGAAGGCGTTGCCGCCGCTGGCCCAGTCCACGAACATCCCGAGGAACGGGAGCTCCTTGGCATCGAGGGTGTGCTGGCCGGAGACAAGCGTCCCCATGAGCTGCCCCTGGCTCATAAAGACGGCAACGGCATCGGGCTCGACGATGGCCTTCGTGAACTTGCGGATGTTGTGATCGGGCCACTTGAAGACGATCTGGCCCTTCGAGCTGTCAGGTGCTGCGATGAACTCGCGGCGGGCCTCGTTGAGAATCCCCATCGATTCGCTCCTTGATGCCTGGAGTGTGAACCTCGCTGCCCCCCGGCCGCGACTAACCGGATCATACTTCGGCGCTGCGGGCAACCAGAAGGGATCGACGTACCAAGAAGCGAGGATTGTTACCTAAGCTAGCGTCATGCGGACGGGGCCCGCTCGGGCGGCGGCGATCACGGCATGCATGCTCGGTGCCATCGTTTTGCTGGCGTCATGTTCGACCACGGCGAAGAAACCGGCCGGCGGGACAACCGCGACGGCACCCTTCTCGCCGGCCATCCCGGCCCGGTCGCTGAAGGCGCCGGGCTGTAGCGTGGCGGTCGCGCCTGCACGGACACTGGCAGGCGTGCCGCGGGTGATGACCACCGTGCCGCCAGGCCCCTTCGGCGTGATCACGTCGCCGGACGGGCGATGGGTCTTCGTCAGCGACACCCTCGGGGTCACCGTGCTCCGTGCCGCCGCACCCGGGTCGTCGCCTGAGGTGGTGCGCTCGGTGTCACTCCCCGGCGGGCAGGGCCTCGGCGAGGCACTGACCCCAGACGGGCGCTACCTGCTCGTCGCGGCGTCGAGCGATACCGCCGTGCTCAATGTCGCGGACCTCGAGTCCGGCTCGCCGCACGCAGTTGTCGGGGCCCTTCCCGGAGGTGCCGGAGGTGCGGGAGGCATCGAGGTGGCCACCTCGGCTAACGGTCAATTCGTGTTCACCTCGCAGGAGGACACGGCCGCGGTCGAGGTCTCGAACCTGTCTCGAGCCCTGTCCGCTGGTTTCAGCGCCGCAGGGGTCACCGTCGGGCGCGTGCCGGTGAGCCCGGCGCCGGTGGGGGAAGCGGTCTCCCCGGACGGTCATTGGCTCTACGTAACGAGCGAACTAAGCTCGTCAGCACCCCTGCCCGGTCCCGCGACGCGGCAGCGCTGCCCCGGCGACCTCGATGCCGCCGCAGGTGACGTGCGGGCCATCGATATCGCCACCGCCGAGCACGATCCGCCGGTCGCGGTGCGATCGGTCGCCGCGGCAGGCTCCAGCCCGGTGCGGGTGGCGCTCTCCCCCGATGCCAGGCTGGCGTGGGTCACCGCCAGGGGCAGCGACGCGCTGCTCGGCTTCGCCACGTCCCGGCTCACCTCCTCGGCACCCGCGCTGGTGGCCGACGTCGCCGTGGGGTCAGCGCCGGTCGGGGTGATCCTCGTCGATGGGGGGCGCCTCGCCGTGGTAGCCGACTCGAACCGATTCGGCGGCCGGGGGGCGCAGTGGCTGAGCGTCGTCAACCTGCGGGACGCCCTCCTCGGCAAGCCGGCACTGGCGGGGCAGATCCCGGCCGGGACCTTCCCCCGGCAATTCGCCTTGTCCCCCGACGGCAGCACGCTCTATGTCACGAACTTCGACAGCAGCCAGCTGGAGACGATCGACGTCACCGATCTCATCAAGGCGGCATCAGGCTGACGCCCTCTTCACCCGCGTCACACTGACCGCTCGCGGACGGCGAAGCTATTTGGTAAAGTATGTCGTCCCAAAATAAAGAATGACCTCCATTACGGAGGTCCGCTGGCGATTATAACCCGGAAGGGGTTTCTTGTCAAAAGCACCAAGGACATCGCCGCCAGATGAGGCGGAAAGGCCTCGGCCGTCTGCCAAGAATCCAGCCCGGATAGCTAGCGCAGAGCAATCGCTGCCTTACGCCGAGGATATGGACCGTGAGCAGGAGTACGTCACCATGCTCTACGGCCGCCTCGACAGCCTGCGTGAGCGCGCCTCTACCCGGCTGGCGGTGACCCTACGGGAATCCGGCGGCACCCCCGCGGCCCGGACTGAGCGTGACGCATCAGCCGGCATGTTTACCACCCGGATAGCTCAGCTGGATGCAGCGGAGAACGGCCTCTGCTTTGGCCGGCTGGATTTCCAGGATGAAGAGCGGCGCTATATCGGGCGGATGGGCATTCGCGACGACTCCGCTGACTATGAGCCGCTGCTGCTTGACTGGCGAGCGCCAGCCGCGCGACCCTTTTATCTCGCTACCGCAGCCTCTCCCGACGGCGTCAGCCGCCGCAGGTATATCAAGACCCGGCGCAGGCAAGTCATCGGCTTCGACGACGAAGTACTCGACCTGACCGCTCCGCAGGGGCAGCAGAATCAGGGACTCACCGGCGAGGCCTCGCTGCTCGCGGCGCTCAATGCCAGCCGGACCGGCCGGATGACCGACATCGTGGAGACCATCCAGGCCGAACAGGACCAGATCATCCGCGCCCCCCAGCAGGGCGTGGTCGTCGTGCAAGGTGGCCCGGGCACCGGGAAGACGGCCGTCGCCCTGCACCGGGCGGCGTTCCTGCTGTACACGCACCGGCGGCAGCTGTCGCGGCGCGGCGTGCTCATCATCGGCCCGAACGCGACCTTCCTGCGCTACATCGGGCAGGTGCTGCCCGCTCTCGGCGAGACCGGGGTTGTGCTGTCCACCGTGAGCGAGCTCTATCCCGGGGTAGTCCCGCAGCGGGAAGAGGCAGCGGAGGTTTCCGCGATCAAGGGCAGGCTGGCCATGGCGGGCGTCGTGGCCGCCGCGGTACGAGACAGGCAGCAGGTACCGCGCAACGCGACGGAAATCCGGTACGCACGTGAGGTACTGCGACTGGACCGGGAAGTATGCGCTGCGGCCAGGGAAAAAGCCAGAAGATCCCGCAAGCCGCACAATCAGGCCCGGCCGATCTTCGCCGGCGAGATCATCAATGCCCTGGCGCGGCAGGTGGCCGGCCGGCTCAGCGACAACATGCGGGAGGCCGATGCCCTCGTCGCGGAGATGCTCGGCGACGAGGCTCCGCGGGATCGCAACCTGCTCGACCAGGACGCCCTGAGCGACATCAAGCGCGAGCTGCGCGGGGACCCCGAGGTCAGGGCCGTGATCAGCCGGCTGTGGCCAAGCCTGACCCCCCAGCGGCTTCTTTCGGACCTGTTTTCCTCCGCCGCACGCCTCCGGGCAGCGACACCCCGATTTTCCGAACGGGAAAGGGCGCAACTACTGCGCGATCCGGCGGGTGGCTGGGCGCCGGCCGACGTCCCGCTGCTCGATGAGGCAGCGGAGCTGCTCGGCGAGGATGACCTGGTGCAGCGGGCGCGGGCAGAGCGGGAGCGGCGCGAGCGGGTCGCCTATGCCGGCGGCGTGGTCGATCTTCTCTCGCAGGACCTGCTGGACCCCGAGACCCTGCTGGCCTCCGACGTGATTGATGCCGAGCGCCTGGCCGAGCGGCATGAGCAGGAGGATTACCTGACGACGGCGGAGCGGGCCGCAGCCGACCGGACCTGGGCGTTCGGGCATGTCATCGTGGACGAGGCGCAGGAGCTTTCGGAGATGGCATGGCGGATGCTGATGCGGCGCTGCCCGACCCGGTCCATGACGCTGGTCGGTGACGTGGCGCAGACCGGCGATCCGGCGGGCACGTCTTCCTGGCAGCGTGTCATCGAGCCCTATATGCAGAAACGCTGGCGGCTGGAACGGCTGACCGTCAACTACCGGACGCCCGCGGAGATCATGGCCGTCGCCGCGGACGTCGCGGCGAGCATCGACCCGCCGGTCACCGAGGCAGACCTGCCACGATCGGTGCGGGAGTCCGGCGTCCAGCCGTGGCATCTTCGCGTCCCGCCCAGCCAGCTCGCCGACCAGCTTGCCCGGATCGCGGCGAGTGAGGCCGCCGCGGTGGGCGACGGCCGGCTGGCGGTGATAGTCCCCGCGACACGGGTGGACGAGCTGGGCAGCGCCGTCCGCACCGCTGTGCCGGGCGCGTCCGTCGGCGCGGACGCCGAGCTCGAGAACCCGGTGGTGGTGCTGAGCGTACGGCAGGCCAAGGGACTCGAGTTCGACTCGGTGCTCATCGCCGAGCCGGAGCAGATCCTGACCGAGTCGTCACGCGGGCATAGTGATCTCTACGTCGGCATGACCAGGGCGACCCAGCGCCTGGGCGTGCTGCATACCGGCGAGCTGCCGGCCGCACTGGTCCGGCTGCGACCGCTTGCCAGCACTCCGCTGGACGCGTAGCGGCGCCTCGTGAGCGGAGGACCAGGATGGATGTAGGCATCATCCGGGCGGACGAGCGCTCCGCCCCTTTCTTCGCGGCGGCCGCGCGGGACACGCTGCTGATCAAGCGCTGCGTATCCTGCGGCCACTGGCTCGATCCCGAGGCAACCGGCTGCACCCAGTGCGGTAGCGCCGATCCGCAGTGGGAAGCGGCTTGCGGCCGCGGCACTGTGATCAGCTGGGCCGTGCTGCCCGCCGGGAAGTCCGCCATGGCTGATGCGCCCAGCGTGCTCGCGCTGGTGGAGCTCGACGAAGGGCCGTGGCTGCACACCCGGCTGGAGGGGGCGAGTCACGTCGCATCCCAGCCGGGGCTGCGGGTGATCGCTCATTTCGCACACCCGGCCGATGGCGAGAGCTACCCCGTCTTCGGTCCCGATGAGGCAGGGACCCGATAGCAGCGCGGGCTCAGCACCAGTTAACGGGATGGGGATCGCTGCCAGAAGGTTGCGCGGACAGCGGTCCCGCCCTTTCCTCGGCCTGATGTTCCGTCTGGCCAAACCGGGCAAGCTGGACCGCGCAGATCACCGCGAGGATGAACCCGGCAATGGCCACGCCGGCCATCCCGTGCCTGGTCCTGTCGCCGAGCAGCAGGATCCCGACCGCCGCGGGCGGCACGGTCTCCACCAGCACCACCGCCGCGGTGGCCACGGTTACGCTCCCGCCCTCCAGCGCTGACGCGTAGAACAGGAAGGACACGATCCCGGCCGCGCAGAGCGCGTAAGCGGCAGGATCACGAACCAGGACGAGGGGCGAAAACCCGGTCAGGACCCGGGCGGCCACGGCGAGCACGCCGAAGCCAAGGCCGGCCACCCCGCCAAGCAGCGGAGTTCTTGCCGGGCCCGGCAGCCGGGCCGCTGCCAGGCCGATCATGCCGATGCCCGCCACCGCCACGATAAGCGCCAGCTTGAAGGTGTTGCCGACGCTGGCCGCGCCCTGGGCTCCCGCCGAGGATCCCAGCAGGCCGACCCCGACGATGACTCCGGCCACTGCCAGCCACTCACGCCAGCCGAGAAGCACGCCCATCAGCCAGGTAACACAAAGAGCGGTGACGGCCAGGTTGGCGGCGATCATTGCCTGCACGGCGAACAGCGGAAGCCGGTGCAGCGCGACGAGCTGCGCGATAAACCCCAGCATGTCCAGGCCCAGGCTGGCCACGAAGCGCCACTGGTGGAGCATGCGGACCACCAGGCCAGGGTCCACCGCGGCGAACGCGCCGCTACCCTGCTCCCCGGCCGGCCGGCTCGCGGCTCGCACGGCCATGGCCTGCATGACCGAAGCGACGCCGTAGAACAGCGGCGCCACCACCGCGGCAATCAGACTCGCCAGCACGTTTGTGACCTTACGCTCAGCTTCTGTTCAGCCAGCATCCAGCCTGGACCCGTAGGGGCCAAGAGGGATAACAGCCTGTCCATCCCAAGAATTCCGGCGAGCCCGGCTCGCGCCTGCTCGGGCCCGGTGAACCGGATGGTCTGCATGCCCATCCGGGTAGCCACCCTGACGTTCTCCTCGTTGTCGTCGATCAAGATCACTTCCTCGGCGGCTGCGCCCAGCCGGTCAAGCGCCTGGCTGAAGCAGCCGGGGTCGGGCTTGCCCGCCTTGAGGTCGCAGCTAAAGAACAGGTGCTCAAAGTGCCTGGCCAGCGGTATCTCCGCGATGGCCCTGGCGTTCTCGGCAGGCTGGTTGGACAGCAGGGCAAGCCGCCTCCCGGCCGACTCAAGATCATGAATCAGCCGGACGGTGCCGTCGCACAGATGCATCCAGCTGGCGATGTCCAGCCGGAGAAGCTCCCCTACCTGGGTGTCGGTGAAGGACCGGCCGAGACGTCCAGCGACGTCCTGCCAGAACGCCGTGACAGTGAGCGCGGAGATGTCATAGGCGAACCGGGGCGCCCAGTACGCGTCCCTGAACTGCGCGACGCTCACCCCGGCCGCCGCCGCGAGGGCTGCCACGTCCTCCTCGGGCTGGTACTTGCCGATGACACCGCCGAAGTCGAACATCACCCAGGACATGCGCCTCCTTTTGGCCAGATGATAGAGATTCTCCGAACGCGGGAACCAGTCTGCCACCGCCCACCGTCAGAACTGGCAGCATGGAAGACGCCACACGACACAGGAGGCGCGGGATGCGAAGGACTGCATGGGCAGCCGGAGCGGCAGTCGCCGCCGTCGTGCTCGCCGCGGGATGCGGGACCGTGCGCTACCAGGCGGCGGCCGGGAACGGCCATAGCACCGTCCCGGCGGCCACAACGGACGCCGCAACCATGGCACGGCAGCAAGCCGAACGGCTCGCGCGGACGCTGCTCACCCGCGCGACCCTCCCGCGTGGCGCCCAGATCCGTACCGGCCAGCCGCCCAAGGCACTTGATCAGGCGCCCGATACGGCAGCCGGAAACCCTTCGGTGGATCTGCATGAGCTGTGGACGGTCGGCGAGCCGATGAACACCGTGTACAGCTTCTTGAAGAAACACGCCCCCGCCGGGATGGCCTGGAACGGCGACGGGCAGGCCGGCGACCCGGCGGGGCCGACCGAGGAGTTCGTGGGCTACGGCCTCAAGCGGCTGCCCGCGGGAGTCAGCCAGGCCACCCTGACGATGTCGGTCGCGCCCGCGGGCCCTGACGCGTCGGTGCTGCGCGCCGATGTCCAGGTGATCTGGTTCCCGCCGCGCTCGGCAGCGGAGTATGTCCCGGCCGGCATGCACGCGGTGACCGTCACTGCCTCGTTCGTCAACTCCCGGCCCCGTACCGTCACCAGGACGTTCACCACACCGGCGGTCGTCGGGCGCCTCGCCGCCATGCTCAACAGCGCCCACGCGTCAACCGGGGGCGACGAGAATTGCCCGGCGGAGGTGGGCAGCTACCGGCTGGCCTTCGCGAGATCGCCGGGGGCCACCGCGTACCTGGTGGCGGTGGACACGGGTTGCAACACCCTCCAGATAACGGTGTTGAACCAGCAGCAGCCGGCCCTCCAGGTGCCCGCCGGCCTCGGCACGACGCTGGCCAGCCTGATGCACAGCCAGTCCACCACCGGTACCGGCGTCATGATTCCGGCAGGCCCTGACGCGGGCTGACGGGAAATCACGTTGCCTCCGTCCGGGACCTACAGCACGATGGCCTGATGACATGGACTGCACCTGAGGTACCACGCGCCGAGCCGCCGACGGTGGCAGACGAACGGACCGCGCTGGAGACATGGCTGGACTTCCACCGCGCGACGCTGCTGCTGAAGTGCCAGGGACTGTCTGGTGACCAGCTCGCTAAGCGGGCCGCGGCACCGTCGTCGCTGTCGCTTCTCGGCCTGGTCAGGCATATGGCGGAGGTGGAGCGCTCGTGGTTCAGGCACCGGTTCGACGGCCAGTCCGAGCTGGGCGGCCTGTATTGCACCGACGAACTGCCCGACGGTGACTTCGATCTTGCCGAGGCCGCGGGCGCCGAGGCCGACTTCGCCACCTTCAGCCAGGAGTGCGCGCTGGCTCGGCAGACGGCCGAGGGACGATCACTGGACGAGACGTTCAGGCATTCTCGTACGGACGAGAAATTCGACCTGCGCTGGGTCTACATCCACATGATCGAGGAGTACGCGCGCCACAACGGTCACGCCGACATCCTGCGTGAGCAGATCGACGGCGTGACCGGCGACTAGACACGGCCTAGCCGCACGGCCCTCCTTCCTGATCCCGTCAGAGCCGATCCCCTGACGCGCAGCCATCAGGTCAAGGTGCAGCGGTACGCGTTCGTCGGCTAGCGTGGACGTGGCATCGCCTGACCTCCGTCCCCCTGCCGTTGACGTAAAGGCTGTGACGGCGGGGTTGGCGCTCACCGGCACGCATTGCAGTTCCTGTGTGGAGCTCATAGTGGAGACGTTCGCAGAATGTGACGGCGGCACCATGGCGGTCGTCATCCCCGGCTCGGCGGTTGGTTGCGTGACCTACGATCCAGCAACCGTGACAGCCGGTGATCTCTGCGCTCCCGTGCTCAGCGACGGCTGTGGCGCCCGTCGGCTTAAGGAGCTGGGGCCGTAGTGCTGACCACTTCCTCGGGGATGCCGCTGGCAGAGACAGGCGAGGTGCCTTTCGTCACTGCCGAGCTTGAGATTGATGGCATGCACTGCAGTGCATGTGCCGTACGGATCGAGCGCGCGCTTGGCCGCTTGCCTGCCGTGGCCAGCGCTTCGGTCAACCTCGCCACGACCCGGGCGTTCGTCTCCTACGACGGTTCAACGATCAGCGTCGATGAGATCTGCCGGGCCGTCGCCGACACCGGCTATACCGCCGGCGCGGTCGATGCCGCCCCTGGGTCCCCTCATCGTCAGCGCGACGACCGCTGGCTGCTGCGTGCGGCCATCTCCTGGCCGCTTGCGATCGCCGCGCTGCTGGTGTCGCTCCTCCTTCCCCAGACCGCGGGTCCTGGATGGACTGTCCTTGTCCTCGGCGTCGTCGTCGAGTTCGCTGGTGGCTGGCCGTTTCTCCGCAGCGCAGCCCGCCTTCTGCGGCGCGGCGCAGTGAACATGGACACCCTCGTCGCATTCGGTACGCTCGCTGCGGTCGCCGTGCAGGCGGTCGAAGTCATTGCCATCGGGGGCCGCCATATCCACATCGGCGCTGGCAGTGGCGCGTTCGCGACGCGGCTGCACTTCGCCATGGCGCCGCTGATTGTCGCCGTGTTCGTCAGCGGGCGCGCGGCCGAGGCTGGTGCGCGCCGCCGGGCTGCGGGCGCCATGTACTCGTTGCTTTCGCTGCGCCCGCCCACGGCCAGGGTCGTCACCGATCCCGACAGCGAGGACGGCGAGTTTGTCGCCCCGGAAAGCGTGCCGGTGGGAGCGCTGGTGCGGGTGCGGCCGAACGAGTCCATCCCGCTCGACGGGAGCGTCGTTCGCGGCTGGTCGGCGGTCGACGAATCGATGCTCACCGGCGAGCCCTTGCCGGTTGACCGCGGTCCCGGCAGCCAGGTTACCGGCGGCACGCGCAATGGCGGTGGCGCGCTCGTGGTGCGGGTCGAGTCGCTGGCCTCGGAGTCGGTGCTCGCACGTCTCCAGCGCCTGGTCGAGGAAGCTCAGCGCGGCAAGGCGCCGCTGCAACGGCTAGCGGACCGGGTGAGCCGGGTGTTCGTTCCCGCTGTGCTCCTGTTCGCCCTGGGGACGTTCGTGACGTGGTGGTTTGCTGGGAGCAACCACGACACGGCGGTGCTGAGTGCCCTGGCCGTGCTGCTGGTTGCCTGCCCGTGCGCGATGGGGCTCGCCGCGCCGATGGCGATCATGGTCGGCTGCGGCAGGGCTTCGGCGCTGGGGATTTTCGTCCGCAACGGCGATGCGCTCGAACGGCTGTCCAAGGTGGACACCGTCGTGTTCGACAAGACGGGGACACTGACCGAGCGCCACGCCGTCGTCACCGAGGTGATGGCGGTACCCGGGATCGGACGGGACGAACTGCTCGCGGCGGCCGCAGCGGTCGAGGCCGAGAGCGACCATCCGATCGCCCAGGCCATCATGGCCGCGAGCGGCTCGCCTGTGCGCGGGTCAGATGTCCAGGTCATTCCGGGCGCGGGCGTGGCGGGCGTGGTTGACGGGCTGCTGGTGCGCGTGAGCCGGCTCGAGCAGACCCGCCTGCCAGAGTCACTGTCTGCGGCTGTGGCGGCCCGCTCTGCGCGGGGCGAGACGGTCGTGCTCGTCGAGCGCGGGGGTGACGTCATTGGGTCGATCGCGGTCGCCACCCCGCTTCGCCCCGAGGCCGGGCCCAGCATCCGGCGCCTGCATGAGATGGGGATGAGGACGGCGATCCTCAGCGGGGACAGCGAGCCCGCCGTGGTGACGGTCGGTGCCGAGCTCGGCATTGATGAAGTGCAGGCGGCCTTGAGCCCGGCCGGCAAGGTCGCAGCGCTCCGTGCCGAGCGCAGCTGGCCGCGCGGTGTCCTGATGGTCGGCGACGGGGTGAACGATGCCCCGGCGCTGGCCGCCGCCGCCATCGGATGCGCGATCGGCAGTGGGTCGCAGGCAGCGCTGGCTAGCAGCGACGTTGCGCTGCTCGGCAACGACCTGAACGGCGTTCCGGCCGCGGTCACCCTGGCGCGGGCGACCTACGCGGTGATGCTGCAGAACTTCGGCTGGGCCATGGGCTACAACATCGCTGCGCTGCCGCTGGCCGCCACCGGGCTCATCGACCCGCTCGTGGCGGCTCTGGCCATGGGCCTGTCCAGCCTGCTCGTCGTGGCCAACAGCCTCCGTCTCGCCCGCATCGGACGATCAGGCCTGGCCCACGTGCGAAGCCCGCGGATCCTCCGAGGTGCCCCGGGTATCGGACTTTCTGTGCTGCTCCCGGTGGCGCTCTTCGCCGCGCTCACGGTGGCCGGCCAGTCCCTCTCGCCGGCCAGGGGCCAGTCCCTGCTTCCCGAACTTGCGACGATCTCGACCGTCAGCTTGGCTCGAGGTGGAAGCGCCGAGGTCTACCTCGATCCCGGCGCACCAGGGCTGAACGAGCTGCACGTATTCATCTACCCACCGCATTCCCGAACGGCCATAGGCGATGTCGAGGTCACCGCGGCACTCGGTGCCCGGCCGCCGCTGCTGCTCCGGCACCTGCGCATCGCGTCGAACCACTACGTGAATTACGTTCTGCTGACTTCCGGTACGTGGATCTTCCATGTCTCTGCCCGTGTCGGGGGCCGGGTCGAGTCGTTTGACGTGAAACGCACCATCTCATGAGCAGAGCAGTCGTGTATCCGGCAATGCGGCGTAGGGCACGCCCTGTCCTGGCTGTCGTAGCCGTCATGCTGGGGATCGCCAGTTGCGGCGGCGGCACGGCATCGGCCGCGGCGCCGCAGCCTGCGGGAAAGTCGCCCTCCGAGATTGCCCGCATGGTCTGTGCCAAGAAAGCTGCCGGGGAGGTCGCCGAGATATTGGGAGTCACGGCATCCGTGACCACCCCGACCTGGGCTGATCATCTCTATTCCTGCGACTATCAGTACAGCGAGGGGACCATGGTGCTCTCGGTGAAGGAGTTGTCCAGCTGGACGCAAACGTACGCCTATTTTGATCAGCTAGCCAAGACACTCCACAAGACAACTCTGATCCCAGGGCTCGGCCAAGGCGCCTTCAACGTGCGCGACGGATCGGTCGTGGTGCGCAAGGACTGGAAGATTCTTTTGGTGGACACCTCCGGCCTGCACGGGAAAGTCGGGTCGCCGCCAAATTCCCCGAGCGAGGCGGCACTTGACGTAGCGGCGGTGATTCTTGGCTGCTGGGGCGGTGATTAATGCGCGTGATCGTCAGGCCAGGATGCGAGCTCGCTCTGCTGGGCCGAGGTTGGCTGTCATTTCGTCATGTGCCTCAGACGGCCCGGATACCTTGGCGCCGCCGGGAGGGGAAACGGTGACCCGATGACAGCTGGCCCGCCAAACGCAAGCGGCGGGTCCGGCCAGGCCGCGCAGCGCCGCGGCCGGTTCCCGGTATCGCGTCGCAAGTTCTTTGGTGCGGTTGGCGGACTCGCGGCCGGGGCGGCGGTCATCGGTGCGGACGCCGAACGGGCATCGAGTGATGCGCCGCAGCCAGGGGGTATGTACCAAGACGGCACCGAGTCTTTCTACGGCGTCCACCAGAGCGGGATCATCACCTCGCCGCAGAGCCACACGTACTTTGCCGCCCTCGACGTCACCACCGAATACAAACGTGACGTGGCTGACCTCCTTCAGCGTTGGACAAACGTCGCGGCCAGGCTGTCCACCGGGCGAACGGCTGGGCCTGTCACCGGCGACACCGACAGGATCGAACCGGACAGCGGCGAGGCACGTGGCCTGGGCGCAGCTCGCCTCACGGTCAACTTCGGCTTCGGCCCAACGTTGTTTGCGAAGGACGGCCATGACCGTTTCGGCTTGGCCCATCACCAGCCATACGAGCTCGCAGAGCTGCCGGAGTTTCCTGGCGACCAGCTCACCGGGTCCAGGACCGGCGGCGACCTGACTATCCACGCCTGTGCGGACGATCCCCAGGTGGCATTCCATGCCGTGCGCCAGCTCGCCCGGGCCGCCGACGGCATCGCATCGATCCGCTGGTCCCAGGCTGGCTTCAACGAGGCCGCGGCATCCGCCGGTACCCCGAGGAATCTCATGGGGTTCAAGGACGGGACGATCAATCCCCAGAGCCCAGCGCAACTGGACCAGTTCGTCTGGGTGGGTTACGAAGGGCCAGACTGGATGACCGGGGGCACCTATCTCGTCATCCGGCGGATAAGGATCTCGCTCGGGCACTGGGACGTGCAGTCTCTCGGGACACAGGAGCAGGTCATCGGGCGCTACAAGATGTCCGGGGCACCGCTCGGCAAATCGGGCGAGTTTGACGCGCTCGATCTCGGTGCGAAAGACGGCCAGGGTAACCCGTTCATCCCCGTAAACTCTCACGTCCGGCTCGCTTCCCCCCAGGAGAACTGGGGTTCGATGATGCTGCGCCGGAGCTACGCCTACGACGACGGGATGGATATATCCAGCGAAAAGGGATCACCCGGCCAGCCGCCCATGTTTGACGCCGGCCTACTCTTCGCCTGCTACCAGCGCAACCCCCTTCTCGCGTTCGTCGCCATCTTCAGGAAGCTGGCAGAAAATGACGCACTGAGCCAGTTCACCACTCACACCGGGAGCGCTATCGTAGCCATTCCACCAGCGGCGGCTGGCCCCGCTGAGTGGGTGGGCCAGCGCTTGTTTGAAACCTGAACGAGGCCAGCTTCACCCATCGGTCCCGCATGGAGCCTGCCGCGGCAGGTGACCTCAGACGCCGGCGGCCTGCATGCCGCGCAGCTCTTGCTTGAGCTCCCTGATCTCGTCACGCAGCCTGGCGGCGATCTCAAAGTGCAGCTCGGCAGCGGCGGTGTGCATCTGCTCGGTGAGCTGCGTGATGAGGTCGACCACCTCCTGCCGAGCGTGAGACCCCTGGCCGCCAGCGCCAGCCGCGCCGCCCGGCCCGGCCTGGGCACTGTCGGCTGTGCGTGCTCGCGCCCGGGACGAAAGCCCCGGGACGGGGCTCTTACCGCGGCTCTGCTGCCGCCCGCCACCGCCCAGTAGCTGCTCGGTGTCCGCGTCCTCCCGCATCAGCTGGTCCAGGATGTCGGCGATCCGCTTACGCAGCGGCGTCGGGTCGATCCCGTGCTCGGTGTTGTAGGCGACCTGCTTGTCCCGCCGCCGGTCCGTCTCGTCGATCGCTCGCTTCATCGACGGGGTGACCACGTCGGCGTACATGTGTACCTGGCCGGAGACGTTCCGCGCCGCCCGGCCGATCGTCTGGATGAGCGAGGTTCCCGAGCGCAGGAAGCCCTCCTTGTCCGCGTCCAGGATCGACACGAGCGACACCTCGGGCAGGTCGAGTCCCTCTCTGAGCAGGTTGATGCCGACCAGCACGTCGTACAGGCCGACCCGCAGCTCGCGGAGCAGTTCCACCCGGCGCAGCGTGTCCACTTCGCTGTGCAGGTAGCGGGCGCGGATGCCGAGCTCGAGCAGGTAGTCGGTCAGGTCCTCGGCCATCTTCTTGGTCAGCGTCGTGACAAGGATCCGCTCCTGCCGCTCCGCCCGCAGCCTGATCTCGTGCACCAGGTCGTCAATCTGTCCCTTGGTCGGCTTGACGATGACCTCAGGATCGATCAGCCCGGTCGGCCTGATCACCTGCTCGACCACGTCGCCGCCGACCTGCCGTAGCTCATACGGGCCGGGCGTGGCAGACAGGTAGATGGTCTGCCCGATGCGCTCGCCAAACTCGTCCCAGGTCAGCGGGCGGTTGTCGACCGCGCTCGGCAGCCGGAACCCATGGTCCACCAGAGCCCGCTTGCGGGACACGTCCCCCTCGTACATGGCACCGATCTGCGGCACCGTGCTATGGGATTCGTCGATGACGAGCAGGAAGTCTTCGGGGAAGTAGTCGAGCAGCGTGTGCGGCGGGCTGCCGGCCTCGCGTCCGTCGATGTGCCGCGAGTAGTTCTCGATCCCCGAGCAGCTGCCGATCTGGCGCAGCATCTCGATGTCATAGGTGGTGCGCATGCGCAGCCGCTGTGCCTCGAGCAGTTTGCCCGTCCGCTCGAACTCGGCGAGCCGCAGGCCAAGCTCGGCCTCGATCCCGGCGATCGCGCGCTCCATCCGTTCCGGGCCGGCCACATAGTGCGAGGCAGGGAACACGTGAAGTTCCTGGTCCTCGGTGATCACCTCGCCGGTGAGGGGGTGCAGCGTCATGAGCCGCTCGATCTGGTCGCCAAACATCTCGATCCGCACGGCGAGTTCCTCGTAGACCGGGATTATCTCGATCGTGTCGCCGCGCACCCGGAAGGTACCGCGGGTGAATGCGATGTCGTTGCGGGCGTACAGCATGCCGACAAGCTTGCGCAGCAGCGAGTCCCGGTCGATCGTGTCACCGACCTGGAGCTTGACCATCCGGTCCACGTACTCCTGCGGCGTGCCGAGTCCGTAGATGCAGGAGACCGACGCGACCACGATCGTGTCCCGCCGGGTGAGCAGCGAGTTGGTCGCGGAGTGCCGCAGCCGTTCCACCTCGTCGTTGATCGAGGAGTCCTTCTCGATGTAGGTATCGGTCTGCGCGATGTACGCCTCGGGCTGGTAGTAGTCGTAATAGGAGACGAAGTACTCGACCGCGTTGTGCGGGAGCATCTCGCGCAGCTCGTTGGCGAACTGGGCGGCTAGCGTCTTGTTGGGCAGCATGACGAGGGTCGGCCGTTGCAGCCGCTCGGCCAGCCAGGCGATCGTCGCCGTCTTGCCCGTGCCGGTGGCGCCGAGCAGCACGGTGTGCTTCTCCCCGGCCCTGAGCCGTCGTTCCATCGTGTCGATGGCCCGCGGCTGGTCGCCCGCCGGGACCATCTCCGTGACCACCTCGAACGGGGCCACCTTGCGCTGGAGGTCAGTTACCGGGCGCATGACGGTACCCCCCGCTGAGCTCGCGCGGCATTCTCCTGCATAGTCACTCGTCCACTGTAGGCGGCGGGTACGACAAGGCGGGTTGCACGCAGAAGCGTGCGGTGGCCGGATGGCTCGCCGGCAAGCTCTTGGCCAGGGCTGGCGCTACCCGGTGATGCTGGGGAGCCCGTTCTCCAGGTGTCCGGCGAAACGGCGGGCGTAGCCGGGGTATCCGTCCAGCGTCACGGTCAGGTCGTACCAGCCGCTGGCGACGGTGCTGGGGTCGAAGGCGAGCGACTGGTCACTGCCGCCCGCGACGACGACGGACTGCGACGCCCCGGACAGGTCGGTGATCTGGGCCGTCACCGATAGCAGGCCGGCGTTGGCGATCTGCAAGGACAGCGCGGGGTCGGCGGCGCTGCCGGTGATCGACAGGGTGGCTTCGACGCCGAGCAGGTTGGTACCCCCGCTGCCGGCGGCGTGGGCGAGGAAGCCGTTCGGACCGTGCACCCAGGTGTCATAAGCCGCCAGGTCACCCAAATCGACCGACTTGGTGAGCTGGGCTCCGGCGGCGACGTCATAGTTGTGGACGGCCTGGACCACCAGCTGCTGGGCGTAGGCGGCAAGGTTGACGGTGGCTTCCCCGCTGTTGGCCAGGTGCAGCGAGAGAGCCGCGGCGCCAACGCTGAAGTTGACCAGCGGCTGGTAAGGCAGGGGGCGCGCCGGAGCCGTTCCTGCCGCCTGGATCGGCACGGTCTGAGCGCCCAGGGCCGGCGTGCTGGGTGCGGGCAGGGTCGGGTCGATCTTGTTCGCCCTGGCCCGCAGGGCAGCGGTGTCGGGGAGCAGGGGTATCACGGTGTCAGAGCTGGCGAAGTCGAAGCAGCTTGTCAGGTCCCCGCAGACCGACCGCCGCCACGCCGAGATGTTGGGCTCGGCCACTCCGGTCCACGCCTCCAGGAAGCGCAGCACCGACGTGTGATCGAATACCTGCGAGTTCACCCAGCCGCCCGCGCTCCACGGTGAGATCACTGTCATCGGCACCCGAGGCCCGAGCCCGATCGGGGTCGGCGGGCCGGCCGCCGGGGGCAGCCCGTCCAGGATCGGCTGGATGGCCGGAAGGAACTCATCCGCGGTGCCCGGCGGCGGGACCGGCGGCGGGACGTGGTCGAAGAAGCCGTCGTTCTCGTCGTAGTTGATGAGCACCACCGTGGACTCCCACAACGCGGGATTGGCCCACAGGGCGCGCAGCACCGCCTGCACGTAGGCCTCCCCGTCGACTGGCCGGGCGGCCGGGTGCTCGCAGTAGCCGTAGGGCGCGACGACCCATGACACGGCCGGCAGGGTGCCGGCCTTGCAGTCGGCCCTGAACTGGGCGATGACGTGGTTTACCTCGAGTCCCTTGCCCGAGTAGGGCAGCCAGTCCGGCAGCACGGCGGCCCGCTTGGCCAGCTGGCGGACCTTGGGGTGCGGCGACGCCAGGGCGTCATGGTAGGCCTGGAACAGCCACAGCGGATTGTCGCCGTAGTCGCCCACGAAGTCGTCCGGGTAGGTGGAGCTGTCACCGACCTCATGGTTGGCATAGACCTGCCAGTCGATCCCGGCCGCCTGGAGCCGTTCGGGGTAGGTGGTCCAGCTATAGACGGGCTGGTAATCGGGCGGGTTCGACGTGGCGGGCCCGCCGGCCAGGCCGGCCGGGTCGATCGTGCCCGTCCAGTGGTAGAGGCGGTTGGGCGTGGTCGGGCCCATGATCGAGCAGTGGTAGCTGTCGCAGATGGTGAACGCCGCCGCCAGCGCCCGGTGGAACGGGATGTCGGGCACGTCGAAGAAACCCATGGTCATCTCGGTTTTGGCCAGTGTCCACTGGTCGTAGCTGCCGCCGTCCCAGGCCAGATGCGTGGTGTCCCAGTCGTGCGCCAGATCGCCCATGTCCTGGCCGTCGACCTTGGCGGTGTCGACCCGGAACGGCAGCAGGTAGCCGCCGTCGAGGCGCAGCGCATCGGGCTGGTGCAGCACATCATTGCCGCTCGCCAGTTGCAGCGCCGCCCGGTCACCGAAGCCCCGGACCCCGGCCATGGTGCCGTAATAGTGGTCGAACGAGCGGTTCTCCTGCATCAGGATCACGACATGCTCGACATCGTCGAGGCTTCCGGTCAGCCGCGGCCGGGCCAGCGTCTCGGCGATGCCGCGGTCAGGCCTGGCCAGCAGCCCGGCGGAAGCGGCGACCGCGGCCGCCCCGCCAAGGAACCGCCGACGGGTGAACTCCGCGCGACCAGGCATGTCTCCTCCAGCAAGCGCCCAACCATCTGGTCCACTCTGCGTTTTCCAGGGCAAAGATACTCCGACGGCACGAACATGGCCATACATGTGCGGAGCGGGGCGGGGGGCGCGGGATATGCGGGGGGCGCGAGGGGCGCGGGG
>PMSU01000157.1:0-2755 GCA_003168255.1 Actinomycetota bacterium
TATCCCGCCGATCACGAACTGGATCGCGTGCGGCGCGGACTACGGGACGGTCAACCCGTTCCACGCGGTCGTCCTCGGCCTGGGTGCCGACAACTGCCTGTACATCGTCAGCGAATGGCGGTACGACTCCCGGCAGGCGCGGCGCCAGCTCACCGACGCGGAGTACTCGCAGCGGATGCGCGCGTGGCTGGAGCAGGTCCGCGTCCCGGCGTCCAGAAGCCATGACGGCGTGTGGATGCAGGGCGTCCGGCCGCATTACATCGTGGTCGACCCGTCCGCGGCGTCGTTCCGAGCCCAGCTCCACCAGGACGGTCTCAGCACCGTCGCGGCGAACAACGAGGTCCTCGACGGCATCCGCACCGTCTCCAGCCTGATGACGGCCGGGAAGCTGAAGGTCAGCAGGGACTGCCCGGCGCTCCTTGAGGAGCTGCCGTCCTACGCCTGGGACGACAAGGCCGCCGCGGTAGGCGAAGACAAGCCGGTCAAGATCGCCGACCACGGGATCGACGCCACGAGGTACAGCATTTTCACGACGCGTTCCATCTGGCAGCCCTCAATCCCCCTCACTGCATCGCAGGCGGCGTAACCACCGGCAGGGGGCGATGGCGCTCCCATGGCGTTCTCGAATCTCGACCTCCCGTTTGAGGACGCCCCGATCGCGGGCTCGATGCTCACGAACACGCTTCCCGTGGGCGGGAAGATGCCGTGGCCGCCGACGCGGTTCAATCCCGTTCATCTCAGCCAGCGGGAATGGTCAGCGTGGTGGTCGGGGTCGCCTGACGATCTGATACGCGCTTATTCGCGTGATAATGGCGGCAACTCGCCGGTTGCGCGAGCCTGGTCGGCAACGACCGGCGAAACCGGCCTTCCCGCCGGGATGGGCAGAAACCGGGCCGGATTGTTCGGGACGGTGCGTAGGTGGTTCTGGGGGAACATAACCCCTGAAGGGGAACGCCGGACCAACTATCATGTTCCGCTCGCCGGTGACCTCGCATCGACCAGCGCCAACCTCCTGTTCGCGCAGCCGCCCAGCCTGAAGTACGGCGACACCGCAACCCAGGATTACCTGTCCGGTCTCGTCGATGACGGCACCCACTCCAAGCTGATGGAGTCCGCGGAGACCTGCGCGGCGCTCGGCGGCGTGTACCTGCGTGTCGTGTGGGACACCGACATCGACGACAAGCCGTGGATCGACCTGGTGCCCGCGGACTGCGCGGTGCCCGAGTTCCGGTACGGCCGGCTCACCGCGGTCACGTTCTGGTCGGTGGTCCGCGACGAGGGCAAGACCGTCATCCGGCATCTGGAGAAGCACATCCCGTCGCAGAACGCGATCCTGCACGGCGTCTACCAGGGCAACCAGAAAGAGCTCGGCCAGCCGATGTCGCTGGCGGACTTCGAGGAGACCGCCCCGTACGCCTCGGTACTGACCGAGGGAAACGCGATCCGGTTCCCCGACATGCCGAAAGACGCCTCCACGGTTGTCTACATCCCGAACATGCGCCCGAACCGGATCTGGCGCGAGCTGGGCCCGCAGGCCGCGCCGCTCGGCCGGTCGGATTTCTCCGGCGTCGAGGGCCTGATGGACGCACTGGACGAAAGTTACTCAAGTTGGATGCGCGATGTGCGTCTTGGCAAGGCGCGCCTGATCGTCCCGCAGTCGATGCTGCAGTCTCTCGGCCGGGGCCAGGGCGCGATCCTCGACACCGAACGCGAGGTCTTCGTGCCGGTCGGCGCCCTGGTGACCGGCGAGGGCGCGGTTAAGGACCAGATCCTGCCGCAGCAGTTCGACATCCGGTGGCAAGCCCACCAGGGAACCTGCAACGAGCTGATCGAGAAAATCATCATGCTCGCCGGCTACAGCGGGCAGACGATGGGCTTGCAGGGCGACATCGCGCAGACCGCCACCGAGGTTGTCGCCCGGGAGCGGAAGTCGATGACGACCCGCGGGAAGAAGATCAACTACTGGCGGCCGGCGTTCGCGGACATCATCTACGGGCTCATGGCTGTCGACAACGTGGTGTTCAGCAACCCCATCGCGCCGGTGCGCCCTGACGTGGAGTGGCCGGACGCGGTGCTCCCGGACCAGCTGGAGCTCGCGCAGACTGTCGCGGCTATGCGCGGCGCTGAAGCGGCCTCCGTCGAGACGGCTGTCTCTACTCTGCACCCGGACTGGTCTCCGGAGGACGTGGCGCTGGAAGTGCAGCGGATCTACGAGGAGATCAACATCGACCTGCTGTCCCGGGCGCGGATCGCGATCGGCGGTGCTCCCGGCGAGTCCGTCGCGCAGGATCTGGAGCAGATCCCCGGTGCTGTCGGCGCTACCGACGTGGCGGCGCAGGCCGAGGAGCTGGCCAACGTCTCCGACATGTACGACGCGCAAAGCGAAACGAACTAAAGGGGACGCGATGGCGGCGAAGAGCACCGGGAAACCGGAGGCCAAGGCACCGGCGAAGACGACCACGATCAAGGGCGGCGGCGGCGAGAAGCCTGTCGTGATAAAGAAGGGCGGCCTGCATCAGTCGCTCGGCGTCCCGGAGGGCCAGAACATCCCGCCCGCGAAGATGGCCGCGGCCAAGGCAGGCAAGTACGGGCCGCTTGCTGCCAAGCAGGCGAACATGGCCACGGGGATGCTCGCCGCTGGCCGCAAGACCGCCGCACGCAACCGCGGCAAGAAAGCGAGCTGACCATGGCTACCGGCACTCCGCAGGCCCCGCAGCGCAACGTTCCCGGCGCCCCGGACACCACCAGGCCCGCG
>PMSU01000157.1:2771-3426 GCA_003168255.1 Actinomycetota bacterium
AACTTCCAGGGCGACCGGGAGAAGCAGGTCACGCAGACCGTGGGCGTGAACCCGGACCCGCCTGCCACCCGGTCCCAGTCGGCGCCAGGGGACTCGGTTCCGCCCCCGATGCCGGCCGACTGCATGTTCGGGCCGTACGACGGCCTCGACTGCTACTGAGCGGAGGAGCCATGGCCAGCAAGAACCCGCACGCCGGCCGTCCCGCGCGGACGCCCGGAGCTAAGACGCCGCCCCGCGTGGCCTCCGCGACGAGCGGCAGCGTCCGCCAGCGGGCCCGCGCAGACGAGCCGTGGAACCCGACCGGGAAGGCCGCGCCGAAGAGCGAAGGGAAGGCGGACGGGTGAAGCCACGCCTCTGCAGCCTCGTCGTGTACACCATCGGCAGCGGGGACGCGGAACAGGTCAACCGCCGGCGCGCAGACGGGGACGCCATTGGCAACCAGGTCCGCGCAGGCGACGAGTATCCCGCGATCGTCGTCCGCGACTTCAACGAGGCATCGGGGACCGTCAACCTCAAGGTCCTGCTGGACGGCAACGACGACTACTGGGCCACGTCGCGCGTCCGCGGCACCGGGTACGGCGAGTGGCACTGGCCGCCGAACCCCGAACGCGAGCCCGGCGACCGCCCGCAGCGGTTCTGACGGCACCACAGCCGT
>PMSU01000089.1 GCA_003168255.1 Actinomycetota bacterium
GCTTACGTCCTCGCGCTAACCAAGCGCGCGGCCCGCCGGCCCTGGGCGGGCGCTCCTGAGCTCTTGCCGGGCGCCCCGGGCCCGACCTGACGATCACGAAACCTGCGGCTTACGGCGCGCAGGGCGCAGGCGGACCAGTAGAGCCGGTCTAGGCCGTGGGTGCGGAGGAGAGTGACGAGTTCGCGGCTGATGTCGGCGGGCCGGCCACCGGCAGGCGACCGTTTCCACGATCGCCTACCGGGCGCGATACCTGGATCTGGCAGTTCAGAGCACGGCTGTCGCTGCTCCGCGTACGCTCAGAGCTGGGTCGTCCACTCGATCACCAGTCGGCGGGTGCTGGCCGGTAGCTGTATGGATTTCTTCGATCCCCCTATGACGGGCTCAAGTCTTCGCGGTCATGGAATGTGACGGCCGGGCGGAAGTTCGCGCGGCGGGCGGCGCGGCGGAACGCGGCCAGCGCGGCGGGCCCGGCGAGCAGGATCGCCACGATATTGGTGATGGCCCGGCCGGTGTCCCAGCCGAGCGAGGTGGTGACGTCGAACAGCAGGTAGCGGTGCCACTGCTCGACGAAGGACAGGCCGGGCTTGTAGGCGATGGAACTCGACGGGTCGAGGGAGAACGGCCAGAACGACAGGTTGAGCATGAACCCGAAGAGGTAGCCGGCCAGCGCGCCGTACCCGGCCAGCATCGCGATCTCGGCCTTGCCGCGCAGCGGCGGGAGCAGCCCGGCGAACATGCCGACCCAAGCGCAGCCAAACATCTGATACGGCATCCATGGCCCGACGCCGCCGGTCAGCAGCGCGGAGGCGAACAGCGACGTGCAGCCGAGCGCGAAGCCAAAGCCGGCCCCGTATACCCGCCCGGCGAGCACCAGGATGAAGAACACGGTCTCGATGCCGGCGGTGCCCGCGCCGAGCGGGCGCAGCGCGGCATTGATCGCGGACAGCACGCCGAGCATGGCGAGGGCCTTCGCGTCGATGCCGCCGTCGGCGACCTCGGCGAACACCACCGCCAGGACCAGCGCGAGCAGCACGCCGAATATCAGCGGCGGCGTCTCGGTCGAGCTGAACGTCCCCGGCGGGACGACGAACGGCCACAGGAACGCCACGAAACCGAGGAACGACGCCATCGCGATCGTGATCGTGGACCTGGGCCGGATCCGGATCGCGGTGCGGATCGTCGGCTCCCCCGTGGCGCTCACGGCGCGGCCACCTGGTCGAGGGCGGCGGCGATCTGCGCGACGGTGAGGTATGGCAGCGGGGCGAGGATCTTCGCGACCTGCGGTGCGAATGTCGGCGAGGCGGTCAGCACCGTGGCCGAGGGGCCGTCGGCGACGATCTCGCCTTCGGCCATCACGACCACCCGGTCGCAGCCGCGGGTCGCGAATTCGACGTCGTGGGTCGCCACGACGATCGCGTGGCCGCGGGCGGCAAGCCGGTCCAGGGTGCCAGTCAGGCCGGCTTTTGCCTGGTAGTCCAGGCCGCGGGTGGGCTCGTCGAGCAGGATCACCGCCGGCGCTGCGGTCAGCTGGACGGCGAGGACGAGGGCAAGCTGCTGCCCGGCGGACAGGTCGCGGGGATGCATTCCGGCTGCGATGCCCGGCGCGATGTCGTCCAGGATCGCCCGCGCCCTGGCGCCGGTGTCGGCGCTTGCCCGGGCGTCGCGGTCGGCCTCTGCGAGCTCGGCCGCCACGGTGTCGAGGTAGAGCAGGTCGGCGGGGGTCTGCGGGACGAGGCCGACCAGGTGCCTCGCCTCGGCGGCCGGAAGCTTCGCCGGATCGGTGGCCGCCCCGGCCACGCTGACGCGGCCCGCGGCGCGGCGGCCGGAACCCTGCATCGCCCACAGCAAGGACGATTTGCCGGAGCCGTTGCGGCCCATCAGGGCGGTGGTCTCGCCGCGGCGCAGGGTCAGGTCGACATCGCGGACCGCGATCAGGGCCCCGTACCGGACGATGATCCCGCGTGCCGTCAGCGCGGCCGGCGGCGGGGCGGCGAGCCTGCCGGTGGCAGCATGCGCGGCGCGGTGACTGACCGGCGGCGTGTCCGGCAGCTGGCGGCGCAGAGCGGAGGCGTGCCGGCGGGCGTCCCGCACCGACAGCGGGAGCGGGTCCCAGCCGGCCAGCCGGCCGAGCTCCACCACTGGCGGCGCGACCGCCGACCGAGCCAGGATGGCGGCCGGCTCACCAGCGGTCACCGTGCCGTCGCCGGGCAGGTAGACAACCCGGTCGGCATACGGGACAACCCGCTCCAGCCGGTGCTCGGCCAGCACGACGGTGACGCCGAGATCGTGCACCAGCCGGGTGATCGTGGCGAGAACGTCTTCGGCGCTGGTCGGGTCGAGCGCCGAGGTCGGCTCGTCGAGTACGAGTATTCGCGGCTGCGCGGTCAGCGCGGCGCCGATCGCGACCCGCTGCTGCTGCCCGCCGGACAGGGTGTGCAGCGCCCGGCTCCGCAGGTCGGCGATGCCCAGCAGGTCGAGGGTCTCCTCCAGCCTCGTGCGCATCGCCGCCGGGTCGATCGCGAGCTGCTCCATCGTGTAGGCGAGTTCTTCCTCGACGGTGTCGGTGACGAACCCGGCGAGCGGGTCCTGCCCGACCACGCCGACCACGTCCGCGAGCTCCCGCGGCCTGAAGTGTGCTGTGTCGCGGCCATCAACGACGACCCGGCCGGTCAGCGTGCCGCCGGTGAAGTACGGCACCAGGCCGTTGACCGCGGCGAGCAGCGTCGATTTCCCGCTGCCGGTATGCCCGATGACCAGGCACAGCTCCCCCTCCTCGATCCGCAGGTTCACGTCCCGCAGCACCGGGGTGGCAGCGCCCTCGTAGCTGACGCCGACGTGATCGAAGCCGATCATCGGCGCACTCCAGCCAACGTCATCTCGCCGGCCCGGGGCGCCGGCCGGGGACCGGCCAGGATCGTGGTCGCGGGCGGCGGCGGCGCGGCGAACGCGGCGAGCGCCGATGCCAGGATCGCTACCGTCGGCAGCAGCGGCAGCGACGGCCAGTGCAGCGGATACAGCGCCGGATTCAGGGCGGCGGGGTTATAGCCGGTGTTCAGGCACAACACGACCGCGGTGACAACGGCGCAGCCGACGACCGCCCATTCCGGCCAGCGCCACGGGTCCGGCCGGTAGCGGCTGCGCGATACCCGCCGCCCGCCCAAGGCCAGCCCTGCGACGCACAATGCTGCACCGGCGGCAAACCCGCCGATGCCGAGACCGTGCGGCACGGTGGAGTCGAGCAGCCCGTACGCGCCGATGCACAGGCCGGCCAGACCGGCCAGCATCAGCGCCGCGGTCAGCCGCCGTGACGCGCGGGTAGCGCTGCCGGTGCGCCCGTACCCGCGCGAATCCATACCGGCGGCCAGCAGCAGCGACCGTTCGAGCGCGTCGTGCAAGACCGGGATCGCGATCGCCCGCAGTGCTCGCAGGCCCCGGCCGCCCGCGCCGCGCAGCCGCCGGGCGCGTCGCACCCGCTGGACGCTCTCCACCAGCTGCGGGGCCACCGACAGGGCGACGGTAACCGCGACGCCAAGCTCGTAGAGTGCGCCGGGCAGCACCCGCAGCGCACGCTTGGGGTTGGCGAGTGTGTTAGCGGCGCCTATGCAGCAGAGCAGGCACGCCAGCCGCATCCCGTCGAGGGTGGCCGACAGCACAGCCTCCAGCGATACCGGACCGCCGATCTGGATGCCGGAGTACCAGGACGGAGTGGGAATGTGGGGCAGCCGGAACAGGATGTGGTCGCCGGGCGTGACCCCGCTTTCGAACACGACGCGGAACACGATCCGGATGGCGATGATGGTCAGCGCCATGAACAGGTAGTAGCGGTACGCACGGGCCCACGGCGCGTCCGTCCGTCGCACCGCCACGACCAGCCCGAGCACAGCGAAGATCAGCAGGAGCAGCAGCGGATTGCTGGTGCGGCTGGCCGCCGTAGCCAGCGCGATCGCCCACAGCCACCACGCGACCGGATGCAACGCGCGGGGCAGTCGACGCCCGCCGTGAGGCTCATCCGCGCCCGGCCGGTCGGCCGGCGGACCACGGGTCCCAGCCGTGCCCGGTCGGCCAGCCGGCAGACCACCGGTCCCAGCCGCCCCCCCGCGGCCTGCCCCGGCCTGCCCGGCCTGCCCGGTCATCGCGCTTAATGCTCCCGTCGAGGACGCCGCGCTGCGGCGGTGATCCCGGCGGCAGCCAGCAGCAGCACGATCACCAGCGTGATGATCGCCGGCGTGGCCGAGCCGTGGCTGACGTGCGCGGCGCTAGCCGTTGTCGGCGGGGCATCGAGGATGGTCGGTTGTCCCGAGTGCGCCGCGGCGGCGCCGGCCGGCCGCGTCCCCGACGGCGTCGCCCGGGCGGTAGCCGGCCTGCTGTCCTGCGCCGGAGTGGCGCCTGCGTGGGTAGCAGCAGGTTTCCTAACGGCGCCGGCCGGACTGGTATTGAGGGCGCGGACGCTGTCGGGGGTGATCGCCGGGACGGCGGAGCCCGCGGTACCGCCGATGTTGGTGCCGCCAAACACCCACAGGGCGACGCTTCCGGGCTCCGGATCTTCGCTCATCGCACCGAGCTGGCTGTAGCTCCAGGTGTTCTGGCCAGGATCGGCGTGCCAGTAAGTCCAGTAGGCGCTCACCGGCGGGGTGAGGACGCACGGGTCCTGCTGCGGCGTCGGATACTGGGTGCCGTCGCGGTAACCGTCGTAGCCGATCCGGCAGATGAACCCTGGCCCGTCGTGCTGAGTGCCCGTGGTGTGCCAGCCGCCCTGGTTGAGCAGGGCGTACCCGGTGGTCGGGGTGCTGCCGCAAGAACGCAGCAGCGGCCCGCCCCAGTGCCCGAAGTCGACGGCGAGGATCACCCCCGAGGTGGTGGTGCAGTCACCGACCGGCCTCGGCGCGGCCCAGGCGGGCGTGGGTATGGCGGTGAGCCCGACCGTCGCCAGGATGATCGCGGCGATGGCCGCGGCCATTCGTGACCGTCGGCCTGCGGCGGCTGTTGGTGACCGTCGGCGTGCGGCGGCTGTTGGTGACTGCCGCCCGGCGGTGGCCGCTGGGCCTGGCCGGCCGGTCATGAGCTAGCCCCGCCTGCCGGGCCGGCCTGCCCGGCGCCGGCCGGCGGCGGGTACAGGCGCCGACGGCGCAGCAGCAGCAGGGCGATGACCACCGTCGCGACGATCGCCACCGCCGCGGCGGTCCACCACAGGTCAGCGGGCAGGTCGCTGTCACTGCTCGCATCGGCGAGCGCGCGGCTCACCCCCGACGAAGGGGCCACGGTCGGCGGCTGGCTGGATGCGGCCAGCGGCGCGGGCTTACCCGTCGGCGTTGCCGACGCGGTGGCACTGGTCGCGGGCTGGATGACGGTGACCTCCGGCTCCGGGGTGGGCGTCTTCGCGGGTTTCGGGGTTGCCGTTTTGGTGGGAGTCGATGTGGGGGTGGTGCTCAGATCCCGGTGCAGCGTGCCGAACGAGGTGCCGACGGCGCCGCCCACGGCCTGGGTGGAGGCGCGGACGTTAGAGCCACGCTGGCCGCCCGCGTCGGCGTTGAATCCGCCGTCGCGGTTCTGCTCGCTGGCAAGGAATGCCAGGGCCGCGTTGATCTGGGGCTGGTAGGCGGCGGCCTGCAAGGTGAGGGCCTGGATGGCAAGGCCCGCCGAGTTGACCGAGTTACCTCCCGTACCGGGAAACCCGCCGTCTTTCGCCTGCTGGCGGGCAATCCACGTTACGCCGGCTGCGGCGTCCGCCGTGGCGGTGGCGTCATCGGCGAGCGCGAGGGCCATGACGGCCATCGCGGTGCTGTCGACGTCCTGGTCGCCGCTGTCGGGGATCAGGCTGGGGAAGGACCCGTCGGCGTTCTGGAGGCTCTCGAGGTAGGCGACCGGCGCGGCCGCGTCGCTCGTCTGGCCCGCGCGCAGCTGCGCCACAATGCCCAGCGACTGGTCGAATACGGAGCTGGCGTAGGTGTAGTTGCCGGCCGCCGCGCAGCTGGTGTTGGTGCCCTTAGACGCCCGTGCGCATACCGAGGCGTCCAGTGCCGTGATCAGGTCATGGCCGCCAAAGTCGCGCGGGTTGTCGCCGACTACTTCGGCTAGCAGCGCTTCCTTGCCGATGGAGCCGCCGCTGGCGAAGGCCGTGCCGATGCCGGTCCAGTCGTTGATCGTGTTCCCGGACGGGTCCTTGCCCTCGCTGTCGAGGAACGTGACGATGTTCTTCAACGCCGGATTGTCGTCGCCGGTCGCGGCCAGGGCGAACGCGCCGTCGAGGGTCAGCCCGAAGTCGGCGAAGCCGGGGAACGACTCGTAGTAATGCCCGCCGATCAGGTTCGCCGGCGCGACCAGGTAGGCGCTTCCTGTGACCAGATTCGGGCCGGCCGACGCGGCGGACGCGAGCGATGGCATCAGCAAACCGAGGGACGTTCCGGCGACGGCGATCGCCGCGGCGGCCGAGGCGAAGACGCGGGCACCCACACTGCTGGCGGCGGCGGGCAGCATGGGTCTCCCGGGTGTGGCGGCGCAAAGCGCGAAACCCAGACCCACCCGGAAATATCCGGAGAAACCCGATGTTCCGCGCCGTAGACCTCGACGACGCTTGGACGGTGGTGCGATTCAGCCAGGTACTCCGACTCGCCCGCATGCGATGCGGGCCTAACGGTTGCGGGCCAGTGCCGGGATTTGACCGGACTTCCCCTGATGCGCCGAATCGCGCTCATCTGAACACATCCGGCGTGCCGCCGTCAATGCCACGCAGCGTCACCGGCGCGACACCACGCGCATGCGTGCATCCGACATGCCGAGCGTATTGACACATTTCGCTGTGGCACAGGAGAGTGGCCTCTGCAACGTCTGCTGGCACAACTGGATAGGCGAGATGGTGGGGGAAGTCCGGTGTGATCCCGGCGCTGACCCGCAGCGGTGTGCCGGCGACCCTTGATGTCGCCGGTGAGCCCGAGTACCCACGATCGTCGCGTCACTGCTCCCCACCCCGTCGTGGTCCGCGGGCCGGAGTCCGGCCTTCGCGCGACGGCCCGGTCCCGGCATCCGCCCGACCGGAAAGGCGTCACCTGATGACCCGTCCCCGAGCGCGCGTCACCGTGTTCCTGTCGACCCTCGCCCTCGCTCTGTCCGCCACTGCCACCCCCGCGATCGCCGCGTCCCCGCCCACGCTGAACCGCGGCCAGGCCGCAGCGGGGTGGCTGGCCCGGCAAATGACCGACGGCAGCCACTTCACCGACACCTTCGACGGCGTTACCTACCCCGACCAGGGGCTGACCATCGACGCGATCTTCGCGTTCGCCGCTACCGGCACCGCCAGCAATTACGCCGCCCGGGCCACCACCTGGCTGGCCCGGCCGCACATCCTGTCCAACTACATCGGCAACGGCACTGCCGAGTCCTACGCCGGGGCCACCGCCAAGCTGCTGCTGGCTGCCGAGGTCCGCGGCGTCAACCCGGCCGCGTTCGGCGGCGTGGACCTGCCCGCGCGGCTCGCGAGCCTGCTCACCCCGTCGGGCCGGTACTCCGACCATTCCAAGTACGGGGATTTCAGCAATGCGTTCAGCCAATCCCTGGCCGTGATCGCCCTGAGCCGCCGTGGCGGTGCGCCGGCCGCAGCGGTGAACTTCCTCGCCTCAACCGAATGCGGGGACGGCGGCTTCCCGCTGTACTTCGCCCAGACGACCTGCACCAGCGACCCGGACGCCACCGCCATGGACGTCCAGGCACTCCTGGCCGCAGGCCAGCGGGGTCCGGCGGAGCGCGGACTGAACTGGCTCGCCAGCGTGCAGCAATCCGACGGCGGGTTCATCAGCTCACCCGGCGCAGCACCCAATACCAACAGCACCGGCCTTGCCGGGGAGGCCTTCGCTTCCGGCGGACGATTCCTGCGCGCCATCTTCGCCAGGTTCTTCCTCGTCAGCGTGCAGATCGGCTGCTCCGGTAAGACCGCCCACCAGGGAGCGCTGGCGTACGACTCCACCGGCTTCCATCAGGCCACGGCCGCCGTTGCCACCGCCCAGGGGATCCTGGGCCTCGCCGACGTCGGCCTGGCACGGCTGAGCGCGCAGGGCGCCCACCCCGGCGACCCCCACCTGGCCTGCACGTCATGAGCACCCCGCGAAGGAGACTGATGCGCACATCCACCGCCAGCCGGCCAGCCTGGGCCCGGCGGGCGCTAACGATGCTCGCCACGCTAGCCACGTTCGCGGCCAGCCTAGTTATCACCGGGACCACGGCGGCACCGGCGTACGCGGCGGCCTGTACCGGCAAAAAGGGCGTGACCGTCGTGGTCGACTTCACCAAGCTCGGCGGCAAGGCCGATACCGCCTGCGATCCCACCAACCCGGCCACCGGCCTCGCCGCCCTGACCGCCGCTGGGTTCAGCTATACCTTCGTGCCCCGGCTCCCCGGCTTCGTCTGCACCATCGACGCCCTGCCCAATCCCTGCAACGGCGCACCGGTCTCCGCGTACTGGTCGTACTGGCACGCCAAGCCACACGGCAAATGGGTCTACAGCAGCCTCGGCGCCGGCAGCTATAACCCGGCACCCGGCTCGGTTCAAGGCTGGGCGTTCGGCGCAGGCAAGGCCCCTGGCATCTCCCCGCCGTAGCGGCCGCAGACATCCGTTGCCCGCAAACCGAGGTTCGGCCAGAGGGCCTCGCGCAAGGGGAAGGATCCTGGTCGCAGCAGCGACCAGGATCCTTCCCCTTAAACGGAACGGGAGATCGACTCGACCAGCTCATCCACGCCCTCGGTGCCCTCAGTGGATCGTTACCCCAGGCTAGAGCTGACCACCCTCACCGCGGCCGGGACCGAGCTGGTGGTGCTGCCCGACGAGCCCGCCATCACGCAAACAACCGGCTAACTGGCTGTCACGCTGTCACCGGTGCCATTGGGATGCGATCGTGCCTGAGTATCCGTGGCGTCCGCATCGCCAGGGGCATCAAGGAGATGCTTGCGTACCAGCGAGCGCGGGTTCAGATCAGCGATGTCGAAATCTGTGAACTCTGGCCCGAGCCCTTCGGTCAGGTCGGCCCTGGCCTTCTCGGCCATCCGGCGCAGATCACGGATCACGCGGCCGAGCTGGCCAGCCATCTTCGGCAGCTGGTCGGGCCCGAATATCACCAGACCAAGGACGGCAAGCACCAGCAGCTTCGTAATGGACAGGTCAAACACTGGCAGACCTCCGCAAGCCGCTGGGGAATCCGCCGGGCAGACGCGCGCCGGCTCGACTGGATTGGCATCGCCGACACGGACAAGACCCCGGCCGGTAACGTGTCCGGCCGGCCTGCGCTGGCCGCCTAACACGGACACTATTCGTCGCATCCGCCGGACCGGTTCAGGACTGTTCCTGGTTCTCGTCATGCTTGACCAAAATTTTGCGGTCTTCCCACCCGCTGCTCCCGGGCGCCGATGGTCAGGTTCGCGTCGGCGGAGTTTTTGACCGATTCATACGCGGTCCGCCACGACGCCTATGGCACGTTGTCGCCTTATGCGCCTATATAGCAACTGCAAGATACTTGCGGTTGTTGCTGAACCGCATGTCTTCCTGGCGCGAATCCCGCTAGTAGCAGCCTCAGATGTGGGAAGGAAGAGCATGTTTGGCAAGAACTTCACTGCACAGATGATCAAACGAAGCGCGGAGACCCCGGAAGACAGGCGCCGGTTCCTCAAGTACGCGAGCGCGGCAGGACTGGGCGTCGTCGGAGCGGGTGTCGTCGGAGCGGTGGCTGGGCCCGCGGCTTCGGCTGATGCCGACGAGGCGAACGCCATCTCTGATGGGACGATCCTGAACTTCGCCCTCAACCTGGAATACCTGGAGGCAGAGTTCTACTCCAACGCTGTGTACGGGCACGGACTGCCCGAAAACCTTACCTACGGCAAGGGACGGCGCGGGCCGGTGGAAGGCGGTCGCGAGGTCCCGTTCAGCTGCGCGTCCATCAAGCAGTTCGCCACAGAGATCGCCAAGGACGAGTACGAGCACGTGCGGTTCCTGCGGAAGGCGCTCGGCAGTGCCGCCGTGGCCCGGCCGGAGATCAACATCAGCAGCAGCTTCACCGCGGCCGCGCTCGCAGCCGGGCTGATCAAGCCCGGGCAGACCTTCGACGTCTACGCCAACGAGGACAACTTCCTGCTCGGCGCGTTCATCTTCGAGGATGTCGGCGTGACCGCCTACAAGGGCGCCGCCCCGCTGATCAGCAACAAGACCTACCTCAGCGCGGCAGCGGGCATCCTGGCGGTCGAGGCGTACCACGCCGCGAACATTCGCACGGTGCTGTACGACCGCGGCCTGGCCGATGATGCCAACGCGATCTCCGCCGCTCGCGACAGCCTCGACGGGCCCAGCAATGACGACCAGGGCGTCACTCGCGACGGGCACACCAACATCGTGCCCGCGGACGGAAACGGTCTCGCGTTCGGCCGCACCCCCGGCCATGTCCTCAACATCGTCTACCTGACACCGAAGAAGGCGACATCCGGCGGGTTCTACCCGCATGGCGTCAACGGCCAGCTCCACACCAGCGGCTAATCGAGCCGGGCATTGCTCATCGGCGACCGAAATGGCAGCGCGGGGGCGGCCAGTGAGCAATGCCCCGCGGTTCAGTCCGGGGTACCGGCCCGCCTCCTCAACCGGCGGGCTCGTCAGAACCTGTGGGTGGTGGCGCCGAATGGGTCGCCTTTGGCGTGGGCGTAGATCTTGGTCGGTGTGACCGAGAACGCCTGGCTCGGCGAGTCGCCTGCGCCGTGGAAGCTTCCGTCGCGCACCGCGAGCTGCCAGCGTCCGTCCCACTTCTTGGCCCACACCTCGGCGAGGCGGTTGAGGGTGTCCTCGTCCGTGACGTGGACGGCGTCGCCCTCGACCACGACATCCAGGCCCCGGTCCCACTGGTTGCAGCCGGTTGTCAGGACCACGTGCGGGTTGGCGCGCAGGTTGGCGAACTTCTGCTCCCCGGCGCCAGTGTGGAAGGCAATAGCCCCGTCGTGCCACACGGCCACGAGCGGGGTGACGTGGGGCCGGCCGTCGGCCCGGACCGTGGAGATCCAGAACAGCTCGGCGGATTCGAGCACCCTGAGGGTCTGGTCCCATCCGGCAGCTGCGGCGTCCGGGGCGCTGTAGCGCTGGTCAAGCGTAGTGACAGGCGTGTTCATGTGTGGCTCGCTTTCAGGACGGGAGATAGGGACGTGCAACGGGGCTGGGAGCTAGGGATAGCGGCCGCATGCCTAGAGCGTGCCGCGGATCTCCGGCGCGCGGCCCTTGGGCTCCTCCCAGTCCTCCTGCCTGCCAAGGGCGGTCAAGTCCAGGAAGGCGTAGGCGAAGTCGACATGGTCCAGGCCCCGCGCGTAGGCAGAGTAAGTATGGAAGATTTCGCCGCCGTCGCGCAGGAAGCAGCTGACACCAGGCATCTCGGCTGATCTGTCGCCGCTGACGAGAGCGGGCTCTGGCCGGTAGTTGTACTGTAGCTGCGGGACCGCCAGATCCAGCGTGACCTGGAAGTCATAGTTGAAGTCGCTGCCGTGCGAGGAATACCACGGCACCGTCCAGCCCCGGCCGGCCCGGTAGGCATCGATCTTGGCTAGCGGCGCCCGGCATGCCATGACGTAGGCCGTGTCGCGCGAGCGCAGCCGCGCGAGCACTGCGTCGGACAGCTCGCTGGTGAACTGGGTGCACGACGGGCACGCCGCGTCCCAGTCCGGGCCGAACATGATGTGCTGGACGACCAGTTGCCTGCTCTCGCCAAACAACCCCGCCAGCGTGACTGGTCCGTGCGGGCCCTCGAAGACGTAGTCCTTCTCGACCCGGACCATGGGCAGGCGGCGCCTCTCGGCGTTGATCGCGTCACGGCCGCGGGTCATCTGCTTCTCCGCGGCTAGCAGCCGCAGCCTCGCCTCGCGCCACTGCTCACGTGAGACAACCTCGGGAAGAGCCATCGCAACCTCCGTGACTATCAGCGGGAGCGTTCCAGAACTGATTGTGAAACGCAATCAGCCGCCATCATACGTATACTGGTGGTGTTCTGCAATCACTCTTGCGGTCAGGAGCCAGGGTTCATGCGCGACCCCGCACGTTCGGGCTGCCCCATCAACATGGCGGTCGAGGCCTTCGGTGACCGCTGGACCCTGCTTGTGCTGCGAGACGTGATGTTCGGAAGCAGGCGTCACTTCCGGGAGCTGCTCGCCGGCTCTGAGGAGGGGATCGCCTCCAACATCCTCGCCGACCGCCTGAAGCGGCTCGTCGCTGCGGGACTCCTCACTCGCGAGGACACCCGCCCGGGCCAGCGCACGGCCTACAGCCTCACCGAGGCGGCGATCCAGCTCGTGCCCGTCCTTGCCGAGCTGGGCACCTGGGGCACCCGGCACCGGGTCACGACGCCGGAGCTGCGGGTGCGAGCCGAGCTCCTCGCCAGCGGCGGTCCGCCGATGTGGGCGCAGTTCATGGACGAGCTGCGTGAGATCCACCTCGGCCAGCCGCCGCATCACAAGGCCAGCCCGACGGTGATGGGGCAGCTGGAACGGGCCTAGGACCCCCCTGAACAACCCGGCCCGGCGGCGGTACAGGAGCTGCCAGGCACTGCGGTGGGGCGGGGGCCTGCGGTGTCGGCGGGGCCTGCTGGCGTAGCGGGGTCTGCTGGCGCAGCGGCGGGGACTACTGTCCTATCCCATGGCGGCAACTGTGGGCGAGCGGCTGGCACAGACGTTCGTTGAGCTGGCGGACACCATGGTCGTCGGCTTTGACCTAATGGAGTTCCTGCATACGCTCACCGAGCGGTCGGTGGAAATCCTGGAAGTGGACGCGGCCGGACTGCTGCTGGCCGACAGCAGCGGTTCGCTGCGGCTGGTGGCTGCGTCTACCGAGCAGGCCCGGCTCGCTGAGCTTTTCCAGATCCAGAACGACGAGGGCCCCTGCGTGGACTGCTACCGCACCGGGCAGGTCGTGACGGTCAGCGACCTGCGCGGCAAGCAGGCCGCGGCGCGGTGGCCGTGGTTCGCATCTGCCGCCCACCACATGGGCATCGCCGGCGTGCATGCGATCCCGATGCGGCTGCGCGATCACACCATCGGGACGCTGAGCCTGTTCCGTGGCGTACCGAACGGACTGGACCCGGAGATCGCGCGGGCGGCCAGGGCGCTGGTCGACGTCGCCACCATCGGGATCGTGCAGGAACGCGCGGTCCACCAGCAGGAACTTGTAGCCGGGCAGCTGCAAATGGCGCTAAACAGCCGCGTCATGATCGAGCAGGCCAAGGGCATCCTCGCCGAGCGGCTTCAGATAACCCCCGACGAGGCATTCACGACGCTGCGACGCTGCGCGCGCGACCGCAACCACCCGCTTACCCAGCTGGCAGCCGACGTCATCCAGGGCACTACCCGCATCACCAGCACGAACTAGGCCCGAGCAGGCGAAAGGGCTGGCCGGGCGATTGCCCGCCAGCCCTTTCGTCTGTAGCTAGAACCGCGTTATTCGGTCCACCAGTCTTCGTCGCTGGACTTGGTGGCCTTGCTTGCGACTGTCTGCCTGGCCCCGCCGCCGGACTGGCCGCCGCCACCCTGCTGCCGGGGAGCGGGTTGCTGCTGCGGCTGCCCGCCCTGGCGCTGACCGCCCTGTGGCTGGCCAGTCTGGGGCTGGCCGCCCTGTGGCCCGGACGGGCCCTGACCAACAGGACCGTTCCCTTGCCTGGGCGGTGCCGCGTGTGCTGGCGTCTGCCGCGGCTCCTCGGCTCGGGCCGGCTGCTGCTGGGCGGCGGTCGCGGCGGGCGCTGCCGCCGGTGTGGGCATCGGCGGGGCGGGAGCCGCCCCGATTCCCGCCTTGACCGGGGGTGCCTGCACTGCCTCGTCCATGCCTGGCAGCTGGCCGCCAAGCAGCTGGCGCAGCTGCGTGAGGTGGCTGGTAATGCTGTCCCGCTGCCTGGTCAGATCGTCGACCTGGCGCTGAGACGCCGCCCGGTGCCGTTCGGACTCGGTCTTTGTATCGGTCAGCAGCTGGTTTGCCTGTGCCTTGGCCTGGGTGACGATCTGGTCGGCATTCTTCTTGGCGTTGCCGACGAGCGTCCTGGCGTGCTGGTCGGCCTCCCGCCGCGTCTGCTCGGCCTGGGCACTGGCCTTGGAGGCCCGCTGCTCGGCCGTAGAGGCCCGCTGCTCGGCCTCGGTCACCAGCTTCTGCGTGGCGGCCTGGGCCGCGGCGAGCCGCTCGGCCTGCTGTCGTTCCGCCTCCTCGCGCTTGGACGCGAGATGGATCTCGAACTCGGCCTCGGCCTGCGCCCGCTGTGCCTCGCTCTCCTCCAGGATCCGCTGCGCCTGGCTGCGCATCTCGTCCGACTGGCGCTTGGACGTGGTCAGGATCTCGTCGCGCTCCCGCTTCGCGGATGCCTTTAGCTGGGCGACCTCGCGCTCGGTCGAGGTACGCAGTTTGGCGATGTCGCGCTCGATGGCGGCCCGCTTCTCCGCGATCTCATGATCGGCCGTCGCCCGAAGCTTGCTGACCTCGCGCTCCGTGGTCGAGGTCAGCTCATCGGCCTCGCGTCTCGTGGCGGTCATCAGCGCGTCGGCTTCGCGCTCCGCCCCTGACCGCTGGTCGTCGGTCTCCCGCTTGGCGGTGGCCCGCAGCTCCGTGGCCTCGTTCTCCGCCGATGCGCGAAGCTCGGCCGCGTCTACTTTGGCGGCCGCATGGAATTCGTTCGCGCTGGACCGCGCCTCCTGGACGATCTCCGTCGCCTGTTCCTCGGCGAGCCTGAGCAGCTGCTCGATGCGCGACCCGAGGCCGGAGTAGGTGGGGCGTTCCTGTTCCTGTATCTGCCGGTGCGCGTCTGACAGCTCCCGCTGTAGCGCCTGCACCTGCTCGCGGTGCTGACGCACCTCACCGTCGACCTGCTTTAGATGTTCATCGACCTGGTGCGGGTCGTATCCGCGCATCACCTTGGCGAACTCGCGCGGCGAGGCCTCTTCGAAGAAGTTACTGAGCTGGGCATCAATATCGGACTGCATGGCGCCTGATCCTGGGGTAGATGAGAGGGCACGCGGTAAGTGAGCGATGGGCTCGTTGATCGATCTGCCGGGCCGGTGCGCGCTGCCGGGTAGCCTGCGCCCGACCGGAACGGATCGCAACGAGCCTCCCGCTCGGTCCTTGGCAGCGTACTCCGTCTGTGATGTGTTGGCCGCGCCTTCGGACTTCCTCAGCTCGAATATCCCCCACCTCCGCATATGGGCTGACTGGCCCGTTCTGCTACCTTCGACGGGTATTTAATACCATTCCGGCCAGTCTCCTAGGAACTCGGGCAGGCCAGCCAGCGGACGCGGGTCCGGGTCCGCCGCGGCCCGCTCAGCAGCCCCCGCCCGTGGCCGGTTCAGCCGCCTGTGCCGCGGCAGGCTCAGGCGGCTGAGGGTGCTTTATGGGGCCTTGGCCTGCACGAGCTCGGTCAGCACGCCGCCCATCCCGGACGGATGCAGGAATGCCACAGCCGCGCCCATTGAGCCGTGCCTCGGCCGCTTGTCGATCAGCCGGACGCCGGCCACGCCGAGCGCGTCGAGGGCATCCTGGATATCTGCCACGCCATATCCGATGTGGTGGATTCCCTCGCCGTGGCGTTCGATGAACCGCCCGACCGGGGTGTCTGGCCCCGTCGGTTCGAGCAGCTGGATGTACGACGATCCGGCGGGGGCGTCAGCCACGTGCAGCATGGCCTCGCGGACGCCATGTTGCTCGACCACCTCGCGGGCTACGACGGTGAGGCCGAAGGCGGACTCGTAAAAGGAGACCTTCTCGGCCAGGTTGCGGCAGGCGATTCCTACGTGGTCGATGCGGGTCAGCACCGCGTGCCTCCCTTTGTGGCATGTACGGCTGTCCTGGGTATCGTGGCAGAGATCCCTGCGCCGACGTCGATGCGGGGCGTGACAAGAGAGTGGAGGTCGCGCTTATGCGGGAAGCGGTCATCGTCGGAGGCGCCAGGACCGGCTTCGGGCGGCTGCTCGGCTCGCTCAAGGATTTCAAGGCCGTGCAGCTTGGCGGCTTCGCGATCAAGGCGGCGCTCGAGCGCTCGGGAATCTCAGGTGACCAGGTCGACTACGTCATCATGGGCCAGGTGCTTCAGGCAGGGGCGGGCCAGATACCGTCCAGGCAGGCGGCCGTCGCGGGCGGCATACCGATGTCCGTTCCGTCCATCACCATCAACAAGGTGTGCCTGTCCGGCCTTGATGCCATCGCGCTCGCGGCGCAGCTGATCAAGGCGGGCGAGTTCGACATCGTGGTCGCGGGCGGGATGGAATCGATGACCGGGGCTCCGTATCTGCTGGATGGCGCGCGGACCGGGTATAAGTACGGCTCGGCCGAGATTTTCGACGCCATGACACACGACGGCCTCACCGATGCCTACGACAACCTGTCCATGGGCGCATCGACGCAGCAGTACGCCTCGCGCATCGGCATCAGCCGCCAGGAGCAGGACGAGTTCTCCGCGAGGTCGCACCAACGGGCCGCCGAAGCCATCAAGAACGGGCTGCTCGACGAGGAAATCGTCGCCGTCCAGGTGCCACAGCGTCGCGGTGACCCGATGACTTTCGACACCGACGAGGGCGTGCGTCCCAACAGCACGGTTGAGGTGCTGAGCAAGCTCCCCCCGGCGTTCACCATGGGCGGCACGATCACGGCAGGATCTTCCTCGCAGATCTCCGACGGCGCCTGCGCCGTCGTGGTGATGTCGGCGCAGACCGCGGCCGCCCGCGGTGCGCCCGTCCTCGCCGAGATCGGGGCACACGGCAATGTGGCGGGGCCAAACAACTCGCTGCTCTCGCAGCCCTCTGGTGCCATCTCCCATGCCCTCGGCAAGGCCGGGGCGACGGTGGCTGACCTGGACCTTATCGAGATCAACGAGGCGTTCGCCGCCGTCGCGATCCAGTCGATGCGTGACCTGGAGGTCGGGCCGGAGAAGGTCAACGTCAACGGCGGGGCGATCGCCGTGGGCCACCCGATCGGCGCGTCCGGGGCGCGGCTGGTGCTGCACCTCGCCTACGAGCTGCGCAGGCGCGGCGGCGGTCTGGGTGCGGCAGCTCTGTGCGGCGGCGGCGGCCAGGGCGACGCGCTGCTGCTCAGGGTGCCCGCACCGGGAACCCCCGCCAGCAGTGCCGAGCGTGGCTGACGCGCCTGGGCCGGCCAGCCAGGCCGCCGGG
>PMSU01000186.1 GCA_003168255.1 Actinomycetota bacterium
CACCGGGCCGGCCCGGTGACTGGGCCGGCCCACCTGGCCGGTATTCACTTGGTGAAGTACCAGAACTCCGGGTTGAGATTCGACTGGGTCAGCGTCGCGAAGGAGGCCGGCGCGCCGGACAGGGCCGTCTTCCATACCGCGATGAAGTCCGGATTGGGCTGGAACAGTCCCGGCTGGCTCGTGGTCAGGTACGCCGCCTCGGCCTCCACCGCCGCAGGATTGCCGCCGGTCACCGATGCGTTGATCAGCGCATTCGCCTTCGGGTCGTTGTAGCTACCCTCGTTCTCCGCGCCCGGGCCGTTGAAGATGCCGAGCGTGGTCGGGTAGGTCGAGTCGGTGAAGCCGCCGTAGTCCTCCATCGCCCACTTGTTGATGTACGGCTTGCCAGACGGCACCGGATTGTCGTAGTTGGTGATGATGTAGTTGAAGTTGCTGCTCTGTAGGCTGATCGTGATCCCCGCCTTGGCTGCCTGCGACGCCAGGTCGGTCATCTCTTCGGGGATGATGGCCGGCGAGGTGGCGTAGATCAGGTTGAAGGCCAGCTTGGTGCCCGCCGGGATCCCGGCCCCGCACTCACCCGCTCCGCTGCCCGGCTTCGCGCACACGTCGGTGCCGCCAGGGTGCACGGTCCAGCCGTGGCTCTTCAGCATCGAGATGGTGGTCGCGGTGCTGAACGGGTAGGGGTTGGCCTGCGCGTTCGCCGGAGTGTACGGGCTCTTGGGCACCGCCGGCACCGGCCCGTAGGCGGGCCCGCCGGCGCCGCCGAAGAACGCCTTGATGTAACCATTCTCATCCTGGAGATGCGCGAACGCTTGCCGGAAGTACAGCTGGGCAATGATTTTATTGAAGTCGCCGGTCTTGTCGAGGAAGTTGTAGGCCACGTAGTTGAAGGAGAAGTCGGGATAGCCGAATACGTTATAGCCGCCCGACTTGACAACCCCCAGTTGCTTGAGGTCGACCGGCGGCAGGTATCCCACGTCGAGGCTTCCCGCCCGCACCGCGTTGAACTCGGCAGTGTCGGAGGTGTAGGGGATCCCTTGTAGGGCGGATATCTTCGTGGCGTGCGGGCCGCCATAGGTGGCGTTCGGCGCCATGGTGAATGCGCCAGTGCCGCTGTTGAAGGCGGACAGCTTGTAGGGACCGTCTACGACCTGCCACAGCGGGTTGCTGGCATAGGTGGATTCCGACTTCGATGCCGCGGCCAGGTAGTCGTAGATCTTCTTCGCGTTGGCCGGGACGGTGAAGTCAAGCAGCGGACCGCCTGCGGATGCCCTGGCCCAGTCTGCCGAGGGCATCGGGATAACCGCGGAGAGCTCGTCATCCCAGAACCATCCTGGGTTGACCGCCTTCTTGAGCTGGAAGACCACGGTGCTCGCGCTGGGAGTCGTGACGCTCGCCACCTCATCCGGGATTCCCAGGCCCGGACTATAGGGACCCCAGTTGGCTGAGTTCTCCTTGAGCGCGGCCTTGACCTCGTCGAACCAGAACAGCACGTCCCTGGAAGTCAGCGGCTTGCCGTCGGACCACTTGTAGTTGCTCTTCATGGTCATGCTGACGGTCTTGTCGCCATTTGACCACGTCGGCGTGCCGGCCAGGCTCATCGATGGCGTCAGCGATGGCTCGACGCCGTTGGCGAACCAGTACAGCGGCCGCCACATCAGCGCTTCGAACTCGTTAATATCGTTGATCGCGTCGGCGGCGGAGGTGTACAGCGGCAGAATCCAGGTGGGCGTGTACCCCGGCGCCTCCGCCCAGGTGATCGTGCCGGCGTGCTCCGCGCCGGTAGCCGCAGCCGGGATCTTGCCGAACGCTCCGGCGTCGCTGTTCGACGACGGGCCGCTGGAGTTGCTGCTGCTGCCGCAGGCGGCCGTGGCGACCGCGGTGAGCATGGCTAGTGCGGCGATCCTGGCACCGGGACGGGCGAATCGCATCATCGGTCAGCTTTCTCTCCTGGTGGAGAGGGTTACCCGGCAAGCACGGCCGGACTTCCCACCCCGCCGTGGTTGGCCAGATCGTAACGCCTCCCGATAGTCATGCAGGCGGCGAGAGCATCACAAATTGCTATCACCGGGTCAATGGGAAATGGCAGGCAGCCACATGACCCGGTCCGAACGAGCGCAGCAGGGGTTCTTCTTCCGCGCACAACTGCTGGGCAAACGGGCAACGGGTCCGGAACCGGCAGCCGGACGGCGGATCGATCGGGCTCGGCAGCTCGCCGGTGATCCCGACCTCCTTGCTCGCCCTGGCCACCACCGGGTCAGGCACCGGTATGGTCGCGATAAGCGCGGCCGTGTACGGGTGCGCGGCACGCTGGTAAATGTCATCGCCCGAGCCCATCTCGACGAGCTTGCCCAGGTACATGACGCCAATCCGGTCGGCCATGTACTTGACCACCGCCAGGTCGTGGGAGATCACGACGTAGGTCAGCCCGTGGTCGGCCTGTAGCCGCTTCATCAGGTTGAGCACCTGAGCCCTGATCGACACGTCCAGCGCGCTGACCGGCTCGTCGGCCACGATGACCTTCGGGTTGAGGGTGAGCGCGCGGGCAAGCCCGATGCGCTGCCGCTGCCCGCCGGAGAACTCATGCGGGTAGCGCTCGACCGCGTTATGCGGCAGGCCGACCTCATCGAGCAGCTCGAACACCCGCTGCCGCTGCTCACGGCTGCTGCCCATGCCCTGGATGGTGAGCGGCTCGCGGATGATGGTGCCCACTCGCATCCTCGGGTCGAGTGAGGAATAGGGGTCCTGGAAGACCAACTGGAGGTCGCGACGGTAACGCCGTAGCTCACCACCAGACAGGCCTGAGACGTTCTTGCCGCGAAGCGTCACATTCCCCGAGTCGGGCCGCTCAAGCGCGACGATGATCCGTCCGATGGTCGTCTTGCCGCAGCCCGACTCGCCCACCAGGCCGAACGTCTCTCCGGTGTTGACCGCGAACGAGACGGAGGACACGGCCTTGACGCTGCCCACCTTGCGCTGCAGGATCGCCCCCGCGGTGACGCGGAATTCCTTCACTACGTCATTGATCTCGAGCAGCGACGAGCCATCGAGGTCAGCCGCCTGACCCGGCTCTGGCAGCGGCGAGTCACCCGCGTCAGACGCCTGACCTGGCTCTGGCGGCCGCGGCTGGCTGGTCACCGACAACGGGCGTGGCGCGGGTGACGACTCTGGCTGGGCGGCTTGCACTGGCGGTAGCTGCTCGGCCTTGACAGGTCCATCGACCGGGTGCCAGCACGCGAAGAGGTGGTCGGACTCCGCGCCGGTCAGCGGCGGCTCGTCGGTGCGGCATCTGTCGGTAGCCCGGCTGCACCGCGGGGCGAACCTACAGCCGGCCGGCGGGTTTGACAGATCGGGCGGAAGTCCGGGGATGTTGAGCAGCCGCTTCGTATTGTCCTGGCTCAGCCGCGGGATAGAGCCGAGCAGGGCCTGGGTGTACGGGTGATGCATGTGGCTGAAGAGCGTGCCCGTGTCCGTGGTCTCGACCAGCCGTCCGGCATACATCACCTCGACGGAGTCCGCGTGGCCGGCGATCACGCCCATGTCATGGGTGATGAGCAGCATCGCCATGCCGAGCCGCTGCCTGAGGTCGTCGAGCAGCGCCAGGATCTGCGCCTGGATGGTGACATCCAGGGCGGTGGTCGGCTCGTCGGCGATCAGCAGCTTGGGATCGCAGGACAGCGCCATCGCGATCATCACTCGCTGCCGCAGGCCGCCGGAGAGCTGATGCGGATAGTCCCCGAGCCGCTCCCTCGGCTTGGGCAGGCCGACCAGCGCCAGCACCTCGGCCGCGCGCTCCAGTGCCTCCTTCTTGCTGGCGCCCCGGTGCAGCCGGACCGGCTCAGCGACCTGGTAGCCCAAGGTTTTCGTCGGATCGAGAGAGGTCAGCGGATCCTGGAAGATCATCGCGATCTCGTTGCCGCGAATCTTGCGCAGGTCAGCGTCGGGCAGGCCGACAAGCTCCCTGCCCTCCAGCTGGATCGATCCGCCGATGATCCTGCCGCCTGGGGGCAGCAGGCCCATGATCGACAGCCCGGTCATCGACTTGCCGCACCCAGACTCCCCGACCAGGCCAAGCGATTCCCCTGGCTCAATGCGGAGGTCGACGTTCCCGACCGCCTGCACCACCGAGCTGGTCAGGTGAATGTGGGTGGACAGATCCTTGATCTCAAGGACAGGGGCCATGCGCGAGTACTCCTCACCTCGGGTCGGCGGCGGGCGCTCGCGCTCGCCGCGGCCATCGCGAGCACCCAGGCGAAGCGGTCCGACGTCACCGGCGGCGCACCCGGACGTCCAGCGCGTCGCGCAGTGCGTCGCCGATGAGGTTGCAGGCCATCACGGTAAGGACGATGCATATGCCCGCAGGATAGATCAGCCACCAGTACCCGTCCTGGAGGTAGTCGGTGCCGTTGGAGAGCAGGTCGCCCCAGTCGTAATTGGGATAGTGCAGGCCGAAGCCGAGGAATCCGAGGTATGCGACCGCCAGGATGGCATCGGCGACGTTGAAGGTGACGTTGACGATGATCACGCTGAACGCATTGGGAAGCAGGTGACGGTTGATCAGCCGCCACCGGCCCGACCCCGCGATGCGCGCCGCGGCGACGAAGTCCCGCACCTTGAGCGTCAGCACCTCGCCGCGGACCAGCCGCGCGGGAACCAGCCAGGTGAAGGCGCCGAGGATGAGGCTGAGAGACAGCACGGACGCCCCGTACCTGACGGCGACGATCAGCACCACGAACAGGAACGGGATCGAGAGCAGGACGTCCACCACCCGCATCAGCACCGAGTCCGCGATGCCCCCGACCAGCCCGGAGATAGCCCCGTAGAGCGAGCCGATCACGATCGCCATGATCGCGGAGAAGAAGCCGATCTCCAGCGCGGCCTGGCCGCCCTTCATCAGCTCGCCCAGTACGTCGATGCCCTCGTTGTCGGTCCCGAGCAGATGGCTCGCGCTGGGCGGGGAGCTGGCGATGGACAGGTTGGTGTTCAGCAGGTTGACGCGGTAAATCAGCGGGCCGACAAAGCAGAAGAGCACGAAGAACAGCAGGGTGGCGACGCCGACGACGGCCAGCCGGTTCCTGGAGAACTCCCGCAGCGCGAGCCGCCAGCCGCTTTGCAGCGAGCCGACCTCCCCGCCACCGGGCGCCCGCGCGATGTCCAGCGGCGGGAGCGAAGGTGCGGTGCCGGACACTGTTGCCTCCGAGGAATCGTGACGGACGTCTGCCGAGGTCAGGTCAGCCTGATGCGAGGATCGGCGACAGTCAGAGCCACGTCGGCCAGGAGATTGCCCAGCACCGTCAGCACCGCGCCGACCAGCGTGTAGGCGAGCAGGATCGGATAGTCCTCGTTCTGCAGGCTGTTATAGAAAAGCAGCCCGAGACCGTTGAAGTTGAAGACGAACTCCGCGATGAGATTGCCTGCCAGCAGTGCCGGGATCGACAGCCCGACCAGAGTGATCATCGGCAGGCAGGCATTGCGGAGCAGGTGCCGGTAGAGCACCAGCCGCTCGGGCAGACCCTTGGCCCTAGCGGCCTTGATGTAGTCCTGGGCCAGCGTGTCCATCGCTGCTGACCTCATATAACGAGAGAAGCCGGCCACGATGAGCAGGGCCAGGCAGACAATGGGCAGCGTCATATCTCGCCAGTCGCCCATCACCGTGAGCAGCGAGGTGGACTGACTCGCCTCATACCCGAGGACCCGGAACGTGAGCGCGAAGATCTGGATCGCGATCAGGTAGAGCAGGAAGTCCGGCATGGCGTAGGCGGTGAACGCCAGGCTGGTGGCGACATTGTCGCCGAGGCTGTTGCGCTTGACCGCCTGGTAGATGCCGAGCGGGATCGCGATCAGGAGCGCCAGTAGCAACGAGGCTCCGGACAGGTAGGCGCTTCGTGCCCACCTCTCATCGAACAGCGCGACCACGCTCTGGTTCAGCTTGAAGGAGTAGCCGAGATTGCCGTGCAGCACCCCGTACATGTAGTGCCAGTACTGCTGGAACACCGATCCGGCGAACCCGTTCACCCGGTTCCACTGCGCGATCGCCGCCAGCGATGCCCGCTGTCCGAGAACGACCCGGGCAGGCGACGGGTAGACCGTGTGCAGCAGCAAGAAGGTGAAGATCGAGATGCCGATGATGACGACGATCGATGTCCCGCACCGGCGGAGCAGGTAAACCGTCACTGGCGGCGCCCCTTCTGCTCAGGAAGACCGTCCGCTGACCTGCGCCGACGTCGTTGGCTCCCGGTTCTACCATCGTGAGCCGAACGGTGTCCATAAATTGGCGTGCCCGTGACCAGTGTTACTCATACCGGACGCGCCCCCTGCGTCAGCTCGCCGCGCTAGGGCCTGGCCGGCTCGGGCAGGGAAGGAGGAGCGAGGAAGGCGGGCGGATTATCAAAATCGAGCACATCATCAACAGGATCTTTCGCCGCGGCATCACGCCGGGTGAGCGGCGGGAGATTCCACTTGCGCTCGATGAGCCGCAGTACCGAGGTGTGGTCGTAGACCTGGTCGGTCACGTAGCCGGGCTTGGCATAGGGGGACACGATCACGGCAGGCACCCGGAACCCCAGCCGGTCGTAGGTGTCCGGACCGTCGTCGGCCGCGTCGATTTTCTTGCCTAGGATCGTAAAGCGCAGCAGCCGCAGGAGCGGGAAGCGCTGCATGGGATTGCTGCCACGCACGTCGTCGGGCGGCGCTGCCGCAGGTGGCGGCACATGGTCGTAGTAGCCGCCGTGCTCGTCGTATAGCCAGATGAGCAGGGTCCTCGGCCATCCTTCCCCGGTCATGACGGCATTGATGACCTGGGCGGCGAACGCCTCGCCAACCTGGATGTCTTGCGGATTCTCCTCCGACCCTTGGCCAAAGTCCGGGTCCACGATGCTGACGCTCGGCAGCTTGCCCGTTCTCGCGGCACGCCAGAACTGGTCGATAGGTCGAAAATGGTTAACCGAACGCAAGAACCCCAGCGGGAAAAGGTCTGCGGTGACTTGCAGCTTGCGGGTGATGGCGGGGATGAGCTGAGGGAAAATGCCGGCCAGCAGGGCGCCGAGAACGCGCAGGAAATTCAGGCCGTGCGCATGCGACAGCCGCCGCCAGTTAACCCTGATCGCCGACAGCTGATGGTAATTGACCCAGGAAATCCCGTGCGCGTCCAGCAGGTCGAAGATCGTGCCAGCGGCCGGATAGTCAATCATGCCGAAGGGCAGGTCGTCGATGAGACCGTGAGCGGTGCCCGCGATGAGAAACCGCCGGTTCGGGAACGTCGGGCCGAGACAGGAACTGAACCACCGTGTCGCCAGCGGGAAGGTCCGGGCGAGCCCGTAGTAGAAGGGGAGATCTTCCTCGGTCCAGTAGGTCATCGGCACCAAGGCGTCCAGCCCGGGCAGGGTCTGCTCGACGCTGCGCACGAAGCCCGTGCACGAGCCCTCAGCCCATTGGATGTGGCTGGCGTTCCAGCTCTGGGTCGGGACCCCCTTCTGCTGGGTTGTGCCCGCAAAGCGCCGCATCGGGACGGCCGAGCCGTCGGCCGCCGGATTAGTCGGCGCGGGCCGGCCGTGACCATCCAGGGGCAGGCCGTCGCCGTGGCCTGCCAGCATCCCGAGATAGTTGTCGTAGGAGTGGTTTTCCATCATCAGGATGACGATGTGGTCGATCTGGCTGAGCGTGTCGGTTCCCATCGCCAGATCTGGCCGCGGCAGGTCCTCCTGCCCGACCCCGCGGTTGGCGAGACGCCGGCGAGCAGTCGCGCGTTCCATCCTGGTCAGCACTGCGCGTCCCCCCTCGCGGTTATGTGTCCGCCTGCCAGTCTCTCGGTGGTCAGGGCACGACCGTTACCGGCCACTTGCCGGCCCGCACCAGCCGGACTGCCAGCGATCCCACCAGCCGGTGGCCGGCCTTGGCGGACGCCCCCACGACTACGGCGTCGGCGCATATCTCGTCGGCGATCCGCCGAAGCTCGGTGAACGGGTCACCGTGGACCGAGATGAAGGTGACGTCGACGCCCAGTTCCCTGGACACCTCGTCGATGCGCTGGCGAAGTTCGTCGGCGATCTGATCGGCCGCGTCCCGCTGAGCCACAACCAGGGCGGCTCCGCCGGGCGCCGCACCGGCCATGGTTGCCACCGGCTCTACGTAGACCGCGACTACCCGTGCCCGTTGCCGCCGGGCCAGCCCGACCGCATACCAGCCAGCCCGGGCAGCGGTGGTTGAGCCGTCGACGCCCACCAGAATCGACGTTGGCCCGTCGGTTCCCAGCTCAAAGGTGTCGTTGCCATCAGGCCTCACAGGGGAAGTGTAGAGATCACCGAGCCGGAGCGGAACGGAATGGGAGAGAGTTGCTGAGGGCCAGCGCAGCGGGCGCCTGCGCGGGTGGAGCATGCTTCTAGCGGGGACACATCGACGGCACGGAGGCAGTCATGAGCGGACCATCTGTTGCGGACCCGGCCGGGGTCCGACCGACCGCCGGAATTGTCCATACGCGCAGCCCGCACAGCGTCAGCGAGACCGTCGACCTGCTCACTGAGGCGATCCACGCGGCAGGAGCGACGTTGTTTACCGTCATCGACCACAGCGGCGAGGCAGAGCGCGCCGGGCTGTCGCTCCGCGACACGAAACTGCTTATCTTTGGCAACCCGGTGGGCGGCACCCCCGCCATGGTGGCCGCACCGCTCGCCGCGATCGACCTTCCGCTCAAGGTGCTCGTCTGGCAAGACGATGGCGGCGCGGTGTGGATGAGCCATCTCGATCCGCACTGGCTGGCCGACCGGCACGGGCTGACCGCGGAAATGACAGCCCCCTTCGCGGCAGCGGGCGCGCTGGCCGGCCGGGTGGCGGCACGCACCGGTGAGAAATGACGGGTGCCACTGGCCCGGATGAGGACCATCCCGGATCAGGGGCAGGCGACAAGGGCACCGAGCCGGACGCCCGTTTCACCTTCGCCAACGAGCGCACCTTCCTGGCATGGAGCCGGACCGCGCTCGCCCTGGTCGTCGCGGGGCTCGGGATCGTCCAGCTGCTGCCCCCGTTTCCCGGTGTCCCGTGGGGCCGTCACCTGATCGGCGTCCCGCTGATCGTGCTCGGCGCGATCGTCGCCCCGGCCGGCTATGCCGAATGGGCCGCGAACCAGCGGGCGCTGCGCCGCGGTGAGCCGGTGCCCCGGTCGTGGCTGCCGGCGATCCTGACCGTGACCATCACCAGCATCGCGCTCGTGTCCGCCGTCGTCTTGCTGCTGTCAGCCATCCGGTAGCCCTGATGATTCACCCCGACGATCCCGATGATCTCGATCCGGTCATGGCTCGGGAGCGGACAAGGCTGGCCTGGATCCGTACCGCACTCGCCTTCGCCGCCCTCGGCGGTGCCGTACTCAAGACGAACGTGGCGGCCGGCCTCACCGTCCTCGCCATGGCCCCGCTCATCTGGCTGACCGGCCGCCTCTCCAGGAACTCGGCCGCAGGGAAATCCCGGCCCGGGCAGCTTGCGCTGATCACCTTGGCCGTCACCGCGGTCGCCCTCGTGGTGCTGGCGATCGTGCTCCTCGGCCACGGCAAGTCGCTGGGCTTCCATCCGCCGCTGCGTCGCCAGCGCTGAGCCAGGGACAAGGCGGCGTTGCGGCTGCGCTTGGCCGGCTACGCCCGATCGGTCCCGGACATGAGGCCTCGCGCGGCCGCTAGCAGGTCAGCCTCAGCCCGCGCGATGCGCGCCCGCCGGATCTGGTTCCAGCGCCGCGCCGCCGCCACCCGCCGCCGTACCTGCCGCGCGTGCTCCCGTACCCGCGGCGGGCTGGCGCCGCCTGGGGCATTTCTGGCTGCCACCGCGGCGACTGGATCTGTCGCCGTGGCGAGCATCTCGGCCGTGATCGGCACTGGTGCCCCGGTGACCTCGTTGGCGGCGGCGCGGACCAGGGTGAGGGTCAGTTCCTTGTCACCGCGGTCGGCGGCAACCGCGATGGCCCGACCGACCACCCGGTACGCCGTCCGGTAGTCGAGGCCGCAGCGCAGGGACAGTTCCTCGGCCAGATCGGCCCCCGCGATGAAGTGGCTGGCCGCCTGCTCGCGCAGCGCGTCGGTGTCTGGGCATAGCCCGGCCACGACCGCGGTTCCCAGCCGGACAAGCCTGCCCGCCAGGTCAACTGCGCCGACCACCTCGCCGTAGGCGTACAGCCAGTTATCGGTCCGCGCTGAGGGGGTGAGGCCGGTGGCAAGCAGCCCGGTCAGGCGGCCGGTCAGGGTGCCCGCCCCGCCGCGGAGCACGGCCAGCGCGTAGGGATTGCGTTTCTGCGGCATGAGCACGCTGGCCCGGCACAGCGAGGCGTCGAGGGTCAGGTAGCCGAAGGCGGGACTCGCGAAAATCTCCAGGTCCCCGGCAAGCTGGGAGATCGTCATCGCGGTCTGCGCGGCCGCGGCGACCGCGTCTGTCAGGGTGTCCACCGACCACATCGCGTCGCGGGTGTGCGGGCCCACCGACCCGAAGCCGAGCAGCCGGGCAAGCCGGGCACGGTCCAGCGGCAGCCGGGCGCCGCCTGTCGCGCCCGCGCCGGCCGGACAGGCGTCCGCGCCGCCGTACGCCGCCTCGATCCGGTGCAGGTGCCGCACCGCTTGCTCAGCGAAACTGCCCAGGTAATGGCCGAACGTCGACGGCTGCGCAGGCTGTAGGTACGTGCTGTCCGCCCACAGCGTGCCAGCGTGCTCGGCGGCACGGTCAGTCAGCTTGGCCGCGAAGGCGGCAACGTCGGCGTGCAGCCCGAGCAGGCGCTCGCGCAAGGCGAGCCGGAACGCGATGCGGCCTGCTTCGCGGCGGGTGCGGCCCAGGTGCAGCCGTCCGGCAGCGGGGCCGAGGGACCGGTTGAGTTCCCGCTCCCTGCTGTTGTAGGCATCTCCGTAGACCGCGTCGTAGCGAAACTCCGTGGCCGGCGCGTCGAGCAGGTCGAGCAGCCAGCCGCACAGCGGTGCCGCCTCCTGCGCCTGGAGCGCCCCGCATTCGGTCAGCGCGACAAGGTGGGCAAGGTCGGCAAGAGTGAGCCCGCGGTGCAGCAGCGGCGCGTCCGCGATCTCCAGCGCGTAGCCGGCCTCGACCAGTTCAGGCGCGGGCCCGCTGGTGATCCGGGCGCCGGCACCGAGGTAGCCCTCGGGGGGCGGCAGCGCTGTCACGGCGGCCCGCCGCCCGATCCGGCGAACAGGGTCGGCGCGCCACCACCGACCAGGAACACCTGGGTGCCGCGGACCCGGCCGGCCCGGCATTCTGCGACCAGCGCGGCCATCGCCTTCGCCCCGAACGTAGCGTCAAGGAACACGCCTTCGGTCGCCGCGACCAGCCGCGCCGCCTGCTGCCCCTCCGGTGACGGGACGCCGTACCCCGGCCCGATCCATCCGTCCAGCACTTCCGGTTGCCCGATGGCGGCAGCGGTACCCGCCAGTGCCGCCGCCGCTGCCGCCAGCGACCGCACTCGCTCACGGCACTGCGCCACCGGCCGGCTCACCGCCACGCCCACCACTCGGTACGGGGCATCGGTGAGCGCCGCCCCGGCCACCAGCCCGGACTGCGTCCCGCACGACCCGGTCGCTAGCCACAACGCTGACGGCCGCTCGCCGAGCGCGGTCAGCTGGGCCGCCAGCTCGACGCTCGCCCGTACGTAGCCCAGCGCGCCCAGCGGCGTCGCACCGCCGCGCGGAACAAGATAGGGACGCTTGCCCTGGGCGCGCAGCTCGGCCATTACCGCCGCCATGCCCACGTCCACCGATGACCGGTCCGGGTCGCCGGTGAACCGCACATCTGTCCCGAGCCACCGGTGCAGCCGCATGTTGCCCTCGCTGGCAGCGCCCTCGCCGTAGCAGACGACATGCGGCTCCACCTGATAGCGCAGGCAGGCCAAGGCGGTGAGCATGGTCCAGTTCGACTGTGGTCCCGCGCCGGTCACCAGGCAATCACAGCCGTTGCGGCGCAGGTCGGCGATGATGTACTCAAGCCCCCGCAGCTTGTTGCCGCCGAGGCCGAGACCGGTGAGGTCGTCTCTTTTCAGCAGGATGGGCACGCCCAGCTCCCGGGACAGCCGCGGCGCCGGATGAAGCGGCGTCGGCGCCAGGACGAGGCTGGCGCGGGGATGGCTGGCCAGGCTGCCCGGATCCGGCGGGGCCGCCGCATTCACGGCCGCGTTCATTGCCCGCCGCCCTGGCAGGCAGCCCTGACCCGGTCCACAAAGGTGCCGCACGAGCCGAGCGACGCCCGGACATCCAGGAGTTCGTCAAGCTCAGTGTCGGAGATCGTGTTCAGCCGCGGATCACCGCGCAAGGCGGTGCGGAAGTCCTGCTGCTTGTCGATGCCCTCCATGGCGATCGCGTAGACGGCATCGTGCGCGGTGTGCTTGCCGAGACGATCGGCGAGCGAGCGCATGACAGACTCGGAGAGCAGGTACCCGCCCTGGGCGTCGATGTTGCTCCGCATGCGCTCGGTGTCCACGCACAAGCCCGCGAGCATCCTGGCCCCCCCGTCCACGCTGGCGCCAAAGGCCATGGCGGTCTCGGGCACGACCAGCCACTCGGTCTTCCAGGCACGTCCGTCCCGCTCGTGTTCGGACACCATCCCTTCCAGGGCGAGCCCGGCCTGCGCCCGGACTACCCGGGACAGGGTGACCAGATGCTCGGAGATTTCCGGGTTGCGCTTGTGCGGCATCGTGATCGAGCCGACGGTGCCCGGCGTGAACGACTCCCGCAGCTCACCGATCTCCGGTCGCTGTAGCTGGTAGACCTCGTTGCCTATCTTGCCGACCGTCGCCGCGATGGCCGCGAGCAGCCAGATGAACTCCGCCACGCCGTCCCGGGCGGTCAGCCACGCCGCCGTGGGAGCACCCAGCCCAAGCCGGCGGGCGAACGCGTCGAGCAGGTCCGCGGCGGCCTCGCCCCAGAACGCCATCGTGCCGAGCGCGCCGCCCAGCTGGGCCAGTTCCCAGCGGCCGCGGCCCAGCCGGACGCGCACCAGGTGCCGGTCGAGTTCCGCTGCCCACACCGCCGCCTTGAACCCGAACGTGATCGGCAGACCGGGCTGCCCGTGGGTACGCCCGCACATCGGGGTACTCCGGTGCTCCTGCGCCAACTCCAGGGCGCGATCGCGCATCCGGGTCAGGTCACGCTCGGCGATGGCGCCGAGAGCCTTGAAGACAAGCCCGAACCAGCTGTCGGACACGTCCTGCACCGTCGCGCCGTAGTACACCCACTCGCGGGCCTCCTCGGGCAGGGACTGGCGCAATGCGCGGATCAGGCCGACGGTCGAGTGGCCGCTTGCCCGCGTCTGCTCGGCGACCAGGTCGAGGTCCAGCAGACAGACATTGGCATGAGCGCGGATAGCCCGGGCGGCGGCCGGCGGGACAAGGCCGACCTCGGCTTGCGCTTCCGCCAGGGCGGCCAGGATCTCGAGCCAGGCCTGCGTCCTGCCCTCTTCCGAGAACAGCGCGGACACCTCCGGGGTAGTCCACAGGTGACCGTAGACGGGCGAGTCGGCGGGGTGCGCGGGGCTCATGGTCCGGTGTCCGGCGCCGTACCGGCTGGCCGGTACGGCGCGGCTTGCGGAGAAGCGGCCGGGGGGATGCCGCAGAGGGCGCGGAGCGCGGAGCGCACCTCGTCGAGATTCGCCCCCCACGGCACCACCGCCGTCGCCCCGTCCACCTGGATATCGCGTTCCAGCAGGCAGCATTTGGTGAGAAGCCGCTCACCCGGCTGCCTCGCCGCCCTGGCCCGCGGGCATAGGTCCACCCGCCGCGGCTGCGCGCCGTAGAAGTGTTCATGGAACTGCACGGACCGGTCACAGCCGATCAGCAGCCAGTCCGGGTGGTAGGCCGGGTGGCAGTCCAGGAAACTGACCTCGTAGCCGGCCGCCACGCCGCTGCCCCGGCAAGGCAGCAGGTAGTGCGGTGCCGAGTGGTCAGCCATGAGCTGCCGCACGTCGACGCTGTCGAGTACGAGCGTCACCGGCGGCAGGTCCTCGTCATAGTCGACCGCCTGCTGCGCCATGGCCAGCAGCTTGGGCGGATGCGGCGGCACGACCTCGGTGACACGGATAGTCAGCGGCGCGGGCCGCCAGATGAAGTTCACGTGCTCGAAGAGACCCTGCACGACGTAGGCGAGCACGCCGTCACGCTGCCGCGCGAGGGCGGCGGCGGCGAGCGCGGAGGCGTTGCTCACGTCCGCGGACGGCTCGTCGATCCATGCCGTAGTGGCCGGCCCGGAGAGCACGCGTAGCTCCGCCACCGGTGAGAACAGCGAGGCTGGATCTTCCGGCCGCACCGCGACCAGGGCTGTTTCGCCGTTGTTGCGCAGGACGATGAACGCTGTCCGGCGGTAGATCTCGCGCTGACGAAGCAGCGTCCCGATCGCCCGCGCGGTGAGCGGAATGTCGACGTCCTGCAGCGACAGGCCCCGGTAGGGCCGGGTGATGGTGTTGGCGGCTGGCTCGGCGATCATGTCAGCGCGCTGAACGAGGCAGTATCGGCCCGAAGCCCGAGCCGGAGCGTTTCGAGCGACAGCACGCTGGCAGGCTCGACGTTACCGATGTTGACGTCCGCGCCAAGCTGCCGGATGAACCAGGTCTGCTGCGCCTTGGCGGGGGCCTCGAAGATCACCAGGTCCTGCGGTATAGCGTCGAGGATGACCTTGACCAGGTCCTCGCGGACAACCTGATCCGCACTGTAGAGCCCGACCGTTCCGCTTTCCCTGCCCTCGGCGATCACCCACGAGGCGCCGGCGTCCAGGTCGCGGGCCATCTCCTGCGCCCACTCGGCCGGGGTCGGCGGGTAGTTCCCCTCCTTCGCCCCCGTTTCGGCCAGCACCACGAAGTCGGCGGCAAGCTCCCGCACCAGAGCGTGCTTGCGGCTGGCCGACAGTGCCCGCAGCCCATTGGAGACTTCGATATGGGTGATGCCCACGCTCAGGGCCCAGTCCCTGAGCTGGCTCACCCGGTCCTGGATCGCGGTCAGCTCAAACAGGGTCCCGCCGAGGCATACCGGGCAGCCGTGCTCGGCGCACATGCCCACCCGGACGGGCAGCGCCGGGTCGACATATCCGATGCCCCAGCCCACCTTCACGATGTCGACCAGGTGTGCGGCCTGGCCGAGGAAGGCATCCGTTCCGGCGGGCGTGAGCCCTTTGTCCAGGACATGCGTTATCCCGCAGGAGCGCGGCTTGACCGCACGCGATGGCAACTTGAGGAAGGTCGGACACTCCGGCACGGCACGCCTCCGCTGATGGTGTGGTCGCACCATAGGCAGGCCGACGGCGGAGTCTCGCTGTCCTGGCAGGACGAAGCTCAGCCAAGACGTTGACCTTCGGCCACCCGCCGGGTGACGGCCGGGCACCACGGCCCCGTGCCGCGGGGGCGGCGTGCACGAGACCGTGGTGGTCAGGTGCCGCTAGCCCTGCAACTCGGCGCGGACCAGAGCTGCCCCGTCGGCGAGGGCACGGAGCTTGCTCGCGGCGATCATCCGGGGCAAGTTGATCAGGCCGCAGTCGGTGGACAGCCCGAGCCGGTCCGCCCGCACGTACTCCAGCACCTGCCTGATCCGGTCGGCGACCTCGTCCGCGCTCTCGGTGACCGTGGACTTGACGTCGATGACGCCGGCCACGAACGGCTTGGACCAGTCGTTGTCGGTCAGCGGCTTAAGGTCGTCCGGCCCGGTCCGGCCGACCTCGTAGTTCAGCGCGTGGATGTTAGCGTTCAGCACGTGCGGGAAGATCGCATGGGCACGCTCGGGCGCCGGGGCGTCGGCGGCACGCTTGTCGAGCACGAACGCGCCGAACTCGGTCTCGGTGTCGTCCGCGAAGTAGGCCGGCGTCCCGGAATAGTTACCCCAGCAGGTATGCACCCAGAACTGGCAGCCCACGCCCTCGACCGAGGCGTTGAGCGCATCGATCTCCCAGTCCCCCATGCCGTACGGCCAGACGAACTCATCGAGCTGGATGATGTCGCACCCGTTGTCGGCGAGCTCGCGGAAGTCCTCGTTGAATGCCTTGGCCAGTGCCATCGCCACCTCCCTGGTGTCCTTGTAATGCAGGTTGGTGGTGGCGGCGGCAATCACCCCGAGCCCGGTGTATGACACCTTGACCGGCTTCTTTGTCGCCTTGCGCACCGCGCGCAGGTTGGCGATATGGAACGGGTATTCGCGCCGCACCTCGCCCACGCAGGTCGGTGAGTAGAGGGTGGAGTAGATCGGCAGGCCGATCGGCGGCCCGGTGAGCTTGTAGCCGGACATGCGCTCCAGGTAGTAGTAGAGGATCGTCCCGTACGGGGAGTCGCCGCCGTACACCTTCCCGTCGCAGATGATGTCGAGGCCCGCCGCCTCCTGATCCTGCACGATCACGCCGATCGCGTCCTCCAGCGCCTCCTTGCTGATGGAGTCGTGGATGAACTCGCCCTTCGGCAACGTGGCAAATGCGTGGCCGTCGTACCACCGCGGATTCGGATAGTTGCCGACCATCGTGGTCGGCAGCAATATCTCCTGGCCTCCGATGAGCATCTGGCTGCCCCTTCCTGATCGTGTCCCGAGCGGGACGAGCGTATGCCGGGCCAGTGGTCGGTTTCTTCCCCACGAGGGGACCGTTCTTCCCCGTCCTATGCGCATGGGAGGGCTGAATTTCAGCCCACCCGGACCCGCCAGTCCACGGCAACGCAGGCACTTCCGGTGGCCAGCACCGGGTTCAGGTCGAGCTCGCATATCTCCGGCACGTCGATGAGCAGCTGGCCGACCCTGATGATCAGGGCGGCCACGGCCGCAAGGTCCACGGGCTGGCCGCCGCGTACTGCGTCCAGCACGGCCGCACCGCGCAGTGAGCGCAGCAGCGCGATTGCCGCCGCCTCAGCCACCGGCGCCACTGCTAGCCGCACATCACGCAAGGCCTCGACCAGGACGCCGCCCATGCCCGCCATGATGACCGGGCCGAAGTCGGGGTCCCGTATCCCGCCGATCACCAGCTCCACACCGTGGCCCTGTGGCTGCACGAGAACGGCCGCGCCGTCGGCGAGCGTGAGCAGGTCGCGGGCGGCCTGCCGCACGGCGGCAGCCGTCGCCAGGCCCATCCGCACCCCGCCCACGTCGGTCTTGTGCGTGAGGTTGGGATGGGCGACCTTTGCGACCACCGGGTACCCCAGCCGCCCGGCGGCAGCCACGGCCGCCGACGGGCTGCCGCAGAGTGCGGTCTCGATCACCGGTATCCCCGCACTCGCGAGCAGGTCGCGGGCGGCATCTGCGGCGAGCAGGCCATTGGCAGCGGCCGCCGACAGCCGCGCCCGGGTGGCCGACCTGGCTGGCGCGAGCGGACCATCCGGCGCGAGCGGACCATCCGGCGCGAGCGGACCATCCGGCGCGAGCGGACCATCCGGCGCGAGCGGACCATCCGGCGCGAGCGGACCATCCGGCGCGAGCGGACCATCCGGCGCGAGCGGACCATCCGGCGCGAGCGGTGACAGGGTCTGGGCCGGCGAGGAGGTCCGCAGGCCGCAGCGGACCGCCGTGCCGACCGCCCTGGCGGTGCGGTCCGGCCACGCATAACAGGGCACGCCGGCCTGCTGCAGCAGGTCCGCATGCGGCTGCGCGCCGCGCGGTGCCACCCAGCAGGCGTATACGGGTACTGGCACGCTATCGCTGCGCAGCCGGTGCACAGCGTCCCGCACGGCCTCCGCCACTTCACCGGAGGCGGCGCGCTGCACCAGCACCGGCACGATCAGGTCAACCTCGCCGGAGCGCGCCAGCAGCTCGATCGCGGCCGGGTACGCGGTGGTGTACCGGCTCCAGGCGGGCGTGGTGTCCACCGGGTTGCGCACGCTGGCGTAGCCGGGCAGCAACGGTCGCAGCGCGGCCTGTAGCGATGGGCTCAGCTCCGGTATCTCCAGCCCTTCGTCGGCGAGCAGGTCGGCCAGTTCGACGCCGATGCCACCGGAATTGGTCAGCACCGCGACCCGGCGCCCGGATGGCGCGCGCTGGCCGGCCAGCGCGCGGGCCGCGTCGAAGACCTCCAGGCCGGTGCGCACCCGCACCACGCCGGCCTGCGCCAGCGCGGCGTCGCGGACGGCGTCGTCGCTAGCCAGCGCCGCGGTGTGCGACAGCGCGGCTCTCCGCCCGGCACCGGTTCGCGCGCCGATGGCGGCGATGACCGGTTTGACCGGGGTGGTGCGGCACGCCTCGTCGAAGAACCGGCGCGCGTCGGTGATCGACTCAAGCATCAGGCAGATCACCGTCGTCGCCGGGTCATCGCGCAGGTAGGCGAGGATCTCCGCGTCGGAGATCTCGGCCTTGTTGCCGGCGGCGTAGACCTTGGCTACGCGCAGCGCCTCTTCGGCGGCCAGGGTGTGCACCGCCATCCCGTAGGAACCGGACTGGGTGACGATGCTGACGCCGCCGCCGCCGCGCGGTGTGCCTGCCGCGATCGACGCGTTCAGCGGCAGGTCAGCGTTCTGCACGCCGAAGCAGTTCGGGCCTACCAGGCGCATGTTCCCGGCCCTGGCCGCGGCCACCGCGTCAGCCTGTAGCCGGGCACCGTCCGGCCCGGTCTCGGCGAACCCCGCGCTGAGCACGACCACCGCGCCGACGCCCTTGTCCGCGGCCGCCCGGACGACATCAGGCACGGTGGCGGCGGGCGTCGCGATCACGGCCAGGTCGAGGAGCCCGGGAACCTCCCGCAGGTCGGCGTAGGCGATCGTGCCGCATACCGTGCCCGCCCGGCAGACCGGCACCACGTCGCCAGGGAAGTCTGCCAGGTTGTCCCAGAGCAGCCGCCCCACCGAGCCAGGCCGCCCGGAGGCACCGACCAGTGCGACGCGCCGGGGCGAGAAAACCGCGTCCAGCCCTGAGCCGTTCGTCAGCACGTGCAGGCCTGGCCCGGGTGGTGGCTGAATACCCTGGCCAGCTCGGCCGGCGAGAACTCCGACTTGCGGACCCCGAGGGAGTCCAGCGACCTGACGACGGCCAGCTCGGCCGCTGACGGCGGCGGCACGGTCCGCAGGTCGCCAGCGACGTCCAGGTCGAACCCCGTCGCCGCGCGGATCTCGTCCACGCTGACGTCAGGGAAGACCTGCGCCAGCCTGGCCCGCCCGGCCGGGAAGTCGAAGATTCCGAGCTCGGTGACCAGCCATTGCGGGCCGCCGCCGGTGTAGCCAAGTTCCGCCCGCGTGCCCAGCGGGGTGCGGTGCCCCATGTCGGTAATGAAGTCGCACGCGTCCACCAGGGTGCGGCCGGAGCGGTGCCGGGTGGTCCACAGGGTGAGATTGCGGATTGTCGCGGCCAAGTTGCAGCCGCCGCCACCGCCGCCGAGCTTTACCTTTGGCCGATCTGTGGGGCCGATGGCGGTGACGTTGGTGTTGCCGAAACCGTCGATCTGGCCGCCGGACAGGAACATCCGGTCCACGTCCCCGCGCACGGCCGCGTCGAAGAACTCCTCGAACCGCATGGTGTAGGCCGCGCCGCGGCTGAGGCTGGCGTCATTGCCTGTCGGCGGTATGAACGGAGGGTCGGGGTTGATCGCGTACATCGCACCCTCTACCAGGACCATGTCCGGCGCGTGCGTGCGCCGCGCGACGTGCATGGCGACCTGGGCACATGGGCTGCCGAAACCGTGGAACACGGTCTCGTCCGGCCGGATGGTCCTGGCCAGCAGGACCACGAACCACTCGTCGAGTGTCCAGCTCATGCGAACAGCTCCTTCCACCCGGCCGTCGACTGCGACCAGGCGGCCAGCGCGGCCAGTCGGGCTGCGCCGACCGCCTCGCGGTAGCCCTCCTCGGTACCGGTTCCATGCACGTAGGCAGCCAGGTACTTAGCGGCCTCGTCCGGCCCTGCCTGTGCCGCCGTCACGTACTCGCGCAGGTGGTCGCGGTCGTAGGCGTAGCGCGGATAGCAGGAGGACGGATGCGCCCCGAACGGCACCTCGGCGACCGCGGCGACCAGGTGGCCTGGGATGGTGATCCCGGCGGCGGCGATCTCGTCGGGTGAGACGAGCTCGTCGGCGGTCGCGACTACCGTGGCGGCGGCGCTGGCGAACCGCTCGTCCAGCACGTACGGCTGCTCGAGGTGCAGATTGCCGTAACGGTCCGCGGCCGGCGCGTGCAGCAGCGCTACGTCGGGGCGCAGTGCGGGAACCACGACCAGCCGCTCGCCGGTGAAGGGGCAGGTGATCTCGGCGTACTCGGGGTGCAGCCGGGCGATGTCCGACCCGCGTACGCCGCGGACCGGCAGGAAGGGGAGCCCCATCTCGGCGGCCCTGAGCTGGGCCAGGATGCTGGCGCAGCAGCTCTCCGCCACCTCGATGGAGCCTTCCTCGGCAGCCCGGCGGTAGGCCGGGGCAAGGCCGAGATCCTGCTCGAAGCCGACATAGCTCTCCTCACAGCGGCGGACCGCGCCGGCAACGACGAGCAGCTCGACATCGATGCTGTGCGCCGACCCGACCAGGTGCAGGCCGCGCTTGCCCTGCCGGATCAGCTCGCGCACCATCGCCATCGGCAGCCGGGCCGACAGCCCGCCACCGAGCGCGACGATGGCAAAGTCGCTGACCAGGGATACCGCGTCGGCGAGAGACCGCCGCTTGTCGCGCCGGGGCTGCAAGCTCATCGTGACCCTCCGGCTCTGGCGAGAAGCGTCCAGATGTCCCGCCGGGGCCGCGGGCTCACCACGACCCTCCGGCCTTGGCGGCCGTCCGGGTGGCTACGCCCGCGGCGAGCAGCACCGGGTCATAGACGGGTGCGAACGGCGGGGCGTAACTGAGGTCGAGCGCGGTGAGGTCGCCGATGGTGAAGCCGGCGTGCAGCGCGGTCGCCAGCACGTCGATACGTTTGGCCGCGCCTTCACAGCCGACCATCTGAGCGCCCAGCAGGCGGCCGCCGGGGGCGTGCACGAGCCGCACGTGCAGCGGCGAGCCGCCGGGATAGTACTTGGCCCGTGACCGGGAGGTCACATCGGTGGCGAGCGCGTCCAGGCCGGCCGCGCGGGCCTCCGTCAGGCTCAGGCCGGTCCGCGCGACCTCGAGGCCGAACACCTTGACGACCGCCGTGCCGACGACCCCGGCGAACGAGGCCGCACCGCCGGCGGCAACCGTTCCCGCCACCCGGCCGGTCTTGTTGGCGGCGGGCCCGAGTGGCACCCAGGAGGGCCTGCCGAGCACGAGGTGCGGCAGTGCCACGCTGTCCCCGGCGGCGAAGACGGCGGGCAGCGATGTGTGCATGCCCGGATCCACGATGACCGAGCGGTCTGGCAGGTGTCGGGCGCCTGCCCGGATCAGCAGGTCGGTGGCCGGCCGCACGCCAGTGGCCAGGATCACCAGGTCGGCCTGTTGCGCTGTGCCATCTACCACCGCGGTCACGCCGCCATCGCTGTCACGTACGGCGTCCAGCCGGGAGCCGAGCCGCAACTGGGTATGGCGGCGAAGCTCGGCCGCGACCAGGTCGGCGACCGGCTCGTCGACGCCGACCAGCACGTGCCGCAGCGCCTCGATCACCTCGACCTCGACGCCGGCCCCCACCAGCGCCTCCGCCGTTTCCAGGCCGATGTAACCCGCTCCCACCACGATGGCGCGGCGGACCACGCCGGTGTCGAGCAGCCGACGCAGCTCTATTGCCTCGTCCAGGGACCGGACGGTGAAGACGCGGTCATGATCGAGCCCGGGAATGGGCGGCCGCACCGGATCGGCGCCGGTCGCAACGACCAGCGCGTCGTAGCCCAGGACGTCAATCTCGCCGTCGCAGCTGATGTGCACCCGCCGCGCATCCGGGTCGATCGCGGTGACCCGGGTGCGCAGCCGCAGATCGATGCCACGCTTGTCCCTGAACTCCTGCGGCGGGTAGGCGAGCAGGCTCTCCGCGGCTTCGACGACACCGGAGAGGTAGTACGGGATCCCGCACATGCCGTAGGCGGCAAAGCCGCCGGCTTCGCAGACGACCACGTCGAGATCGGGCGCGACCCGCCGCGCGGCCGACGCGGCCGACATTCCCGCGGCGCCGCCGCCGATCACCACGAGCCGTGGCACCTGCCGCCCTCACCTTCTGGCTGCCCGCCCCTGCCGACCGCCGGCTCTTCCACGAGCATGCGGGCTGCGCTGTCGGTCCCAGGCTGGCCGCCAGCTCCTATCCGCATGCGGTTCCGCCGCTGGTCCTGGGCTGACCGCGGCTCTCATGAGCATGCGGGCAGATCACGGCCTCGGGTCAGGTCTTCGGGGGACCAACGCCTGCCGCCGTCTCGCCCCGCCAGATCAGTGGAATTAGCCCGCGAACCAGTCACGCTGGCCGACATGAGCGAGCCCAAGGATCAGGCGGCCGACTCCACCGCGGACGAGATAACCGCCGTGGTGGAACGTGCCCGTAAGGCTGCGAACGCCATCGAGCACTACTCCCAGGAACAGGTGGATGCGCTGGTCACAGCGGTGGCCTGGGCTGTGGTGCGGGAAGATCGCGCTCAGCAGCTGGCCAGGCTCGCGGTGGATGAAGGCGGATTCGGCAACTACCAAGACAAGATCATCAAGATTGGCAAGCGGGTCACCGGGGTGCTCGCGGACATGTCGGGACTGCGTACCGTCGGCGTGGTCGAGGAGATACCGGCGGCGGGCCTGGTGAAGATCGCCAAACCGGTCGGCGTGGTCGCCGCGCTGATCCCGACCACGGGCCCGGACGCCACCCCGCCGGTCAAGACGCTGTTCGCGCTGAAGGGCCGCAACGCCATTATCTGCGCCCCGCACCCGCGGACCCGGCGGACCACCGAGGCCGTCGTCGGCTTTATGCGAGCCGCCTGTGAGCAGGTGGGCGCGCCGGCTGACCTGGTGCAATCGCTGGACTCGCCGTCGCTGGCCAAGACCCAGGAGCTGATGCGCCAGGCCGACCTAATCGTGGCTACCGGCGGGGCCGGCATGGTGCACGCCGCCTACAGCTCGGGCACCCCCGCCTACGGCGTGGGCGTCGGCAATGCCGTTCACGTGGTCGACGAGACGGCCGACCTGGCCGATGCGGCGGCAGCCATAGTGACGGCGAAGACGTTCGACTACGCGACAAGCTGCCTGGCCGACAATGCCGTGATCGTGCACGCGTCGGTCTATGACGAACTGGTGCGGCGTCTGACCGACACCGGCTCGCACCTGTGCGACAAACAGCAGGCCGCCGCCCTGAGCGGCGTCATGTGGCCGGACGGCGGGCACGTGCCGACGATCGATGTCGTTGCCAAGTCGGCGACGCACATCGCCGGGCTGGCGGGTTTCGACGTCGCTCCGCAGTGCCCGATGATCCTGGTCGAGGAAACCGGCACCGGACCCGACTACCCGTTCTCGGGCGAGAAGCTGTCCGTCGTGCTGGCGCTCTACCGCTATTCCGGTGACATCTGCGACGCCGCGAACCTGGTCAACGCCATCACCAGTTACCAGGGCCTGGGCCACACCTGTGCCATCCACACCAGCTCGGACGACAACGTCGATCGGCTGGCCATGGCTACCAAGACGGCGCGGGTGCTGGTGAACCAGAACCTCAACGAGGGAGCGGGCAGCCCGCGCAACGGCCTGCCGTTCACGCTCAGCCTGAGCTGCGGCACGTGGGGCGGCAACATCACCACCGAGAACATCAATGCCCGGCACTTCCTGAACCTGACCTGGGTATCGCGCCCGATCACGCCGGCACCGGTCAGCGAAGAGGCGCTGTTTGGAGCGCACTGGCGGGCGCACGGCCGCTAAGTCATTCGCCTCGCGGCGTCAACCCTGCGGCGAATGACGTCGATGTGGCAGCGCTGACACTCTTTGGGCCCGCGGAGAAGTAAGCCGCAGGTTTCGTGATCG
>PMSU01000213.1 GCA_003168255.1 Actinomycetota bacterium
GAATCCCCGGTCAACGATCTAGTGAAAACCTGGCCGATCGTGTAGCTGCCGATCCAGGCGGAGTAGGTGCCTACCTGGTCAGATCCGAGAGACGGGAGCCGCACGCCGGGAGCCAATTACGGGAGCCAATGCAACCAGACGTAGGCGGATGCAGATCGTCGCCTCCAGGACTCTGTACGCACTAATGCTTGTCGCGACAAAGGCTCGGGCGGTTGGCACCTGTGCTGGTCTGGACTACGGCGTATGCTCCGCGCCATGGCTATCGATGTGACCGTGAAGACCGTCGAACCGACGCCGACAGCGGTGGTAGTGGCAGCGACCACATGGGCGGAGCTCCCGACGATGTGGGGGCCGATGCTGGATAAGGTGTGGAACTTTCTTCGGTGCGGCGCTCCGGAGGAGCTCTATCAGCAGGGGCACAACATCATGCTGTACAAGGACGATGTCCCCAACGTCGAAGTCGGCGTACAGGTAAGCGGCTCGTTCGAGCCCACCGGTCATGTGGTCTCGTCAACGCTTCCGGGCGGGCTGGTCGCCGCCGTAACCCACACCGGCCCGATCGCCAAGATCGGCGACACTCACCAGGCGGTGTGCACGTGGAGCAAGACGAACGGATACCGGCTGGCCGGCCCTCGCTGGGAGATCTACGGCGATCTCGACCCATCGAGCGGCGACTTCGACGTGCAGGTGTTCTGGTCGCTGGTAGCGCCGTAACCAGGACGTTTCTGCGGAGCTGGACGGCACGGTCTCATCGGCAGTCAGGCAGCCTGTGCCGAATACGGTCTGGCAGAAGGCTGGATCAGGGCGTTGCCGCTGCATGTTGCGGGCCTCACCACTCCACGGCGCGGTTTAGAACTCTCCGAATGCCTCAGCCAGGAGGCTCACTGTGCCTCCGGTCAGGTCAAGCTATCCGCGTGAGAGCAACGGCGCCCAGCCGATGTACTAGCGTCATCATCATGAGCTATCAGGATCATCGCCCAGCGTATGAGCCGCTTAGCCTGGTGCAGCTTGCTCAACTGCTAGCGGGGGTGGATACCGCGACGACTGACCACGGTTGGCAAATCATCAGTCCTATTGCCACGGGGCAGATGTCGGCGTGGCTGGCAATATGTACCAACAAACCCTTTCAAGATTTTTAACGGCGCCCTATGTTGCCCCTACGCCGGCTAGCAGCGCGCCGCCGACGTCATCCGGACGCGCACGTGAATCACTCCCGCAGGCACGTCTCTTCCCCCGCTTAACGAGATGCGCCACGCTGCTCCGTGGATGGCCTGGAACGTTGGTGCGGGCGCGTGTCCGCGCGTGACAAGGAGATTCCTGAATGTCTGGTTTTTTGCTTTCTGGGCACGCATGGGCGGGGCATGCGTCCTGGCAGGCTGCCTGGCCGCCGCTGCCGTTACCGGAGCGGCACCCGCGGCGCTGGGTAGCACGGCGTCGCTGAGCACGACGCAGGGGTACCAGGACCAGTTGTTCGGCGTGGCGGCGCTGTCGCCGAGCAACACCTGGGCGGTCGGGCTGCACTGTCCGGTCAAGTATGAGTGCGGGGCCCTGCCCGAGAGTTCCACGCCGCTAATCGAGCACTGGACAGGCCATGCCTGGTCCAGGGCGGTCATATCCGGCTCCGGTTCCGCGCAGGGGGGGCTGGAGGCGGTAAGCGCGGACTCACCCCATGACATCTGGGCGGTGGGGCACAAGGCCATCGCAGCCTCCCCGTATGAAACGTCGCTGATCATGCACTGGAACGGCACCGCGTGGTCCGTAATGCACAGTGGGTTCGCCGGGGCTTCGCTCTACGGCGTGAGCGCCCTGTCCCCCACTGATGTCTGGGCCGTGGGCTATGAGGACAACATGGTCAAGCCCTCCGAGACGCTGACGCTGCACTGGAATGGCAGCACCTGGTCGCGGATCCCCTGCCCGAGCCCGGGATACCAGTCAGCGGGGTACCTGCAGATGCTGAACTCGGTAATCGCGCTTTCCGCAGATGACGCCTGGGCAGTGGGGTACTACGAGACCGTCAGCCAGCCGAACGGGGTCAGGCTGATCGTGCACTGGAACGGCACCAAGTGGTCCAAGGTCGCCAACCCCAAACCGGACTCCGTGGGGAGCCAGCTCAACGGTGTGAGCGCGCTGTCGGCGACCAGCCTCTGGACCGTGGGGTCCTTCTGCACCGACAGCCCCGAGCAATGCTCACCCTTCGACCAGTACGCCTTGGCCATGCGGGGAAATGGCACGCGCTGGACCGATACCGTCGTCCCGAACCCCGGCGGCAGTAACGAGTACCTCGGGGTAGCCGCCCGGACCAGCTCGGACGCCTGGGCTGTGGGCGACGACACGACCGGCGATCTGCGAAGCCCCGACGAGGCGCTGATCGCGCACTGGGACGGCATCGGCTGGGCTAGAGTCACAAGCCCAGAGTCGTCCGCGTCCTACAACCTGCTGTACGGGGTGAGCGCCGACGCGGCCAACGACGCGTGGGCGGTGGGCTACTACTGCATCACCGCGTGCGCCGGCGACGGAGGCACCGACTACTGGCTTGCCCTGCACTGGAACGGGACGTCCTGGTCGCAGACCTGAGCCATTGACGACCTAGGCGGTCGCGCTGTCCAGGGTGAAGGCGATCTGATCGATCACGTCTTCCAGCTCACGCGGCGAGCGGGTGAGCCGACCCACGTGCCGCTATGCTCCGGGAGCCATTCAAGGGAGCCACCACAGTCAGGCAACGACAGACACGCCAGGACTCACTCAGTGCGCTGACGCAGGTGAGGTGCTCCTCGCCCGACTCAAGCCGACCCAGATCGACGGACCAGATCCCCCTGACACGGAAGAGGTCACTGGTTCAAATCCAGTACGGCCCACCAGTTATTTTCGCAGGTCAGGCAAGGTTCCTGTGAGTGTTATCGGACCCCTCTTCTGTCAGTCCGACATCCGGGAGCCACCGGTGGCAGACTTCCCCAGACCTATGGGCAGCTTCACTGACCAAGGCCCCGTCCCCCCCGTACCCGGTGTCTATCGTCTCCAGCACGACGTTGACTGGAATGCCGAGCTGGTCGATCAACTTGAGTGGCACTGGCGGCTTGGTCGCCGCTGGACGGGCTGACCGATGATGAGTACTTCTGGCAGGCGGACCACTACTGCTGGACTCTCAGACGCCGTGGCCAGAGTAAGGCGCCGGTCTCCTTCGGAGCGGGCGGGTTGCCCTCGTTGCCCTGTTTAGGGCGTACCTCATTGGTCTCCCCACCAAGTGCTGTAAGGGGGTGCCGCACAGAACAGTAGGTGGCCACTTAGCCAGTCCAAGACCGGGTCAGGGAGGTCGGATGGGTTGATGAGGAGAACAGCGGCGAGTTGATCCAGTGACGGCGCCTGCACGGGTTTCTGGACGAGCGCCTGTCTGCCTTTGCTTTCGTCTCGCCAGGCGGGATGCGTCGGATCAGCGAGGAGGATTCCGATGCGCTCCACGATAACAGGCCATGCTGGCATCCCTTTGTGATCGCGGCCGTACATGAGGCATTGACGATCAGGAACGCTTCGAGCGGATCATCAACACATTTGTGATGGTTCAGGACGATCAGTCTGTTGATGTGATCCTTCACGTGCCGTTCGTAGCGCCCTAGAGACCCGTAGCCGAGGGTCTTGAGCGTCCTGCCTCCAGATCCCGCCCAAGGACGTTCGCGGTCTAGGAGATGTTCCTCGAACTCCAGAAGTCCGAAAGCACGGTCGTCGGCCTTCAGCGCCATAACGGCTTCTTCGTGCAGGGATGTTGATTCAGCGAACATCACAGCATCGCTCGGACCACGCGCTAGCGTGCATGTCTTCGACCGGGCTGTTCCGCCAGACGTCGATGACCAAGCCGACGGCCATCGCGCTCACGACTGCCTCGCGGCCAACGATCCGAGCCTCCGCACAGCGCTCGCGGTGCGGTCCCGCAGCAGCGGGCAGTAGCTCGCAATTGCGCTGATCGCCGGGACAATGTATCGGGGAAATCCGCTCTGAGTTCTGCATCACTGGAAGCCGCCTCCGCAGCACAAGCGCTCATTTGGACCCTCGTCGACTAGTGTAGGAGGACACATCGAACCTTGCTTGTAGCTGTGAGTGAATGCATATTCCGGCATCTTAATGCTTGTTCTGTGCCTTGATGCTAAGAATTACTGGTCATCCATCCGCGTCGATGCCGACTGGATGGATGGCCAGAACCTGTTGATGAGCTCACAACGTTGCTGAGCAGCCACGACGCAAGAACCCCCGATCCGTAAGAGAGGGAAGGCATGCGCGTGTAAACTCAATCACCCGCCTGATGCATTGAATGTGCAGAACGTAAGGCGGCGATCAATCCGTTTGCGATAATTCTCTGTGCAGGCCGTAGCTCCACCGATGTGCTTAACTACTGCATATAATAGCCGCCGTCCGCGACGGAGGACAATCAGGGAGCACGTGTTGACCGCCGTGCACTCGCCGCTAAGCGAACAGCCGGGCGCCTAACCAATCCAGATGATCTCAAAGATCCGGATCAACTCGGCGTCGTCGTCAGAACGAAACGACACCAGACCCAACCCGGCGCCGAACACAGCCCGGCGGAAGGCTGGGTCGTCACCGGGCGGCATGACTTCTGCATCCCAGGGGGCGTCTACGAGTTCCAGAACTCTCGCCAGCAGAGTCTCGAAGGCATCCTCAGGGAAACCGCCGAGCTGGATCAGAGCGTTACCTTCGAACCTGACCTGATAAGTCACCGGCGACGCAGGCGATCGGGCCAATCCGGGACGATGTCCTCTATCGGTACCGTTCCTTCTAGGCTGCCGGTCCGCGCCGCTTCGCGGACCTGCTCAAGACGGGCTTCGAAGCCGGGATCTGAATACATAATGGCGGTCAGGCGCCACAACCTCAACAGGCCATGCAGAGCGCGGTAGCCCTCAACCCGATGGGCACCTTCGACCGCGGCCCTGTACTCAGCGAGGAACTGGTCGTGGAACTGCTCAGGCAGCACACGCAAGATCTCCACGGGGTCGTCCGGGTCGTACTCCTGCACCGGCTGAGCACTCATAACAGTTAGGCTAGCGCCCGACTCTGACGCTCGGGCTGGCAACACGCTCCCCAACGCCTGTTGCCCAGGGCGCAGCGCTCCTCTGTTCCGGCCCGCTTCTTGATGAGGCGGAACGAGCGCCTGGCATTCCTCGTGCCCAGGGGCACGCCGGTCCGGGTGCTGAAGACGTACCCTGATCCTGGTACCTCTCTCTCCAGCCTGAGACGCAGCACGGCCTGGCGCTCGTGGTGTTTGCGCGGGGCCTCGGCGGCATCGGACGGGAGTTCGAGCGTGCGGCGGGACTTCTCGGTCTAGGTGTCGCCATCCGCACGGACGGAGCGCCACGCGTAGACGGCGAACTTCTCGTGATCGAAACCGGCACCGCTCACTGACTGCCACAACTCCGCTTGCTCCACCCACGCCACGACGTGTTCTCACTTGAGCGCGGGGCCTTGTGAACCATGACGAACGCTGTGCGTGTATTGGCGGTTACGTTAGGAGTGTTGACGGACAGCCCGTCAACGGCCGGTCAACGACGTCGGCGAGTTAGAGTCTCGGACCACTTCGAGTCGTGGAAATTCGCTGGCTAGCCAGGTACCTGAGGACCAGCATGACCAGCATGACCAGGGTGAGCGACCAACCCCAACGGTGGAGCCAGGCAACCGTCTACCCAGACATGTGGGCAGACCCGCATGAGGATCCCCGCAACAGCGCCGAAGATCAGCCCGGAAGGCGAGCTGGCGACGCTGCAGGACTACCTGACGCACTACAGACGCACCCTGCTGATGAAATGCGAGAGTCTCAACGCGGAACAGTTGGCCGTCGGTCAGCCCCGCCGTCGACCATGTCGCTGCTCGGTCTGCTCCGGCACCTCGCCGAGGCAGAGCGGACTGGCGCGGCTGGATCCAGCCTGGCGCCCCCACGCCGAAGCTGTACGGCGCGGGCGACGCCGACTTCGACGGAGCCGTCGCCGAACAGTCGGCGGCCGACACCGCATATGCCGACCTAGCCCGTGGGCAGGCAGCCACGACGCCGTGCTGGCCGAGCATCCGGATCTGAGCGTACGCCTGGGGAAGGACGCCATCGCCGTCCGGGAACTGCTGGTCCACCGCATCGAGAGGAGAGGGCGGGGGGCCGGGGGGTGACATGCAAGCGGATCACCGCCAAGCTCGGCCTGACGGCTGAGCCCCGTCACACCGAAGGGGTGCGCGGGAAGCTCAAGCGGCTGGTCGCGCGGGGCTGGCTGGCCGAAATCGCGCCGGGCCGGTTCGCTCCGCGGCCGTGACGGCGGGCCTGGTGATCGCCCACGGCGTGTCACCGTCGATCTTGAGGCGCCCTCGGCGGTAGGCCGTCATGTGTGACCAAGACCGACAAGCCCGCCGAGGGCGCCTGTCACGCTGTCTGCCAGTGCTGCCTGCCACTGTCCAGCACGACGATCAGCTTCGTCGCCGAGCTGCTGCGCGCCACCTGAAGATGATTGGGTCGCGGTGGCGCAAGCAGCCGCCCGGGCGGATCGCCGTGATCGTGCTGGCGGTGCTGCGGCATGACCAGCGGCTGGCCGACATGGCCGGGGGCAACGGCGTGTCTGCTTCGACGGTCCGCCGCTGGGTGCTAGAGGTCATCACCTTGCTCGCCCGCAGGGCGCCGCAGCTGCAGCGCGCTGAGGAACGTGCTGGTGCGTCGATCCCGTGTCAGGCATAAGCCGCAGGGCCGCGGTGCCCGCGGCCCTGCGGCCAGGTGATGAGACTCGCCGGGTCTAGCCGGGTGGCTTAGCTGCCGGTGCACTGCGGGCTGGCGTATACCAGGCCGACGGCTGCCGCCGGACTGGGCCGGTGGATGCTGGGCGGCAGGCTGGGGACGATACCGATGGACACACCGGTGCCGCTGGGCAGGGCTGAGGGGTTGAGGACCAGATGGTCGGTCCTGCTGTGCGGGTGGAGCTGGCCGATCTTCTTGAGCTGGGCCTTGGTGGGGGAATAGGGCTTGCATGCCGGGTTCGGCGGCCCGGAGAACGAGACGGTGGCCGCCAGGCCGTCGGCGCGGAGCCGGGCCTGCAGCCCAGCCGGGTTGCGCAGTTCGCTGATGGTGATATCGATCTTCCCGTCGGCCTGCTTGGTGACCGTCCAGGCGGTGAGCTGGGCATGGGCCGCGGGATGGTGGCCGGAGGGTACCAGCGCGGTCACGGCCAGGGCTGTTGCGGCAGCCGCGGCCAGCGCCCCGGCCATGGCGGGGATCCGGCGGCGGGCGCGCACCGCGCGGCCGCGGCTGATGACCTGTTCCACCGGAGTGGTCATGGGGACCTTGTCCCGCTGCTCCCGCACGATCGTGATCAGTTCGTCGTCGTTCATGATGGGCTCTCCTGCTGTCGTTGGGGGAGGAGGTCGGTGCGCAGCGCGGCCATGGCGCGGCCCAGGTGAGCCTGGACCGTGCCGGGCGCGATGCCGAGCGTGGCGGCGGTGCGCTCGGTGTCCAGGTCCAGGAACAGCCGCAGCGCCACCACCTGCCGTTGCCGGGCGGGCAGCCGCATCAGGGCGGCCATGATCCGCGGATCGACAGCACCGCCGTAGGCGCCATCGGCCGCGGGCAGATCGGCGACCAGGCCCGGATCTGGCACCGGTAGCTCCCGGTGGCGACGCCGCCACCGGGAGATGTTCGCATTCAGCGCGGTACGGACCACCCACGCGGCCGGCGCGGGATGCCTGCTGACGGTGCGCCAGGATGCCCAGGCGCGGGCAAACGCCTCCGCGACCAGCTCTTGCGCGGTGTCCCGGTCATCGACGCTGACCAGGACGGTGAACAGGCATTCGTCCTTGGACTTCCGGTAGAACTCGGCGAAGTCCAGCGGCTGGGTCCCCATGCCCACTCAACGCGCGACCGCTGCCCGGCGGTTACCTGCGCCGCCGGTCATCGGCCTGCCCCGTCACGTTAAGGAGCAGCCGCGCCGGGTGCCCGTTAGAGGACCCCCGGACAGACCCGCCCGCGACCTCGTCACTCACACAAATCCCCGCCAGGCCAGACCCCTGACCAGCAAACTCAGGTTGGACGAGCCCAATGACGCCGGGGACGAAGCGCAACTGGCCTTCGATGCACTGCTGTACCGGCTTGTGGTGATAGGCGAGGCCGTGAAAGCCCTGCCAGAGCAGCTGCTCGACCGGCAGCCGCAGGTTCCCTGGCGGGAGATCGCGCGGCTGCGAGACCTACTAGCCCATCATTACTACCGGGTGGATGCCCAGGTCATCCGCCGCACCGTGGAGTCGCCCATGGATGACCTGCGGAACGCAGTCACGCAGCTCATGGCGGAGCATCAACGTCAGGCTTGACACGCCAGGGCAGCCCGGGAGCCAATCCCGGGAGCCAGCGCACGTAGACACGGTAAGACCCGGTACGGCTCCCCCAGGGATGTTGTTGCAGTTAGGGGTGCTCCCCGCCCGACTCAGACCGAGATCGACGGACCAGATTTCCCTAACACGGAAGAGGTCACTGGTTCAAATCCAGTACGGCCCACTCAGAGTTTTCGCAGATCAGACAGGGTTCCGGTAAGTGTTCTCGGAATCCTCTTCTGCCAGTCTCCCCATCCGGGGAGCCATCGGTGGCAGACTTCCACAGGCTTATGGGCGGCTTCACCGCTCAATGACCCTGTACCCGCGAACCTTGCCCTGGCGCTGCACCCGTACCGCTGCGTGGGCCGCAGCGCTATCAGCGCATGTGAGGATGCCCAGATGTCATCTCGCGCGCATGCCGTGGATCCTGCCCGCCTTGCCCAGTGGTGCATGGAGCATCTCGGCAGCCCGCCAGCGGATGAGATCTTCAGATCCGGGCACCTGTCCGCAGTCACCGGGCTCCGGCTGGCTGACGGCCGGGCGGTCGTGGTCAAGGTGCGTCCGGACTCGCCGCGGATAGCGGCATGCGTCGAAGTCCAGCGCCGCATGTTCCTGGCCGGCTATCCGTGTCCCCAGCCGCTCACCGGCGCCGCCCCTTTCGGCGGCGACGCCGCAACCGCGGAGGCCTACGTCCCCGGCGGCGCCATGCTGCCGAGCGCGGGCCACGCGGCCCGGGCCTTCGCTGAGGCGTTCGCGCGGCTGATCAGGCTGGCCCCCCGGCCGGCCGAGGTATCCACGCTTGACCCGGCACCGTCGTGGGCGGCCTGGAACCACGCCGGGGACGGACTGTGGCCGTGTAATGAGGACCCTGACGTCAACCTCAACAAAGTGGCCGGCCCGGAGTGGGTCGACGATGCCGGGCGCCGTGCCCGTGACCGGCTGCGGGCCAGCGAGTCCGAAGCCGTGATCGGCCACTGCGACTGGCTTGCCGGCAACCTGCGCTGGAGCGGGGACGCGCTGCTGGTGGTGCACGACTGGGACAGCATGACCGCTGACAGCGAAGCCGTCCTGGTCGGCTTCGCTGCCGCGCTGTATTCGACCGTCAGCGCGGACGAGCTGGCCACCGTCGAGGACACGGAGCGGTTCCTCGTCGCGTATTGCCATGCGCGTGGCCGGGAGTTCAGCGCCGGCGAACTCGGACGGTCGTGGGCGGCTGGCGTCTGGACCAGGGCCTATGACGCCAAGTATCAGCACGCGGCCGGGCAGCCCATCACCTCACTCTGCGAGAGTGAGGCCCGCGAGCGCCTCCGTCGTACCGGGACCGGCTCGCGGAGGCCATAACGGCCTGCTGCGGAACCCGCTGGCGGGGCCCCAGTGCCCACCGGGTCGTCCGGATCGTACTCCTGCACCGGCTGAGCACTCATACCAGTTAGGCTAGCGCCGGGCTCTGACGGCTGGGCTGACAACACGCTTCCCAACGCTGCCGCTCCAGGTCACCGGTGGCAGCTGAAATCTCACGGGTTCCGTGTGGTGGTTCCGCGGGTCGTCAGTCGATGGCCTGAAGGCATTGCTTCATCAGTTCGGTGGTTGGCGGTGCGGCGCTGGTGTCGATGCTGGTGAGTCCGAGGCTGTTGGCGGCGCTGAGGATGAGCTGGTCAAACTGTTCAGTCCGTCCCAGGAATTTCTCCACGATGATCTTCTCGTCAGCGGCCAGCTCATCGAACCGGCTCGCCGAGTAAATCCGGTTCCTCAGAACGGCGGAGCTGGCGGTGAGCCATACCGCTGCCGTGTTCGGGATTTTCAGGGCGGCAACAGGCTGCGGCAGTACGCCGGATCCTTCCAGGATTAGCCGGCGGGCGCTGGCGTCCGTTGCCCGCGCCGCGGCCATTTCCTCGATGCGAGGCCATAGCCGCTGGTAGTGGCGCAGCTGCTGGATGGTGAGCCCGTCGACCGGCAGCGACAGGTAATGGGCCGCCACGTGCTCGGGGAAGGGCCCGCTGCTCGTTGTCCAGGGGCGCCCGGGATGCCGGGCAAGGCTGTCCGTCGACACATGCTCTCCGCCGAGAGTGGCAGCCAGCGCCTGGGCGAGCGTGGATTTCCCCACGTGCGACGTCCCGCCGATCAGCAGAACCCGGATTTCGCGTATCGGGCACTCCTCAGCTGCCGTGCTGCATCGGCAGCCGGCTGTCATCGACGTGGTCAGCAAGATAGAACATGACCCCTTCGGGATTCATGCCGAACGCGGCGGCGACAAGCTTGGGGTCGATCGTGTTGACCAGGTTCGCGAGCCGGGTGCAGCGCAGTGCCCGCGGCGGGATACCGCAACTGTCGAGGAGATGGCTGACATAGGCGGCCGAGGATGGCGAGCCTTCCTGGGAAGGCCCGGACACTGTACCAATCCGCCATCGGATCGGTCCCCCAGGCAGCACAGGGGAAGCGGGCAGGACCCGTACATGGGTCCCGCCCGCTCTGACATGGTCCGCCGGCCCGGCAGCTTGCTGGTCACCAGCGGCGGCGGCAATACCGAGGCTGACACCCGTCACGGGGCGGGGCAGGCCTTGAAGTTCAGTTGCGCTGTCGCGGACTGCTTCTTACTGCCGTCCGCGAACTTCGCCATGGCCTCCAGCGTGTATGTCTGCCCCGGTTTCAAGCTGGCCCCGGCGAGTGTGCCTGACTGCGCCTTGCCGGACAGAGTCAGCGACGTGCTGACCACATGCCAGCCGGATGCCGGAGCCGCCGATGCTCCGACGCTGGTATCGATGACGGGCAGGCAGGAGACCGGCCCGGTGACCGTGACGCTGCCGGCTGCGGTCGTGCTGCTGACGTGTGTGTGCAGCGTGGGCAGCAGCACCGGAGCGGCTATGAGTTCGTCGTAGTCACTTTGCGGGGTCTGGATGGCGTACACAACCCATGCCCGCCCGCTGGGCAGTGTCGCGACCTCCGGGGTGCCGCCGGCGACCGTGCCGTTCGGGTCGAAACGGACGGTCGCGGCCTTAGTGGTGTGCTGCAGGTTGTCGACGGTGATCTTGTTGCACTCGTTAGTCACGTCGGCGAGCCTGCCGCTCAGGTCAGTCGTCGTCTCGGCGCTGTCGGGGGCGCATGTGCCCGAGTTGCCGATCGGCTTGGCCGGGCCGAAGGCGCTCCCGGTCCAGGCGGCGGCCACAGGGATGTACGACGGGCTTGCCGTCACGAGCCGCAGCCCGGATGACGTCTTGGTCAGACCGGGGCCGTAGCCTGCGCTCCAGGTACCGGTCAGCGACTGGAACGCAGACCATGTGCCATTGGTCAGCGAGGCATAGGAGACAGGCACCGTGATGCTGCCGGCTTCCTGGATCGCCAGCACGGCGGTATTGCCGCTGAAGGCCAGCCGGGCGAAGCCAGCCCCCCAGGGCTGCGTCGGCGATGGCGGCGAACTGCCTTCCGCGCTGACGGTCAGATTGTCGCCGGCGTCGTCGCCGCTGACCGTCCAGATGTGTCCCGAGGGGCCTATCACGGCATCAAAGAGTTCCCCGTTGGCGGGTGCCGTCGCGATAGCGGCCGGGCTGGACGGCTTGCCACCGGCCTGCGCGGCGGATTTGTAGATTGTCCCCTTGCTGGGCGAGTTGACGTACCAGACCATGGTCACGGACTTGCTGCCCGCCAGCAGTTCCAGGTCCGAGGCCGTCTCCAGGGTCTTGGATTGGATCGTCTGCACCCCGCCCGAGCAGGTGGACTTCTGCGGCTTCAGCGTGCAGAGGTAGATGGCTCTCGTCGTGCTGCCGGGTGCCGTGTTGGCAAGCCAGCCGATGTAGGTGTCGCCTGCCGAGTCGGCGACGGTGTCGAACGAATCCGACGTGAACTGAACCTGCTGGGAAAGCTTGACCAGCGTGAGCTTCGGCCCGTTCAGTCCGGGCGGTGCGGCATTAGCCGCCGTGGCCGCTCCGAGCGCGCACACCGCGGCCGCTGCCAGAACAGCGAGGGTTCGACGTGGTATCAAAGGCATCGCAGCAGCCCCCTAGGCCTGATGACACGATGGATGATGTGTCTGAGCCGGGCGCGGTACGCGCCGGCACCCTTTGACGCTAAGACCGGGTCATCACTCGCGAATCAGGGAAATCCCTCGATCAGGGCGGCAGGTCTGGCACTGGTGGCGCAGCTGGCTCTAGCGTCGCGACATGCAGGGTTTCCTGGTCGAGCGCTACTGGCCGGGCGTGGCGGCAGACGACGTGCGCCAGATCTGCGCCCGGCTCGATCACGGCACCGAGGCCGGCGTGACGTTCCTCGGCTGCATCCTGGTGGGCGAGGACGAGGTCGCGCTGTTCGCGTTTCGCGCGCCCAGCCTCCAGCACGTCACCCAGGCCTGCGAGCGAGCCCAGCTGCGCTGCGACCGTACCCTCACGGCCGTCCATTTCCCGGCCTCGGCTGGCCTTCCGGGCTCAGCCGGCAGCGTGCATCCTGGCGGCGAGCGCGGCCCGTGACCGGATGCCGAGCTTGCGGTACACGCGGCCCAGCACAGCCTCGACGGTCTTCTCGGCGAGGAAGGCCCGCGCGGCCGTCTCCCGGTTAGTCAGTCCAGCCGCGACGAGCTCGGCCACCCGCCGCTCGGTCTCGGTCAGCTCGGCCGGTGCCCGGGGCCGCACGTTGACCCGGGTCAGCTCGGCCGCGGCCAGCGTTTCCCACGCCGTAGCGCCAAAGGAGCCGAACTCGCGGCGGGCCTCGTCGAGCAGCCCGTGCGCAGCAGTTTTCGCTTTGGCACGCCGGTTGATCTGGCCCGCGATCAGCAACGTGCGAGCGCGGTCGAAGCGCAACGGCGAGTCACGGTACCAGGTCAGCGCCTGGTTGATCGACACCTGGGCGTCCGCCAGCCGGCCGGCCTGGGCGTGGATCAGGGCGTGCCCGGTGCGGGCCACCGTGGCGGCCCACTTGCCGCCGGAACGCCTGGCCTGGACGGTCAGCACGTCGAGTACGCGGGCCGCGTCGTCGGCCCGGCCGACCGCGGCGAGCGCGCAGAGGTAGTCCAGGTGCGAGCGGCTGTAGCCGGGCTCTTCGAAGTGCATCGCGGTGAGGGCCGCGTACCACTGGTCAAGATGGCTCACGGCTGCCTCGGCATTACCCCGGGACAGGGCAGCGAAGCCCAGTGCCCCATGGGCACGGTGCTGGAGCCAGCCTGTGGTCGACGGGTCATCGCGCAGCGCGATGAGGACGCCGTCGGCCTCGTCGGGCAGGCCCTGGTAGACCATGGCCAGGCCGACGTTGTAGTGCGCTTGTGCCTTCTGGCCGGTCAGGTCGCCCTGGGTGGCCAGGGTGAGATGCTCGTCGGCGTACGCCCGCCCTTGCGCTATCTGCCCACGCCACAGGGCGATGCTGACAAGGTGGGCGATGGAGTAGGCGATCGAGGTGAGGTCGCCGGTCGCGCGGGCCTCGTCGAGGAGCGCGTTAAGCATCGTCTCGGAGGTGTCGAGCTCGTCGGCGTACTTGAGCAGCGCGGCATAGTTCGCGTCCGCACGGTCGGAGAGCCGCCGATAGTCGTGGCCGCGCTCGATCGCGATCGCCCGCGCGAACATGTCGTGGTCGAGCCCGCGCCCGGCCCGGAACCGGGCGCCAGCCGCCTGGGCCAGCGCTCCGGACAGAATTTGCGGATCCGGCTGATCCAGGCCTTCGAGCAGTTCGACCGCCTGGGCGGCCGAGGCGTCGGACAGGCTGATGTCATCGGTGACGGCCGCGAGTGTCAGCATCGCCTCGGCCAGCACGGTGGGGTCACCTACCGCCTCGGCGATGGCGGTCCGCACCTCCGCCTCGGCGGCGGCCCAGCCGGTGCCTTCGGTGGCGAACTCCGCCAGCCGGATGCGGCGGCGAGCGCGCTGCGGGAGATCCGTGGTCAGCCGGATCGCCGTCGCCTGGGTGGCCAGGGCGCCCGCGCTGTCTCCCGCGCGGAACTGCGCGTCCGCCAGCCGGTCGAGCCGCGGCGGCCGGTCGGCGGCGATCACTGTGTGCTCGAGGGCGAGACGGGCGAGTTCGACGCCGACGTCGGGGACGCCCGCTGCCAGCGCGGCGGCGGTCCCAGCGTCCAAGGCCACCGCGACGTGCGGCTGTGGCCCGGGAGAGGCCAGCGCAAGGTGCCGCGCGTGCTCTACCGGATCCGCGGTGCTGGTCGCCAGCCGCTGGTGCAGCACCCGGCGGCTTTCCGCGTCGAGCCCGTTGTAGGCCGCCGCGCAGAGTAGAGGGTGCGCCGCGCGGATGACACCCACCCCGTCGTCGCCGGTATCGACCACGACCAGACCTGACCGCACCGCGACGTCGAGCGCATCGCGGTTCACGTCGGCTCCGGTGAACCGCCACGTCGCCGCCGTGGCCGCTGCGAGTTCCCTGACGTCGTCGCGCAGGCTGCGGATCCGCGCTTCGACGAGCGCGACCAGACCGCTCGGCACCGGCAGCGGGACGCCGGCCTGCGGCTGGCTGTCCAACCGTTCCAGAGCACGCGCCAGTTCCAGCGCGTACAACGGGTTCCCGCCGGCGGTCTCGTGTATCCGGACCAGCAGCGGCCTCGACAAGCGTGCGCCGATCCGCGATCGCAGCAGCTCGAAGAGGGCGGCCACGCTCAGCGGTCCAAGCCGAATCTCCCGCCAATGACCTGGCGCCAGGTTCTGACCGAGCAGACCGCCGGCTTCGTATCCGCGGGATTCGCGAACGGTTCCCAGGAAACGAACGTCGCTGTGGTCCAGTCTGCGCAGCGCGAACAGCAGCGCACGCCAGCTCGCCGGGTCGAAATCAGGTACGTCGTCGATCGCCAGCAGTACCGGCGATGCTTCCGCCATCCGGTGCAGCGCGGTGAGAAAGGCGGTGCCCACGATGCGCTCGTCGGCGTGTCCTCCGGCGTTCGACTGAAGGGCGACGGTGCGCAGCGCCCGGCCCTGCGGCCCGGGCAGCGAGTCCACGATCGGGTCGGGTACCGAACGCAGCAGGTCGGTCAGCCCCACCCAGGGCAGCCGGGCCTCAGCCGCTGTCGCGCGGGACAACAGAATCTGGCCACCCGCCGCGCGGTACTGCTGTGTCGCCCAGTCCCAGACCGCGGTCTTGCCTATGCCCGGGTCACCCACCAGCAGCACCGCGCGAGCGCCCGCCGCGCCAGAGCCGAGGCCGGCCAGCACTGCCGCACCTTCGGCCTCACGACCCACGAGATCCACCGTCGGCATGCTCACGTGGACATTCTGGGATATATCAGCTAAATCGGGTAGTGGTGGAGGACGCCGCAAGGCTGGCGTCAGCGCCAGAATTCGGTGAGCTGCCCGACAAGGGCTCTGCCTTGGTCGTAACCGGCTCGAGCGGCGGGCGGACGCGTCGACAGATCCATCAGATTGCTGCCGAATGCGTCGCGGGAGTCGCTGTCCGGGAGGACGGTTTCGACTCTGCTGCCGCGGGCGCGTAGTTCGTCGGCCTGTGCTGCAAGATGCATGCCCCAGTCCAGTGGCGCCCGTGATCTGCCGCCAAGTGGTGACAGCACCAGCACCCGCCCGTATCCGGCTGCCAGATCGGCATTCTCGCTGGATCGTCGGTAGCCGCCGTCGATGTATCGGCTGTCGCCGATACCGTAGGGAGGGACACCGAAGCCGTTGGCGCAGCTGGCGGCGACGGCGTCCACCAAGTCGACTCCGCTGTGGCGGTCGAACACGACAGGTTCACCGGTCTGGGCATCGACAGCCACGATCAGCACCGCTCGTTCCGGCCAGCACTGACTGGGCAGCCGAGCGGCGACCGTAGCGCGCCACCGCGTTTGCCCGGAGCCGTCCGACGCGGCATCCATCTCGAGCGCCGCCGCACCCAGTCTACGGCGCATGTCGGACGCATCCTCAGCGGCGGCGATGATCTCGCTCGTCCTCCGCATATGGTCGGCCACCGGCCCAGGGGGAACGCGTCCACCGTCGGATCCGACCGGACCAGTCCGTTGCTGGGGCGCAGCGGAAAGGATGTCGGCAAGCAGTTGGGTCGGGCTCGCGCTAGTTATCTGGGCAGCGGCCGTCGATCCGGCCGACGTCCCGATGATCAGATCGGCCTCGGTCACATCCAACCCGGCATCAAACAGGCCGGCGATGACGCCGATCAACCACGCATTGCCTGCCGATCCGCCACCACCGAGGACCAACGCTCGCTGACCCGCGGCGCGCACCCGCCTTGTGGCGTCGACCTGCACCTGATCCTGGTCGGACCTCGGCAGGTCGGAGGCCGTCGTCGATGTGAAGTGCAGAGTTGAAAAAGGTGTTGTGTTCAATGGGAGTCGCCTTTCGCGAGTTGCCTGGCGGGCGCTCCCGGTGGCGACTACCTCAGTCGCGCGATCGTGGACTGCAGCGGAGCACCCACTGCGGATACTGCGTTCATGGGACTCACCTCCAGTCGATGGATCACGATCGCCAAGACGTTAGCACGCCGGCGACGCGTTGTGCAGCCGGCATCATGCCGGTTGTCCAGATCCTGTTCTTCGCCGAATGCCGCAAGCTGCCCTTCACCCTGAACTTCTGGACCTTCACCCCCTTTCCCGTCGGGGCGTCGGCCAGCCTCATCATCCGGTGGCTCAGCGTCGAGGGGTTCCCACTGTGGCGGGCCTGGTCCTGGTCTCTGGCGGGCATCACGACCGCATTCGTGATCACGCTGGCCACCGTTACAGTGGCGCACTGGGCGCGAAGGCAACGGCTCAACACGGAAGGACCCGAACATGGCTAACATCGGCCCGCTCCTTGAGCGCAACAAGCACTTCGCGACCACGAACGCTCGCGAGGGCGCCAGCATCGCCGCGAGGCACCCGGTTTACGTGATCACCTGCCTGGACCCCCGCACCGACCCGTCGGCGTTCCTCGAGCTCAAGCTCGGGGACGCGATGGTGATCCGCAACGCCGGCGGCCGCGTCTCCCCCGACGTGCTCACCGATCTGGCCTATATCGGCTACCTCTCCAAGCAGGTGATCCCCGGCGGCCCCCGGTTCGAGGTCGCCGTCATCCACCACACCCAGTGCGGCACCCACTTCCTCGCCGACGAGGATTTCCGCCGCGGCTTCGCCGACCTCATCGACGGTGACGACGCCGCGCTCGCAGCGGAAGCGGTCGTCCACCCGGAGCAGACCGTCCGCGCGGATGTCGAACTGCTGCGCTCCAGCACCATCCTGCCGCCCACGATCACCGTCTCGGGCCACGTCTACGACGTCGATAACGGCCTGATCACCACCGTCGTCCCGGCCGCTCCCATGCACGCCAGCAGCTCCTGATGTGCGACTCGCCGGCAGATCCGCGGCAGGCCGCCGCGGCCGTTCCGCGGCCCGCCGCCGGGTCCGCGGTCGATCCCATAACGCTGGAGCCGGTCGACGAGATCGTGATCACGACCCTGGTCGACAATGTGTACGACGCCCTGCTCGCGGGCGACGGACGCACCACCCGGGCACCGTTCAGCGTCGGCCAGGCCCGGGCCCCGCAGTTCGAGACCGGGTCGACGACGGTCGGGCTTATGGCCGAGCATGGGTTCTCCGCGCTGGTCAGCGTGCGCCGCGGCACCACCACGACCACGCTGCTGTTCGATACCGGCCTGTCCCCTGACGCGATGGTCACCAACGCCGGCCGCCTCGGCGCCGACCTGTCCCAGATCCAGGCGGTGGTCCTCAGCCACGGCCACTTCGACCACGCCGGCGGCTTGGCCGGCCTCGCGGCCAGGCAGGGGCCGCGGTCGCTGCCGATGGTGGTCCATCCGATGATCTGGACACGCCGGCGCCTGGCGGTCTTGATCTTCGCGTTCGGATGAGGTGGCGCCGCCACTATCGTGGCTTTGCCCGGGCTCTCGCCAGAAAGCCGGGGGCCTTACGCTGACGTTCGCCGAGGTCCGGGATGTCATGCCACACTGGGCCGGTGAGCCTTGACAACGCCGGGCAGATCGAGTGCTGGTCTGGCAGCGTTGGCGCCTCCTGGGCGTTGGCGGCGGACCGCATGGATCACGAGCTTCATCGGCTCGGTGTGATAGCGATGGACGCGCTCGCTCCAGCCGCCGACTCGAAAGTACTTGACGTGGGCTGCGGTGCGGGGGCGACCACGATCGAGCTGGCGCGGCGGGTCGGCGCCTCCGGTAGCGCCATGGGAGTCGACGTGTCTGCGCCGCTGCTGGACATCGCCCGGCGCCGGGCGATCGGTTCCGGGCTCGGCAACGTGACGTTCTTGCAGGCCGATGCCCAGGACATGGTGCCCGGGACGCAGTTCGATGCTGTGTTCTCTCGTTTTGGCGTGATGTTCTTCGCCGATCCTGTGGCCGCTTTCGCCAACCTGCGCTCTTGCGCCACCCCCGGGGGCAGGCTCGGGTTCGTCTGCTGGCAGAGCCTGGCCGACAACCCCTGGTTCGGCGCGACCAGCACAGCGCTGAACGGGATGGCGGGGGTACAGCTTCCGCCGCCACCGGACTCGGGCGACCCGGGACCGTTTGCCTTGGCGGCGCCCGGCCGGATCAGGCAAATCCTGCACGATGCCGGATGGCGCGATGCGCAGGTGCACGCCGAGGTCGACGAGCTGTATCTGGACGAGGCGGCGATCGACGAGCGGGTCGACTTCGCCGTCCGGCATGGTCCCGCGGCATCCGCGCTCGCCGATGCCGCAAGCTCGGTGCGGACGCAGGCAGCCGAGCGGATAAGGGCAGCGCTACTGGCGTTCGATCGGGACGGGAAAGTACGATACCGCCGCGCCATCTGGGTGGTGACCGCTCAGGCGTAACTGCCATAGAAGCAGATGGAACCTGGGCCTGGAAGGCGCCGGGCGGCCCGCGATTGACCCGCGGTTAGCCGCCTGGCTACCCTCGTTCGTATTATGTGTGCCGCCAGACTGCGATATTCCGGACTCGAAATATTCCTGCCAGGCGCCGCGGCTGCCGCGCTGATGGCTGGCGGTTGAGCCACGTGTTGTTCGGGATCGTCGTCGGTATCATTATCGTCGTCCCGCCCCTAATCTTGGCCGCCCGGCACATGTGGCGCCAGACGAGTCCAGAAGGCCTCGCCTCACGCGGTATCAGGGACTCTGCCCGGCGTCTCGGCCCGATGGATCCAGGCCTGCGCCGGGACATGGTGGGCATGCTTCCGCCTGCCGGCATCCGGCGGATGCCTGATGCCCGCACCCGGCGCCCGGCAGCTCCTCCGGCCGCCATGACGAAGCCCGCCCGAAGCGGCCGGACCCGCCGACGGAACGAAACGCTCCAGCCTGATGCCACTATCACCCTCGCCGGTGAACGGCGGGCAGCAGGCATTGATGACCTGTTCGTCGCGCTGGACCGCGAACTTATCGGGCTCCTCCCGGTGAAGAAGAAGGTGGAAGAAATCGGTTCGCTGCTGCTGCTCGACCGGGCGCGGCAGCGGTTCGGGCTCTCCGCGTCCCGGCCGAACCTGCACATGTGCTTCACCGGGGCGCCGGGAACCGGGAAGACCACGGTTGCGCTGATGATGGCCGATCTGCTCCACCGGCTTGGCTACCTGGAGAAAGGTCATCTCGTGCATGCCATGCGCGATGACCTTGTGGGTGAGTACATCGGGCACACCGCGCCAAAGACCAAGCAGGTTCTCGATCGCGCGATGGGCGGCGTGCTGTTCATCGACGAGGCCTACACCCTGTACCGCGCCGAGGACTCGAAAGACTACGGCCAGGAGTGCGTCGACATCCTCATGCAGGTGATGGAGAACCAGCGGGACAGGATCGTGGTGATCCTCGCTGGATACAAGGACCGCATGGATCGCTTCTTCGAGTCCAACCCTGGTATGAGCTCGCGCATCGCGCATCACCTGGACTTCGCCGAGTACGAGGACGACGAACTGCTCGCGATCGGGCAGCTGATGCTGGAGAGGTCGTCCTACTATCTGTCGGTCGAGGCGGAGACGGCATTTCGTGATCACATGCGGCTGCGGATGACGCAGCCCTGGTTCGCCAATGCCCGCAGCGTCCGAAACGAGCTGGAAGGTGCGCGGCTCCGGCACGCGCATCGCCTCGCCGCCGATCCGGGGCGGCACTTGAGTAAAGACGACCTGATGCGCCTTGAGCCGTCAGACATCCTGCTCAGCCGCGACGGGCTAACCAGCGATCTGCGGTAACTCCTGCGTGGAGGAGCCGATGGTAGACCGGGCCGTAGCGGAGGGCGAGGGCGACCTCGACATTTCCTATCTTTCAGGTCAACAAACCAGGATATTATCGGGTTTTCCTATAAAGGGGTAGGGAAAACCGTCTCGACCTGGGGTGATTCGCCCAGTTAGGCTCCGGATCATCGGGCTCGCGGTCCGATGAGATCTGAGCATTGACGCTCACACCCGGACCTGTTCGCTCTGGGATCTCCATCCACGCACCGTCCTCCACCGGGATGCCCCGCTCTGCCGTGATGCCTGTACGTGGCGCTCGCACTGCCGTTGCGCCGCGCATCCACGGCTGACGTGTAAGGGAAGCTGCATGATCGAAATAACTGCCCTCACCAAGCGCTACGGATCACATACCGTCCTCGACAACATCGACTTCACAGTGGAGCCGGGGTCGATCGCGGCCATCGTCGGCCCCAGCGGCGCAGGTAAGAGCACCTTGTTCCGGTGCGTCAACCTGCTGGAGCGGCCCACGTCGGGCACGATCCGGGTAGATGGGCAGGAGCTCACCAATCTGTCCCGCCGCGAGCTGCGCGTAGCCCGCCGCGCTATCGGCACGGTGTTCCAGTCCGCGAACCTGCTCCGCAGGCTCACGGCGGCGCAGAACGTGGCGCTCCCCCTGGAGTTCCTGAGACTGTCCGACGAAGAGATCCACCGGCGGGTCCGTGAGCTGCTGGAGCGGGTCGACATGCTGCACCGCGCCAACCACTACCCCGGGCAGCTCTCCGGCGGTCAGCGCCAGCGGATCGGGATCGCCCGCGGGCTGGCGACCCGGCCCTCGGTGCTCCTCGCGGACGAGGCCACCTCCGGCCTCGACCCGGAGACGACCGGATCGATCCTGCGACTGCTCGCCGGGCTCCGCGACGACCTCGGTGTCACGATCGTCGTCATCACGCACGAGATGGACGTGGTGCGCAGCGTCGCCGACGTTGTCGCCCAGATCGATCACGGGCGGATCGTAGAGTACGGCCGCGTCGGGGATGTCGTCCGGCGGTCCGACTCCGCACTGTCCACGGCGCTGCTGCCGGACCAGCCCGCCCCTCGGCCTTCGGCCGACGAGGTGGTGTGGCGGCTACGCTACGCCGACGCCACGGTCGACCCGAACTGGCTCAGCCGGATCAGCCGCGAGCTCGGCACCGACATCGCCCTGCTCAGCGGGCTGGTCGAGACGGTCGGCGGTGATCGCGCCGGGCGGCTCACCGTCGGCATCAGCGCGCAGTTGCCCGCGGGTAAGGTCACCCGGGCGTTCGCCGCCTGCGGTATCCGGGCCCACATGACGGAAACAGCCGACGAGCTGGCGGGGGTGGCATCGTGACCACGCACGTCCTGGCGCTGGGCACCCCGTGGAGCGGTGTTCCCGCCCTGTTGTTCCCGGCGTTCGGGCAAAGCGCGGAGATGGTCGGCATCGTCATGGCCATCGTGATCCTGCTGGGCGGCCCGCTCGGGGTGCTGATCTTCAACACCTCGCCGCGCGGGCTGGCGCCGCACGCACAGGTGAACGCCGTGGTGAGCTGGATCGCCAACCTCGGCCGCTCACTGCCCTTCCTGGTGCTGATGGCCACGATCATCCCGTTCACCCAGCTCGTCGTCGGGACCACGATCGGGATCAAGGCGGCCATCATCCCGATGTCCCTGGCCGGCATCCCGTTCTTCGCCCGGCTGATGGAGAACGCGATCCGTGAGGTCCCGCCGGAGATGCTGGACGTCGGTGTCGCCTCCGGCGCCAGCCGGTGGCAGATCATCCGGTCCATCCAGCTCACCGAGGCGCTCCCCGGCATCGTCGCCGGGCTCACCCTCAACATCATCGCGATGATCGAGTACTCGGCGATCGCCGGCGCGATCGGCGCGGGCGGCCTCGGCTACCTCGCCATCAACGACGGCTACGAGCAGTTCGACGGCACCATCATGATCGCCTGCATCGCTCTGCTCATCCTCATCGTGCAGGTCATCCAGTTCACCGGCGACCGGGCCGTCAGGTCGCTCCTGCACTGAGCACACCGAAAGGAACCGCCATGTCCACAGAGATCCGCAGCGGCAGCGAAGCGCCTGCCGAGATCACACTGCGGCGCCGCCGGCCCCGATGGCTGATTCCCGTGATCGTCGCGGTCGTCATCGTCGCGGCGGCCGCCATCGCCTTCGCAGTGAAAGGTTCGTCGGGCAAAACCGCTGCCGGCAGCCACTTCGGCACCAACCTTCAGGTGGCCTATGAGGCGGACAGCAGCAGCGAGAACGCCTTCCTCCAGTACCTCAACGACAAGATCGCCCCGAAGTACGGCATAAAGATCACCCCGGTGGGCATCGAGGACGGCAACCAACTCGACCTGGCCACCTCGACCGGCCAGTACGCGGCCAACATCTACCAGCACCAGTACTGGCTCAAGGAGGTGCTCGCGAAGACCCACTGGCCGCTCACCGCAGTGAATCCGGTCTTCCAGTGGGCCTACTCGATGTACTCCGAGAAGTACCGCTCGATCAACGCGCTCCCCAACGGCGCCAGCATCGCACTGCTCAACGATCCGGCCAATACCGCACAGGCCCTGTGGCTGCTGGAACGCGCCGGGAAGATCACCTTCAAACCGGGCACCCAGCCGTGGTATGCCACTACAGCGAACATCGCCACCAACCCGGAGCACTACCACTTCATCTTCATCGATTACGGTGACGGCCCCCGCGTCCTCCCCGATGTCGATGCCGTCATCGCCTACAACATGCAGTTCATCGGGGCTGGCACCAGCCAGAAATACAAGATCTACGCGCCACCCGCGCCGCGGGCGTTCGCGGGTCAACTCGTCGTCGGCACCAAGTACCTGCACGACCCGCAGATCGTCAAGCTGATCAAGGTGTTCATGGATCCCCGCGTCCAGGCCTACCTGCGCACCACCACCAATCCCCAGCTGAAGGACCAGCTCACGCCGGTCTCAACCGGCTAGCCGCAAGCCGTCAGCACGGAGCGGGCGCGCTGCGACCGGGCCGGCACGCAGTGCCTTTCCAGGCAGCCAAGTTCGAGGCAAGCCCTGCCTTGCGGCCTACCCTGAGCACGGGCATTGCGTCCCCGGCCGGTCGTTGTCTGCGGTTGCTCTGTCTGTGAGACTCGCGTCAGGAGGTGCGGTTCATGAGCTTCTACGATGATCACGTACTGCCGAGGATCATCAACCTGATGATGAACACCAAGGTAGAGCGCAAGATCCGCTCGCGGGTGTGCGCCGGGCTGACGGGCGAGGTTGTCGAGGTCGGGTTTGGCAGCGGGCACAATCTGCCGTACCTGCCTCCCGAGGTGAAGCGCCTGCGCGCGGTGGAGCCTTCGCAGCTCGCGGTGAGGCTGGCCCACCCGCGGATCGCCGCGTCACCGGTTGCTGTCGAGGTGGCGGGACTCGACGGTCAGCGCCTGCCGATGGCAGACGACACGGCAGATTCCCTGTTGTGCACCTGGAGCCTGTGCACGATCCCTGATCCCGTCGCCGCTGTCGCCGAGATGCGGCGGGTGCTGCGTCCGGGCGGCACGTTGCATTTCGTGGAGCACGGGCTGGCGCCCGACGAGGCAGTCCGCAAGTGGCAACAGCGTCTCAACGGCCTACAGCAGCGCGTCGCCGGCGGGTGCCACTTGAGCCGTGACATCTCGGCGATCATTGAAAGTGCGGGCATGACGATCACCCACCTCGATAACTACTACGGCGAGGGCCAGCCCAAGCCCTACGGCGCCATGTATGAGGGGGTTGCCGTCGGCAACTGACAGCAGCAAAACCGCGCACTCCACTCAACTCACAAGCGCCGAGGTCCGCCGGACTCGTGAGGCGAGGCACGAAAGCGCCGACCCCGCCACCGCGCCGGCTTCAGGATGCCGCGGGGGCCCGGTCACGACACGGGGCTCGGCATCGAGTGCGGCGCGACGTACGATCGTGCGTGTGACCAGCAGACCCGTCGAGACTCAGCGCCTGCGCGACCTCGCGCGGCTGCGCCGCGTCCGGGACCGGATCGACCGGGAGTACGCGCAGCCGCTGGACGTGGAGGCACTCGCCCGCGGCGCGCACATGTCGGCCGGGCACCTCAGCCGCCAGTTCAAGCTCGCCTACGGCGAGTCGCCGTACAGCTACCTGATGACGCGGCGGATCGAGCGCGCGATGGCGCTGCTGCGCCGGGGCGACCTCAGCGTCACCGAGGTCTGTTTCGCGGTCGGCTGCGCGTCGCCGGGGACCTTCAGCACTCGCTTCACCGAACTGGCCGGCATGCCGCCCAGCACCTACCGGAGCCACGCGGCGCGCGCGACGGCGGGGATGCCGCCGTGCGTGGCGAAACAGGTGACCAGACCGGTCAGGAATCGAGAAGCGCCGGGCACCGGACCGCACCTAGCATGACCGCCATGGACATCACCATTCACGCGAGCTTCCTCCCGCACGACGACCCGGACGCCTCCCTGGCCTTCTATCGCGACACCCTCGGCTTCGAGGTCCGCAGCGATGTCGGACAGGGCAAGATGCGCTGGATCACGGTCGGCCCCGCCGGCCAGCCCAGCACGTCCATCCTCCTGGCGCCGCCGGCCACCGACCCCGGCACCACCGACGACGAGCGCCGCATCATCACCGAGATGATGGCCAAGGGCACCTACGGCTGGATCCTCCTGGCCGCCAAGGACCTCGACGGCACCTTCGAGCGGGTGCAGGCCAGCGACGCCGAGGTCGTCCAGGAACCGGTCGAGCAGCCGTACGGGGTCCGCGACTGCGCCTTCCGCGATCCCGCGGGCAACCTGGTCCGCATCCAGGAGCTGCGCTGAGCCACCCGGCGATCACAGTCATGCACTGCACAGACGCGTACCGTGACGCGCTAACGCGAGATCTCTCCTCCACGGCGTCACCGGCGCCGGCCTCGACGTCGGCCTCGACGCCGGCGCCGGCGCCGAGTCAGCGCCAGGCCGCTGAAGCCGGCCGCGAAGGCCTTGCGGGGCGGCCGCTCCGGCGTCATGCGAATCCCGGACACGACGATCTGAAAAGTCGCGGCGTCCCGGCCACGGCTGCGGTAGCCGAGAGCGGCCCGGCGGCGCCGCTCGCCAAGGATGCCACAGTCGTCAACGGCCAGGGCACTGACCAGCACTGATCCGACGGCCGAGGAGACCAGCCCAGGTCCGCCGCCGCGACCCATGAGGCCAACAGCGCACTCTGCGCACGTGGCTCGACTACGGCGGATCCTCGAGGTCTCGCTCGGCCGCGGGAACAGTTACGAGGGGTAGGCGGCGGTCCTGACGACCTGGACGTTATCGGGGTCGACCTCGCGGCCGGCTTCATCAACGTAGCCGACGTGGACGGGGCGCTCCGAGCCTCGTACGCGGCGCAGGACGGTGGGTCCCTCGGGTCGGGGCAGGTGGGCATCGCCCCACTGCTGAAGAGCACCGAGGACGACGCGAAGCTCCCGGCCGGCCGGGGTCAGCACGTACTCATAGCGGGCACGCTGCCCCGTCTCCTGGTAGGGCTCCCTGGTCATCACCCCGTGGTCGACCAGCGTGCCCAGTCGCTCGGTCAGCACGTCCGGTGCGATCCCGAGTGCAGTGCGGAAGTCAGCGAAGCGGGTGACCCCCGACATGGCCTCCCGCAGGATGAGGAAGGTCCACCTCCCGCCGAAGACGCCGAGACTGCGGGCGATCGAGCACGGTGAATCAACTGACATGCCCTCATCCTACCTCTGAGTTGCATTTTCCTAGTGAGATGCTAAGTTGCAAATACCTACCCAGGAGGATGTCATGCAGATCGCAGGAAGCACCGCACTGGTCACAGGCGCCAACCGGGGCCTTGGCCGTCACTTCGCCGAGCAGCTGCTCGCCGGGGGCGCGACCGTTTACGCCGGGGCACGCCGACCCGAGTCCGTCGACCTGCCTGGAGCGATCCCGATCGCCCTCGACATCACCGATGAGTCGTCGGTGGCCGCTGCCGCGGCAGCAACGGGCGATGTCACGCTGGTGATCAACAACGCGGGGTCCTCGACCGGCGCTTCGCTGCTGACGGGTCCGATGGCCGACATCGACCTGGAGATGCGGACGCACTACTTCGGCACGCTCGCGGTCACGCGAGCTTTCGCTCCGCAGCTGGCCGCCAATGGCGGCGGTGCGATACTCAACGTGCTGTCGGTGCTGTCGTGGATCAGCCTCGCGGACAGCGGGGCCTACTGCGCCGCCAAGTCGGCGCAGTGGTCCCTGACCAACGCCCTCCGCCAGGAACTGGCAGCGCAGGGGACCCAGGTCAGTGCGCTCCATGTCGGCTACATGGACACCGATATGGTGCGCCACGTCACCGCGGCCAAGCACGATCCGGCGACCGTCGCCAAGCTTGCTCTCGAGGAGCTGCAGGCAGGCAATCCGGAGATCCTCGCCGACGAGCTGAGCCACACGGTACGAGCAGGGCTGGCAGGCGGGGTGGCGGCGCTCTACCCGCAGTTCGCCTGATCGGCTCCAGCCTCAGTCGTGTCATGGGCCGGCGCTTTACAGCCCGCCGCGCACTACCATCAGGTGATACTCCGGACTCCGCGCCGAAGGAGCGAATCATAGACACAGCCGGCAGGGACTACTATCCGCCCGGCGAATTCCGGGTATCTGACGCCGAGCGCGACCGGGCGCTGTCCGAGCTGAGCGAGGCCTTGCAGGCCGGCCGGATCACGGGCGGCGAATTCGACCAGCGATCCGGGCAGGTCGTGCGCGCCCGCACCGGGAAAGAACTGACCGCCCCGCTCGCCGACCTGCCGCTAGATCGCGCCCCCGCGGCACGCGCCACCGCCCTGGAACGAGCCCAGCGCGTCCCCGCCACCCGGATCACCATCGGCGCATCCGTCGCCGCCACCTGCTTCGCCGCCGTCGCCGCAGCGAACGCCCTCAGCAGCGGGCCTACCCTTCAGCAGCGCGAGTTCGTCCGGGACATGATGGCCCGCCAGGGTCTGTCGATCCCTCTTCCCCCTGCCCAAGGCTTCGACTGGGCCGGCACGATAACACCAGGAGTAATCGCCGTACTGCTCGTCGTGCTGATCATCTTCCTGCGGGTGACCCGCGCCGACCGCCCCTAGACCGGAGCGCGAGCGGCCAGGCAGCTGACCGTCGTTTCCTGGTCCCGGACGATCGTGCGGGTGCCCGCGGACCCGGCCGGCCGGGCTACTCCCGTCACACCGGCACCACCGACCCCGTGAGCCACGTCTTCCGGGCCGCCGCCGAAGATCGATGTGGCAGAGCCCNNCGGTGGTAGGTAACGCCACATCGATCTTGGAAAAGACCAGAGTTGCTACCTCGATAGCGGAGGCCAGCAGGTGATGCAGCAGGAGTCTAGCTCGGGAAGATAAGGCCTCGTCGGTTAGCCGGGCAGGAAGTCGAGCAGCAGCGCGTTCACCTGGTCGGGGGCATCCAGCTGCATCCAGTGACCGGGGCCGTCCAGACGTTCGTATCGCCACGGGCCGGCGATGTTACTGGCGGAGTCGGTCATCTGCACTTCTGTAAGGGCGAAGTCCCCCGTACTCCAGACGCCCATGGTCGGCACGCTTACCGGCGGGAGCTGCATCGGCGGCGCCACCCAGGATTCGGGCGGGACGTTGGCGCGGTACCAGTTAAGGCCCGGGGTGAGCGACCTGTTCGCTTCCAGCTCGGCGATCACCTGGTCGGTGTCGGGATGCCGTCCCCAGCTTCGGAAGTTGGCCCAGTCGTCCTCGCTCAGCCAGCGTTCGGCGATATCGGGGAACTGGAACAGCAGCATGTACCACGACTTCTCGAGCTGCTGCGACGTGCGGCGGAAGGTGACCGGGTGGCCGACGGACAGAGCCACCAGGTGGTCGACCTTGTCGGGCACGAAGGAGGCGAGCGCCCAGGCCAGGGCGGCGCCCCAGTCGTGGCCTACCACGTGGGCCTGAGCGATCTCCAGGTCGGCAAGGATTGCCAGGACGTCCCCGGCCAGGACGGGCAGCGAGTAGGCCTCGACGGCCTCGGGCTTGTCGGAGCGCCCGTAACCCCGCAGGTCGGGGATGACGACCCGGAACCCGGCCCCGGCCAAGGCCGGCACTTGGTGCCGCCAAAGCCGGCCGGAGTCGGGAAAGCCGTGTAGCAGCACGACCGGACGCCCCTCCCCCGCGACCTCATACTCGATACCGACCCCATCGACGTCGACCCGGGCCATGCGACCTCCTCCTCGCCACCAGCGATCGAGTACGACCCGCGGCGAGCCGTTCCTTGGTGACCATGGTCGCTGCTCCTTCGTTCCGCGGGAAGAGCGCTGAGCGGCCTAATTCGGGAGAAGCTGAAGGAGGGACCGCCGGTCCGGGCCTGGGTGGCAGTAGACCTGGCCGGCACGTTGCCGCCGGCGGTCGAGTTGCGCAGGATGGGTTCCTGCCTGCTGGCCTGCTTCCTTCCCCGGCCGGCGTACGGGCACGAGATGACGCCTGTCCGTTCGGCTAAACCTGCCTTGATCTGCGGGAAGACCTTGGACGATCTGCCAAAATGTTTCTCCGGTATGTCCAGTTCTTGCCCATTGTGCCTACAAACGGTGAGTCCGAACGACCAGCGCGCTGCCGGCCCGGCAAATGCCCCATTCGCGGCCTCTCCGTGCTCCCAGAATGTCTGATTGACCCTATTACAGCGGCCTGTTCATGGATGAGCACTTAATGGCCAATTCGGCTATTTGCGAGACCACCGAGGTGCTTATCACAAATCTAATGTTGACTGAAGGTCACATTTCTCTGTCGGGAAAGGGCATATGAGATTACGCCCCTTTACGACAACATTGCGGAACGCGCGGAGGCTGGCAGGAGGGAGCTGAATGTCCGTTAAATGCGAGGACCGGTGCCGCGCGGGAGGAACCGCCCCCTGACCACTAGGCATCGTGGAGAACGTAGAAGCCTCCCGGCAGTTCAGCTGACCGGCTTGCACCCATCGATCATGCTGCGTACGCACCTGAGGAGTTGCCTGATGACTACGACCCGTCACGCCACCGAGCACACCACCGGCGGCGCCATGGATCAGCCGGTACTGCGCAGTGCGTACCAGCGCTCCGTCGCCGCGTACTGGAACAACGAAAAAGACCCCGTCAACATCCGGCTCGGTGAAGTCGACGGCCTCTACCATCATCACTACGGCATCGGCGACTACGACCCGGCCGTGCTCGACGGGCCGGCCGACACCCGGGACGATGCGGTCATCGCCGAGATGCACCGGCTGGAGACGGCGCAAGCTCACCTGCTGCTCGGCCACCTCGGTGATATCGAGCCAGGGCACCGGCTGCTGGATGGCGGATCAGGGCGCGGCGGCACGAGCTTCATGGCCAACCAGCGGTTCGGCTGCCAGGTCGACGGTGTCACCATCTCCGAAACTCAGGTCGAATTCGCCAACGCCCAGGCCCATCAGCGGGGCGTGGCCGGCCAGGTGCGGTTCCATTTCCGCAACATGCTCGACACCGGCTTCGACACCGGATCCCGGCAGGGGATCTGGACCAACGAAACCACGATGTACGTCGACCTGCACCAGCTCTTCGGCGAATTCGCCCGCCTGCTCCCCTACGGTGGCCGCTACGTGTGCATCACCGGCTGCTACAACGACGTCACCGGCGGCCGCTCCAAGGCAGTCAGCCAGATCGACCAGCATTACACCTGCGATATCCACCCTCGCAGCGAATACTTCAGAGCCCTGGTCGCCAACAACTTCGTCCCGATCAACGTCGTCGACCTCACCCCCCAGACCATCCCATACTGGGAACTTCGGGCTAAGTCCCCGGTCGCCACCGGTATCGAAGGACCATTCCTTACCGCGTACCGCGAGGGCAGCTTCCAATATCTGCTCATCGCCGCCGACCACGTTGGGCCGTGACGTTCATGTCCGCTGACGCGAGCACACCCACCGGGGCGGACAAAGTGGCCCGGCTGCTGGCCGGGCCGTCTGGCCTGGGGACCTCCGCGTGCCACTTCCCTCGTTCGCCCGGGCGTGACACGCTCGAACCCGGCGAGGACCAGGCGCCTGGTAAGGACTACGGGATTGACCTGCCTGCGTTTTACCATTCTGGCCTCGCCCGCAAGGACATTTACGCACCATTGCCATACATGGAACGGGAATGGGGCGATGGATCGTACCCGCCGCTCTACTGCCCGGCGACCGTACGAATCGACAATGACCTCGCCAACGAGGTCAACCAGCGACTGGTGGCGTGGGCCGAGAAAGTCGGGATCTATGCCACCCAGATCGATAAGTTCCGCGACACCGGGTTCGGGCGACTCGCCATGCTCACCCATCCCGACAGCAACGACCCCGACATGCTGCTTGTCGCAGCACAGATGAATGCCGCGTGGTGGGCGGCCGACGACTACTACGCCGACGAGACCTCGCTCGGAGCCACCCCGACAGAGCTTCCCCCTCGTCTCGCGCTGGTGATGTCAGCGATGGACCCGCCCCCGCCGGCCGGGGATTACACGCGCCAACTCGACGCGGCGACGCAGGCCGATCCTGTTCTCGTCGCGCTGACCTCGGCCACCGCCCACCTGACACGTCATGCCACTCCCGCGCAGGTCATGAGGGCGTGCAACGCCACGTTCCAGATGTACGTGAGCTGGACCGCCTATGCCGCATGGCGGTACCTCGAGACACTTCCGCCGGTATGGCGCTACCTCGCGGCACGACAACACGACAGCTTCTACACATCCATGACACTGATTGACGTCGTTGGTGGCTACGAGCTCCCCGCAAATCTGTTCTGCGAGCAGCGGTTCCACCGCGCTCTCATGCAGGCAGGCACGGCTTCCGTCATTGTCAATGACCTTCACTCGGTAGCCAGGGAGGCGGCGGACGAACTACCGGACTCCAACCTGGTCCTGCTGATCGCCGCCGAAGAGAACTGCTCCGTCCGAGAGGCGACCGAGCGCACCGTCTGTCTTCACAACGACTTCGTCAGGGGATTCGAAGCCAGTCAGCGGCAACTCGCGGCCGTCCCGTCTGTGGAGCTCCAGCGGCTCTTGCGAGGGGCGCAAGCATGGATGGCAGGAGGCTTCGAATGGCACAGCACCAGCAGTCGCTACAAGTAAGGAGCGGAGCCAGTCCATGGCCGCAGCGCTGGACGGGCCTGCCCGGCCATGCTGCCCCGACGCCGCCGTTAGCGGCTAGCCGTTATCGACGAGACTCCGTGAGTAGCTGGTCCCAGGCCGGCCGTTCAGCAGAATCGCACCAGTCTCCGCGAAGCCCGTGCGCGCCAAGACTGCTCGCGACCCGCGATTGTCGTTGGTTGCCCTCGCGCGCAACCTGGTGAGCCCATATTCCATGGATGCCAAGGCACATACCTGGTTGACGCCTGCCGTGGCCAGGCCCTGGCCGGATGCCTTCTCGGCGATCCGGAATCCGAGTTCCGCGCAGCCGTCCGCTATCTCGGCCAAGTTGACACGCCCTAGCACTTCACCGCCATCCCCGACCAGTACGTGGAAATAGTCCGTGCCGGCCGCCTGACAGGCGAGCAGGCTGGCATGCCGTTCGTCAAAGCTCATGAAGAAGTCATCGCCGCGGTCAGGGATCGATGTGGCGAAATAGGCCCGGTTCGCCAGCTCGAAGGCCAGCAAGGCAGCCGCGTGATCAGGGCGAACTAGTTGAAGTACGGGCATCCAGGGACCGTTTCTTCGGCGGGATCAAATGGAGCCGACAAATGCAGAGTGTCATCCGCTAGGAGCCGCGCTAGGAGCCTGGGATCACCCTGGAGCGACACAGGTCCCTTGAATTTGCCCAAGGTAGGTCTCGAGAAACGACACGGTCGGGCAATACGCGGTCGCCTTGTAAGCAAAGGCATGCTTGTTGCCCGGCATGATCAGAGATTGTGTGGGAATCTGCGCTTGGGTTAGTGCATCATGCATGTCGGTGAGCTGATTCAGCGGAACGAGCTCATTGGTGGAGTTCGCCAGGAACGTCGGCGGCGTGGTTGCCCCCACATTCGTAACGGCCGACGCCGATGCCTCGGTTGCCTCGCACGGCGGTGTCCCCGCGCTGCAGCCGAGGTAGTTCGAAATGCTCGCGATATTCTGCGGATGGGCGCCAGTACCGTCGAGAAAGTCGTACCCTCCGGACCATCCCACGGCAGCGGCGACCGAAGGTGCCGAAGCGTGCGTGCCGATCAAGGTCGCCGCGTCGACAGCCAGGGTGGCCCCGGCAGATCCTCCCCACAGCGCCATATGGCTGGGATCGATGCCGTAAGTCGCCGCGTTGGCCGAGAAGAACGCGAGCGCGGTCTCGACGTTCTGAACTTCTACCGGGTACCCAGCCGTGCCCTCAGGCGGCAGGCAGTAGTTGATCGAGATGGCCGCCCAGCCATCGGACGCCAGGTCCTTCGCGATCGAAACGATATTGGCCCCGGTTTTGTCGCCATGGACGAAGCTGCCTTCGTGAGCCAAGATCACCGCCGGAACGGTCGGAGAAGGCGGCGGCGAAGGGAGATAGGCGTCCGCCTGCTCGGCCTGGGTGCCTCGGTGCGGGCATTTCCCCGTGGTATAGGTGATGTTGTGAATCACCCGCACCCCGTTAACGGCGGGAACAGAGGCGGCGGCCGATGCTCCGGCAGCGGGTATCACCACGCCAAAGAGCAGGCCCGCCAATCCGGCAAGTCCAGCCACCGCCATCGCCAGCCGCGCGCCGCTTCTCGCTGTCCTGCCGCCCTGGCCGCTGTCTGGCGCTCTCATTTACCGCAATCCTCCATTTGGGAAGGCCGACGAGACTCCCGACCATTATTTCCTATCGAGAAGAGTAGCGAGTTGCAAGGGGGCGCTGGTTCGTCCGGTACGGCACGCCATATGCTCGTGCTCGGCCGGCCGGCGGTCGCCCGCGCCTGATGACGTTCTGGCGGTCGCCCGCGCCTGATGACGTTCTGGCGGTCGCCGCGCCTGATGACGTTGATGAAATGGGGTCACGATGAGCCGTAGCATTTCCTCGATCGTTGCCGGGTCCCGGGTAGCGGGTGCGCCTGGCGGCCGTATCTCATCGACGAATCCCGCTCGCACCAGCGAGGTTGTCGCCGAGGTCTCGCTGGGTGACGCGGGTACGTTCGTGGCGGCCGCGCAGGCGGCGAAGGCGGCGCAGCAGGGGTGGGCGGACGTTCCGGCGCCGGTGCGCGGCCGCGCGATCGCTCACATCGGACGGCTGGTTGAGGCCAACGCCGAGGTACTTGCCCGGCTGGTGACCAGGGAGATCGGCAAGCCCTATGCCGAAGCGCTAGGCGAGGTGCGCGAGATCGTGGACACCTGCGACTTCTTCCTCGGCGAGGGCCGCCGCCTCTACGGCCAGACGGTGCCGAGCGAGATGCCGGACAAGCAGCTGTTCACGTTCCGCAATCCAGTCGGCGTCGTCAGCGTCATCACGGCCGGCAACTTCCCGGTCGCCGTGCCGTCCTGGTACATCATCCCGGCCCTGCTGTGCGGCAATGCCGTGATGTGGAAGCCGGCTGACTACTCCCCCGCGTGCAGCGCGGCGCTGTTCGACCTGCTGGTACACGGCGGCGGCCTGCCCGACGGAGTCCTGAACCTGGTGCTGGCGGACGGCGAGACGACCTTCGCCGGGCTCAGCCGGGCCCTGGATGAGGGATACGTGGACAAGGTCGGCTTCACCGGCTCCAGCGCGGTCGGGTCCCGGGTCGGCGAGCTCACCGGCCGGCATCTCCAGTCGGCCTGCCTGGAGCTCGGCGGAAAGAACCCGATGGTCGTGACGCCCAGCGCGGATCTTGATCTCGCGGTAGAGGCGGCCCTGTTCTCGGGGTTCGGCACCGCCGGGCAGCGATGCACGTCCCTGGGCACCGTGATCGTGCACGAGAGCGTCCACGACGACTTCGTCGGGCGGTTCGACAAGGCGACCCGGCAGGCCGCGGTCGGCGACCCGTTCGGCGATGTTGTCTTCGGCCCGATGCTGGACGAGAAGTTCGCCGAGCGGTTCGAGGACTACCTCGGCTGGATCCGGCCGCACCACAGCGTGCTGGGATCCACCGCGACGGGCCGGATCACGGCCGCGAGCCCGCGCGACGGCTTCGCCGGCGATCCGGAAGCCGGGATCTTTTGCCATCCCACGATCGTCGACGGCGTGCGCGAGGCCGACACGATCTTCCTCAACGAGACGTTCGGCCCGCTCGTCGGCGTCATGTCCTACCGCGACCTGGCCGACGCGATCCGGCTGGCCAACGTCCCTGGCTACGGTCTCTCGTCGTCGATCTACACCAGCGAGCCCGCCGAGGTCTTCGCGTTCCGCCGTGGCATCTCGGCCGGCATGGTGAGCGTCAACAACTCGACCTCCGGCGCCGAGGCGCACCTGCCGTTCGGCGGTAACGGCAAGTCCGGCAACGGGTCGCGCCAGTCCGGCATCTGGGTTCTTGACCAGTTCACCCGGTGGCAGTCGATGAACTGGGACTACTCAGGGCGCCTGCAGAAGGCCCAGATGGACGTCACCGAGCTCACGCCCGACGAGTCGTTCCGGCTTACTGACTGATCCTCGCGCGGGAGCGCGGGGAGCGCGGGGAGCGCGGGGAGCGCGGGGAGCGCGGGGAGTTGGTCAGAGCCGCACGAGCTCGGCGATCGCTGCCCGGTGCGCCTGCGGGGTGGCCGTGAGCTGCTGACTGGACCATGCTCGCCGGTAGTAGAGATGCGCGTCGTGCTCCCAGGTGAAGCCGATGCCGCCGAGTAGGTGGATGGCGGCTTCGGTAACGGTCCGGTAGGCCTCGCCTGTGCGCAGGGCGGCGACCCGGGCCGCTAGCAGTGCGTCCGGGGCGCCGCGGGCTGTCGCGACCGCGGCGTACCGCGCCGCGGCCGACGAGGACTGGTGGTGTGCCAGCATGTCCACGCAGGCATGGGCGACGGCCTGGAAGCCGCCGATGGGGCGGCCGAACTGCGTGCGGGTCTTCGCGTAGTCGACGCATGCGTCCAGGCACCAGCCGATGCCGCCGGCGGCTTCCGCGGCGCACGCCAGGAGCAGGGCGTGCTCGGCAGCCTCCACCGCCGCTTGCCCGCCGCCCTCGCGCCCGAGCAACGTGGCCGGCGCGCCGTCGAGGTTGACGATGGCGACCTTGCGGGTCAGGTCGAGCACGCTCACCGGCTCGGCCGAGAAGCCGTCGGCGCCGCGCTCGACGAGGAAGACGGACAGGCCGCTGTCGGTGACCGCCGGGACGAGGATGACATCGGCGACGTGACCAGCGATCACGAACCAGCGGGCTCCGTCAAGCCGCCAGCCGCGCTCGTCATGGCGCGCCCGCACGGCATCGGCTGCCTGACCCCATGAGCCTGCCTTGTCAGCCACCGCGACGCACCCGGCGATGGTCCCCTCGGCGATGCGGGGCAGCCAGCGCTGGTGCGCGGCAGCATCCCCGGTGGCCAGGAGCGCGGTCGTCGCGAGCCAGGTCGCCAGGAATGGCCCGGGATAGAGAACCCGGCCCAGATCCTCGAGCACCACGGCCGCTTCGGCCGGGCCGAGTCCGAGGCCGCCGAATTCCTCGGGGACAGCCAGGCCGGCCAGCCCGAGGTCGCTCGCCAGCGCGGACCACAGCTCCGGCCGGTACCCCGCGTCGGTCTCTAGTGCGGCCCGGAGGCCGGCTGAGGACAGTTCGCCGGCCAGCATCGCGCGCAATGCTGACTGAAGGTCACGCTCGTCACTGGTCAGCGCGAGCCCGTCGGTTGCCATGGCTTGCCTCCTCAGGACGGCCGGGGCAGGCCGAGAACGCGCTGCGCGATCGTGTTCTTGAGAATCTCGTCGGTGCCGCCGCCGAGCCGGTATCCCGGTGCGCCGAGGACCACCGACGTCCACGCGTACGTTCCCCAGCCGCCCGTGTCAGCCACCAGCGCCGGGCCCAGCACATTGGCCACGAACCCTGCCAGACGCCGCATATTGTCCGACAGGGCAATCTTGTTCAGTGCGGCCTCGGGACCGGGAGCCTGGCCGGCCTGGGCGCGGGCGGCCATGACGTCGCGGGTGTAGCGGGCCAGCCGCAGCTGCGAGATCAGCTCGGCGAAGTCCTGGCGGATCACCGGATCGGCGTCCTTGCCCGCGGCGCGGACGAGGCCGATAAGCCGCTCGGTCGAGAAGATGCCGGCGCCGCCGAACGAGCTGCTGCCCATAGCGCTGCGCTCGTGCCCCAGGGTGGTCATGGCGACAGCCCAGCCGGCGCCCTCGTCCCCGATCCGGCGGGAATCGGGAATCTCGACGTCGTCGAGGAACACCTCGTTGAACGCGGCGCCGCCGGTCATCTGCCGCAGCGGGCGCACGGTGACGCCCGGCGCACGCATGTCGACCAGGAACGCGGTGAGGTTCTTGTGCCGCGGCCCGGCCGCGGTGCGGCAGATGATCTCGCCGATGTCCGCCAGGTGAGCGCCAGAGGTCCAGACCTTCTGCCCGGTGACCCGCCACGACTCGCCGGACCGGACCGCGCGGGCGGCGACCGCTGCCAGGTCTGACCCCGCGCCCGGCTCGCTGAAAAGCTGGCAGGCAATCTGCGCGCCGCTGTAGAGGCGCGGCAGCCAGTACTGTTTCTGCTCCTCGCTGCCGTGCCGCCCGATGGTCGGCGCGACCATGCCCAGGCTGATCGTCAGCGCCGAGTCGCCAGGCACCTGGTAGCGCCGCGTCAGCTGCTCGAAGGCCCGCTGATAGGCGGCAGGCAGGCCGCCGCCGCCGCAGGCGACCGGCCCGGCGATCCACCCGTACCCGTGATCCCACAACTCCTGGCGCCATCGCCGGATGGCGGGCAGCGCATCGGCTTCCTCGACAGGGTCGGGCTCCTGGAAGACCCTGACTTCGTCGCTGCCTTCGCCCCAGGCGAACCCGCTCTGGTCGCTGCGGGGCATTTTCGGGTACCGCTCGGCCAGCCAGCCAGCAGCCTGCTGGGTGAACTCCTCGAGCGACGGCTGGGATGTCATGCGGGGCCGCGAGCGCGGCGAGCGGCCGGCACCGCCTCAGCGGTTCGGCTCGGCAGTGCGATGACGGCCCGGCCGGGCATGACGACCTCGGTGCGCTGGTTCACTGCCTCGGTCTTGACGTCGACGACATGCTCACCGTCGGCGTCGATGCGCTTGCCGGTCACCGTGCCGTGGAGCTGGATGACGTCGGAAAGGTAGACGAACTTGCGGTACTGCGCCTCGACCTGCTTGATCCAGGCATGGTCACCCGCCCAGTGCGTGAGGTGATGCAGCTGCCAGCATTGCCGCTGGAAGCCGACGTCGTACTGGAACATCACGCTCATGGCGCGGGCGGCCTGGAGGTTGTAGTGCACAGAGTAAATCGGCTCCTGCGCGCCGGTAACGGGGTCGCGGAAGGCCCAGGCCGGATGCTCGCGGTAGTCGTGCAGCGCTGCTGCGTGCGCCTTCAGCCGCGGGATCGGGGTGCCGCCGCCGGCGATGAAGGCGATCTCGTCCGTCATGCCGATCGGTCCTTTGGTGACGACGTCCAGGGCCTGGCCCTCGGCCACGTCCTCCCAGTATCTCGGCTCCGGCCCGCGAGGCCGCTCGGCGAGGATGCCCGCCTCTATCTCCTGGACCTCAGCCTCGGCCCACGGGTGCGGGAGCACCAGGGCCGGCCTGCCGCCGTTCGCGCCGCCGTCATCGTCACCGCCCTTGCGCCGCGCGGATGCCGCTCCCCGCTCGAAGTTGATGACCTGCCAGCGGATCGTCGCGATCTGCTCGCCGAGCTGGTTGGCATAGGTGTTGCGGAACTTGTCGGTGACGGTCCGCCCGGCGAAGCTGCTCGGGGACGGGCCGTCGAAGCCCTCGTAGACGCAGGTTGGGCTGACCGTGTCCCCCCAGTAGACGGGGCGGTCGAAGGTGATGCGCGACTGCGAATGAAAGGACCCCAGCCCCGGCCAGCCGAACTGGATCCCGGAAAAGCACCCGATGATGAACGAGGGCGGTGCGACCGGCCCGCCGTACGGCGACCTGCGCGCATGTTCAGGGTCGGTCCACAGCGGGTTGATGTCGCCGATGCCGCCGGCGAACTTCGTCACCGCGATCCGCGAGGCGAGCTCGTTGTTGACCGAATGATCAATGCGGAGGGTCGCGCCGGCCTTCGCCGCCATGGCGGCGATCATGTCGTCAGTGATGACTGCCTGCGGCATGACGGCTTCGCGCTCTCCGACTGTCATCACGCCAGCCTAGCCCGAAAATAGTCTGCTTGTCGAGTATTTGGTACTAGACTAACTGGGTGCTGTGACGAGAGGATGCTGGCATGGGCTTCACCTGGGGGGACACCGTGGTGCGCCGGACTGAGGGCATCCCGTTCCTCGCCTATTCACCGCGCCGGACACAGGTCATCCAGCTGCTTGATGACGCGGCACGCTGGCATGATCGCACCCATCTCGTCCAGGGCGACCGGAGACTGGCGTTCGGCCCGATGTTCTCGCAAATCGACGCGGTAGCGACCCGGCTGCACGCCCTTGGCCTGCGGGCTGGCGACCGGCTTCTCCTTCTTGCCCCCAACTCAATCGAGTGGGTCCTCGCCATGTGGGCCGGCTTCCGGCTCGGGGCCGTCGTCTCGCTCGGCAACAGCTGGTGGAGCGCGGCGGAGATAGAGCACGCGGTCACCCTCGTGCAGCCCGCCGTGGTGGCAGCAGATGGCCCGCGGCTTTCGCTGGTACCGGCCGGGCCGGCCGCCGTGGACATAGTCTCGCTCGGGTCGGGCAGCGCAGCCAGCCCCCGCCACGGCCTGCCGCCAGTTCCGGCCGGCCAAGAGGACGATCCGGCGGTCATCATCTTCACCGCCGGCACCACGGGCGCCCCGAAGGCCGTCGTGCTCGCTCACCGGTCGGTCCTCGCGAACCTGCACAACCTGCTCGCCGTGTCCGGCCGCCTGCCGCACCAGATCGACCCGGACCGCTCCCCCGCGGTCATCCTCCAGAGCGGCCCGCTCTTCCATATGGGCGGTGCGCAGTCGCTGATGCTGGCGCTGCTCGGCGGCAGTACTCTCGTGTTCCTGCGAGGCCGCTTCGACGCTGCCGAGGTCCTGGAGCTGATCGAGCGTGAGCGGGTCACCGTCTGGGGCGCCGTGCCGACGATGGCGTCGAGGGTCCTGGATGATCCGTCATTGGCCAGCCGCGACCTGTCCACTGTCCGCTCGATCTCCATGGGCGGCTCTGCGGTCCAGCCGCGGCTGCTCGCGCGGCTCGGCGAGCACTTTCCCGGCGCTCGCCGGGGACTGTCCACCATCTACGGCATGACCGAGACCGGGGGCACTGTCGCGGCGGCCTCGGGCGCGCTGATGGCAGCGCATCCGACGACGGCCGGGCGGCCGCTGCCCGCCGTAGAGCTGCGGATCGCCGATTCCGACGCCGACGGCAATGGTGAGATCGTCGTGCGGACGCCGGGCCAGCTATTGCGGTACTGGGGGCAGGACGGGGCAGGCCTGCTCGACAGCGAGGGTTTCGTGCATACGGGTGATCTAGGCCGGATCGAGGATGGCCTGCTCTATATCACCGGGCGGATTAAAGACATCATCATCCGCGGCGGCGAGAATATCGCTCCTGCCCAGGTAGAGGCCGCGCTGCTCAGCCATCCTGCCGTACTGAATGCCGCGGTCCTCGGCCGCCCGGATGACGATCTCGGCGAGCGGGTGGCCGCGGCCGTGCAGGTTGTCACCGGAACCGCTGTCACCGCCGCTGAGCTGACCAGTCATGTCGCGCCGCTGCTCGCGAGGTTCGAGGTGCCCGCCGACTGGTGGCTCAGGACGGAGCCGCTGCCGATGTCGGACGCGGGCAAGACCGACAAGCGAGCGCTGTCGGCCAGCTGGCCGGCCGACACCACTGGATGAGACAGGAGATGCATATGCCTACCCAGGCTCCGGCGGTCAACTGCGAGCGGCGAGACCGGGCATTCGTCGTCGAGCTCAACCGCCCGCCAGCGAACGCGCTCGGCGCGGCGATCATCGAGGGCCTGGAGCGAGCCCTCGACGAGTTCGCGAAAACAGATGCCCGCGTGCTGATGCTGCGCTCAGCGCTGCCGGGCTTCTTCGCGGCCGGGGCGGATATCAAGCTGATGCGCGACCTGGACACCCCGGGCTTCGTCGACTACGGAACGTCGCTGCGAGCCGCCGTCGAGCGCCTGGCGAGCCTGGACCGGCCGTCCATCGCCGTCATCGAGGGCAGGGCTCTGGGCGGCGGGCTCGAGCTTGCGATGGCAGCGTCGCTGCGAGTCGCGTCCGCGGATGCGCGTTTCGGGCTCCCCGAGCCGAAACTCGGCCTGATCGCCGGTGCCGGAGGCACGCAGCGGCTGCCGCGGCTGGTGGGCCGGGGCCGCGCGCTCGACATCATGCTCACTGCCAGGGAGGTCGGCGCCGATGAGGCCTTTCGCATCGGTCTCATCGACCGCCTGACCGCCGCCGGCGGCGCCGGGGCGCAGGCCGACGCGGTGGCCGGGCAGATCTCGGCCATGTCGCCCGCTGCACTCACTGCCATTCTGCGCAGCACCGACGACGCAGCGGACCTCCCGCTGGCCGACGGCCTGGCGCGGGAGGCCGCACGCGAGACCGAGCTCTTCGACCAGCATGACGGCCGCGAGGGGATCAGCGCCTTCATCGAGAAGCGCAGGCCTTTTTTCTCCTAACGGAGCCACGGCACCGCTCCGGCCGCGCCGGGCTGGTCACCCGCCGGAGCCCGGCTCGACCAGCTCGCGGGCACGATCACGGAGCAGGAACTTCTGCACCTTGCCGGTCGTGGTGGTCGGCAGCACATCGACTATCTCCAGCAGCTCAGGCATCTTCTGCGGGGCGATCCGCCGCTCGTGGCGAAGGAAGGCGGTGAGCTCGTCCAGCGTCGGCGGCTCGCCGCGCGACACGACGAACGCGCACGCCTTTTCGCCCAGCCGCATGTCCGGCGCCGCCACGACCGCGACCGCGGCGACCTTAGGGTGCGCCAGCAGGTGGTTCTCGACTTCGGCGGCGGAGATGTTGGTGCCGCCGCGGATGATCATGTCCTTTATCCGCCCGGTCACGCGCAGATAGCCGGCCGCGTCGACCCGGCCGAGGTCTCCGGACCGGGAGACGCCGCGGTCGTCGATCGAGGCGGCGGTGCGCTCCGGGTCCTGCCAGTACCCGAGCATCAGCCCGGGACCGCCATGACAGATCTCGCCCTCGGTGCCCGGCGGGACCGGCTCACCCTGGTCGTCGCGGATCTCCAGCACGATGCCGGGGAGCGCCTTCCCGTCCGACGACAGCACCTGCCCGGGCGAATCGGTGCCGGAGCACGCAGTGACGAGGAGCCCTTCTGACCTGCCGTAGACCGGCAGCAGCGCGCATCCGGGCACTCGCTCGGACCAGTTGCGCAGCAGCACCTCAGGAATCGGCGCGCCAGCACTGGCCCACTGCCGCATCGAGGACAGCAGCGCGGCCGACTCTGGCGATGCGAGCAGCCGGTCCAGCGTCATCTGCACGAACGGCGTGGCCGTCATGCTCATCGTGCACTGATACTCGGCAATGCGATGCAGCGCGGCATCCGGGTCCCATGCATCCATCAGGTGCATGCCGGCGCCGAGAATCAGCGGCGCCGCTACCCCCATCGCCAGGCCGGTCGCGTGCGTGATGGGCGACGGCATGAACATGACGTCACCCTGGCCCATGGCGAGGATGTCCGAGCCGAGCGCATGCACGGTGAACGTGAGGGTGTTGAACGTGTGCAGGCATCCCTTGGGCCGCGACTCGGTTCCCGAGGTGTAGATGACGCAATGCGGATCGTCAGCCGAGGGCGGCGCGCCGAGCTCAGCAGGCTGCGGCACGCTGTCCCCGGCGATGAGATCCTCGAACCGCAGCGTCCCCGTGCGCGGCTCGGCGCGCACGGTCACCACCTGCCGCAGATCCGGCGCGTCCGGGCGGATCTCCTCGAGCATGCCCGGATAGTCGAAGCCGCGGAACTCTCCGGCGACGATCGACACCGCGGCTCCCGAGTGCCGCAGCGTGTAAAGCACCTCATCGTGGCGGTAGATCGGCATCGTGGGAACCAGCACTGCGCCGATCCTCGCAACCGCGACGTAGGCGACGACGAACTCGTTCCAGTTGGGCAGCTGCACCTGAACCCGGTCACCAGGCCCGACGCCGAGCCCGCGCAGCGCCGCGGCGAGCCGGTAGGCCTGGCCGCGCAGCTGTGCCGCCGTGAGAGCGGAATAGCCGTCGGTCACGATCACCTTGCCCGGCCGCTCTGCCGCCCAGCGGTCGATATAGGAGCTGAGCGTCTCGTCCCGCCAGTAGCGCGAAGACCGGAACCGCGCGACGGTCGCGGCGTCGTAGACGTCCTCGGGACGGGGCGCGCGGGCGAGCACGGTCATTGTGCACCTCACTAAGACGGCGGCGGTCGCGTCAGTCCAGTTATACGACCGCGACAGCACATAAGTCTAGTGACAAACTATATAGCCATGGAGGGTTCTGGGGATAGGCTCAGCCGAAATCCTGTAGTCCCTGCCGAATCTTGCGCAGATCGGCGACGAGGCGGTCCGCGGCCGAATCGGTGATCCCGTCCAGCCCGAACCCGATCTCAGCCAGGGCCGCGGTGGCCCTCTCGGCTGCCGCATGGCCCTTCGGCGTCAGCTGGGCCAGCACCGTCCTGCGGTCGGTCGGGTGCGGCTGACGGCGCACCAGCGCCGACTTCTCCAGCTGGTCGATCACCATCGTGACGGTGGTGGGGTGAATCAGCAGGGCCTTGCCGAGTTGCCCGAGCGGCCTAGTCGCCTCGTCCGACATCTGCAGCGTGATCATCACCAGGTAGCCGGTCCGGCTGAGACCGCAGGCCTTGAGCACCCGGTCCAGCTCATCGGTCATGAGAACCGAGGTGCGCAGGACCGACGCCATCGCGGCGAACTGGGCGGGATGAGGCTCGCCGTGCGCCTCCCAGCGCTCCCGCATCCACTGCACCGAATCCGACTGCGCTCGCACTGGCATGGCTCTCCTCTGCCTGAAGGACTCCCGGTTCGCCAGTGATCCGGTGAGAGGCAAACAGCTTGCCTACTGGACTTTTCGCTTCCCGAGTATCGCAGACTCCGCACCGGTAGCGGGCCGCCGGACCGCTGCCGGTCATCCGCCCGTCCGCCTGGCCGGGCCGGGCGGGCCGGCCGGGCCGGCCGGGCCGGGCGCCTAGCCAACCAGCAGCGCCCGCACTTCGGCTACGTGGTCGATTCCCGCCTCTGGCGACGACGCCGCCGGGATCAGGGTGAGATGCTCCGCGCCCGCCGCCGCGAAGGGCGCGAGCCACTCGGCCACCTGCGCTGGCGTGCCCGCCGGCGCGAGCCGCTCGAACCGCTCGAACGGGAGGTGGTAGAGGGCCTCCAGCTGGATGGCAAGCAGCTGCCTGGCTCGCTGCTCGTCGGGGTCCAGGCCGCACCAGACGTTCATGCCGTACCACGGCGGAGTTTCCCGGCCGGCCCTCGCAGCGGCCTCGGCGATGTCCTGCCGGGTCTGGGCGAACCTCCGGGCCGAGCAGAAGATGCCCAGCCAGCCGTCGCCGTAGGACGCGGTGCGGCGCACCGCGGCCTCTCCCTTTCCGCCGATCACGATCGGGACCGGCGGGCTGGGGGCAGGCAGGATCCGCGCGGACTGAAGCGTGAAGAACTCGCCCCGGTGATCGACAGGGGCGCCGCTGGCAAGTGCCCGGATCAGCCCCAGCGACTCATCCAGGCGCCGGCCGCGGGTCGCCGGATCCACGCCGCTGTTGCTGATCTCGGCGCGGTCCTCGCCGCCGACCCCCACGCCGAGCACCAGGCGTCCTGGGGCGATCTGGCTGAGCGACGCCAGCTGCCGGGCCGCGAGCATCGGGTGGCGCAGCCCGAGCAGGTAGATGCCGACGATGACCGGAAGCGCGTCCGTGCTGGACAGCACCGATGCGGCAGAGATCAGGCCGTCGAACCCGGTGCCGCCCTGAAAGCTGATGTGATCGGCCACGCAGAGGTGATCAAGCCCGGCCCCGGCAGCCCGGTCCAGGATGGCCCGCCGCCTGACGGGCTCGGCCACCACCAGGCTGTCGTGGACGGAGACGCCGACCCGGGTCACTGCGCCGCGACCCGGCCGAGCATGTGCGTCGCGATGATCCGCTTCTGGATGGCCGCCGTGCCGTCGGCGACCAGGTAGCTTGCCACGTCCCGGTAGCGCTGCTGTAGCGGCAGCTCGGTGGAGTAGCCCAGGTTCCCGTGCGTGACCCAGGCGGTCTCGATGGCGTCCTTGGCGACCTGCGGCGGCCACCACTTGCACATCGCGGCCAGGTCGGTATGCGGCAGCCCGGTTGCCCGCAGCCACAGCGCCCGGTAGCACAGCCAGCGCGCCGCCTCCAGGAACGTCGCCTGCTCGGCCAGCGGAAAGGAGACCCCCTGGAAGGCGGCAATCGGCCGGCCGAATGCCTCCCGCTGCTGCGCCCAGGCCACTGCCTCGTCGATGGATGCCTGCGCGGCGCCCAGGCAGAGCAGGCCCAGCGCGGGCCGGCTGAAATCGAAATGATGCATCGCCCCGCCGAACCCGCGGCCTTCCCCGCCGACGAGGTGGTCGGCGGGAACGAACACGTCGTCGAAGGACAGGCTGCCCCAGCACAGCGGCAGGGCTCCCATCCCCGGCATCGCGCCGCGGGTCACTCCGGCGGCGTCCAGCGGGACGAGAAAGCAGCTGATCCCCGCGGCGCCCGCCGACCCCGGATCCCGCGCGTAGACCAGCGCGATCGCGGCCGACGTCGCGTGGGTGATGGCGATCTTCTCGCCGGACAGGCGCCATCCCCCGTCGCCGCGGCGCGCCACCGCGGTAAGACTCGATGCGTCCGAGCCGGCCGATGGCTCCGTCACGGCGATCGCGGCGACGATCTCTCCCCGGATCAGCGCTGGCACGTACCGCCCGGCCACCGCCTCGCTGCCGCGAGCGGCAAGCTGCGCCGCGACCAGCCCGACCTGGACCGGCGCCGCTGCGACGTTGACATCGCCGTAGGCGAGTGCCTCCGTCGCGATCCCCAGCGTGATCGGGTCAGGCTCGCCAGTGCCGCCGTACTTCTCCGGCAGGCCGATCCCGAGCACGCCGAGGTCAGCCAGCTGCCGGTGCGCATCCCAGGCAAATTCCGCTCTGGCCGCCCGGCCGGCGTACCTCGGGCTGAGTTCCGACGTGGCGAAGCGGCGCAGTTCCCTGCGGAAGTCCTCCTGCTCGCTGGTAAACGCGAAGGAGATCACGGCGCGACGGCTTCCAGCGCGGTGACGAGCTGCTTGAGCTCGTCGCCGAGGTGACGCGGCACGAAGGAGCCCTCCGTCGCGAATACCTCGCCTATGCGGTCCCGGAGTTCCTCGGCGGACAGTTCCGTGGCGGTGATACCTCGGGTCACCGACAGCAGGACCGCCGATACATGCCCGCCGCCGACGGAAAGGATCTGGCCTGACAGCTCGCACTCCGGGTGCGCGAGAAACGCCACGACCGGGGCGATCGACTCCGCCGAAAGCAGCGCGCTGCGGTCGCCGAGGAGGTCCTGCGTCATCCTGGTCGCGGCGGCCGGGGCGACGACGTTCGCCTTGATGCCGGCCTTGCGGCCCTCCACGGCCAGCACTTTGGTGAGGCCGACCAGCCCCGCTTTGGCCGCGCCGTAGTTGGCCTGGCCGAAGTTGCCGAACAGGCCTGACCCGCTGCTGGTGTTGATGATCCGCCCGTAGCCGCGTGCCTTCATGTGCTGCCAGGCCGGCACGAGCACGTGAAAGGCACCGCGCAGGTGCACGTCGATCACCGGGTCCACCAGGTCGGGAGTGAGCTTGCCGAAGCTGCTGTCGCGCAGGATCCCGGCATTGTTGACGACTATGTCGAGCTGGCCAAAGGCCGCCAGCGCATGCGCGACCATGGCCGCGCCGCCTGCCGGGGTCGCGACCGTGTCGTGATTGGCGACCGCCTGGCCGCCAGCGGCCGCGATCTCGGCCACGACAGCCTGGGCCGGGTCCCCTCCGGCAGGCGTGCCGTCGATGTTCCCGCCCGGGTCGTTGACCACCACGCGGGCGCCGCGCCGGGCCAGCTCGATAGCATGCGCGCGGCCGATGCCCCGGCCGGCCCCGGTGACAAGCGCCACGTCCCCGCTGAATCTCAGGCTGTCCATGCTCACACCATCGTGAAGCCGCCGCTGACCGACAGGACCTGCCCGGTCATCCACGACGAAAGCGGGGACACGAGGAACAGGGCGGCGTTGGCGATGTCCTGCGGCTCGCCGATGCGCCCCAGCGGATAGGCTCGCGCGAGCTTCTCCTGGCCGCCGGCCTGCTCGATGAACCCTGCGCTGCCGGGCGTGTTGGTCGTCCCCGGCGCGATGGCGTTGACGTTGACCTGGTAACGCCCGACCTCGCGGGCCAGGCTCTTGGTCAGGCCGATCAGGCCCGCCTTCGCCGCGGCGTAGACGCTCATGTAGCGCTCGCCGATCCTGGCGCCGTCGGAGCTGATCACGACAATGCTGCCTGCCTGGGCGACAATGTCAGCGAGTGCTGCCTGGGTGACCGCCATCGTGCCGGTCAGCGTGACGCCGATGACCCGGTCGATCTCTGTCGGCGTGTGATCAGCGAACGGCTTCACCGACCAGGTCGCCGCGTTGTTGACCAGGTGGGCGACCGGGCCGAGCGCCGAGCGGATCACGGCGAGGCCTGCTTCGATCGACTCGCGGCTGGCGATATCGACGGCAGCCGCGACGGCCTGGCCGCCGTCGGCCGCTATCTCCTTGGCCACCCGCTCGGCCGACTCAGCAGAGAGGTCGGCGATGCCGACGGAGGCGCCGGCCCTGGCCAGGGTCTTGCTGATCGCCTCGCCGATGCCGCTGCCGCCGCCGGTCACGACGGCGACCTGGCCAGCCAGGTCGATGGAGATGCTCATGCTTGTGCGCTCCTTAGGGCGGTCAGTTCGAGATCTGGTGGGCCGTGAAGTCGGGCGCGCGCTTCTCGGCGAAGGCGGCCGCTCCCTCCTTGGCCTCGTCGGTGACGGCGAAGACATCCAGTCCTGCCTGCGAGAGCTGCGACAGGCCGCCCTGGTGGTCAGTGTCGGCGTTGAACGAGTGCTTCAGGAACCGGATCGCCGTCGGGCTGTACTGGGCGAGCTGCTCGACCCACGCCTTCGCTGCCGCAAGCAGTTCGTCGGCCGGCACCACCTTGTTGACCAGCCCCCAGCGCTCGGCCTGTTCGGCCGAGTACTGCTCTAGCAGGAACCAGATCTCCCGGGCGCGCTTCTCCCCCACCACGCGCGCCAGGTAGGCCGACCCGAATCCGCCGTCAAAGGAACCGACCCGGGGGCCTGCCTGGCCGAATCTGGCATGGTCCGCGGCGATCGACAGGTCGCAGAGCACGTGCAGCACGTGGCCGCCGCCGATGGCCAGCCCGTTCACTGCCGCGATGACGGGCTTGGGCACGTCGCGGATCAGGCGGTGGAAGTAGATTGCCTCGAAGAGCCCGTTTTCAGTCGGGCCGTAGTCACCCGTCTCGTTGCGCTGCTTGACGTCTCCGCCTACGCAGAAGGCACGGCTGCCCGCACCGGTGAGGATGAGTGCGCGTACCGCCTTGTCGGCCCATGCGCGCTTGAAAGCGTGGATCAGCTCCTCGATGGTCTTCGCACGGAAGGCGTTAAGCCGGTCTGCGCGGTTGATCGTGATGACTGCCGCATGGCCGTCGACCTCGTACAGGATGTCCTCGTAGCTCATCTGTGCCTTCCCGGCCTTCCTGTGGTTGACATCAAGATACTCTAATACCCTAGTATCTAGTTATGGAGCAAGTACTCGTACTAGCCGCCGTTCGCACGCCGGTCGGCCGTCGTGGCGGCGCCCTCGCCGGACTGCATCCCGCATCGCTGCTTGGCCACGTCCAGCGAGGCGTCCTGGCGTCAGCCGGACTAGAGCCGTCCGCGGTCGGGCAGGTAATCGGCGGCTGCGTCACCCAGGTCGGCGAGCAGTCCTACAACATCACGCGGACCGCGTGGCTGGCGGCCGGATTGCCCGAGCAGGTCGCAGCATGCACGGTGGACGCCCAGTGCGGCTCATCTCAGCAGGCCCTGACGCTGGCTGCCGGGCTGATCGGCGCAGGGGTGGTGGATATCGCGATCGCCTGCGGCGCGGAGTCCATGAGCCGGGTGCCGATTGGCGCCAATTTCCGCAAGGATCTCGGCCTCGGCCGGCCGGTACCGCCGGAGTACTTCAGCCGGTATGAGTTCATTAACCAGTTCCAGGCCGCCGAGCGCATCGCCGTGAAGTGGGGTGTCAGCCGCGGTGACGCCGACGCGCTCGGGCTCGAATCACAGCAGCGGGCTGCCCGGGCGTGGGCGCAGGACCGGTTCGCCGGTCAGGTGCTGCCGGTGCCGGTCACCGGCGAGGACGGGGACGGCGTCGTCAGTCAGGATGGCGGCCTGCGCCAGACCAGCCTGGAGGCGCTGGCACAGCTCAACGCGGTGATCCCGGACGGCATCCACACCGCGGGCACGTCCTCGCAGATCTCGGACGGGGCCAGCGCCGTCCTGCTGGCCAGCGAGCGGCGAGCCGCCGAGCTGGGGATCACGCCGCTGGCGCGCGTCGTGGACACCTGCCTGATCGGCGTGGACCCGGTGATGATGCTCACCGGGCCGCATGCAGCGACTCCGCTGCTGCTGGAGCGCAACAACCTCAGCATCAGCGACATCGACACGGTGGAGATCAACGAGGCCTTCGCATCGGTGGTGCTGTCCTGGGCGCAGGAAACCGGCGCGGACATGGCCCGGGTCAACCCGAACGGCGGCGCGATCGCACTCGGGCACCCGCTGGGCGCCACCGGGTGCGTGCTGATCACCAAGGCCGTGCACGAGCTCGCACGATCCGGCGGTCATTACGGCCTGGTCACCATGTGCTGTGGCGGCGGCCTGGGCACGGCGACCCTGCTGGAGCGTGCCTGACCTGCGCCCAACGGCCGGGCCGGCCGTTCAGGCGACGGCGGGCGCGGCGTAACGCAGAAGGTCGGCAACAAGCTCCCGGTACCGGTCATCGCTCAACCCGAAGCTGGCCGGGTAGACGATGACATGGTCGACTGCGCGTTCCAGCGCCACCAGCCTGGCCCCGACCTGCGCCGGGGTGCCGGCGACCGCCATCGCATCGATCATGGCCGCCGGGACTGCCGCCCGCATCGCCTCGAAGTCCCCGGCGCCGAACGCCGCCCGGATCGACTGGCCCGCGGCGCCAAACCCGCAGACGTCGAGAACGGGAGCGTAGCTCTTGGGCGCTGCGTAGAACGCGAGCTGGCTGGCCGCCTCGCGCCGGGCCTGCTCCTCCTCCTCGGCGACAGCGCAGATCACCACGGCGGCGATCTCGATGCGTGCGGGATCGCGCGCCGAGTGAGCCGCGCCCGCGTCTATGGCGGGCCGCACGATCTCGTCGTAGTAGGCGGCGCCAAACAGCGGGTGGCCGAGGAACCCGTCAGCGACCCGGCCGGCCACCTCGATCATGCGGCGGTTAACGCCGGCCGTGAACACCGGAATGTCAGCGCGCACGGGCGGGCCGGTCTCCGCTGTCGGGGTGATGTCGAGCCGGTAGAACCGGCCGGTGTGCCGCACCGGGCCCTCATGCAGCCGCCACAACCGCCGCAGCAGCGGTATCAGCTCCTCCAGCCGCGCAGCCGGACCATCCGGATCGACGCCATGCCAGTCACGCATCATCCGCCTGGTCCCGGTGCCAAGCCCCAGCACGAGGCGGCCGCCGCACACCTCGTCCAGGCTGCGGGCATCAGTGGCCAGGATCAGCGGCGAGCGCCCCGTCGCATAGGCGATCGAGCTGCCCACCCGGCAGGCGCTGGTGGCCTGGCCGACCGCGGCTAGCGTGACCACGGCCGACCGGGTATAGAACTCAGGGCTCCAGGTACTGCCGAACCCCGCCTGCTCCGCTCCAGCCGCCGCGGCAACGGCGCTGCTCACATCGCCGCGCAGCATCGTGAATCCGCGGGTAGCCATCAGCAGGAACCGTCCTCGCCGGTCGCAGGGGCGTGCAGCTGCCGGCCGGCCAGCCGCTTGTCGGCTAGCCGCCTGTCGGCCGGCCGGATCTCAAGTTAGTCTAGTGTACGATACTTTTAAACTCGACTAATTTCGGCCATTCCTGGGCCAGTCGCAGGCGACCTGGGCGCGCGAGCGGAGCAGCAATGACCCAGCCAGAAACCATCCGGGTCGACGTGAGCGCGCCCGGCATCGCCGTCGTCACACTGCACCGGCCGGAGCGGCTGAACGCCATGACCCCGCAGATGCTCGCCGAGTTGTCGGCCGTCGCTGGCGAACTTGATGCCGATCATGGCCTGCGGGTAGTGGTGCTGACCGGCGCCGGCCGCGGGTTCTGCTCGGGATATGACCTCGAGGAGGCCGCCGGCCTTGCGGCGCTGACCCCGGCGGGCATGATGGACCGCCAGCGCGCCGGGATGCGTGCGGTCCTCGCCTTCAGGGAATTGCGCCAGCCGGTCATCGCGGCCATCAACGGGCCGGCGGTCGGCGGCGGCCTGAGCCTGGCCCTGGCCGCCGATATACGACTCGCGGCGGACGGAGCCATTCTCAGCGCCGCGTTCGTCCGCATCGGCATGACCGCCGGGGACCTGGGCTGCTCCTGGCAGCTGCCCAGGATCGTCGGCACCGGCCTGGCCGCAGAGCTCATGCTCACCGGGCGGAAGATAGACGCTGCGGAGGCCAGCCGGATCGGCCTGGTGAACCGCGTCGTGCCCGGCGGTGAGCTGATGTCGGAGGCGATGGAACTGGCCGGACAGATCGCGGCCAACTCGCCGATGGGCGTAGCGCTGACCAAGAGTGCCCTGCACGCCAATGCCGAGATTCCTTCCCTGCGCGCGGCGATGGAGCTCGAGAATCGGGGCCAGGTCCTGGCGACCCGCGCTGCGGACATGCCCGAGGCGCTGGCTGCATTCCGAGAGGGCCGCCCGGCCCGGTTTACTGGTCGGTGACGCGGTCCCCGGATGACTGGTCGGTGACGCGGTCCCCGGATGCAGGATGCAGCCAGCGGTCCAGGACGTCGCAGGTGTGCTCGCCTGTCGACGCGGCGCCGCCACGGGGTTCGGCACGTGCACGCGAGAACCGGTACGGCATGCGGATGACCGGCCGCTGTCCCCCGCCGCCATCGTCCACCATGGCGACAACTCCGCGGGCGGTCACCGTTGGCTGGTCCAGCACGGCGGCAGGGTCCCGGATGTCGGCCCAGGCGAGATCGGCGTCGGTGAGCGCCTGCTTCAGCAAATTCCGGTCGGTGAACGACGCAATCCAGGCGGCGATGAGCTCCGCGCGCGCGGCGATGCGCTGCTGTTGCGGAGCGCGGCGATCGGGATCGCGCAGCCCGGCGTGGATAGTGAGCTGGTGCCAGGTGTGCCGGCGGTCGGAGGCGATCATGATCGGGCCACCGGTGGCCTGCCATACCTCGCCCCGGGCAGGCCGGCCCGGCAGGTCGTCGTCGAGGCTGTAATGGGTGTAGTCGTCGGTGGCGAGCATCGCCTCGAACATGCTCAGGTCGATGTGCTGCCCGAGCCCGGTCTGATCCCGCAGCCGCAGAGCGGCGAGGAGCGCGATGGTGCCGTGCAGGCCGGCCAGTGAGTCGGCAAGGGCGAACGCAATGTCGGCGGGCGGTTCACCGCTGATCTCGGCCTGGCGCCCGATCAGACCGGCCTCCGCGTGAATGATCGGAGCGTAGGCCTGCCGCTGGGCCTGCGGGCCCCACTGGCCAAAGCCGGAGATCGACAGGAGGAGCAGGGCCGGGTTCACCGCCGACAACTGCGGCCAGCCAATCCCGAGACGGTCTAGCACGCCGGGCCGGAAGTTCTCCACGACGATGTCACACACCTGCGCGAGCCGGAGGAGCGTCGCGCTGCCCTCATCGGTGCGCAGGTCAAGGGCTACGCTGCGCTTGCCCGCATTGAGCTGCGTGTAGAGCCCCGACCTGCCGTGGATCTTGCGGCCGAACCCCTGCGCGATGTCCGCACCGGCCAGCTCTACCTTGACGACCTCTGCGCCGAGATCACTGAGGATGCGCCCAGCCAGCGGACCGGACAGGGCACGGGACAAATCAAGAACACGCACGCCATCCAGCGGGAACCGATGTTCGTCAGGCTGCGTTTCCATCAGGGCCGCCACCTCGCGTCGGTCAGTAGGAGCGGGGCAGGCCGAGTACGTGCTCGGCGAGATAGTTGAGGATCATCTCCTGGGAAATCGGCGCGATGCGCAGCAGCCGGGCCTCTCGCCAGTACCGCTCCACGTGGTACTCCGTGGCATAGCCGAACCCCCCGTGCGTCTGCATGGCCGCGTCCGCGGCGCGATAGCCGGCATCGGCTGCCAGGAACTTGGCAGTGTTGGCCTGCTCGCCGCAGGGCAGCCCGGCATCGATCCGCCAGGAGGCGTTGCGGATGGTGAGCTCGGCGGCGGCCAGGCCGGCGTGCGCGGCGGCAAGCGGGAATGAGATTCCCTGGTTCTTGCCGATGGGACGGCCGAAGACCTCGCGCTGCTTGGCGTACGCGACAGCGCGGCGCAGCGCCGCCCGGCCGGTTCCCAGCGCCTCGGAGGCGACCAGGATGCGCTCGGCGTTGAGGCCGTCCAGCAGATAGGAGAAGCCCCGGCCTTCCTCGCCCACGCGATCTTCGACGGGCACGACGAGCCCGTCGTAGCTGACCTCGCACGAGGCGACTGCGTTGCGTCCCACCTTCGAGATGGGCGTGATGTGCACTGCGGGATCTTTAAGGTCGGCCAGCAGCAACGTCATCCCGTCCGTGCGGCGCGCACACTCCTGCACCGGCGTCGTGCGTACCAGCAGCAGGACCTTCGCCGACTCCAGGGCCTTGGACGTCCAGACCTTCCGCCCGGTCACGCGATAGCTATCTCCCTCGCGCACAGCCCGGGTCCGGATGGAGGTTGTGTCGGTGCCGGCGTCGGGCTCGGTGACGCCGAACGCCACGTGCAGATCACCGGTTGCGACGCGGGGCAGGTAGCGCCGGCGGAGTTGCTCGCTGCCATGCCGGACGACCGGGTGCATCCCGAAGATAGACAGGTGAATAGCGCTCGCGCCATTCATGCAGGCGCCGGACGCCGCGACCTCCTCGAGGATGATGGACGCCGCCGTGATCCCCTGCCCGCCGCCGCCATACTCGGCCGGGATGGCGATGCCGATCCAGCCGCCGTCAGCCAGCGCCCGGTAGAACTCCCACGGGAAGGTATGCGTCGCATCCAGCCGGGCCCAGTAGTCGTCATCAAAGGGCGCGCAGATGTCGCGGATGGCACCCCGGATGAGCCGGTGGTCCTCGTCCTCGCTGAACTCCAAAATCCGCTCCTGCACCGCGGGACGGCCCGGGCGACTTGCCCAGGCTCAAAGCCGACTCCTCAATACTCTAATACTAGACTATCGAGTGAACTAGGCTGGAGTCCGGCTCACATCGAAAGGCTAGGACGCGACGCAGTGAGCGCACCTCAAGATCCCGTCGAGTGGTCCACAGAGCGCTGGATCGAGCACAAGCAGCCGCTTCCGGCGCAGTTCGGTGCCATGGCCGCGGTGCTTCGCACACATCAGGCGATGTCCGCGATCATCGACACAACGCTGCGCGAGCACGATCTGTCTCGCACCGGCTACCTGCTGATGACCACGCTGATGATCTCCCGCGACGGCACCCGGCCGCTCGGACAGCTCAGCAGGCACCTCATGGTGCATCCCACGACCGTCACCCTCGCGCTGGACCAACTGGAGAAGCGCCGCCTGCTCCGGCGGACACCGCACCCTACAGACCGGCGCACCATCCTCGCCTCGCTCACGCCAGCCGGGATGGAGCTACTGGACAAGGCAACGAAGTCACTTGCCGATGTTGAGTTTGGGCTGACCGGAGTCGGCGAGGGTCTCTCGGTCAGGCTCGTAGACGTCCTGCGCGAGGTACGCAGCCGCATCGGCGACGTCGGTTAGGCACGCGGCCCTGTGTGCTCGAAGAATCGTGATCGCCTCAGCCAAGGAGCAGTAACGAGATGGGACCAAGGGACGACGTCGTCACTGCTTCGCGCGTGCGGACCGCTCACGCCGACGCCTGGGAGGAACTTGGCCGTTGTTCAATCCGGACCGGCGGCGGCTGGTCACGTCTGGCCGGAATCCGGTTGATGGCCTCAGGCCTGCCTTATCCGCAGTGGAACAACGGCGACGTCATCGACCCGTCCGTGGTTGACATCGACCGGGTGGCGGCGTGGTACGAGGAACGGGAGTGCCATGGGGGGTGCTAGTGTCGGCCGGCGCGCAGTGGCCTCACGGCCGCAAGCTCTCCGGGATGCGGCTCATGGGTATGAGCACCCGGTCACCCCGCCCCGCACCGGCAGTCGAGGGCCTGGTCATCCGAGAGGCAACTCCGCGAGATGCCCCCGATGTGGTTCACGTCGATGCCGCGGCGTTTGAGGAGCCCGTCGCGATCGAACGCCGATGGATCGAGCCGCTCCTCTGCGCCCAGTCGGTAACGGTCGCCATCGCTGAGCTGCACGGTGTGCCAGTCGCTACCGGATACACGGTGTCGACCGATGGCGACGCCGGCCCAGGTCTCTATCTTGCCGGCGTCGCCGTACTGCCCGCTGCCCGCCGCCGGGGCGTCGCCGCGGCGGTGTCGACGTGGCTGCTGAGCCGCGACGTTGAGCAAGGCCCGCGCATCGCCCACCTGCACCCCGACAGCGACGAAGCCGCTCGCGTCTATGCCCGGCTCGGGTTCATCGAGGTGACCGGATTCGATGTCTACGGGGACAATGTCTGACGAAGTTCATCCCAGCCGGTCAGACTGCTGCTGTCTCGCTATCGGCGATCTCGATGTCCTTGAAGAAGCGCCGGTGCACCCGGAGCTTCTCGCCGTCCACCGCAATCACGTGCCACATGCCTGACGCCGGACCGAGCCGGGTCGACCGCGGCAGCTCCGCCACGACGCCACGGGCCTTCTTCATGCTCGACTTTCCCGCGTCAAGGACCAGCACGCGCTGCGGGGTGACCACGAAGATCCGGTAGCGGTTGAGGCCGAGGAACACGAAGAAGCCCGTCAGCGCGGCCAGCCACTGGCTGGCGGTCTGCGCGCCAAATACTGCTTGCACGGTCTCGCCAGGCCGCAGGTACTGAGCGGCGGAACTACGCATCGAATCTCGGAGTGCCATGGGAATCCTCCAGGTTGGTTCTGAATATTGGCTGGGGTGGTAGTTCAGGAGCCCTCTTGTACCTGGAAGATGTCATCGGCAACCAGGCCGTGGGCTTCGCGGTGCACGGTCGCCGCCGCATCCGCGGACGGCGCTTCGACGAGGCAGAATACCTTGCCCTGCTGCCCGTCGACCCAGTAGCGCAGGTAGCGGACGTCGTAGGCGTCCTGGGTCTTCAGATCTGCCATGTGGGCCTTGGCTACGTCGTCGGCGGTCACGCCTCCGGCGATGTTGTGGACGTCCATGTAGAGCGGCACTGTGCCTCCTCGGTCACGGTAATGAGTCAAGGCGACCGTATGGCGACTGGGCTCGCGTCCGCATCGGGAGCGGTGCCCATATTGGGGCGGGCGTTCCCTACTTTTCCGCGCAACGCCGCCTCGTCCGTCGCGTCGAGCAGCGCCATCGCGGCCTCCTACGGGCAGCCCAGGCCGGTCCACAGCCGTGCAGCCTGTTCCCAGTCGCCCTTGATCTGCGTCAGGTCGGGGTCGGTGAGGTCACCACGCGGTGAGACTGCTCGAATCCGCGCCTGACCAGGCAATACCTTCCCATATACCGTTCCCGGCCCCTCGTCCCCGCTGAGCGGCACCAGCGCTTTACGCCTTATGCCGATTTGCCCTATTACGTACCCGGAAACTGTCGGGTCCGATAGGCGGGCTGCTTTGCAGTGTGTTCACTTGTGGGCCTATCGCGCTTAATCGGGGCATTGTATCTTCGGGGCACCGCAGCGTGTAGCACCATTCGCTCCACACCAGGAGGTTGGAATGCCCCGCACCGGCATCCGCCGCGTCTTGATCGCCCTTGCCGCAGTCACCCTCGCTGCCGCAGGCGGGGTCGCGACCGGCGGCCCAGCCCACGCCGCCAGCGACTTCTCCCTGTTGACCCTCCCGGACCAGGGAGAAACCGCGATCTACAACTTCGTCAACTCGGCCACCAGCGCGATCAACGTGACCATCTACGAGCTGAACGACACCACGCTGGAAAACGACCTGGTCAGCCGCGAGAAGGCCGGGGTCAACGTCCGCGTGATCCTGGACCAGGCGCAGAAAACGTACAACACCGCCGCTTACAACGTCCTGACGGCAGGCGGGGTCGGCGTGACCTATTCGTCCACGGCCTTCACCTACACCCACCAAAAGACGATCACCGTCAACAATGACGAGTCATACATCAGCACCGGCAACTTCGACACCACCTACTACGCGACCTCCCGCGACTTCGGCGTCTTCGACACCGACGCCGCCGACGTGGCCGCGATCGTGGCCGTCTTCAACGCCGACTACGCGAAGACCTCGATCACCCCGTCCGACGGGGACGACCTGGTGTGGTCGCCCACCGACTCGCAGACCCACCTGCTGGCGCTGATCAACGGGGCGCAGCACAGCCTCGACATCGAGCAGGAGGAGTTCAGCGACACCACCCTGGTCAACGCGGTCGTCGCGGACGAGAAGCGCGGCGTGACCGTCCGCGTGGTTGTCGAGGACCCGTCGTCCTATACCTCGGAGCTCAACGAGATCACTGCCGCCGGTGGCACGGTGACCGGGTACTCGTCCACGACCGGGTTCTACATTCACGCCAAGACGATCATCGCTGACTACGGCACATCCACCGCGAAGGCGTTCGCCGGCTCGGAGAACTTCTCCGACAACTCGCTCAATGACAACCGGGAACTGGGGCTTATCACCACCGACTCCGGCGTGGTGAGCGGCCTCGAGTCCGCGTTCAACGGGGACTTCAGCGGCTCCAGCACCAACAAGGTGGCCATCTTCAGCCCCGGCAACCAGACCACCCCGGTCGGCACCGTGGTCAACCTGCAGATCGAGGGCGAGGACACTGCGACCGGCACGCTGTCCTACTCCGCCACCGGGCTGCCCACCGGCCTGTCGATCAGCTCCTCGACCGGCGTCATCTCCGGCACCGCCAGCAAGGCCGGCAGCTACAGCGTGACCGTGACCGGCAAGGACTCCACCGGGGCGACCGGGTCCGCGAGCTTCACCTGGACCGTCGGCTCGGGGACCACCGACACGGTGACCGTGACCAACCCGGGCAGCCAGACCGGCACGGTCGGCACCGCCACCAGCCTCCAGATCCACGCGACCGACTCGGCAACCGGCCAGACCCTCACCTACACCGCGACCGGCCTGCCCGCCGGCCTGTCGATCAACTCCTCCACCGGCCTGATCTCGGGCACCCCCACCACCGCCGGCGCCCCCTCGGTCACCGTGACCGCCACCGACACCACCGGCGCGAACGGCAGCGCCACCTTCACCTGGACCATCAACCCCAGTTCCGGAGGCTGCACCGCGGCGCAGCTACTCGGCAACCCCGGGTTCGAGACGGGCACCGCAGCACCGTGGTCCGCGTCATCTGGTGTGATCAACGACAGCAGCAAGGAGCAGCCGCACAGCGGATCCTGGGACGCATGGCTCGATGGCTACGGCACCACGCACACCGACACACTGTCCCAGGCCGTCAGCGTCCCGGCCGGCTGCACCAACTACCAGCTGGGTTTCTGGCTGCACATCGACACGGCCGAGACCGGCACCACCGCTTACGACACCCTGACCGTGCAGATCCTCAACAGCTCCGGCACGGTACTCGGAACGCTTGCCACGTTCTCTAACCTCAACCACAACACTGGGTACGCCCAGCACACCTACAGCCTGTCGGCCTACGCCGGGCAGAGCATCACGCTGAAATTCACCGGGAGCGAGGACTACACGAAGCAGACTTCGTTCGTCATCGACGACACGGCCATAAACGTCAGCTGAGCATGGCCGGTCGGCACAGTCGACCGTGATGCTGCGGATATCGAACATGCGAGCTACCTCATGTGTGGGATTCGCGCACGCCGACGGCGGAAGCGTCAGCAGGGACGTCGGACAGAGGCGCGCTGCTTCGGATGAATGACATAGCGGCTACGTCAGAAAATGTGCATGTATGAGGTCACCGCCACGCTGCCGATTACGAGCAATATCAGGCCGTCGCAGGTGCGCCAATACATCGACTTCAGTACCGAGTGCAGGTAGTCAGCCCCATCGATGCTTCGTGCATCGCGAAGCATCGCAAGCGCACGCCCGGTTCCGTGCGCGATTCCCATGGCAGCCGCCGCCAGAGCACCCATGCTGACGCTGCCGAGCGCCGCCACTACAAGCAGCAGCAACCCAAATCCGGCGTAGGGGTTACGGGTCGCGAACCCGGGTCCCAGAACAGCACCCCAGACCAGGATTCGCCGTCGACGCGAAACACCTGCGACCAGGGACTGCGGAACCTGCCAGCTACTGCCCGGCGACGCAGGACCGGATAGTCCAATTGTCTCTGAGCTGCCATAGCAAAAGCAGTAGATCACGATGAGGACTAGGGCGACATGGCTGAGCGGAAGGGCATTAAGGAGAACCCCGAGTACCGCCCATGCCAGGCCGGCTGGCAAGCTGTACGCGGCGACGAGCGACGCATACCTCGCCATCCTCCCGACCGGGAGGTCGGCGGCCAGTGAGGTCGCCGAGTTAGCGCCTCAAGGAGAGTACGCCTTGGAGTAGCCATTCGCCGCCGCGACGCCTACAGCGAGGAAGGTCAACGCGGCGGCCCGTGAAGGTACCACCACCCGACGCCGAGCCCGGTCACGACCGCCGCGGCGGCAAGCAAGACTTTAGCTGCCGACATGGGATCTCCGTCGTTACGGTGAGAGAACCGGCGGGCAATCTGCCTCGTGGCAGCGTACCCGGGAGTCAGCCGGCCGCCAGCGCCGATATCCGCTTATGCTCCGCGCGGACATCTTCCGAATTATTGCAATCGCAACAGATACATTCGCTGAGGCAGGTGCACCAGTAGGTACATTCGCGCTTGGGGCCTAGGCAGTCAGAGCAGACCTCATAGCCGTGGCCATTCCCGAGGCCTGAGCAGGCGATCCACGTTCCACTCGAGTACTCACAGCAATAACCCTGCCAATTGTAGTGCCCCTGGTCGCAAGAGCAGTAAGCAGAGGAGCTGTTCTTACAGAGAATATAGCCCGATGGGCATCCTGATCCAGTGGGGCACTTGTGGCCGTAGTGAGCGCAATGGAGGGTGGGCCCGCATTCGCAAGTGACAGCCAGGGCGGGCTTCTGACCGAGCGTGAGCGCGGCGATGCTAGCCGCCCCGCCCAGCACCGCCGTTCGCAGCGCGTCCCTGCGCGTCATCCTGCGATTGATCCGCTCCGCAATGTTGCCGACGCGGGCGTCGAACTTGTCACCCATCTGTGTCCAGCTCATAACGCGGCTTTCACCTCTCCTCATTCGATGCCGGCGGCCGGGCCGCTACCTCTGCCATTTCTTCACGGTTGGGTTCGCTCGGCAGGACGGCGAGCGTCGTATCGGGCAAGGGCAGCAGGCACGCTTGCCCGAAGCCTCGCACCTCCTTCAACTGCCGCACGGATCCGGCCGCCCGTACCTTGCCGTCGCCGTCGATCGCGACAAGCAGCGGGGTGGCCAACGCGTTATATGCCTCCCGGACGCCATGGGTTGTGACCTTTCCGATCTCCAGCCGGGTGGTCCGGAAGGTATCGGAGATCTGCAGGTAGCTCGGCGGGTCGGAGGTGAGCAGCAGCACCCGGAATCCAGCTAGATCGCCGGCCTCCATGGCGATGCCCAGGTTGTCCACGAGTTGTTCACAGGCCGGGCAGGTGGGGTCGACGAACGCCACCAGCGACGGTTGCCCGTCCCCGGGCGTGACGTAATGCCGAGTGTCGTCGCTTATCCGTTCGTACCCGAACTCGGCGGCCTTCTTGCCCACCTCGGGCCCGAGCGCGGCAGCCTCTTTTGTCTTGTCGAAGACCCGGCCCAGCTGCCGGTACATAATGATCACCAGCAGACCGAGAGCCAGCAGTAGCACCCATTGCGCCACGGCAAGGTAGAGGGGGATCGTCATTGCGGCGCCAATCTCGGCTGAGCATCGCGGCTGACCGCGAGGGCCTTGGCCGCGGTGAATGAAGCGGCGGCGAGCAGAGCTGCGGCGGCGAGCAGCAGGATCCGCGCCGCGGTATCAATATGGATAGCTAGGGGCCGGACATTCAACATGGCCACTGCGGCCAGCGCGGCGATCGCTACGCTGCGGATAATGCCCGGCACGTCGAATTTCCGCCGGGACAATCCTCCGAAGCACCGGCATGACCGTCCCCGGTGGAAGGCGTAGCCGATCCCCGAAACAGCTACGAATATACATCCCAACGCGAACACCACCGGATTTAGCCATCTTATGGTTGGTATCGCCAGGCTGAGGGCGCCAATCAGAAGCTCGGCGAGCGCGACGCCTACCGCCATGTCTTCTCGGATCTGGCTTGGAATCCTGCGCGGGATGAACAGCCGCACGGTTCCCGCAAAGGCATCCAGGTCGGCGAGTTTCGCTCCGCCTGCGGCAAGGAGCATGACCGCGAGCGCTGACTTCGCTGCCAGGACAAGCACGTCCATCGCGGCTACGCCCCCGCCGCGGAGATCAACCGCCGGAAGCGGCCGGTGGCCGGCCCGACCGTGGCCAGCGGAAGGCCAGCGAGCTGCCGCAGTTTCATGATCTGCCAGTCGTAGTTGACGAGGCTAGATGCCCGGACCATGCCCGCCGAGTCCACGAAGATCACAAAGGGTGTGACCCGAACGTTATACCGGCCATAAAGCGACGGCGACCCGGTGACGACCGGGATGTCGGCCAGGCCGAGCGCGCGCAGCACCGGCTCGGCGATTTGGCTCGGTGACCGCAGCAAGATCACCGCCTCCAGCTCGGCGGACTCGCTAGTAACCTGCTTGAGTCCGTCCACCAGTGACGGGAACGACTTCAGCGAGTGGTCCGTGAACACCACCAGCTGAAGGGGCTTGACCGGCGGGGACCGGACGACGCGACCGGAGGAATCCGCGAGCGACCAGGTTGGCGCGGGCAGCCCGCGGTGCAGACCATCACGCTCGACTGCCGCTGAACCGGACATGGCAACATGCGTGATCCCGAACACGGCCAGTACCGCCATGACGCAGAAACCCGCGGCGACCACGACGAACGAGCTAGCCGCGATCACGTGGCTGGCACCAGCGGACCCACGCAGGGCCTACCCAGACGACATCCCGGCCAAAAGAGCGGTCGGCTGGCGTTGGCGACTGGCGCCAGGACGAGCCTGCCATCGATCGTCGGAAGAAAATTCAGCCCCATATGGATCGCCTCCCGAGGGCGACACAGGACCCCACGGGGCCCATACATGTAGGTAACGCCCATCCAGTGTGGCTGTCAATGTCTGCCCGGTGGACGAACTGTCCTACCAGGTAGGTGCCGTCCTGACCTCGGATCGAGGAGGAGCGATGGGCCAGGATTACGGCCAGCCGCGGTGGCGGGCCCATTCGTGAGCGAGGATCGACATCACTGTGGCATCGATCCATTCGTCGCGGTAGCGCAGCTCTTCGCGCAGTACGCCCTCGGCGACGAAGCCGACCTTCTCGTAGACATGCCGGGCTCGCGGGTTGAAGGCATAAACCTCCAGCGAGATCCGGTGCAGGCCGAGCTGCTCGAAGCCATAGCCGACGATCATGCGCAGCGACTCGGTGCCGAGCCCCCGGTCGCGTCCGGTAGGACCCAGCAGGGTGCGGAAGTTGCAGCTGCGATTTCCTTCGTCCCACTTGTTCAGGACCACCTCGCCCACGCACTGGCCACTTGCCTTGTCGACAACCGCGAGGTCGAGGCGGTCAGGCTGCGCATTGCGCCACTGGCGGAACTGCTCATCGCGCGCCGGATCTCCGCCGGCGAACTCCGTTTCATCGCCGTGCACGCTGCCGGTGAGCCTGAGCACCTCCGGATCTTGCACCGCGGCGCGGAGGGCGGGAATGTCATCTGTGATGAACGGCCGCAGCATCACCTTCTCGCCGGTGAGAGTGGGCTTGACGGAGAAGTCCACTGCTGGCTGGTCGATCACCCGGTGAATTGTTGCAACTGGCAGCATGGACCGCAAACGCTTTGATCCTGGCGACCCGGCCGGGGCAGCTACTGGCCCAGTCTCCCGTCGATCCGCTCGCGCAGCAGGTCGGCGTGGCCGTTGTGCCGGGCGTACTCCTCCACCATGTGCACCAGTACCTCGCGCAGCGACACCGGCTCCCCACTCCAGCTATCGGTCCCGGTAACGCCGAGATCGGGCGCCTGCGCCACGAACTGATCCGCGAACGCGACCTCGGCCCGCCACACCTGCCACGCCTCCGCGACAACCTGGGGATCGGGCACTGCGCCATCGAAGTCTCCGTCGCGGTCGGTGTCGGTGCGGAAGTGCGGCGGCGCGTCCTGCCGGGCCATCACCCGCCGGAACCACCCGCGCTCCACGTCGGCCATGTGGCGCACCAACCCCAGCAGCGACATCGTGGAGGGCTCCACGGAGCGACGGGCCAGGTCGACGGCGTCGAGACCGGAGCACTTCAGTTCCAGCGTCAGCCGCTGACAGCGCAGGTACTCAACGAGCGTGGCTCGCTCGTCGCCCAGGGTCGGCCCGGCTTCCCGCGGGTCGTTTTCGGTGTCGACGAACATGTCGGCTCTTCTGCTCGAGCTGCTCATGCGCGCAATCATCGGCGATCCGCGCGAGATCCGCCACGGGTTTCCGTGCTGCCACCCGCCGGACCGGCACAGACCACACCGGCACAAACCACACCGGCACAAACCACACCGGCACAAACCACACCGGCACAGACCACAGATGATGCCGTTGATCCCGTTGCCTGGTCCCGTTAACTGGCGTGATCCGGACCGGGGCACCAACCGGGCGAAGATCATCATGTCTCGGTTCTGGCCGCCGATCCGATAGTAGGAGCGCGAGGTCCCTTCCGCGGCGAACCCGAGCGCACGGCAGACGGCCTGCGAAGCGTGGTTGCCGGGTTCGATCAGGGCTTCGAGACGGACGAGGCCCAGGTCACGGGCCAGGCCGGGCAGCAAGGAGACAGCGGCCTTGGCGAACCCGCGCCCGCGATGCCGGTCCAGAATCCAGTACCCGATGGCGGCACGCCGGTGGGTCCAGTCGATGCCGGTGATCGTGGCCATTCCCACCGTCTCGCTGCTGCTGCGGCTGACGATGGCCATCGGGCATCCACGGCCGTCTGCGGCCTGGTCCCACTGGCGTCGCAGCCAGGCGCCCCCCTGCTGCGGGGTGTACGGGACCGGGATGGTTGTGATCAGCGGAATGTAGGAGTCGCTGCTGGCTTCCGCGATCACCGGAAGGTCGCCCGGCCCCCAGGCCCGCAGCAGGACCGTGCCGTCGCCACGCGGTTGCAAGCTCCGCAGGTCGTGTGGCTGGCGACCGCGCGGCGAGCGGCCGTGGGCAGGACCCCGGTCACTCCACATAGCCGCCTTCTCCCGCCGGTGAAAATGACAACGGTGCGCGCGCGACATCCTCGTCCCGCACGAGCGGCCGTAGCCCTTCCAGGTCGGCAAGCACGTCAGGACCGCGTCCTGTTGCCACCGCCAGGTCGAGCAATGCGACCTCACCATTCGGCTCGTCGTCGGGATGCTGGAAGCCGGCCTGGCCGTCAATAAAGACCAGCCCACAGCGGCCCCGCTGTCTCAGGGGCGAGCAGCGGCCCGAGCACGATGCTGCAATCCCGGCCCAGCAAGCCGGGAAAACGGTCGCTGCCGAACGCGGCATCCACGGCATCGGCCACATCACGTGCGACCGCCGCGGTCTCCGGCTCGCGCACGTCGCAATAGGGCGGCACGTCAAATACGCCCCACGTGGGGAGAGGCGAGACGCTTGTGCAGCCCCGCGCTCCGCAGCGCGTCGGGAGCGTCTTCCAGCCCCGGTCCGGCGAAGCCCAAGCGGAGGCGGCACCTCGATGACTAGCGGATTCATCGCCTTTTTCTTTCCTAACGGCTCCGGGCTAAACGGTCAGCAACCGGAGCAGAGCCGAGGCCGGCCAAGAGCCAGGAACCGGACAGCAGCAATTCCCGGCCTCAGGCTGGCCGTGCCGACGATCGCAGCACCGCCCTCGATGCCGACAACGCCGCCGAGAACCAGAATCGGAGCAGGAGCAGCCGCCAGCGGCTGTCGGTCAGGCGCCTCCCGGGGAACGGCTCGGCTGGAGCGACCGCGTGCTGGGCTGGCCGCCGGCTGCTGCCATAGACAGGCGCGCCAGACGCCGTGCCAGACATACGGCCGGCCCGCCAGACATATGGCCGGGCCCGCCAGACGGACGACCGAACCCGCCAGACGTTCAACCCAACCCCGCCAAACATTCGACCGAACCCCAGACGTTCGACCGAACCGCCAGACGGACAGCCGAACCGCCAGACGGACGGCCAGGCCCGCCAGCCAAAATGGATGCGGCATGGCCTACCACCCGTGGGGGGTAATTCCACATCCATGTCGCCGGCCGCACGTCCGGCAGTCATCATCTGTCCCTCCCGTCCCTCCTACCTGCCTATTCCGGGCATTCCTGCTGTTTCACCGGGCCAGCCGTCGATGCTGTCGTTGGGTGGACGGGAAATCGGCATCGATCGTGACGCCGCGGAAGCGATTCGCCCGAAATGACCCGGGATGCGGACCGGGACGACGCCGCGGGCGCGGGTGCAGCGGACCGGCGGACCTGCGGCTCCCTGCACGAGAGCCGTGCCCTGGCCCTGCCGGTGCGGCTCCTCTGGAGCGGCCGCGCCCTGGCCTGCCGGTGCGGCTCCTCTGGAGCGAGCCGAAGCCCTCCGCCGACGCCAGTGCCTGACCTGACCTGACCTGACCTGACCTGACCTGACCTGACCTGACCGGTCTTCCGCGTGCGCACAAGCCGGCCTCTTGCCGTTGGTGCGGTTCATCAGGGCGAAGAGTTAGGCGTGCAGTGACGCGCCTTACTCTTCGCCTTAACGGTTGCAGCCGGCCCTTCGCCCGGCACGCCCCGGCGGGCGAGACGGGCGGAGGTCTGATGCGCTCGGGTGGGCCGGAACTGTCACGGCTCTTGCGTTGGGCGGCCATCGACCGGTGTGGCGGCGGGGCGTAGGTCGCTGTCGTTGGCCGGGTTCGGGAGATCCCGCGGCGCCGGGTCGTCCTCTCCCCCGGGGGTCATCCCCTCCGGCGCGGAGGCTGAAGTCGAGGTTGCCTGCTGGCGACGGAAGCCAGGCAGCAGGCGAGCCAGGATCACGGCGCCCGCGACGCACGCCAGGCCTCCTGAGATCACCGACGCGCTGTCGCCGAAGCCATTGGCCACCAAGCCGGCCTCGAGGTCCCCCAGGCGGGGGCCCCCGGTGACCACGGCGATCTGCAAGCCCTGCAAGCGGCCCCGCAGGGCGTCGGGCACCGAGAGCTGGATGATGGTGCTGCGGAAGACCGCCGAGATGACGTCCGCCCAGCCGGCCACCGCCAGCAGCGCCAGGGCGGCCGGCAGCCAGGACACCAGGCCGAAGCCGGTGATCGCCAGGCCCCACACGATGACTGCGATGATCACCGCCCGTCCCTGGCGCCGTATCCGGCTCACCCAGCCGGTCGTCAGCGCGCCGACCAGGGCCCCAGCCCCGGGAGCGGCGTAGAGGAAGCCGACCGTCGCGGCCCCGCCGCCGAAGACGGTCGCGGCGAGCGCCGGGAACAGGGCACGAGGCATCCCGAACACCATGGCGTTGATATCGATCAGGTAGGCGCCCTGGATGGCCTGGCGCCCGCGTACGAAACGGAAACCCTCGATGATCGAGCGCAGGCCGGGCGGATGGCCTCCCCTGACCGGCGGCTGCGGGGAGATCAGGAACACCGCCAGCAGGGCCGCCCCGAAGCTGGCCACGTCCATCCAGTACACGAAGCGGATTCCGGCCCCGGCCAGGAGCAGTCCGGCCACGGCCGGGCCCACGACCGAGCCTAGCTGGAACAGCGCCTGGAACATGGCGCTGGCAGTGGACACCTCGGACCGCCGGACCATGTTCGGGATCATGGCGTTGCGGCCCGAGCTGTCGAAGCCGCTCAGCGCGGCGGTCAGGGCCGGGAAGACGAACAACGGCCACAGTGCGGAGCTCAGGTCGGCGTTGACCGCCAGCCCCGCGCTACACCCCGCCATCAGCAACTCGACCACCAGCAGCATGCGGCGACGGTCGACGGCATCGACCACGGAGCCCCCGATCAGGGATCCGATGATCAAGGGAAACAGCGCGGCGAGGGACACCAGCCCTACGTCGAGGGATGACCGCGTCAGCTCGTACACCTGGTACGGCACCGCGACCGCGGTCAGCTGGGTGCCCAGAACGGACACCAACTGGCCGAGGATGAGGGCCCGGAAATCCCGGGACCGTCGCAGCGGCGTGATGTCGATGAGCAGGCGCCGGGCCGGGCGACCGAGCCGTCCCAGGGAGAGTCTCAGCCGCACGCCGGGTCAGACATTCTTGGTCCGGCCGGCCCCAGCGTCGGCAGGCTGCCCTGCATGTGCGGTAGCGCTGGGATCGGGGCGAGAGGCGACGAAGTCCTTGCTGCGGATGAGGGCCAGTGCACACACCCCGCCAAGAAGGGCGAGACCACCGGTGACGACGAGGAGATCGTTCATCGTGGCGGCGAAGCTCGAGCGGATGGCGGTAACCAGCAGGCCCTGTAGGTGTGCGGGAGTGGCATGGATGGCGCCGGCGAAGTTGCCCTGCTGGATGGCTGCGGTGATCCGCGGCCCGTGCCCGGCAAGGACCGGAACCGATGACAAGGTGCGGCCGAGGTCGTGGTGCAGGGAGGCGGTGAAGATAGACCCGAGGGCGGCGATGCTGGTGGCGAGGCCGATCTGACGGAAGGTCGTGTTGACCCCCGAGGCCATGCCAGAGCGCCGGGGCTCGACCACACCGACCGCGGTCGACGCCAGCGGGGGGTTGACCATTCCGCCCCCGATGCCCGCGACGATGAACCCGGGAATCAGGTGCGTCCACGAGCTCGCGCCGTCGAGGCTCGACATGAGCAGGAGGCCGATGCCCACCAGGAACAGGCCGGGCCCGATCAGCCACCGGACGGGCATGTGGCTGCTCAACCGCCCGGCAATGGTCGCGGCCACGAGGCTGCCCCCGCTCATCAGCAGCAACCGCGTGCCGGTGCCGAGGGCAGAGTAGCCGAGATCATCCTGGAGGTAGAGGACGAGGTAGACGAGCACGGCGTAAAGCGAGCCGTTCATGGCGAACGCGGCGATCGAGCCGCCGACGAACGTCGGCGTCCGGAACAGTGACAGGTCGAACATGGGCTCGGCCGCCCGGCGCTCGATCACCACGAACGCGCCGAGCAGGCCGACGCCGAGGCATAGGCAGATCACCACCCCGGGGTCACTCCAGCTGATCTCGCCGGCCCGGATCAGGCCGTAGACCAGGCTCACCAGGCCCGCGGTCAGCGAGGCGAAGCCGGGCCAGTCAGGCCGGGACGCGCGCGGCGGCCTGGACTCCTGCACCTGCCACAGCGTCACGGCGATGGCCGCGGCCCCGACGGGGAGGTTGACCAGGAAGATTCCCCGCCAGCTGATGCCGCTGGTGATCACCCCGCCGAGGATCGGCCCGAGGGAGGTGGCGATGCCGGTGATCGCTCCCCACACCCCGAAGGCCACGCCTCTTTCCTTGCCGTGGAAGCTCTGCGCCAGCAGCGCCAGCGACGTAGCGAACAAGATGGCCCCGCCGACCCCCTGGGCGGCGCGCGACAGGGTCAGCATGAGCGGGGACTGGGCCAGTCCGCAGAGCAACGAGCCGAGCGTGAAGACGACGAGGCCTATCAGGAACAGGCGCCGCCGCCCGTAGCGGTCGGCCAGCGAGCCCGACGTCAGCAGCAGGGAGGCGAGCGCAAGGGCGTAGGCGTCGAGCACCCACTGTACGTCGGCGAAGGTCGCATGCAGGCCGTGCTGGATCTGAGACAGGGCGACGACGACGATGGTGACGTCGAGCAGAAGCATGAAGGTCGCGGCGCAGACGACCAGCAGCGTCCACCATTTTCTGTCCATCGTTGCTCCTCCCATGGGGGGACCTGTCAGTAGTTGCCGTACGTCCGCCGGATGCTGAACTCGCAGGTCAGGCGCTGCGTGGCGCGTATGTGCTCGACCGAACGTGGTGGTAGGCGGCGTCGGGTCCGTCGAGCATCGTCACCTCCGTTTCCAGGCCGGCCCAGTCCGGATGAGGTCCGAACACGAAGAGAGAACAGCGAGGGTCACGCTGGAGATTCCGCGTCCGCACCGAAGCCGGTGACCCTGAACTCCACAGCCGTCCGTCGACCACAGCCACCTCGATGCGCGCCATATGCGCAGACCCGTCCCGGCGCAGGGTGATCACGGCCGCATCTGGGTTGCGGTCGATGAAGGTCTTGAGCCGCTCGTCCATTCGCGCCTCCTGTCGGTGGTCTGGAAGCACACTACGGGAGTGACTGGGGACCAGTCAATTTGATTGACTGGTAGTCACCCATTGAAGAAACTAGGTACGATTACCAGCGCGGGTACGGCATGGGCCGTTCGGAAAGGAGCCTGGTGATGTCGCGAACCAAGCCTGCCCAACAGCGGCGCGCCGATCTGCTCGCGGCGGGTCAGGCACTGTTCGTCGGCAAGGGCATCGCGGCGACGACGCTGGAGGACATCACCAACGGAGCCGGCGTCTCCAAAGGCCTCTTCTACCAGTATTTCCGGTCCAAGGAAGATCTAGTGTTCGCCCTCCAGGAGCAGTTCTCCAACCAATTCGCCGATCGCATCCGCGCCGCCGCCGGCGCCCAGACGGACTGGGCCGACAAGCTCGATGCCAGCGTCCAGGCGAGCTTCGAATGCTACCGCGACCTCTACGAACTGCACGAGGTCCTGTTCCGGCACAGTGCGCACGGCGCGGCGGACACCGATCATGAGCCCGCCCACGCCCTGCTGGCCCAGGCCCTGCGCGAGCTCCTTCAAGACGGCGTGGCGGCAGGCGCTTTCCGCGTCGAGGACCCCGAGACGACCGCCGTCCTCTTCTACGTGACCATGCACGCCTTCGACCCCAACTTCCACGGCAGCCACCGGCCAACCGATGCGCGGCTCGTCCGCGCCACCCAGCAACTGTTCCGGCGAGCCGCGGGCGTCACCGGATAACCTCCCGGCGTCGCCCACGGCCGAGCCGGGCTGTCGGTGATCGACCGCGCGCGGGAGCTACCCCGCCGGCTATCTCGCAGTCCTGGCACCCGCTCCGGCCAGCACCCTTCGGCCTTGACCAGGCAGCCGACCAGCGCAGATCAGACCTGCGAATTTCCTCCTGCCAGCCAGGCTCGGGCGGTCCCGTAGCCGGGCAACTGGATCACTCGCGTTGGCGTTATCGCCCAATTCGGGTTACCGTGGCCGACGCATTACCAACTGATCACCGAGGAGAACCGAAATGACTACGGGGGGTGAGCGCGCGTCCATAGCTGAGTAGATCAGGTGGCCCCGACCAAGCGTGATTCCAGCACGTGGCCGGGGCCTTTGCATGGCAATGAACCTCGGAGGTAAAAAGCCATGACACTGCCAAGTATTGCAGTTGGCGGAGTCGTAAAATCCATGATCGCGGTCACGGTTTCGCTGCATCCGGCGGCCGCTCACCACGGCAGCCGCTACACGACCGTCCAGCCCGGCAACACGCTCAGTTCAATCAGCCAGCGCGTGTACGGCAGCTCGGCCGACTGGCCCGCCTTGTGGTGGATCAACCGGGGCAGCGTGCCTAACCCGGGCAGGATCCGGGCGGGGCAGCGGCTCCGCCTGTCGAGCTGGCACCCGGTGAGTCCGTGGCTCACCCACGCCGCACTGACAGCGATCCCCGCACCGCGGGCTGTCACGGCGCTGTCCGCGCAACCTGCCACCGCGGCAGATGTCACCAGCGCCACGCCGGGCAGCTTCGAGAGCTGCGTGATCCAGGCCGAGAGCGGCGGGAACGCCCAGGCGGTCAATGCCTCCAGCGGCGCGGGCGGCCTGTACGGCTTCCTGCCGTCCACCTGGCAGGCACTCGGATACTCCGGGCTGCCCGAGAACGCGTCGGCGTCAGAGCAGAACGCCGCATTCGCCAAGGAATACGCGCAGTCAGGCACCAGTGCGTGGACATCTTACGACGGGTGCTAAACCGCCCGATGGAAGCCCCGGTCCGCATGGGCCGGGGCTTCCCGCGGCTGGTCAGGCCGGTGCGTCGCTGTTCTGCGGCGTTGGGGGGTTGGTCCGGAGCCGGGCTTTGGCGATCTTGCCGGCCGGGGTCATCGGGAGCTCGCGGCGATGCTGGCGGGCGTGCTCATGACAGCGATTGCCGGGTGAGCTGCCGGTGGCTGGTGTAGCCGGACAGTGCCAGGGTGAGGTCGAGGTCGGCGAGCAGGCAGCGCAGCACATGCTCGACGCCCTGCTGCCCGCCGAGCGCTAGCCCGTAGAGAACGGGCCGGCCGATCAGCACGGCCTGCGCGCCGAGGGCGAGCGCTTTGACGACGTCGGCGCCGGTGCGCAGCCCCGAGTCGAAGAGCACGGTGAGCCGGTCCCCGACGGCCTGCGCGATGGCCGGCAGCGTGTCGAGGGCGCCGATCGCGCCGTCTACCTGCCGGCCGCCGTGATTGGACACCACGATGCCGTCCATGCCGTGATCGGCGGCGAGTTTGGCGTCCTCGGCCGAGCAAATGCCCTTGAGCACGATCGGCCCGTCCCAGTGCTCACGCAGGAACGGCAGGTCCTGCCAGGACAGGCCCGGGTTGGCGAACATCTGCGCCCAGTGCAGGACGGCCGCGGCTGAATCCTCGCTGGGCGGCTTGGCCAGCCCGGCCAGGAAGGCCGGGTCGTCGAGGTAGTTGGCCAGGCCCTGCATTTTGAGGAACGGCAGGAAGCCGCGGTCGAGATCGGCCGGGCGGTAGCCGAGCAGGAGCGTGTCGAGCGTGAGGACAAGCGTGGAGTAGCCGCTGGCCTTGGCACGGCGCAGGAAGCTGATACATACGTCGTTGTCGGTCGGCCAGTACAGCTGGTACCAGCGCGGGCCGTCTCCGTTTGCCTCCGCGGCCTGCTCAAACGAATGAGCCGCTGCCGTCGAGTGGATGTAGGGCAGCCCCAGTTCGGCGGCGGCCCGCGCGGTGGCCAGCTCACCGTCGGGGTGGGCTAGCGTCTGCACGCCCATCGGCGCGATCATGACAGGCGCGGGCAGTGAGGTGCCGAGGATCGTGCAGGACAGATCCCGCTGCGTCCCGCTGCGCAGCATCCGCTGCACTATCTGCCACCGGCCGAACGCGGCCCGGTTAGCTCGCGCCGTTGCGCCGCTGCCCGCGCTGGGAACGATGTAGCCCATCGCCTCGGGCGACAGCACGCCGCGAGCGCGCTCCTCCAGCGCGGCCAGATCCGTGGTGATCGCCGGTGCCTTACCAGCGAACATCCCGTCCACGTAGATGCTCAGCTGGTAGTCGCTGTAGTTCGCCGGTGGCTCGCTCACTAGATCAGCTCCTCGTCGATACCGCGCGGAAACGAGCCCGTCGGCTGAGTCCCGCCGCCGGCGCAACTGCTAGCGGCTGCGTTCCCTCGGAGCATGTTAGGCGACGCTCCGACGAGTGACCCTGCGGCCAGGCCAGAGGTTCGCACGCTGCCGTCAGGCCGATGCTGTCTCGGCGGCCACGTGGCCGGCCACCGCATCGGCGAAGGCCCGCAGCGAGGGGAACTCCCAGTCCGGACTCACCTGCGCCGACGGCTCCGGCGTGGCGCCCCAGCCGGGCTGGTCGTGGCGGCGGTTGATCCAGGCCGTCGGCAGGCCGGCCCGCTTGGCCGGGATGTGGTCATGGAAAAGGCTCTGGGCGACGTGCAGCAGCCTGCCCCGCGGCACGCCGAGCCGGTCCGCCTCGGTCAGCAGTGCGTCGAAGTTACGCGGTGACGGCTTGTAGGACCCCACGTCCTGCGCGGTGAGGACGCTGCTGAACGTGACTCCGAGGCGCTTGCTGCTGGCGGCGAAGGAGGCGTTGTCGACATTGGACAAGATGATGAGGCGGTACCGGCCGGCCAGAGCGGCCAGCGCCTCGGGCGAGTCGTGAAAGGCGGGCCAGTCAGGAACGGACCGGCCGAACCGTTCGGCATCCTCGTCGCTGACGACAGCTCCAAGTTCACTGCCGAGGCCGCGGATGCTGCGGGCGAGGATTGCGGAGTACAGCTCGCCGGGATGCTCCGCCTCGGCGCGCGTCTGGTGCGCGGAGTAGGCGGTCAGCAGGGCCTGGTCGCCCAGCCGGAGTCCCCGCGATGCCGCCCATGGCCGCAGAACGGCGACGAGGCCGGCTTCCCAGTCGATCAAGGTGCCGTAGCAGTCGAAGCTCAGCGCGTCGAAGTCGGTGAGTTTCATCGGTCACACTCCGCAAGTCAGGTCGGGGGCAAGTCAGGTCGGGGCAATCAGGTCGGGGCAATCAGGTCGAGGAAGAAGCGTTCGGCGCTGTCCAGGTGCTCTTTCCATGCGTCCACGGCAGCCCGCTTCCCGCCTGCGCGCAGGGCCGAGAGAAGAACGGCGTGCTCGGCGGCGATCTGCCGGGCGCCCCGGTAGGCCGGCCGCTGCTGCGCGATGAGCAGGCGCAGCTCGGCGCCGGCCTCGTTGAACGTGCGCAGCAGCCGCGACGATCCGGCGGCGGTGAGCACGGCACGGTGAAATTCGATATCCGCGTCGGCAACCTTGTCCCAGGAGACCTCGTCGGGAAGGGAGGTGAAGGCGCGTAGCGCGGTCTGCACGCCGTCGAGCGGGGGGGCTGTTTCGATGATCAGGCGGACCGCGGCCAGTTCGATGGGCCTGCGCAGCCGATACAGGTCAACAGCGTCGGCGGCGGTGAACGAGGGAACCCTGGCACTGCGCCCGCGGCCACGTTCAAGCAGGCCGTCGGCCACCAGAGTCTGCACCGCCGCCCGGATCGTCGGGCGCGCCGCGCCGAATTCCGCTGTCAGGTCGGTGTCACGCAGCTCCTGGCCGCTCGCGTATTCCCCGGCCAGCAACCGCCGGCGCAGTTCATTCGCCACCGCATCGGCAACCGTGACCGTCTCCACTAGCACTGGCTAACTGTATAACAGGTAGCCAGATATAGCCAACGGGATGCGGTGCAGGTCAGCTTGTCTCGAGCGACTCGCCCGGGGTCAGCCGGGTGTAGGACGCTCCCGTTCCCGGCCCGTTCTCGCCGAGCAGGCCGCCGACCACCGCGATGCCGACCTCATTCAGCGCGCCGTCGTGGATGGCCAGGGTCTGCTGCGGGGCCACCTCGCGCACCCAGTCGATGAGCTGGCCGGTACGCGACCACGGCGCGTGCACCGGAAGCAGCAGCGTGCGGACGGCCGAGCCGGGCACCGTCAGCGCATCGCCGGGATGGAAGAGCGAGCCGTCCAGCAGGAAGCCGATGTTGGTGATCCGGGGAATGTCGGGGTGGATGGCAGCGTGCCACTGGCCGTGCACCTGCACCCCAAAGCCGGCCACCTCGATCGCGTCGCCCTCGCCCACGACATGCAGCGCGGCGCCGAGCCCATCCAGCTGCGCGGCGACCGCGGCACAGGTGAACACGCGAATCCCCGGCTCGCGGGCACAGGCGGCGCGCACTGCCCGTTCGGAAAAATGGTCGAAATGCTCATGGGTGATGAGGATTGCCTCGGCGCCCGCGGCCGCGTCCTGCGGCGTCAGGCCGCCCGGGTCCAGGACGATCCGCCGGCCATCCTTCTCAACCGCCACGCACGCGTGGCCGTACTTGGTGAGTCGCATCAGGCTGCTCCGTTGCGTTATGTCGGGTGCTGTCTCGGGCGCCAGCCAGGACCGCCGGCGCGCCACCGTGCGAGGTCTTTGACACTCCGATGCGCTCACGATCTAATCACCTGTCGCGGCGCGCCGGATGGATCCCCGATGCCGGCGCGCATTGTGCCGAGCGGATGCCCGCTCGCATCGGAGTTACTTCCACAGATACGGAGACATCGCCGCTATGGCGAAACTGCCCAAGGCCATGCTCGCCATCGCGGCGCCCGTCGTCGTGGCCGGCGCGGTAACCGCTGCCGTCCTGTCCACCGCTGCCGCCGGATCGCCCGGCACCCGCGCGCTCGGCGGCGCCGACGTGTCCGTCGCGAGCGCGTTCGGCGGGTATGTCGCTGACGCCGGGCCGGCCAGGCGAATGCCCGGGGCGTTGAGCGGCGCCAGCGACAGCGAGGCCGAGATCGTGGGGACGCACGCGGCCGCAACCGCGACGACCGGTACGCTCCGGGCCGGCAGCGTGCTCCGGGCAGGCAAGATGCTGTACTCGGCGAACCGCGAGTACGCGCTCGCCATGCGGAAGGACGGCGACCTGGTCGTCTCCAGCCTCAAGGCACGCCGGTCGCTCTGGTCCTCGCAAACGCCGCGCAATCGTGGCGCGACAGCGGCCTTCCAGCCGGACGGGAACCTCGTCGTCTACTCGCGTAGCAAGCACGCGCTCTGGGCGAGCGGAACCAGGGCAGCCGCGCGCGCGGTCCTGGACATGGGAAACAACGGCGACCTGGTTATCAGGTCCAGCGCGGGCGGGCCCGCCCTCTGGTCGTCCGTCGCGGCCCTCTCGGTGCTGCGACCGGGCCAGGGGCTGGCTCCCGGCCACGCCCTCTACTCGCCCAGTCACGCGTACATGCTGGTCATGCAGTCCGGCGGCAACCTGGTTCTCAGGAACGGCAAGACCTGGCTGTGGTCTTCCAAAACCGGCGGCCACCGGGGCGCTCGCGCCGTCTACCAGAGCGACGGCAATTTCGTCATCTACTCGCGCACCAAGCACGCCCTGTGGGCAACCGGCACCAGGGCGGGCGCGAGTTCGTTCCTCACCGTGCAGAACAACGGCAACACCATTATTTTTTCATCGCCGAACGGCTTCGCCCTCTGGGCCACTGGCACCATCAGGTAAGTTGCAGGTCACCTCTGCCGCGCGCGGAAGTTCCTGTTCTTGATCAGGTTGCCGCAGCTGGCCATGTCGCACCATGCCCCCCGGTGAGCGTGCGAGCGGTCGAAGAAGGCCCAGCGGCACTCGGGGTTGCAGCAGATCTTCAGCCGCTGCCAGACGCCCGCCTCCTGCGCGTCTCGGACCACGATCAGGAGGCCGAGCAGCCCGTCGGCTAGCGTGCCCCGCGAGCTGGGGGTCAGCCGGACCCGTCCGTCCGGATCGATACGCAACTGCGGGCCGGCGGCCCGGGCCAGGGCGTCAAGCGGCGCAAGCTCCTGCTGTGTCGTCATGCTCCTCGTATCAGAACAGTCCGGCACCTGCCCGGCGGCCAGGCGGGCGGGCCCGTGGGACCGGATCATGGTCCGCGTCCGCTCCTTCACCGCCGCACCTGCCAGGACGACCTGCGCGCCCGGGTCAGCCAGGCAGTCGAGGCGCTGAACCCGCTGCCCGGCTGGTGAGGTTTCTCACGCCGCCCCGGCTCGGCCGGGCGGCCTGGCCCTGCCGCTCATCGGGAACCGGCGGCGGCGCGGTAGCGTGCCGGCATGACCGATGCAGCAGCCAGACGCGCCGCAGACATGCTCGCGGTCGCGATCGAGGAGGCACAGGCCGGCCTGGCCGAAGGCGGCATCCCGATCGGGGCGGCGCTCTTCGCCGCGGACGGGACACTGCTCGGCCGCGGCCACAACAGGCGCGTGCAGGACGACGATCCGTCCATGCACGCCGAGACCGCGGCATTCCGGGCGGCCGGGCGGCAGCGTACCTACCGCGGTACCACGATGGTGACCACCCTGTCACCGTGCTGGTATTGCAGCGGGCTGGTACGTCAGTTCGGCATTACCGGCCTTCTGATCGGCGAGGCGGCGACGTTCAGCGGCGGGCACGAGTGGCTATCCCGGCACGGAGTCTCCGTCACCCTGGTCGACGACGCGCGATGCCGTCAGATGATGACAGACTTCATCGACCGTCACCCGCAGCTCTGGTTCGAGGACATCGGCCAGGACGATTCTGACGCCTCGGGCTAGGCCCGGGCTTCATGAGGTCGCATACGTGACGACATCGTCGGTGATCGAGGCGGTGAGCCTGCCCTGGCGAACGAGCACGTCCAGGTGGGCGGCGGTCTCCATCACCGCCAGCATCTGGTTGAACGGATCCAGGTCGTCGAAGTGCCGCTCCCGGCGCGTCCAGGTGAGCATCCTCGCAGCTTCGTAGGCGGTGCCAGCGCCGTGCTGGATCACCGCGGCGCAGGCGTCAAGGCGCCGGTCATGGTGCGTGATCAGCTCGTCGATCCGGGCGTGCGCGCTGTCGGTCACGCTCCCGTGGGCCGGCAGCAGCCGCATGTCAGGCATCGACCTGACCAGCCGCAGCGAGCTCAGGTAGTCGCCGAGCGGCAACTCAGGCCTGGCTGCCTCGAAGCCGATCGATGGCGTGATGTGCGGCAGCACGTGGTCGCCGGCGAACAGCAGGCCATTGCCAAGATCGGCGAAGACCACGTGGCCCCGGGTGTGACCGGGGGTCGGGATCACCCGCAGCGTCCTGCCGTGAAGCTCGATCTCTTCGGTCCCGGTCAGCCACTCGTCGGGCTTCTCCCACTCACCGCCGCCGTCGTGCTCCGGCCACGCGCGGCGCAGCCGTTCGACGACCGGGCCGGCACCGCAGCGCAGGAGCAGCAGGCCATAGACGTTCGCCGCCCGGTCGTCGCGATTGATGATGGACTCGAGCGATTCCTGCTCGCCCGCGCCGAGCAGGACCCGGGAGCCAAACAAGCGGCGCACGACGATCGCGAGCGTGTAGTGATCCCGGTGCAGATGGGTGACGAGGAACCTGCGCACATCTGCGAGTTCGTGGCCGATGCTCGCCAGCGCGGACTCAAGCCGCTCCCTGGCCTGCGCCAGGGCCCAGCCGGAGTCGATCAGGGTCAGGCCGCCAGCATCCTCGATGGCGTAGACGTTGACCGCCCGGAGCCCGTCGTTTGGCAGCGGGAGCGGAATCCGGTGCACGCCTGCGGCGACAGTGAACGCTCCCGGCATTTCCCAGCCGCTCGCGTTCATCCTTTGCTGATCTGCGCTGATGGCGTCTCCTCGGCCCGGTCTATCCTCCGTGATCTCTATAAGACCTTAGCCAAGTAGGCTGCACGCGCGCAGACTCAGCTCCGGGATCTGACGTCTGGCCGGCACGAACGGCAAAGCGCTGGCCAGACGCGTTGCCCGGCTACCCTTCAGGCAGAGCAGCTCGTCAAGAAGGTCAATTCCAGGATCTGATCTTCAGCCGCGGCGATGTCTTGGCGGAGGAGGCCCGCGTTGGCGACTGGACGTTGCCGGGAGTTCGTGATCGAGGATGGCGCCGGCCCGGTACCACGGCGCGTCGCGGCAGCGCTGCGGCCGCATTTCACGGTTGCCGCGCAGACACGGCGGCGGGCGCGGCAGGTATGGCTGGATACGTTCGACTGGCGGCTGCACACGGCCGGACTCGTGCTGCGGCAGGTGAGCGGCGCGCGTTCGGGCGAGCTCGTGCTGATCACCTCCGCAGGCGAGGCGGTGGCATCCGAGCCGCTGCCTACGCAGCGGTGGCCGTGCCTGATTGACGTTATCCCGGAAGGCCCGCTGCGCGATCGGCTGAGTCCCGTCGTCGAGATCCGTGCCCTGCTGCCGGTTGCCCGTGCCGACGGAACGCTGACGCAACTGCGTGTGCTCGACGGCGAGCAGAAGACGGTCGCACGCATCACCCTGGAAGTCACCGCACTCGCGCAGCCCGCAGCCGGGCCACTGCCGCCCCGGCTGATTCTCACGCCGGTCCGCGGATACCAGTCCGCGACCGACCGTGCCGCGCGGCTGCTCGCCGCCGCCGACGGGTTCGCGCCAAGCACCCGTTCGGCCTTCCAGACCGTGCTGGCAACCGCGGGACGTCAGCCCGGGGACTACTCCGACAGGGTCGACGTGACGCTGCCGGAGTCGATGCCCGCCCGGACCGCCCTGGCCACCGTGCTGCTCCGCCTTGCCGACACGATGGAGGCCAATGTCGGCTTCGTGATCCGCGACGTCGATACCGAGTTCCTGCACGATCTGCGGGTTGCCGTCCGCCGCACCAGGTCCGCACTCAGGCTGGCGGGCGACGCGCTTCCTGGCGACCTGGCGGCGCGGTTCGCCCCCGAGTTCAAGTGGCTGGGCGATCTCACCACGCCAACCCGCGATCTTGATGTCAACCTGGCCGGCTTCGACGCGATGGTGGCCCGGCTGCACGCCGCCGCGCCCGGCGATCTCGAACCGCTCCGTGCCCAGCTCACCCACCAGCGCGCTATCGAGTGCCGCAAGCTGGCCCGAGGGCTGCGCTCAGCGCGGTTCGGCAAGCTGATGGTCAGCTGGCGCGGCGCCCTGGACGAGGCCGCCGCCCCGCCGCGCGCGCCACGCCGGTCGAAGCGGGCGCATCAGCCGACCGCTGACATCGGCAGCCTGGCCGCCGACCGGATTGGCCGGGCGTACCGGAAGGTGGCCAAGCGAGGCGCGGCGATCACCGCTGCCGGGGCCGCCGGCGGACCGCCCGCCGAGGATATGCACGCCCTGCGCAAGCGCTGCAAGGAACTGCGTTACCTGCTGGAGTTCTTCGGCTCGCTCTATGACCCGGCCGCCCTGCGGCGCGCGGTCAAGGACCTGAAGGGCCTGCAGGACTGCCTCGGCGACTTCCAGGACGCCGAGGTGCAGCGAGCCGAAGTGCGGGAATTCGCCACCTGGATGCTCGCCCGGCGCGCGGCGCCCGGCACCGGGCAGCCGCCGGTCAGCGAGCTCGCGGCCACGCTGCTCGCCATGGGCGAGCTCACCTCGCAACTGCACGCTCAGCAGCTCCGCGCCCGCGCCGAGGTAGCCGGCCGCTTCGCCGCGTTCGCCCGCGCCGGTAGCCTGCGGACGTTGGGTCTCCTCCCCCGAATGGCCAAGGCATGAAGATCTTCGCGACGTACAACATCAAGGGCGGCGTCGGAAAGACTTCGGCCGCGGTCAACCTCGCCTATCTCGCCGGAGAAGATGGATTCCGAACGCTGCTATGGGACCTCGATCCGCAGGCCGCGGCATCCTATGTGTTCCGGATTCAGCCGCGGGTCAAGGGCGGCGCGAAGGCACTGATCCGCGGCGCCAGACCGCTCGACGACGCGATCAAAGGCACCGACTTTGACCACCTCGACCTGCTGCCCGCCGACTTCACCTACCGGAACATGGACCTGGCGCTGCACAAGGCCAAGCGGCCCACCCGGCAGCTCTCCCGGCTGCTCGGTCCGCTGGCCGCCGATTACGACATCGTCTTCCTCGACTGCCCGCCGAGCATCTCGCTGGTCTCGGAGAACATCCTGCACGCCGTGCACACGCTGCTGGTCCCGCTCATCCCCACGACGCTCTCCGAGCGCACCTTCGACCAGCTCACCGCCTTCATCGACAGTCTGGACGGTCAACGGCCCGCGGTGCTCGCGTTCTTCTCCATGCTGGACCGTCGCAAGCGGCTGCACCGCGAGATCGCCGCCCGGCTGACCGCGGAGCGTCCCGACATCGCCGCGACGGTCATCCCGGCGATGACCGTGATAGAGCAGATGGCCGTCCGCCGTGCCCCGGTGCCGGCCTTCGCACCGCGCAGCGCGGCAGCACAGCGTTACCGGCAACTGTGGACCGAGCTTCGCGGCAGATCCGGCCTCACGTGACAGAGCCGCGCGAGCCGGACCAGCCGCGCGAGCCGGACCAGCCGCGCGAGCCGGACCAGCCGCGCGAGCCGGACCAGCCGGACCAGCTGGGCCAGCCGCGGGAGCTGCGGGATCGGCTCGTGAGCGAGCTGCGGGCGGCCGGCGTGCTACACGACGACCGGGTAGCGGCAGCCCTGGCTGCCGTGCCGCGGCACGAGTTCCTGCCCGGGATCGAGCCCGAGCTTGCCTACCGGGACGACCCGATTGTCACCAAGTCAGACGCCGACGGTCGGCCGATCAGCTCGTCCTCGCAGCCGACGATCATGCTCGAGCAGACCCAGACAGCGAAGACCGCGCCGACATGCGGGCTCTGTTCGAGCTTGGCGCCTGCCCGTTCGGAAGAAGGCATGGAGCTTGCTGCCCGGCTTGTCGGCTACGTCCGCGGGTGGGCGGACGCCGGACGCCCCTCCCCCGCGGACGTGCGCGTCAGCGCCTATCGGGCCGGGGCAGACCTTCGCGTCGCGCGGCAGGCGACCGTGATCGACAAGCAGTACACCAGGCTGGTGCTCGCCTGGCGTGCTGGCAGGCCCGGGCCGGCCTGAGGACCTGCTGCGAGGTCGGCGCATCTGCGGCCGGGCAGCTTATGCGCGGTTGACTCCCCTGAGGTCGGTGCTGCGTCCCGCTCTCCATCCGCAGCCCTGCGATCATGGAGACGGGGCTTCGCCGGGCGGCGGGAGGCCGCGGGCGAGCACGGCGAGCACGTCATCGAGCACATCGTCGGGAACGTGGCCGCCGGACGTCCAGTCGGTCCAGCGCATCCCGATGAAGTTGCCGATGCCGGCGTACATGTAGGCGATGACCTCGGGGTCGTAGCGCGCGTCGACCTGACCGGCCAGCTGGGCGTGCCGGACGCCGCGTGCATAGCCGCGGGCCAGCCGCTCGTAGTACTCATGGAACAGGCCGGGCGCGACGAACTCTGACTCGCGCACGATGCGGTCCATCCACGGGCGCACCGAAAGCATCTCGAAGAACGCGCGGAAGGACGCGCGCTCCATCTCGCGCTGACCGTCCGCCTGCTCGATGGCCGCCCGCATCGCGGACCTGAGGTCGGCGTTGATCCGGCGGACCACCGCGGCGAAGATCTCCGCCTTGGACCGGAAATGCGCGTAGAAGCTGCCGGTCGCGATACCGGCCCGGGCGCAGATCTCCGCAACGGTCGTCTGCCGGTAGCTCCGCTCGGCAAAGAGCTCCTCGGCAGCCGACAGCAGCCGCTCGGCAGGCGGGCGGCCGGGCTCCGCTCGTTCCGGGCGGCTGCCCGGAACGAGCGGGGACACCGACCGGGCAGAACCCGGCCGCCCGCTGGGCTCAGCTGCCACAACCGGCCCCCTGGTTACGCTTGCCGCTGGATCAAGGCGAAGCTACGCCAGCCGCCGGTCAGCGCGGCGGCAGGCCGCTGGCCGGGGCCGACTGCTCGGTGCCGGTGTAGGCCGTGATCGGTCCTGAGGCGGCGGTGTTGGTGACCATGACGGAACCCTGCTGCACGATGACCCCGTTCTCGATCTCGCCGACGAACGCACCGGTCATGCCGGCGTGATCCGAGGGGCCATAGGTATACGGCGCCAGCACCGGTCCCTGGGTCAGGCCGCCCTGGATCGCGCTGACCAGGTCTGCCCTGGTCGGGTTTCGCCCCGCCTTGAACATGGCCTGGACGAACGCGTAGGCGACCGCCTCACCGTAGGCGACGTTGCCGTCGAACGGCGCCTTCGGGTCGTAGGTGTCGTGGATCCGCTTGAACATGGCGACCCAGCTGTTGCTGGTCTGCCCGAGCGAGGGCAGGTAGCTGTCGGTGATGATCCCCTGGGTCAGCTGGTTGCCGTTCACCGTGGCGCCGCCCTGCTTGGCGAACGCCTGGAGCAGCCCGGCGAGCGTGATCGGGTCCGAGCCCACGTTGCTGACCACCAGCTGCGGGGCGAAGCTGAGCTTGAGGCTGTTCAGCCTCAGCAGCGCGGTGAAGGCCGGGACGGAGAACGACACGACCACCTGGGCGCCTGCCGCCTTCAGCGCGGCGACCTGCGGGCCGATGTTGATGTTGGTCGGGTCATAGCTCTGCTTGCTGACCACCTGCGAGCTGGGGATCTCGTCGTCCAGGCCCTTGACGCCGTCCATGCCGAACTCGTCGTCCTGGTAGAAGTAGCCGATCTTCTTGCCGGCGAAGTGCTGCTTGATGTACTGGCCGAGGATCTTGCCCTCGCGGACGTAATCGAGCTGCCAGCCGAACGTCTCCGGCTCAGTGCTCGGGCTGTTCCAGCACTCGCAGCCGGACGCGACGAACACGTCGGGGACCTTCTCGGAGTTCAGGAACTTCACCACGGCAAGGTGGGTGGGCGTGCCCAGCCCGTCGAAGATCGCGTAGACGTTGTCCTGGAGCACCAGCTGACGGACCACCGACACCGTCTTGGCCGGGTCATAGCCGTCGTCGAGATACTTGTAGACGATCTTGCGTCCGTACACGCCGCCATGCGCGTTGACGTACTGGAAATAGGCGTTCGACGCGGGGGCTATCTCGCTGTAGCCGGGCGCCGCCACGCCGGTGAGCGGCTGATGGCTGCCGATCACGATCTCGGACTTCGTGACGCCGGGTGCGGACGCGGTGAGCGCTGACGAGCTGGAATTCGACCCGCCGCTCGAACCGCACGCGGCGGCCACCATTGCGAGGGTAGCCACGGCGGCCGTGATGCAGGCCGGGCGCAGCCGTGCTGATCTCTTCATTGAGTACCTTCTTCCGGGTGTTCGCTCGCCGGCGCGTGCCGGCGCAAGGTGTTGAGGGAACCGCTCGCGGCGGGGATAACAGGGCCGTACAGGCGGCGCAGGGCGCCCTGGATGCCTGCCGGGAAGGCCAGCATGACGACGATGAGGACGACGCCGTAGGCGACCACCGGGATGTTGGCGGCCACCGAGCTCGACAGGCCATGGCTGGTGGCCACGTCGGTGACGTAAGTAGGCACGAGGACGATCACGAGGCTCCCCCACACCGCCCCGGCCAGGCTGCCGAGCCCGCCGATCACGGCGCCGGTGAGCAGCGCGATGGACAAGGTGAGGGTGAAGGACCCGGGCGAGACAAGGGAGGTGACAATGCCGAGCAGCGCCCCGGCGAGGCCGGCGCAGGCGGCGCTCACCACGAAGGCGAGGATCCGGAGCCTGGCCACGTTGAGGCCCGCCAGCGCGGCGGCAGCCTCGTCATCGCGGACCGCCCGCCAGCTCCGGCCGATCCTGCTGCGGGACAGGTTGGCCAGCAGGACCAGGGTGATCAGCGCGGCCGCGCAGGAGACCCAGGCCAGCCACCGGGTGAGCGGGAAGGTCGCGCCGAGGAAGGCGGGAGTGGTGACGCCGACGCTGAGCCCCTGGTCGCCGCCGAACGCTCCGGCGAACTGATCAGCCAGCGAGGGCAGGGCCACGGCCAGCATGAGCGTCACGCCGGCTAGGTACGGGCCGCGCAGCCGGGCAGCGGCCACGCCCACCAGCAGGCCGGCCAGTGCGGTGATCACGGCGCTGGCCGCGAGCACCGCCTCCAGCGGCCAGCCCAGGTGCATCAGCAGCAGCGCCGCGGCGTAGGCACCGACCGCCATGAACGCGCCGTGCCCGATCGAGATCTGGCCGGACAGGCCGATGAGCACGGTGAGACCGGCGACCGCGACCACATACACCGCGATTTCGGCGATCTGGAAGTCGCGGAATGCGTTCAGGCTGATCGACAGGTACCCGACGATCAGCGCCACTACGATCGCGGCGCCCAGGTGGCGAAGCAGTGTCATGATCACACCTGCCTGGAGCTTGCCGCGCCAAACAGGCCGGACGGCCGGACCATCAAGACCAGGACTAGCGCGCAGAGGCCGAACACCGGCATCAGGGCAGAACCCAGGTAACCGCTCACGTAGTTGAGCGCGACACCGAGGATGAGCCCGCCCACGACCGCGCCGACCGGGCTGTCCAGGCCGCCGATCACCGCGGCGGTGAAGCCCAGCACGAAGATCGAGTCCATGCTGTTGGGGTACAGGAACGTGTTGGGTGAGACCAGCACGCCCGCCAGCGCGCCGATCAGGCCGGCCAGCACCCAGCCGAGGGTGAGCACCCGGCCGACCCTGACGCCGAGCAGCCTGGCCACCCCGGGGCTGAACGCCGTCGCCCGCAGCCGCAGGCCGGCCGACGTGTAGCGAAACATCACGGCCAGGGCGAGGGCAGCGGCAAGGACGGCGACCGCCACGAACACGTCGTTCCTCGACGCGCCCAGCGAGGTGCTGCCTATCTTCAGGCCGCTGATCGAGAAGGCCGCGGGGAAGGACCGGAACTGCCCGCCGTAGATGATCCCGGCCAGCCCCTCGAGCAGGATCAGCAGGCCGATGGTGACGATCACGGCGTTCAGCGGCGGCTTGCCCTGGGTGGGGCGGATCACTCGCTCGCACACCGCCCCGAGCACGACGCCCGCGGCGAGCGCGGCGGCGAAGCCAGCCCAGTAGTTCCCGGTGTGGTTGATGACGATCAGCGCGATATAGGCGGTGAACATCGCCATGCCGCCCTGGGCGTAGTTGAGGATCCTGGTGCCCCGCCAGATCAGCACGAGGGAGAGCCCGATCGCGGCGTAGATCATGCCGAAACTGATCCCGCCGAGAGTGAACTCGAGAAACTCCTGCATCGGCCTCCCGCCTACAACCCGAGGTAGTGGTTAAGGAGACTGGCATCCGCCGCGAGCGCGGCCGCGTCCGCCGCGGCGACGACCTTGCCGAGGTTGAGCACGATCCCCTGGTCGGCGATTCCCAGCGCGGCCCGCGCATTCTGCTCAACCAGCAGGATGGTCAGCCCGGTGGAGTCCCTGAGCTCGGCAACCAGGGCCATCACCTGACCGATGATCTTCGGCGCCAGGCCGAGCGACGGTTCGTCCAGCAGCAGCACCCGGGGGCCGGCGAGCAGCGCCCTGGCGATCACCAGCATCTGCCGCTCGCCGCCCGATAGCGTCGCGGCCGGCTTGCGCCTGCGGTCGGCCAGCACGGGGAACCGTTCGTACGCCTGCGCCAGCGCGGCTCTCCGGGCCGCCCGGCTCATCCGGCAGAGCGTGCCGACCCGCAGGTTCTCCTCGACGGTCAGCTCGGTGATCACGCTCTGCCCCTCGGACACATGCGCGACCCCAGCCCTGGCCATGTCCTCGGGACGGCGCCGGGTCACGTCCGCCCCGTCCAGCAGGACGCTCCCGGAGCGCACCCGGATCAGCCCGCTGATCGCGCGGAGCAGCGTGCTCTTGCCGGCCCCGTTCGCGCCGAGTACCGCCGTAACCGTGCCCTTGCCCGCGGCGATCGAGACGCCGTGCAGCGCGACGACCTCGTCGTAGCTCGCCACCAGGTCCTCGATCGCCAGCGCCGGCGCCGCAGGTGTCGCCGGGGCGGCAGCCCCCGTCGGGACCTCAGCCATCGCCGGTCGCCCCCAGGTAGGCGGTGGTAACGGCGGGATCGGTCAGCACCTGGCCGGGCGGGCCGGTCGCGATCACCTTCCCGAAGTCGAGCACCACGATCGTGTCGCAGGCCGACATCATCAGGTCAATGCGATGCTCGACAAGGACTACGCAGGCATCCGCCGCGACCTCGCGGATCAGCCCGCTGAGTCCGGGGAGCTCGCGTTCGGACAGGCCGCTGGCGGGTTCGTCAAGCAGCAGCAGGCGCGGGCGCGCGGCCAGCGCGCGGGCGATCGCGACCCGCTTGCGCAGGCCGTAGGCGAGCTCATCCGGCATCCGGTCGGCGAGATCGGCCGCGCCTGCCCGGTCGAGCGCCTCGCGCGCCCGGTCGCGCAGCCTCCGCTCATCGGAATCGGACCAGGGCAGGCCGAGCAGCGCCGGCCAGAACCCGGCGCGCGCGTGGCAGCTGGCACCGACCATGACGTTCTCGAGCACGGTGAGCCGGCTGAAGAGCCCGAGCCCTTGCAGCGTGCGGGCAATCCCCCGGGAAGCCAGCCGGTGCGGGCGCAGCCGGGCCAGGTTGGTGTCGTCGAAGATCAGCTGGCCTGCCTGTGGCCGGACGAAGCCGCAGACCGCGTTCAGCAGGGTGGTCTTGCCCGCGCCATTCGGGCCGATGATCCCGGTCACCTGGCGCGGCATGGCCGTGAGCGAGACCTCGTCGAGCGCGGTGACGCCGTCGAAGCGTACCGTTACGCCGCGGACTTGCAGCGCGCCAGTCGGCTCTGGCGCGGCCAGGTCCGACTTGTCTGGCGGCGCCGGCGGTGACACTGGCGGCGTCTCAGGGTGCACCCCGGATGAACTGTCGTTCATGGGCTCGATCCATGTACAGGCTGGCATGATGCCCGCCGTGTGAATACACATTCAGGCACGAGTGGCGGGAAGGCGCAAGGCCTGATCCGGCAGTCAGCGTCGATTCGTGGCCGAACTGATACCCGCGGCGGCTGAGACGCGCGGACACGGCGGCTTGTGACGATGGGCTCGTGCCGCAGGTCGCTGGCGGGTACGCTCAGGCGCTCCGAGCCCAACGCAGGAGATCCGAGACCGATCCGCGACCGCCTTACCGGCAGCGCATTCGCACGGGAGAGATCGCCGTCGAACATGCGGAGTCCGGGCCATCTACATCCGCCACCGGGGCTTAGAGAGGAAGCAGCATGAATGGCGCCGAGAGTCTGGTGAGAACGTTTGTTGGCGCGGGGGTAGAAGTTTGTTTTGCTAATCCAGGAACGTCCGAAATGCACTTCGTTGCCGCTGTTGACGAAGTCGAGGGGATGCGGACGATACTCGGCCTCTTCGAAGGCGCCGTTACTGGTATGGCGGATGGTTACGGCCGGATGGCGGAAAAGCCCGCCGCGACGCTCTTGCATCTCGGGCCAGGGCTCGCCAACGGTCTCGCCAACCTGCACAACGCGCGGCGCGCCGCGACGCCGATCGTCAATGTTGTCGGCAACCACGCGACCTATCACGCTCAATATGATCCGCCGCTCGCGTCTGATGTAATCGGCTTCGCCCGACCGGTGTCAGGCTGGATCCACTCTTCGACCAGCGCCGCCGCGGTGGCGACTGACGGGGCACGGGCTGTGCAAGCCGCGCTTGAGCCGCCGGGACAGATCGCGACGCTGATCCTGCCGGCCGATACGGCCTGGCTCGAGGCGGAACGGCCAGCGCCGGCCCTGCCAAGTCCCGGGCCTGCCGCCGTTTCAGACGAAGTCATCGATGACGTCGCCGCCGCGCTCAAGCTCGGCCGCAGCACGATGATCCTGGTCCGCGGGGCGGCATTGAAGGAGCGCGGCCTGGCCGCCGCGGGGCGCATCGCAGCCCAGACCGGCGCGCGCATCGCGTGCGACACATTCGCCCCGCGGTGCCAGCGCGGAGCCGGCCGCGTGCAGATGGAGCGCATTCCGTATTTTGCCGAGCAGATTCTCGAGTTCATGCAGGGGACGCAACAGCTGATCCTCGTCGGGGCGAAGCCGCCGGTGTCCTTCTTTGCCTATCCAGACAAGGCATCCTGGTGCACGCCTGAGGATTGCCGGATTCTCTATCTGGCCCATGAGAACGAGGACGGGGTGGCGTCGCTCGAAGCGGTAGCGGAGGCAGTCGGGGCGCGCGGGCAGTCGGCGAACATCGCCGCGTCGGTGCGGCCTGATCTGCCCACCGGTAAGCTCGACGCCTACACGGCTGGGCAAGTGATCGGCCATTTCCTTCCGGCCGGGGCCATCATTTCGGACGAGGCGGCGACCTCAGGAATCGGTCTTTATATCTTCACCGCCAACTCGGCGCCGCACGATTACCTCTCGCTCACTGGCGGTTCAATCGGCCAGGGCCTGCCGGTGGCCACCGGAGCGGCGGTGGCCTGTCCGGACCGCAAGGTCGTCTGCCCGCACGGCGACGGCGGGGCCATGTACACCCTCCAGGCGCTGTGGACGCAGGCACGCGAGAACCTCGACGTGACCACGGTAATCTTCGCCAACCACTCTTACGCGATCCTCAATGTGGAACTGATGCGGGTGGGAGTCGCGAACCCCGGCCCGAAGGCCCTGTCGATGCTCGATCTGCACAACCCGACCCTCGACTGGGTGAGCCTCGCGGCGGGCATGGGCGTCGAGGCGAGCCGCTCGCAGACGCTGGAGGAATTCACCGACCAGTTCGCGAGCGCGATGAACCAAGGGGGGCCGCGGCTGATTGAGGTGATGTTGTAGACCGCCGTGGTGAACGCGACCGCCAAGCCCCCCGGCAGGCAGAATGGGCAGGCACAGTCAGGCCGACCCAGCCTGCAAGCGAGAAGACCTAGATGAGGGATGGGCTCTTGTACGAGACGGGCGGGACCGCTGACCCCGAGCCGCAGGCGGTGGGTTCGCCGCTGACCGGAGCCGCGATCTTCCTAGTCGCGGTGATCAACCAGGGAACGCAGAGCGCCGACGCGGTGCGCGGCCTGTGCGCAGACCTGGCCGGGCTGGTCCGCGCTGTGGGCTTCCGTGACCTGGACGGGCAGCTGACCTGCGTGACGGGGTTCGGTGCGCAGGCGTGGGGCAAGCTGGCGGCGGGGCCGGGGCCCGCCGGGCTGCACCCGTTCCGCGAGATCCGGGCCGGCGCCCGGCATGCCGTGGCCACCCCCGGTGACATGCTCTTCCACATCCGCGCCGCGCGGATGGACCTGTGCTTCGAGCTGGCTACCCAGATCGTCAGCCGGCTCGGCGACGCGGTGACGGTACTGGACGAGGTGCACGGATTCCGCTACTTCGACAACCGTGACCTGATCGGGTTCGTGGACGGCACCGAGAACCCGGTCGGGCAGGCGGCAGTCCGGGCAACGATCATCGGCTCCGAGGACGCGGCGTTCGCCGGCGGCAGTTACGTGATCGTCCAGAAGTACCTGCATGACCTGGCCGTCTGGGACGCGATTCCGGTCGAGCAGCAGGAACGGATTGTCGGGCGGACGAAGCTATCCGATATCGAACTCGACGACTCGGCCAAGCCCAGCTACGCGCACAACGCACTGACGACGATCGTCGAGGATGGCGAGGAAGTGCAGATCGTCCGCGACAACATGCCCTTCGGCTCACCCGGGAGCGGCGAGTACGGAACTTACTTCATCGGCTACGCTCGCTCGCCCGCCGTGATCGAGCAGATGCTGACGAACATGTTCGTCGGCTCGCCCGAGGGCAACTACGATCGGCTGCTTGACGTCAGCACGGCCGTAACCGGGACCCTGTTCTTCGTGCCCTCGGCGGATTTGCTGGAGCGGCTGGGCGACGACGAGCCGGCACCGGACGAGCCAGCGCCACTGGACGGGCCAGCGCCACCGGACGAGCCAGCGCCACCGGACGAGCCAGCGCCACCGGACGAGTCGGCGCCGCCCCCAGCCGGCCGGAATCTACCCCCGCCTGCCGGCCGGACGGGTGGCAGTGGTTCGCTGAACATCGGCAGTCTGAGGGGAGTTCCTAAGGATGAATAACCTGTACCGCGAACTTGCGCCTGTCTCCGAGGTCGCCTGGACACAGATCGAGCAGGAGGCCGCCCGCACCTTCAAGCGCCACCTGGCCGGCCGGCGGGTGGTGGACGTGCACGGGCCAGCCGGCGATTCTTTCGCCGCGGTGGGGACCGGCCACGTGGCCGAGATCGATCCGCCGGGCGACGGCGTGCTCGCCCGGCAACGCCAGGTCTCGGCGCTGGTGGAGCTGCGTGCCCCGTTCCGGCTGGACCGGCAGGATGTCGATGACGTGGAACGGGGCGCTCAGGATTCCGACTGGCAGCCGGTCAAGGACGCTGCCCGGCAGCTCGCCTTCGCCGAGGACCGCGCCATCTTCGAGGGCTATCCGGCCGGCGGCATCGGCGGCATACGCCAGGGTGCAAGCAACCAGCCGGTAGCCCTCCCTGCGGACGTCCGCGATTATCCCGGAGCGATCGGCCAGGCCCTCGGCCGGCTGCGCGTGGCCGGCGTCGACGGCCCGTACTCGGTGGTTCTCAGCGCGGATGCCTATACCGCCGTGAGCGAGACCAGCGATCACGGCTACCCGATTATCGAGCACATCCAGCGGCAGCTGTCCGGCGACATCATCTGGGCACCGGCCATCAGCGGCGCCATCGTGCTGACCACCCGCGGCGGTGACTTCAGTCTCCAGCTCGGCCAGGATGTCTCGATCGGCTACCTATCCCACACCGATACCACCGTCGACCTGTACCTACAGGAGACCCTGACCTTCCTGATGTTCACCAGCGAGGCAGCAGTCGGTCTCACGCCCGCCGGCTAGACGAGCCACCAGAGCGGAGGCGTTCCCCCGCTCTGGAAGGCCCGGTGGATGCATGACCGGCGACATCGTGCCAGCGGTCGGCACTCGCAGGCCCTGGCGGGGGCGCCGACTTGCACCGGTCAGAGGGACGCATCCAGCAGCGCTTCGGCGGCAGCTCGGGCTGAGGTGGCGATTGACGGGTCGTGGTCCATCCGGGCGGACAAAATTGCGCCGTCGTAGATGACCTGTAGCTGCCGTGCGAGCTCTGGAGGGTCTGTAGCTCCGGCTTGCTCGGCGAGGTCGGTAAACAGGGCGCGAATCCATGCGCGATAGTCGTCCGCGGCTCTTTCGACAAGGCCGCCCCGGGGCGCCTCCGCGGCGGCGGCAACGAACGCGCACCCTCGGAAACCTGGCTGAGCGAAAATCAGGGCCTGGGCTTCGAAGACAGCAAGCAGTCGCCGCCGGGGAACGCGGTACCGGTCAACGGCCGCCATGAGTCGCCCCGTCGTCCCGTCGTGGCGCGACTCAAGGTAGGCGTGCACCAAGCCTTCCTTGCTGCCGAACAGGTTGTACAGCGACCCCTTGGCCACCCCGGCGTGCTCAATGATCCGGTCGATGCCCACCGTCTGGATGCCCTCGGCATAGAACAGCTCATTCGCCGATGCCAGCAGGCGCTCGCGAGCCGAGCCTCCGCTGCCTGCCTCCCGCCGCGCAGGCCCGGTCGATCGCGACTCGTAAGTCGCCGTCTCGTTCATCCTCGGTTTCCGCCCCTTCGGACAGACCTGTCTGGCTAATCCTTGAATTCTCTGTCTATCCCGCTGCTGGACTTTCTGTCTACTCGGGCTCTACCACGGAGCCGATCTCGACTCGGTCTGGGTAGAAGGCGAGGTACCCGGCGATTGCTTCTACCGCCGGATAGGGCTCGGCGTAGGTCCAGATCGCATCCTCGATGTCCCCGTCTTGCCCGGCGATGGTGTAGTACGAGGCATCGCCCTTGTACGGGCAGTAGGTCGACGTCGGGGTCCGGCGCAGGACTGCCTGCTCAACGTCGGCGATGGGGAAGTACTGCACTGGCGGATAGGCCGCCTCGCGGACGGTCAACGTCGCGGTGCTGTCCGCCACGACGCGCCCATTCACCCGGACAACGAATCGCTCGCCGGTCGCCTCAATCGTGATCGGGTGGTCCGGACTGGGGGCCTTCGGCTCTCGGATTTCCATGTGATCCTCCTGCATCTCGTCAGATGGCCGTGCGGCCGCCGTCGACCGGGATAACGGCGCCCGTGAGGTAACTCGCCTTATCGGACGCGACGAAGGCGATGACCTCCGCGATTTCCTCGACCTGGGCGCCGCGGCCGAGCAGGGTGGTCTTGCCAAGCTGCTCGATCAGATCCGGGTTAGCCCCGTCGCTGTAGACCGGCCCAGGCGCGACAGTGTTCACCCGTACACCAGCGGGGCTGAACTCTGCGGCCCAGGCGCGCGTCATCGCGGTCAGCGCGGCCTTGGTTGCCCCGTAGGCAGCACCCCCGGCCAGGCCGATATGGCCTGCCATCGAGTCAAGACTGACGATGCTGCCACGTCCCCGCGAAGCCATACCTGGCGCCAGCGCCGCCACTAGCTGGTAAGCGGAACGGACATTGCTCGCGAAGAGGGCGTCGAATGTGGCCATGTCAAGATCGGCCGTAGGCCCGAACCATGAGAACCCGCCATTGTTGACCAGCACGTCTACGGTGCCCGCCGCGACCGCAAGCCGGGCCACATCAGCTGGATCGGAAAGATCGGCCGCTTCGAACCGTGCCTGTCCGCCGGCCTCCTCGATCGCTCGCACCGTAGCCGCGCCGCGCCCGGCGTCCCGGCCGTGGACGACCACGGCGTACCCCTGGCCGGCCAGCTTGAGCGCCACAGCCCGGCCGATGCCCGACGTGGCCCCCGTGACGAGGGCAACCCGGGGACTTGCAGCCGTTTGATCGGTCACGAGACAACCCCTTCTCTTCCATCCGGTTTACCTTCGTGTCACTCATAATAGACAGACAGGTCTACCTAAATCAACTCGTGCTGTCCTGCCAGCCGGGAGCGCGGACGAGCCCCGGCCGTTCCATCTCGACAACTCGAGGGTCGTGAGCGAGACGGCCAAGCCCGCCAGCCACGACGGATGCGACCCGATGCCGTTGAGGTGCTCGGGGCCAGCTAGCCGAGAGCGCTCAGGCAGAGGCAGCGCGGCTATCACGCGGCGCGGCACGCCGCCTGCATGACCTGGGACTTCCGCTGCGTGATATCGGGAAGGTTCTCGGCGTGTCCTACCAGCGCGCGCACCAGCTTGTAGACGAAGCGGGGTCGGCCAGCCGCGCTACCTGAGCGGAGCGGCAGCATCACCGCACAATCCTGCCGTGATCATGCATGTGATACCGCAACGAGAGGGCGCTGAAGGCTTGCCAGGTCGATGTGGGCGCTAAGTAGCTATGTCAATGAACTGAGTACGGTCGCGCACCGAGGTGAGTACGTACACCGATGCGCGGTGCCCCCGGCCGGTGGCCGAATGGTCCTTATGACTCAGGCCTATATCACCGGCGCCGGCGCGTATCTGCCCGGCGACCCGATCGACAACGAACAGCTCGCGGCCCGGTTCGGCGACGGCACCGCGCGCAGTGCCGCACTGCGCAGACGGGCGCTAGCGGCGAACGGGATCATGACCCGGCATTACGCCGTGGACGACAAGGGCATGACCCAGATGCTGAATGAGGAGCTGGCGACACACGCGGTGCGGCGCGCGCTTGAGGACCGGGGCCTGGAGCTGTCGGCGGTGCGGATGCTCGCCACCGGCACGACGCAGGGCGACGTGCTCGTTCCCGGCTTCGCCTCGATGGTGCACGGACGACTGGGCGGCGGTCCGATGGAGTTGCTGTCGGCCGCTGGAGTGTGTGCTTCCGGGATGGCGGCACTGAAGGCCGCAGTGTCCGCCGTGCGGCTCGGCGAACATCGGGTGGCGGTAGCAGTGGGTTCCGAGCTGGTCAGCCGCGCGTTCACCGTCGGCGAAGCGGACACGCCGGACACGCCGGACACCAGTTTCCTGCGATGGACGCTGTCGGACGGCGCCGGGGCGGTGGTGGTGGAACCCGAGCCTGCGCCCGATGGTTTGAGCCTGCGGGTGGACTGGATGCACCTGGTCTCCCACGCGCACGACCATCCGGTGTGCATGAGCGCCGGACTGGGTGAGGACAGCGAGCCGAGGGCCGGGACGACGTGGCTCGACCGGCGTGACCCGCTCCACGACTCCTCGGAGCGAGAGATCCCCAGATTGCGCCAGGACATGTCCGCGCTGCCCGCGCTGATCGACATGGGCGTCGACGAGTTCAGCGCGCTGGTCAAGGCTGGGCGCATCGACCCGCACATCGAGCACGTCCTTTGTCACTACAGCGCCGAACACTTCCGCGCGAAACTGCTCACCCGCCTGCGCGAGGCAGGACACGCACCTGATGATGAGCGCTGGTTCACGAACCTGCACACGGCCGGCAACACAGGAGCGGCAAGCATCTTCGTGATGCTCGACGCGGTACGGCCCCGCCTGCGCCCCGGTGACAGGGTGCTCCTGGTCGTTCCGGAATCCGGGCGCTTCACCCTCGCCTTCGCGCAATTGACCTGCGTCGGACCCGAAGGCGGCCCTAGCCCGGCCGAGCTGTCCGCCTCCCCGCTCGGCCACCCGGAGGCCGCCGACATCGCGACGGTCGCGCGCGCGTTCAGCGAGCTGGCTGAGGTGTGGGCGGAATTCCAGCGGGCGCTGGCCACGGTGCCGGTCGTGCGGCGGATCGAGGATGGCACGGCGACACTCGACGACTACCGCAGGCTCCTGCTCAATCTGCGCCAGCAGGTTATCGACGGCGGCAGGTGGATCTCGCTCGCCGCCGCGAACTTCTCGGCTGAGAAGTTCTGGCTGCGCAGCGCCGCGATCCAGCACGCCGCGGACGAGCACCGCGACTACCAGCTGCTGGAACGCGACTACGCGGCAGTCGGCGGCGATCCACTGACGATGGCCACGACTGCCGCGAACATCGGATCCGCCGCGCTGTCCGCCTTCGTTTTCTACCGGGCCGGTCTGCCCGATCCCGTCGACCTGCTGGGCGCGATGTTTGTGATCGAAGGCCTTGGCGCACTGAAAGCGACCGGATGGGCGGATCGGCTGGAGGAGAACCTGGGTCTGCGCGGCGACCAGCTCAGCTTCCTTCGCTATCACGCGGCCGGCGACGACGAGCACTTCGCGACGCTGCGGGCCGCGTTGCGCTCCGGGCTCTTCGACGATCCCGCCGTCACCCGGATCGTCAAGACCGCACGGGTGGTCGCGCGCCTCTATGCCCTGCAATTGGAGGAACTCGACCATGCCTGACGCATCCGCGCCCTCACTGTGGGAGGTCATGGCCGTCGACCCGTCGATCCCGATCGACGAGACCACCCTGTGCCTGGTGATCCGGGACCAGCGCTGCTCCAGCCGCACGCTCCTCTACCCCTGGGTACGGCTCCTGTCACGAGTGGCGATCACGGTTATCGTCGGTGGCAAGCGGGTCTTCCCGGTCCGGTTCTCGGCCCACGCCGCGATGGACCGGATGTGCCTGTGGTTCCTGCGCCGATTTGTCTCACCGGGTGCTGTCAGCTTGCTGATCAGGCACTTCATCGTGGAGACGAACCTGTTGAACTTCTGCGTTCGCAACGCGACCGTACCTGACGCTGCGGAGATCAGCCTGCGTCCGACCACGCTGGCCGGCCTGGGCAACCGCGCCGTGATCGAGCACGACCTGAATGTCTACCGCGTGCTTTTCGCCCTTGGCAGCGCGGGCACGATCGGCCGGCGGGACCGCAGCGACCTCGACTTCGGCATGCTCGACATCCCCGGAGTCGACCCGGAACCGCAAACCCGTCGCGTTCTCAAACTCGACATACAGACCGCACTGTGCGTGATGAACATCGCGTTCGCATTCTGCCTGACCCCCGCCGAGTACCGGCGGGCCGTGCACTCGATGCGGCTGGATACCTCGCTGCTCAGCGTCCTCGCCGCAGTCACCGGTGACAGCACATTCCTCGGCTGGCAAGCAGGATCCCCGCCGGTGCGCATCGACAGCAATGTCGATGTGCCACGGATGGTGTACGAGCACGCCGTACTCTGCGAATACGCCCACGCCAGGCTTTGCCGGCTGCGCGACGCCGCAGCGCCTGATCTCAGCTAAGCAGGAATCACCAGGGTCCGGCTGCGCGACAAGCGGCGGCAGGGCAGCACGGCGCTTGGTTACCCGACGGCGAATATGGCGCTGGCCTTCGCGACGGTTTTACCAGCGACCTCCACTTTGCCGTCGGCGAAGGCCAGCCGACGGCCGGCACGTGCCACTGTCGCGCTGGCCTCAAGCCAGTCACCGTCCTGTGCGGCCGCGATGTAGTCGACGGTCAGGCTGACCGTGAGCAGGTTTGGGTTCGATGGCGTGCGCGCGCCGCAGTTACGCCCGCACACGACATCGAGCAGCGCTGCCAGGACCGCGGCGTGGACGAAACCGCGGGCGTTGCAGTGCTCGGTGCGAGCGCGCAGGCCCAGCAGGATGCCGCGCCCCCCGGTGCTGGTGTAGACCGGCCCGATCATGTCGAAGAACGGGCCCGTCCGTCCCGAAGGCTGGAAGCCGGCCGGGACTTCAGCGCTCATCAGCCCAGCCCCGGCTTCGCAGGCAGCCTCTTGCCAAGGCCGGGCAGCCTCCCATCACGCGCTCATCTCGCACCAGATTACAACCCAACGCTACGGCAAAGCTAAGGGCCCGCAGAGAAGTAAGCCGCAGGTTTCGTGATCGTCGGGCCGGGCCGGGCCGGGCCGGGGCGCCGGGCAAGAGCTCAGGAGCGCCCGCCCGGAGGCGCCTCCTTCCGCATCCGTTCCAAGATCGATGTGGCGTAGCCCCCCACCGGTGGGGGGCTCTGCCACATCGATCTTCAGCGGCGTCACGGAAGACGTGGCTCACGGGGTCGGTGGTGCCGGTGTGACGGGAGTAGTCCGGTCGGCAGGGTCCGCGGGCACAGCAAGATCGTCCGAATCGGGAAACGACGGTTTATTCCATGACGTGTCCTAAAGTCGCGGCTCGGCCCGGTGTCCTGGGCCTTCTCCTCGCTATTTCTTGTGTTTACGATCGGGAACATGGCACCCATGAAGACGTCGCTGCTCGCCGGGCTGAGGAAATTACTGATCGTCGGAGCCGGCCTGTGTGCGGCCGCTGCGTCTGTGGTCATCGCTGGCGTCCCGGCCCCGGCTCAAGGATCGTCCGGGGGGACGATCGAGCACTGGGGGGCTTATGGCACCGGCGGCAAGCAGTACGACAAGAACCTCACGCCGGTCGCGCTGACGTTGCCCGCCCCGGTCGCCGAGGCCGGGAGTTCCAACTCCACCCAGTACGCGCTGCTGACCAACGGCACCGTCTACGCCTGGGGCCTGGGAAGCCATGGGGAACTGGGCAACGGCGGCACGGCGAACTCCCTCACCACCGCTGTGCGGGTGAAGTTCCCCGCCGGGGTGAAGATCGCGTCGATCCCGACTGACGTCATGCCGTACGACTCCGCCTTCGCTATCGACACCACCGGACATGTCTGGGGCTGGGGCCAGAACGAGGACGGCGAGCTCTGCCTGGGCAACACTGCGCAGTACACCACCCCCGTGGAGCTTCCGTTCTCTGACGTGACCACCCTGGCTGGCGGCGCTAATCACGCCACCTACGACTCCGGCGGCACGCTCTACTCGTGCGGGAGCAACCAGTACGGTGAGCTTGGCGACGGCAGCACGACTTCCAGCACGGTCCCGGTCCAGGTGACCGGGCTGGACGGCAAGTCCGTCGGTACGCTGGTGGCCTCGTTCGGCAACGCCGGAGCCCTGCTGGCTGGCGGGGAGTACTTCGACTGGGGCTATGACGCCGCGGGGCAGCTGGGCAACGGGACGACCGGCCCGTCATCGGATGTACCGGTCCAGGTGACCCTGCCCGATCCGGTGACGCAGGCCGCGCAGGGAGGGTCTGCGGCCTTCAACGGGCAGACGCTAGTAATGCTGTCGGACGGCTCGCTGTACGCCTGGGGTAACGACAGCACCTACCAGCTCGGCGACGACTCGACAGCGAACGAGGAATCTCCTGAGCAGATCTTCCCGCCGTCCGGCGTGACTTACCAGACCCTGGCCAGCGGGGGCAACACCTCGTACGCCATCTCGACGGCCGGCAATGTCTACGCGTGGGGCAACAGCGGCGAGGGACAGGTAGGCGACGGGAAGACGGCGGCAGCAAAGACGCCGGTCCGGGTCGAGTCCGGGGCAACGCTGATCTCCTCGACCTCCACCGATGTGGTCGTCAGCGCCGCGGGCGGTTAACTCTGGCTAGGACCTGGGTGCACGATGAAGCAAGTGGTTGAGTCAGACATTGAAACCCAACCGGCTGAGGCCATCCGGGCGGAACGCGATGGCCCCGATCCCTTCTAGCTCGAAGGGATCGGGGCCATGTTCTCGTCCGCGTCACCAGCGATGATCTCACATGGACCTGACGAAGCTGCCTGTCGCGTACCCGTACCAAACGCCGTTCGGCGACGGGTTGACGGCGCAGTTCTCCCAGTTACTGCCTGGGTTCCAGTCACTGTATGGCGAGACGTCTTCCTGGCAGTGGTAGGGCGGGTTGGTGGGCGCGTCAGTGAGGGTGTACGCCTCGCTGTCCACTTGGCCTGACGTGCAGTTGTCGCTGGTGTAACCCCAGATGCTCGTCCCCTCAGCCCACCACCAGCTGGGGATGAGGTTCACCGTCTTCGGCGTGGTGAAGCACGCATCTGCTGTCTGCCCGTCCTGGTTCTCGCCTTCAACGCGGATGGAGTTGACGTACCCGAGGTAGTCGTCGAATACGAGCTGGGATGTAGCCGGCGGGGGAGCTGATTTCAGCTCCAGGAACGGTGCCGCGTTCCAGTATGACGAACCCGGGAGCTGGACATGACCGTCGTGCGCCCCCGTCATATCGATATGAGCAGTCTCCTCGCCCGCCGTGTTACTCCAGTTCTCCGACATGATCGTGAAGTTGCCGGCCGAGTTGGGCGCAGACACCACCACGGCGGTATGCCCGGCCGAGCTGTCGATGTCGCCGCCCTCGCTGAAACTCATGACATCGCCGGGCTGGGGCAGGCTGGCTGGCCCTGGGCTGCCGACCGGGATCGAGGGATGCGCCGAGTGATATAGCGAGACCAGGTCAGCGCCGTCGACATCGCTGCCGAAGATCGGGGCCAGCCCGTCGACCGCCCACAAGAACCGCTCCGACAGCTCGACACACTGGAAAGACGCCGTCCCGTTGGAATCGAACGGCGTCGGCCCGGCGGTGTCATCAGGACCGCACGCCCATACATTGTCGTAGCTGAACAGGCCCTTCACGCCAGGGGCGCCGTACTCGGTGCACCACCCGGCGCCGGCGCCTTCCCCCGGTGTCACCTCCGGGGTGGCCGGGGTGGCCGGGGTGGCCGGGGTGGCCGGGGCTGCCGGGGTGGCCGGGGCGGCCGGGGTG
>PMSU01000156.1 GCA_003168255.1 Actinomycetota bacterium
TGCTGTCCAGGTCGGCCAGGGCACGATCGTCCAGGTCGACCAGCGTTCTGCCGTACCGGTCGATCAGCGTTCTGTTGCCTCGGTCGGCCAGGGCATTACCGCGGTCGCCCGCACGAACAGGCGGTCTATCATTGCGGCGGCGCTTCTTGCCGTCGGTGTCGCCTGCGGGATCGCCGGGCTCTTTCCCGACTATTTCGCCGGAGCGAGCCTCGCCCAGCAGCCGGCTGAGCTCGTGCCTCATGCGATCTACTTCGCCGCCTGGACCGTGAGCGCCGTGCTCATCCTGCTCGGCGGCGCCCGCCTGCGGGTCGGAGCGCTCCTCGGGATAGGGACGAGCATCGTCACATTTGGCCTCTTCTTCGCGGACGCCGGCACGGTGATCGCCGGAGGTGCGCACCTCATGGGCGCCGGCCTCGTGCTCGGGCTCGTCGGCTGGCTCGCGTGCGCGGCCGGCTCGACGACGGCCTTCCGGCGCCGGTCGGTCGGCGCGCTGGGCAGGCCAGACAGCCGAACGATGTTTTCCTTCGTGGCGTTGACGCTCGCGGCGCTCGGCGCGGCGATCGCGTTCGCCCCAGCATGGGACAGCTATACCCTGCACGCTTCGTCCGGGGCGACGCAGACCGTGACCGAGGGCAATGCCTTCTCGTACCCGGGACCGGTGATCGCCGGGAACGTCGCCGTGATGGTCGCACTCGTCGCGGTCGTTGTCGCGGCCGCCTTGTGGCGCCCGATCCTCCAGGGGGCGGCGCTGCTCGCCGGTGCCCTGGTCCCGATGGCGGCTCAGGCGATCTCGGCGCTCGTCGGGCTTACCGAGGCCGCCTCACCGAGTCAGTTCGGGATTTCGTCGGCGCAGGCCGCGCAGGCTGGGATCACGATCAGCTCCGGTGTCACGCCGGCGTTCTGGTTCTACTGGGTTTTCGTCATCGTGCTGGTCGCGATGTGCGTCCGGATGTTCATCTCGCCCCCCGCGGTCGCGCTCGGCGCCACCCCGCCCCGCCCGGTCGCGCTGGACGCCACGCAGCCCGGCCCGGTCGCCCCGCTCGGCGCCACCCAGCCTGGCTCGGTCGTTCTGGACGCCACGCAGCCCGGCTCGGTCGCGCTGGACGCCCCCGGCCCGGCCCAGTCACGCTAGGCGCCACCGCCACAAGCACGTTCAGCTGAGCGTTCAGAACTCCGCCAGCCCCGGCTGCCATGCGCCCAGGCTCATCCGGTGCTGACCGCGAGGGCTAGCGGCAGCACGCCAGTTGCGCCGGCCTCGCGGAGCAGTTTGGCCCCGACGGTCATGGTCCAGCCGGTTTCGACCCGGTCGTCGACCAGCAGCACCGGACCGTCCAACGGGGCTATCGCTTCGCTGACGGAGCCGGGGACCGTGAGCTCGTGCCAGAGCGCGCGGAGCCGCTGGGCGCTGTTGTGCTGGCGGGCAGCCGGCTGGCCGGACCACGATCCATCGACGTACTCGACCGGGCCGAGATACGGCATCTGGCCGATCTCGGCGATCCGCCGGCCGAGGCTCTCGACGAGCTGCGGCCGAGAACGGGACGGCAGGGTGATCACGCCGGCGGGCCGATGCGCCCAGTTCCAGGCGGCCAGGACCTTGACGACCGCCTCGATGAGGTCATCGGGTACCGCGGAGTCGGGCGTGCTGGCGGCCAGCAAGGCGCGCAGCCGGGGACCCCAGCCGAGATCGGTTGGCCGGCCCAGGGCCCGGCCCGGCTCAGCCGCCAAGTCTGCCGGGATCTTGCCGGAGACCTTGATGCCCAGCTCCTTCATTCCGGTCGGCCACATCTTCCGCGGTGTCACCTCCACCCCCGGGCGGAGCAGCCGCTCGCGGGCGGCTGCGGCGCCGGCCTGCGAGACCCCGTCCGGCCAGGGCCGCTGCGTGCAGTTGTCGCACCGCCCGCACGTGACGGCCGCCGGATCATCCAGCTCGCGGCGGAGATACTCCATCCGGCACTGGCCGGTGGCGATGTAGCCGAGCATCGCCTGCTGCTCGCGGGAGCGCTCGGCGGCCACTCGCGCGTAGCGGTCAGAGTCGTAGGCCCACGGGAGTCCCGTTGCCGCCCAGCCGCCGCTGACTCGGCGGACCGCGCCGTCCACATCAAGCACCTTGAGCATCATCTCCAGTCGGCCGCGGCTGAGATCGATCCTGGCCTCAAGCGCGGCGGTTGACAGCGGCCTGCCCGCCTCGGCGAGCACGGCGAGCGTGTCGCGGACCATCGGCTCCGGCGGGAACGCCAGCGAGCCGAAGTAGGCCCAGATGTCGGCGTCTTCCCGGCCGGGCAGCAGGATTACCTCAGCGCGGTCCACGCCGCGCCCGGCCCGGCCGATCTGCTGGTAGTACGCGACCGGTGACTGCGGTGCCCCCATATGCACCACAAACCCGAGGTCGGGCTTGTCGAACCCCATGCCGAGGGCGCTGGTTGCGACCAGGGCCTTGAGCTCGTTCGCGATGAGCGAATCCTCGGCCGCTGCCCGTTCGGAATGTTCATCTTTTCCGGTATAAGCGGCGACGTCATGGCCGCGTTCGCGCAGGAAGGCGGCGGTCTCGTGCGCGGCCGCCACCGTCAGGGTGTAGATGATGCCGGAGCCAGGTAGCTCGCCGAGGTGCTCAGCCAGCCAGCCGAGGCGCTGCTGCGCTCCGGCCAGGCGGACGACGGCGAGACGCAGGCTGTCGCGGTCCAGCGGGCCGCGCAGCACCAGCGTCTCTGGGTCTCTGCCCGCGCCGAGTTGCTCGGCGACGTCGCGGGTGACCCTGGCGTTCGCGGTCGCGGTGGTCGCGAGGACGGGAACCTCAGGTGGCAACTCGTCCAGCAGGGTGCGCAATCGCCGGTAGTCGGGCCGGAAGTCGTGGCCCCAGTCAGAGATGCAGTGCGCCTCGTCCACCACCAGCATCCCGGCTGCGGCTATCAGCCTGGGCAGCACAAGGTCGCGGAAGGCAGGGTTGTTCAGCCGTTCCGGGCTGACCAGCAGCACGTCCACCTCGCCCGCCGCCACCTCCGCGTAGACCTCTTCCCACTGTTCGGTATTGGCGGAGTTCACTGTGCGGGCGCGGATTCCTGCCCGGGCCGCCGCCTCGATCTGGTTACGCATGAGGGCGAGCAGCGGGGAGACGATGACCGACGGCCCGGCGCCGCGTGCCCGCAGCAGCGCGGTTGCCGTGAAGTAGACGGCCGATTTGCCCCACCCGGTGCGCTGAACCACCAGTGCGCGGCGGTGCTGCGCGACCAGGGCATGGATCGCCGTCCACTGGTCCTCGCGCAGGCGCGCGCCCGGGCCGGCCAGGGCCCGCAGGCAGCGTTCCGCCTCCTCGCGGAGCGGGCTCGCTGCGTTGTCGCCCTCCCGGCTCGCTGCGTTGTCGCCCTCCGGGCTCGCGCCCATGTCGCCACCATCGTCGGCCATGCGGTCCTTCGTACCAGCAAGTGCCGACCGCTGCGTACCTCGTTCGACAGGCTGTCCCGCGGGCGGCCTCTGTTCATGCCCCTGCGGGGGGTGCGGCTCCGCTGCGGAGGGATGGATGTGGCAGAGCCCC
>PMSU01000152.1 GCA_003168255.1 Actinomycetota bacterium
TGGGGGCTGTTCTCCAGGGTCCGCCCGGTGCGCTGGAAGCTTATTTTCTCGCATTTGTGCAGCTCAGAGGCTGTTAGGTGAGACGTTACCTGCTGCAACAGGTGTGGTGCAACGACCTGGCTGGGCGTGTCACCGGGATCGACCCGGGTGGTTGAGCTGGGTCATGAGTTCTCTGCTGGCGGCCCGGGCAGCCGCGAGGTCTTCGTCGCGTTCCTCGAGCTGGAGCTTCAGGTCGAGGACCTGCTGTTCCAGGTGAGTGATTTTCTGGCTGAGGGCGTCGATGTCGGCGGGGGCGCCGAGCCCGGACTCGCGCCAGGCCTGGTCGCCGAGGGCTTCGGACAGGCGCTTTTCCAGGTGATGGATGCGGGTGCTGAGCCGGATGGCACGTTCGTGTGCTGCGAGGAGATCAGTTTGCAGCGAGGCCCGGGTGACGGCGGGGCCGGCGCTGTCACCGGAGGGTGGTTCGGCTTGAAGGGCATGGATCTTCTCCAGCAGGTCGCGGTGCCGGTAGATGAACGTCCTGTCGACTCCGGCGGCGCGGGCGATCCCGGAGGCGCTGATCTCGGTGCCTTCTGCGGCGGCACGGTCGAGTGCGGCGGTGACACGCTGGCGGCGCCGGAGAGAGTCGGCTTGGCGGCCTTCCAGCATGGGCTGGGACTTGGCGGTGTTCATGCGGTGGCCTCCGGGATCGCAGTGGCTGCGGTGAGTGGGATGGGTGCGCTGGCGCGGAAGGCGGGCATGCCGAGGGGGACGGCGTGGGCGGCGCGGTGACGGCGCACCACCGCGACGGCTTCGTCGATCTGGGCGCGCTCAGCGTTATCAAGGCCGGCGATGTCGCCCTTGATCGTGGCGATCAGGCGCCGGATCCGGGAGATTTCCTCCCCGGCGGGGGTGGCGTCGGCACGGGCCCATTCATCGACGCCGCTGATGGCGGCGGCCAGTCGTTCCCTGGTGCGGAGCAGGTCCTGGAGGTAGGCCTGCAGGTCGGGCAGGAAGGCGACGTTGGTGCGGAAGTGATCGCACCCAGCGCAGCGGAACCGGATCGGGCAGGCGCCGCCGCCGGCCTGGACGTTGGAGGGCTCGGTGCAGGTGCCGTAAGGGACGGCGACTTCCCCGACCGCGTGGCGTGCCCGCTCGGAGTCCAGGAGAGCACGGGCGTCGCGCCAGATCCGGTTGCCGTGCCGGTCGAAGCTGAGCGTGGTGACCTTGTCGACGGCGTCTCTGCGGCGGTCTTCGCCGATCCGGTAGTAGGAGCGGGTCACCGAGTAACTTCGGTGATCGAGGAGCTCGGCCAGCACGTCAATGGGAACGCCGGCATCAGCGTGCCTTTGGGCGTAGCTGTGGCGGTATGCGTAGGGCACGATCTTGGTGACGTCGAACGTTACCCCGTCGCGGGTGAGCAGGGGCGGCATGGTGCTGACCCAGTCGCGGTGGCGGGCCTCCAGGGTGCCTCTGCTGATCGGCTTGGCCCCGTTGGGGTTTCGGTAGCTGGTCGGCAGCAGTTTCAGCTTCACGGCCGGAGCGTGCGGGAAACGCTCGCGGGCCCGTTGCTGTTGCCGGGTGATCACCTCGGCGGTCGCGGCGCTGATCGGCAGCCGGCGGCCGAGCCGGTCAGCTTTGACGTTGTCATAGACAAGGACCGCTCCGCCGTCCTTGTCGCGGGCCAGGCAGTCCAGCGGGAGATTGAGGATGTCCTCGGGCCGGCGGCCGGTGTCGATCCCGATCTGGGTGGCGACCTGGACCTCGGCGGGCCGCAGGGTGCTCAGCTGGGCGCACAGGACCGTCATGATCTCCGGCGGCAGGTCCCGGCCGGGCTCTCCGCGCTGCGGATCGGCGGGGATGTCACTACGTTCAACAGCGAAGTCCCCGGGCAGCCCGGCCGCCGCCTGGCCGGGGCGGGTCAGGCCCAGGGCACGGATCCCGGCCAGCACCGCCCGCACGTCCCGGCAGATCATGTTGCGGCGGTAGCGGCTGACCTGACCATTCGCTTCCAGGTAGGCGATCCGGTTGAGGAAGGTCTCCAGGTCGCTGCGGCCCAGCGCGGCCGGGTCGCAGCCGCGATCGGGACGGGTGTGCAGGTGCTGCGACAGCAGCCCGGCACTGTTGATCTTTGCCTGGACGCGGCCAGCGCCGCTACCGCGGTGACGGGGCAGCTGCTCGGCTGCCCACCGCTGGGATGCGGCGGCCAGCCACGGCTGGGTGAGCTTGGTGAACGACAAGGTGCCAGGATGACCGAAGACCGCCAGATCCCAGGTGTCCTTGGCCTGCTCGCTGCCGGGATCGGCCAGGGCGCGGCGGACGTCGCGGGCGAAGGCGCGCAGAACGGACCGGGCGCGTTTGCCTGGTGCCAGGCCGGGGTCACAGTCGTGGATCGAGGCGGCCTGCTGGCGACGGAGGGTGTCGCTGACCGCCCGCAGCACCACGTCGGTGAGACGGAGCCCGTCCTGCAGCCGGGTCTGCAGGCCAGCCAGCACTTCCACGACGATCAGCGCCGGCAGGGCCCGCAGGTTCACCTGCCCGGGCTCGGCGACGCCGGGCTCGGTGGCCTGCCACCGCTGCTCATCGATCCCGGTGCCCACCCGCTGGGCTACGCGCCACCGCTGGTAGTGGGTGTTGCAGTAGCCGACGGCGCCGTCGGCCGTGCGGATGCATGCCAGCACCAGGCATGCCGGAAGAGGCGGCAGGGGACGTACCCGCCGGGCGGTGATGAACTGCTGCAGCGGAACCGGCACCCGCCGGCCGCGGAACTGCTTGGCGTGCGGCTCGCACAGCACCGCACCGCGCACCGTCGGCTTGCACCCGCAATTCGGCACCGCGCAGTGCCCGCGGGGCTCGGGCGCGGCGGGAAGCTCCCGGGCCGCAGTGATGCCGGCGACGCTCATCCCGAGTTCCTTCAACCGGGTGAAACACCGGTAGCACACACCGGGGCAGTCGTTGTGGACGGTCCCGTCGCACCCCTCCGCCCGGCATACCTGGCGGCCCAGCAACCGGTGCTGCGCGGGCAGGAACAGAATCCGCGCCGCCGGGTCCCACCCGGCCTCGGTCAGCAGGCCGCGGTCGAGCGCCCCGGCCAGCCGGGCGGCCGCGCCGTCCAGCACGACCCCGGCCAGCACATGCGGAAACTCGGCGGATCCGCCGCAGGCCGGGATCGAGGCGGCCAGTGCCGCGGCGGTCACCGGCTCTCTCCCGCCTGCCACCGCGGGCTGGGCACCGCATCCACTGCGGCCCGCAGCCGGGAGGAACCGGGGTGAACGTAGACCTGGGAAGAGGAGATCGCCGCATGCCCGAGCAGATCAGCGACCACATCGATCCCTGCCCCGGCATCGGCGGCATTGCTTCCGAAGGCGTGCCGCAGTTGATGCGGACTGACCGGGGTATTCAGCCCAGCCCGCCGCGAGGCCGCCGTCAGCAGTTCGCCGACCGCGTCCGGCCGCACCGGGGCACCGATCCGCCCGCGGAACAAGTTGATCACCACGAAATCGCTGGAGGCCGCCTGCGGCACCCGCATCCGCTCGAACTCGTAGGTGTCGAATGCCTGCACGACCAGGAAGTCCAGTGGCACTACCCGCTGCCGGCGGGACTTGGCCCACGCACCGTTGGGGTTGTCCTCCCGGCGGATCACATGCAGGTGTGCCCGGGCGACCTCGCAGCCCAGCCGCCGCGAGTCCGCCAGCAGGTGCACGTCGCTGCGGCGCAGCCCGCACACCTCACCACGGCGCAGCCCAGCCCGGGCCATCAGCAGCACGATCAGCTGGTCCCGCGCCGACCGGCACGCACCCAGCAGCGCGACGATCTCCTCGTCGCTGGCGCGGTCAACCGCAGTTTCCGGTTCCCGCAGCCGGTGCCGGGCCCGCAGCCGCCACGCCATCCGGCCATCCTCGCCGCGGGCCTGCTCTGGCAGGTCACGGTCATCAGCCACCTCATACAGCAGCGGCATCAGACCCGCCGGACCCTGCCCGGTGGAGACCGCGTGCACCACCATCCCGCGGACGGCGGTCAGCACGCCGTTGATCCGCGACGCCGACCGGACCGGCGCGGATCCGGGGCCGGCCAGCAGAATCCCCGAGACAGCCGCACCGGCATCAGCGCCCGACGCCGACGGCCCGGCATGGGCCAGCCACGTCATGAACAAGGCGAACTGCTCAACCCCGCCCTGCCAGGACCGGCTCGTCCGTGCGCACCAGCGCAAGAACAGCACAATCGCGTGCGCGTACGCCTTCGTCGTGGACTCCGCCCCGTCGCGCCCGAACCGCTGATACCGCAAGAACCCATCCGCGACGGCCACGACCTGCAGATCATCATCCAGCACCGTCCAGTACCGCTGCCCGGACGGCAGCCTGACCGGAAACGCCCGCATCTCCTGATCCCCCCGATCTCGTGCCTGGCTACCCGAACATCTACCAGCCACGAGCACCACACCCACGGAGAAACACCGCGCCACCAGCAAGAACACCCCGACAAGGCGACGTCATGCAACGGGTCCCGGATCCCCGGGAAAGG
>PMSU01000109.1 GCA_003168255.1 Actinomycetota bacterium
TCACCTTTCCAGACGTCCATCCTAATGGATGGACTGGCCGGAAGCTTCGGGGCTCTCCAGGCTGATGATGCCGGCTCGCAGGGGGATGCCCCGGCGGATGGCTTCGGTGATGTTGGCGCGGGTTTTGGCGTGGCTGCCGGGCCGCAGGGTGATGGCGTCGTGCTGCTGGGGTGAATCGGAGTAGTAGGAGGTGGCGAGTGAGACGCCAGGGCAGGCGAACAGGTCCCACAGGGTGTCTTTGACGTGCAGGAGGTTGGTGTAGACCTCGGCGGCGAGTCCGCTGCTGATGGCGTGGCGGAGCAGGGACGCGAAGTGCGGGTGGGCGGTGGGTTCGCCGCCGATGAATTGCACCATGGAGACGTTCAGGGCGGCGGCTTGGTCGATCACGGATCGCCAGTCGTTGTCGGTCATGGTGCCGTGGCTGCCTGTGGGGGAGCTGGCCGCGTAGCAGTGGGTGCAGGTGAGGGGGCATCGGCCGGTGAGTTCGAGCCAGAGGAAGTGGAGGGTGGCGGCTGGGCTGCGCACGGTTTCGGTGGTGGCGCTGGCTGTGTTGTCCTGACTGTGAGCAGCGGGGCGGGGTGGGGTTGGTATCATGGCTGGCCTCCTGTGGTGGCGGGATCACGGATTTGTTCATGTGGTGGCTGGGGTGGGCGGGCGTGGCGGTGTGCTCTGCGGCTTCCGGTGGTGTTGCTGGCGGCCCCATGCGGCTGTCATACCGGCTGGGGTGCTGGTCTTGGTCGCCGTGTGGCGGTGCGCTGGCGTGCGGTCATGCGAGCGCGGACGGCTCGTGCTTTGTTGCCGGGGAAGGCGTGCATGCCTTTGTGCTTGCGGCCGCCGCGCTGGTGCCACCAGAGCCAGAGGCACAGGGCGCTATGGACCGTCAGCACGAAGGCAATCCACCAGAGCTGGCCCAGCACGGCATAGAGCGCCAGGATTCCGTAAAGGCGGCCCAGGAAGAGCACGGCCGGTGCTAGTGCTGGCCCGTATCGGTGTGCGGTGTGCCAGTGAAAAGGTCCCATGATCAGGACTATCGCCGTGATGATGATGTCACCTGTTACCACGTGTGTTCTTCCTGGTCAGGTTTGCCGGGGCTGGTACCGTGGTGGCGGTGGAAGGTACCGCATTTCGATTTGGCGCATCTGGGTGAGCAGTTCGCCGGGGTCGGCCGCGCTGAGGATGGTGCCTTTCGGCACGTTGAATGTCGGGTAGGCCCAGTAGCGGCGGCTGGCGGTGCCCCACATGACGAGCCAGAGCGGGTCATCGCGGTCGATGGAAGCGGCGGTTTCCCTCTGCTTCGCGTCAGGATGTGGTCGCATCAATATCAGGCGAAGGCGTGTGGCTGTGGGTGTGGCCTGATGGCGGATGGCTGCAAGGCGTGCGCGTGCAGGTGCAGGAGGCCGAAGACGATCTTTCCGCCGTCGCATGGCGAACATCCCCACTCGTCGCAGAGAGCATCTACGATCTTGAGGCCACGGCCACGCTCGTCATCCTCGCGCACGGTCAGCAGGATCGGCTGCCGCTCGTCGTAGTCAATGACACCCAAAGTGAGCGTGTCCCCGTCCACCTCACAGACGATTTTGATCATGTCCGATTGGGTGGCATGGACCGCCGTGTTGGTAGCCAGCTCGGACATGATCAGGAGAGCGGAGTCGATGAGGTCTTCACGGCCCGCAGCGGTCAGCATGATGCGCACCCAGGCACGGGCTCTTCCAACGGATTCGGGGTTGTTGGGGAGCGTGTAAGCACATATCGGCTGCGGCACCTTGGGTCTCCTCGCCGGCTAGCCCGCTGCGGGCCGTGACGCCATACCCTGGCTTAGTGATTGCAAGTGATCCTAAATGCAAGCGTTGCAGTTCGCAAGGGCTTCGGTAATGTCTGCAAAGATGGCAGGCGCTACAGTCGTGGCGGACGCTTGAGAGGATGAGGTATGCCTGCTGGTGGTAAGCCGACCGTGAGGTCACGGCGCGTAGGGTCTGAGCTGCGGCGATTGCGTGATTTGGCATCAGTTACCACGGGGCAAGCAGCAGAGTTGCTGTCATGCAGTCCAGCGAAGATAAGCCGTATAGAGAACGGCATCGTCTCGGTACGCGTGGTGGACCTACGGCTCTTGCTCGATCGTTACGATGATCAAGACCGGGAGCATCGTGCCTATCTCGAACGGCTAGCCCGTGAGAGCAACAAACGTGGGTGGTGGCAGGACTACGGCGATACGATCCCGCCCTACTATGCCGACTTCATCGGCTTGGAGAGCGACGCCAGCTACATCAAGACTTGGGAGCCGACGATTATCCCCGGTCTGCTCCAGACGCCTGAGTACTCTCGCGCCGTGATGCTGGCCAACCCGGCCATGCTGTCACCGGACAAAGTAGATAATTTCATCGGCGTCAAGCGGGAGCGCCAAGAGCGTCTAGAACAGAGCACCGAGGTACGGCTTGACGCGGTGATCTGGGAAGCTGCTCTGATTACTGTGGTCGGTGATCGTGAGGTTCACGACGCACAGCTTGAACGGCTACTCGATCTGATGAAGCAGCCGAACATCTCGGTTCAGGTTCTGCCGCTCGAAGCTGGTGACCAGGCCAGCCTGTCGGGCTCGTTCGTGCTGTTCTCCTTCGGTAGCGAGCGCAGCGTGAGCACGGCCTTCATCGAGAATCTGACCAGTAATCAGTATCTTGAAGGGGAGGAAGAACTGCGCGGCTACACGCTAGTCTTCGATGCGCTCCGCAGTGCCGCGCTTAGTCCCGTAGCCTCGGCAGCTCGTATCCGTCAGCATCTCCGCGACCACGGAGGAGGCGATCACCATGAAGCGTGATCCGATCATCGGTCCCTGGGTGAAGTCGTCCTACTCCAACTCAGGGGCCAATTGCGTAGAGGTTGCATGTAACCCGCACGGCACAGTTGCCGTCCGTGACTCCAAGGATCCGGGCGGCCCGGTGATCGCGTTCGCCGCTGCGGACTGGCAGGCGTTCACCGGCTACGTGAAGGCTGGCTGTTTCGGCCTGGCCTGAGTCACACTCGGTCTGGCTATGACTGTGGGGGCATCCTTGTGTTTAAGGGTGCCCCTTCTGTGTACCGGGGCTGGGAGCCGTATGGAGCTAGATGGATCACGTATGCCTGTGCATGCCGGCGTTGGTGGGGGTTGGGGAGGCTGTGCCCGAAGGGCACCTTTCCAGGTTGTTCTGACGTGTGCCGGGAGGCCCGGAGGGCCGGAAGATGGGCATCGCCCGGATCATCCATGACGAGCTGCTGGCCGGCCGTGCTGAGGAGCGGGCGGCCCTGCTGGTCCATCCGGAGCATCCGCGTGTGCGTGCCATGTATGAGGGCTGGGGTTACCGGTAGTTCGGGTCGTGCATCCTTCCCGGATGCGCCTCTTTATGACGCGATGATCAGGCCGCTTGGCCGGGTAGGCAAGGACGCGGGGTAGCCGGGTGAGTGGAGCCCGTTGACGTTGGGGTTTTGCACCTGTGAGGGTGCCCTTGGTGGCGGTGGTGTTTTGGGGCGGTGGTCGGCGGTTGGAGGGCTGTGCCCGTTAGGGCTCCTTGCTTGTGGCCTTGTGCGCCGGCTGGGAGGCCCGGCAGGGCCGAGCAGCGGGTTTCGGTGCGCAAGAGGGTGGGCGGGCGGGCCGGCCGCCGGTAACGGCTGGCTTCCTCGTGGCCGGGCTTGGGCGTGCGGGTGGTGTCAGCTCAAACGGCGGCTGGCCCGGTCCGGAACGGTGGCGGTCGTGGTATCCCTTCCCACTGGATCTGGGGTAGCTTCCTTGTTGCGGGTCACAGTTGCGCTGTGTGCTCGATGACCAGCCGGCGGCTTGACCCTGGCGTCCGGGATCTTTCATACGTACCTATGTCCCCGGCGGTCATCGCCTGCCCGTAGTAGGTGCCGCTGCTGGCCGCCACCACCCGGACCCGGTCGTTGTCGGTGTCGGAAATCAGCAGGTTGCCCGCCCCGTCCACCGTCACGGCGTTCGGACCGTCGATCTTGGCGCTGGTGGCCGGGCCGCCGTCACCGGAGAACCCGGCTTTGCCCTTGCCGGCGACGGAGTAGATGTGCCCAGCGGTCATCGCCTGCCCGTAGTAGGTGCCGCTGCTGGCCGCCACCACCACCCGGATCCGGTTGTTGCCGTAATCGGCGATCAGCAGGTTGCCCGCGGCGTCCACCGCCACGCCCGCCGGTGAATTGATCTTGGCCGCGGTGGCCTTGCCGCCATCACCGGAGAATCCTGGGCTGCCGTTCCCGGCCACGTTGTAGATGTGCCCGGCTTTCATCGCCTGCCCGTAGAACGAGCCGGTCGCCTGCGCCGCCACCAGGACGTGGTCGGGCATGGGGACGGCAATCACGAGATTGCCTGCACGGTCTACCGCCACCCCGCACGTGCCCAGGCCGGCAGAATTCGCGGCCAGCCCGCCGATGCTGAGCGGCCCGTCAAGACCGGTGCCGGCGGGAGTTGTGAGCCCGTCAGTCTGCGAGTTCACATCCCGCACGGCGTAGCCGTCCGCGACATAGATCTGGCCCGCCGCATACGACACCCCGCATGGCCCGGGATAGTTCAGGGCCGCCGTTGTGGCTGCCGCCGGCCCGCCCACACCGCCCGCGACCGTGGAAATGACCCCGGCCGTCACCGCCGGGCGAACCCCGTGTAAAGCTGCCTCCGCCGGGCCGCCGCCGGCCAGGACCGCCGCCGAAAGCAGCGCTAGCATCGTGGTTGCGGTCCTGCCGAGCCTTGCAGATCCGCCAGCCCGCTCGACTCTCACAGCGCCCCCTCGGTACGACAGCATGGCCACCGCCTGGCTGGCGCACTGTCGCAGTCCACCAGGACAAATACCTCATATCAAGACATCCGGCCTACCGCCCGGATACTACACCCGGGATTTTTGACGGCGCTGCACAGCCTCGAAGCCGCGCCGAAGGAGCCGGCGGCGAACTGGCGACCAGAGCTCATCGACGCGGTCGGGTGGCAGGTCCCAGCGAGATGTCGTTACCGTGCCGCGTGACCGGACGCTATTAGCGACCGTAGGTCGAGACGTGCCGCGTGCTCCGCGCATCAAAGGGCTCCCGATTCCAGCCCGCCCATCGCGAATGGCGACGCAAACCAGCGATCCGCGCCATCAGGTCCATTTCACTGGGCCAGATAAAGCGTGTGACGATTGGGGTCACCCGGATGCCCTGGCGGGTGAGGCTCACATGGCTTTCGTCCAGCAGCTGCGTTACGGGGTCGAATCGCCCCATGTCCAGCCTCACCTTGTCCATCTCGATCGCCTCGGCGTCGACATATTGGTTGTCGCGCAGGCGGTACAGGGAGTCTGGCACCGCCGCTTCGACGAGGAACACGCCGTCGTCGGTCAGATGCCGCGCGGCATTTTCGAAACAGCGGACCTGGTCGTCTTGTGTCAGCAGGTTGTACAGCGTGTTGAAGACGAGGAATATCAACCGGTAGTTGCCGCTGACGGGGACATCGGCCATGTTTCCCTGGGTCACCGCGATGACGTCGCCGCCCGGCTTCGCACGCAGCCTCGCGATCATCGCGGCCGACTGCTCAATGCCGTCCACGCGGAGTCCGCGTGCGGAAAGCGGCAAGCCGATGCGGCCGGCGCCGATCGCTAGCTCCAGTACCGGGCCGCCTCGTGCCAGCTCCTCCAGGCAGGCGACGGTCTCCGCCTCGTCACCGCGCAAGGAGTCATCGTAGACAGCCGCGGTGTCCTCTCCGAAGCTCTTCATCGGGTCAAAGTCCTTCACGGCGAGCATTCCCTCACGGAACGCCCTAACTGCGCAACCGGTTTTGGCTGCTGACCCTCATACCTGACCGATGTCGAAGATCTGAATCAGTTGTGCTTCCCCATAGAGCTCCTCGACGCCATAGAACCGTCCATTACTACGCAGTGAGCGCTTCGCTCCGAGGTTGGCGCAGCTGCGACAGGCGCTCATATGTGCCAGTTCTGATCCGTGTGCTGGTTGGGCCGGAGGGATGCCGGACCCGGGCGGCGCACGTCATTCTTCGTTCCGCCGGGCAGGCCGAAGGCATAGAGGTTGTCATCGCCGGAGCCTACGTAGACGACCCCGTTGGCGACCGCCGGCGACGATTCGATCGGGTCGTTAGCTTCGAAGTACCACAGGAAGGTCCCGTTGGCGGCGTTGAAGGCCCGCACGATGTCGTCGTTAGCGCCCACGTACACCACTCCGTTGGCCACCGCCGGCGACGAAGAGACGGCACTGAAGGTGGGCGCGGACCACAAGAGGGTCCCGCTGGCCGCGTTGAGTGCGTAGAGATTATCGTCAAAGGATCCTGCATACACGACGCCGTTGGCCACTGCCGGCGACGAATTGATAGAGCCCCCGGTGGCGAAGGACCACAACAGAATCCCGCTGGAGGCATCGAGGGCATAGATACTGTCGTTGGAGCCGACGTAAACCACCCCGTTGGCGACCGCCGGCGACGAATTGACCGGGCCGCCGGTGTCGTAGGACCACAGCAGAGCCCCGCTGGAGGCACTGAGGGCGTAGACGCTGTCGCTGAAGGAGCTGACGTAGACCACCCCGTTGGCGACGGCAGGCGACGACTCGATGGAAGCTCCGGTCGCGAAAGACCACAGCAGAGCCCCGCTGGCGGCGCTGAGTGCGTAGAGGCTGCCCTCGACGGAGCCCACGTAGACCACCCCGCTGGCCACCACCGGCGACGAGTTAACGATGCTGCCAGTGTCAAAGGACCAGTCGTTATCCAGGCCGGATGCGGTCGACGGGCTCAGCACGTTCTCGGTCGTGTTGAAGCCTCGATGGGCAGGTGCGTCCCGGAACTGGGCCCAGTTAGCCTGCACGGTGAACGCGGCCTGCGCGGCCAGACCCGAGTGCTGCCCGACGGCGGTGATCCAGTGCGTGCCCGGGACAGCCGACGAAGGGATGACGAGCACGACACCGCGGAAGCCACCGTGAGCACCGGTAGTGGCCAGCGCCTCGTCGGTGGTGTCGAAGTAGATGTTTACCGCCTCATCGGCGCCGAACCGGTACCCAGACACCGTCACCGTACTGTCAGGTGGGCCGGTCTTGACCGAGAGCTTAACGTGGGTTTTGGCGATGGCTGGGGACACCCCCGCCCGGGTTGCAGCGGCGTGAACGTCCGGCGCAGAAAACAGGGCCAGCGCCGAGAGACACAGCACCAGCGTCGCCATTAGGCGAGGGAGAGTTTTGCGGAACACAGCGACCTCCTACTTTGCATCGTGTCTCGACCAGGCTAGAGCGGGCCGATAAGAGCTGTCTCTGGTCTCAGCAGCCCACCGAGAGTGCGCCGATGTAACGGTTCTTGTCTGCCGCGAAGTAGATGGCATCCTCGCCATGCCCGCGGCGCTTGCGACGATGCGAACTAGGCGACGCTGGAGCCTCCATCGAGCCGGCGGCTGACCCCCAGACGGCCCGCAGTACCGGCCGTGGTCGATCGAACGCAGGCTCAGCGAGGCCGACACCCAGACGATCATCACCGAGTTCGCGGCTGGCACAGCCAAGCACGTGGTGGCTGCTCGCTACTCGGTCAGCCTGAGTGCTCTTAAGTTGCTGCTTCGACGCCGCGCGGCGACCTCGGCCCGGCTGGCGGGCACGGTGCGCCGCGCTGTCCCGGCCTGCCAGTAAGCCGTGTTGACCTCGGCGCGCCTGACCTCTATGACCCGCACGTCCGAGGCGGCGCCGGCGCTGGGCTCCCGGCTCGCCCCAGCCTCATCATCTGGAGCTGCGAGTGACGCCGTCGGCGGCATGGCCGGGATTGATCCCGTGGGATACCCACGGCAGCCGGCGGCCACGGCGGAGGCGTTGCACCTGCTGGCGCAGAGCCGGCTCCTGCCATCCGCCTAGCCGCTGCGCCCGGGCGGATACGGGCTTCTTACCCAGGCCGGCGAGGAGCGCGGGACGGCTGCCGCTGACGGCGCCGGCGGACTTTCCCGATGCGGGCTGCGGCGGTGCCCGGGTGGTCCATCCCCAGCCTCACCCTGCGGGACAGGCGCTCAAGGACCTGCTCGCCGAGCGGCCGGTCCGGTACCTTCCGCGACCGCCAGGAGACCCGGGCCGGGACTCTGGCCCCGAGCCTTTCCTCACCTGCCCCCGCGATGCTGTCCCTGGCAACGGCAAGCGAAGCCAGCTCCTGGCGCCCGCGCCGCCGGTCGGCGCGCCAGGCACGGCGCTTCATGCGGGGGATGTTCTTACGGGAGCTCTTGTCGTTCTCGCCATAGTTATTCCGCATGTCCCTGGCGTAGCTCAGCTCTTTCTTCCGCTGCGGAGATATGCGCGCCACAGGTATCCTCCCCTCACCATGTCCTTAGTGCTCAACGGTAGCCAGGATCCGGAAAGGCGGAACTGAATTTCGTTGACTGTCAGCGAGAGATGCAGCCTCACATGATCCGGTCAGGTCGGCCTCTCATGCTGCCAAGGGGCGCGCTGGATACATGCATGTTCAGGCTCCCGCGGCGGTCAGGATCACGGTCGCCCGCTCCGCGGCTCGCCGGACGCGGGCGACCGGGTCGTGCCGGAGCTCGGCGACGGCGGCCAGCGCCTCCCCGAGCAGGCGCCGGGCGGCAACCTTCGCGGCCATCTCCCGCACCCGCCATGCCTCATCGGCCAGCGCATCCAGCACCGCTCGCCGCGCCCTCTCATCCCACGCATACAACAGCGCCCGGGCCGCCCATACCCGCAGCCAGTACTGCTGTCCGCCACCGAGCACCCCACGGGCAGCGGGACCGCCGATGGCAAAGATGAGCGCGTCGTCAGCGTCCCGCCGACTCAGCAACTCGACACAGCCCGCCACCACCCCGGCCGTTCCCCGGCGGGTGCATTCCATCTCGATGCTCTGCCGTGGAGTCAGCCCCCACACCGAACGCGACGGCATGCCCCAGTGTGACACCAGGCATCCGCGCATGCCGCGTCTGGTGCAGGTTACGCGGGCTTCGTGGCGGCGGTGCGCAGTCGCAGTTTCAGGTCATCACGAACTTCACCGAGCTGGCCTCAGTTCCCGCCGGTTACCTGTGCCGTTCACTGATCAGCTGCGGCTGGCAGCGGCTGCTTACCTGGCCCGGTTCAAGGGCTCTTCCCGCGAGCACACCGAATCCGACCTCCGTTCCTTCCTCACCTGGTGCGCAGAGCGGGGCCTGGACCCGCTGGCTGCACGACGTCCGCATCTGGAGCAGCGCGCCTCGGCCATCAAGGAGGCCGCCTACGGACCCGACCACCCCGAAGTCGCCAGGACCCTCGGCAACCTGGGCACCGTCCAGCGGGAGCTGGGCGACCTGGCCGACGCCCGCGCCACCCTCCAGCGCGCCCTGGCCATCTGCCCGCCGCGCAACGGCACGGGGACGGAAGGTGACCCCTTAAAAGCTGAGTGAAGTTATCTATTCTGGGTCGCCGTAAACAAACCCAGCATTAGGTTGCGCGCCCGTTTCGGGCTGTGATCGCACCCGTGCCCGCCACGGAAGTTGTCCGAGTCGTTAACCTCCCGCGTTGACACGCCTGAGCAGTCCCGAGCCGGGGTCTCGCGCCCATCCCTCTGGCACCTCCTCAGACCGTGCGAGGAGGGTGAAGGCGGGGTTCGCGTGGGTGAGGTCGACGCCGGTGAGGACCGCGTAGCCGATATTCGCGTCGGTGAGGTTCGCCTCGGTGAGGTTCGCGTCGGTGAGGACCGTGCCGTTAAGGTTCGCGCGCACGAGGTTCGCGCGGGTGAGGTTCGCGCGGGTGAGGTCCGCCCCGGCCAGGTTTGCGCTCATGAGATCCGCGTCCGTGAGGTCCGAGCCCGTCAGATAGATCTGCCGCGTGTCGTAGCTTGCGTTTCGGCGCCCTATGACGTCGATCGCGGATTGCACGTCCGGGCGGGTTGGGCGCCGACCCGGCGCGTCAGTCGTAAGACCTGTAGGTGCCCAAGGCTCGTGGGAGTACTCGCGGACGAAGGCCGCTAGGACCTCGATCACGGCCGGGTGATCTATGGCGGAATCGCGGGCGATGCGCTCTAGCGCATAGATGCCGCCTATCCGGACGGTGGTCTTGTCGTGGCCAAGTTGGCTAATCCCCTTGGTGTATCTGTCGGTGATCTCGCCCCTGCTGTCGATCTCCTGTCTCTTGCGGTCAATCACCTGCCCGGCCAGGGTCGCCTTCGCAGCCCGCCACGTATACCTCGCTGTAAGTGCCGCCGCCCCCACGAGCGCTAGCGCTGCGACCAGCGCCCCCCGGGCAGCGTTTTCAGCCCCCAAACGGGCGGCAGCCGTCAGTCCTGCAGATGGATGACGCGTCAACTCTGATGGGAGCCACCAGATCGCGGCGACCAACGCAACGAGAAACATGAGGACTGCCAGCACCCACAGCAGAGGCACGCCACACCGTCTCGACCAACTCGACAGCACGGACAAGACGCTAGGCGCGCCTGCCCCGGCGTGACGTGTCTTTCCTTAATCTCACCCATCGAGGCACGCCCAGCAGGAGATGGAATCTCCGAAACGGCCTGAGCGCCGGGGCACGACCCGGACGGGATGCGACGCGCCTAAGACGGCTGGGTGAAGTTATGCACTCGGGGTCGCAGTAGATAACCCACCACGCGGTTTATGGGATGGGGACCACACGTCATGCTCGTGGCCGGACAACCCGCATGTGACCAAACGCCGAGCAAGACCACATTGGCCACACCCGCCATCGACGCCTGGCTGGCTCCCATCCGGGCCGCCGCCGGGAGCGCTCTGGGAAAAAGCGCTCCCATTTGCGCTCCCACTGAGCCGGAAACGGGCCACCACGGCAGGCGTACAACGCTCTGACCTGGGTGGGCGCAACTGGGGATCGAACCAGTGACCCCTCGCTTGTAAGGCGTGCCAGAAACGTCCCATGCCGTCTCCAGAGGTGTATGGACGTGCCGCTCACCTGGGATGACTGTCCCTGGGTGTCGCTGCGTGCCTGTTGGCAGTTGCTCGTGTTGGCTCCCCCCTTGGCTCCCCCGTGGGTTGTCTCCAGTGGACCCACAACCCGGCAGACGGTAGTGTTACATGTAACAATGGGAGGGTCATGGCAGACACCAACTCACGGCACCGGGTAGCCGCACACCGCGCCCGGCTGCGCGCCCAAGGCCTTCGGCCAGTCCAAATCTGGGTACCCGACGTCACCGCTGAAGGGTTCGCCGCCGAAGCCCACCGCCAGTCCCGCGCCGTCGCCGCCAGCCAAACCGCCAATGACGACCAGTCCTTCATAGATTCCATATCCGACTGGCCCGAGGAGTGAGACGCGCCGAAATCTGGACAGTCTCCGGCGGCGCCGACTACACCGGCAAACCGCGGCCCGCCGTCATCATCCAGGACGACCACTTCGACACCGACTCGGTCACCCTCTGCCCCTTCACCTCCGACCTCACCGACGCACCCCTGCTCCGGCTCCTGATCGAGCCCGATCAGGGCAACGGCCTGGGCACACCGAGCCGGATCATGGTCGACAAGGTCACCACCGTGCGCCGATCCAAGCTCGGCGCCAAGATCGGCACCCTCGGCGATGCCGACCTCCTGCGTCTCAACCGCGCCCTCGTCGTCTTCCTCGGCATCGCCACCACCATATGAACACCCACCAACCCCGAATCCACACCCTTACAGGCGCTGCCTGGTACAACGGCACCCGGCTGCACTCCTCACTCGAATACCGCAGCCCCACCGACTACGAAAACAACCACCACGAAAACGTCATGCAAGTAGCCCGACCACTCATCAACCCTGTCCGTCAAAGCGGGGCAACCTCACTATGTGGTGATCATCGGTGGTGGGCCACCGAGGCCGAATAGGTGAGCAATCCCGTGTACGACCGCTGACAAGATGGTCTGGATGACTCTGGGCGGTACCGCATCGGTGAGGAAGGTGCTGACCAAGCTCCCATAGAACACCATTAGCCAGTCTTTGCGGCCTAGCCGCTTGCTTGCCTCTTTGACTCATCCAGTCGCTGGTCGATGGCGGACAATTGCCAGGCGATCCGGCGTGACACGTTCGGCTCGGTGCGCGTGCTCATTCATGCGATCAGCAGTTACATCGCCTCGTGGAATGAGAATTCTGCTCCGTTCGAGTGGGCCGCAACCGCTGATGAGATCATCGCAAAGGTAGCGATCGTTAACCGGGACTTCAAGAAACTGCTTGCCTGCAATCTGCAGTAAAGCATACTCAATTAGGAGATACTAGCCACTACAGACGATCGAGCCCACTCAGCACGGCCATGAACGCACATTCCCGAGTTGGGCCAATTTAGTGCGCAACCTGAATCGGCTGCCGACAAACTTGGCAGCCAGGACATCAGGAGAACCCTCGCTCGACGGTTACCCCTGAGCGAGCAGGTCGTCGATAACGGCGACCGTCACGAGGTCCCGGGCTGTGGCCGCGAGGCTTGGGTCTACCGTGATCAAGGCGTCAGCCTGCAGCCGGGTAACCGCGAGGTACTCGGCGTCCCTGAGGGTGTCCCAGTCATGCTGACGTGCGATCTGCCAGGCGGCGCGGCGCGACACCCGGTCACCGAGCAGCCGCATCTTCATCTCAGTCATCCGCTCGTGTGCCGCCAGGGCTGCCGCTTCGGCACGCTTACCTGCGCGGACGTCGCGCAGCAGCAGCTCCAGCGCCTCCAAGCGGATCGAGTTCGGTGCCACCAGCTGGTGGCTCGGATCGACGTGAAGCCTGGCGTCCACGAGATGGAGCAAGGTCGGTGCGTCGATCACATAGCGGGCCATGGGACGCAGCTTAGCCGGGTTCAATTAGTGCGCAGTTCCCGCCATCGGGGCAGGGAATCCCCAGGTCAGCGACCTGTAAGTTGCTCGAGTGCTCGAACGTGACTCAAGTCGGGTCACAGCTAGACCAGCGAAGCCAACCAGAACGGCGGGTAGGCGCGCGGATATCGAACGGTGAAGCACGCTACGGGCTTGCCGAGCTAGCCACTACAGACGATCGAGCCCACTCGGCACGGCCACGAACGCGCATTGCCATCAACGGCAAGGGCAGCCCGTGTGGCAAGCCGGCCAACAGTCCCGGACGTCGCTGGACGTCTCCTGGCGGTTGCGTGGCTCCCTGTTTGGCTCCCCCTACCCGGGCGAGTTGGGCCCGGCGCTGTAATCGCAGAGGCATCGCTGTCACTCGCACCAAGACGAGGGGTCACCATATTCACGCAAGTTCGAATACAAGTATGATAAAGTGTCTTTACGTGGAGGTAATGCGTCGTTACTCGAACCGTTCAGATCTTCTCGAACCCGTGCTTGACGTGCTGCGACGCATTAAGGCAGGCGATCAGGAGGACGAGCCGGGCGGGGTCCAGTCGCGGCAAGTTGACTCTTTGCGGCCCAGTGATCGGCTATGTGAAGTGGACATACAGGAGATCAGCGAGCGGTTCCGAGCCGGAGAGCCGAAGCTCCGACTAGCCGTAGAGTACGACATGAGCCTGAGCACTATTAAGCGATTGTTGAGAAAACACCAAAGGTGACTCCGTATGAGGGGCAGCCAATCTGCTACAGGTATAGGCAACCCGTCATCTCACAGAGCTTTCGCAGGTCAAAGCGTCGCTACAGGGAGTTGCAGTAACTTCGGTCTAGCGTCGGTCAGTTAGGTTCACTCCCACCCAGGACGCGAGTTGATTACGGTCTGCCTCAGACTGAAGCAGGATCACGAAGCTGCGAGGGTGCGATGTCTCTATGGTGTAAGGGAATCCGCTGGGTTCACCGCTGGCATACCCAGCCTTAATGTCGGTTCGATTGATAAGGGCAGTAGCGACGTTGCCGAGCGCGCCCTGCTTGTATGAAACAGCCAAGGTGCGCTCAGATAGCGCCAGGCTGATCGGTGTCCGCACGCGGACGTTACCATTGCGCTCAGTGAACTGCAGCGGCGCGAAGAATGCCACGAAACGAGTTTGACCGGGGGCCGTGAGTTCATGCTGCATGACAGCAGACCGGCAGTGGTTCTCGAGCTTGGCGTCTGTGATCGCTTGCCCGCTGGCTACGGCCCGTCTCGACTGAGGATCGGTTACCAGCGTTTTTCTGAGGCGCATGACGCCCGCCGTCACCAGAATGATGATGATGGTTACTAACCAAAGCCAGATAGGCAGGACCATTCTAGAAACCTCCAACGTCAGCCGTTCGGGTTGCCCAGTGCCGCGCTTATTTAGTTAGTCGGGCTTGCCATGGCTGACCGGCTGATGGAGTTTGCCGGGTCGCCTGGGAACTTGGCAGTTCGGCTCAGGCCATGCTCACGAAGTGGCAGTCCTCTTCGTTCACTGGGTCGGATATGTACCGGCCACCCAGGCCTGAGACGAGGCCATCCAGCATCTGCACGTATCTGCCGCCGTTCCAGATGCGACCAGCGTCGTCAAGACGCCATTTTAGGAGCGAGATGCCAATATGGGTTGCACCGTCATCGCCGCTGCCCGCTGTCGCTATTCGACCGAGCCAGCCCTGAATGAACTTATTGTTGAGCCCTTGCTCTATGGCGAACTTAGGCGACACCCCGAAGGTCACCATGAGATGGGTGGCTTGTCTGAGCAAGAAGTAATGCCGCTTGGTAGGCGACGTATCCTTGCTGGCCCAACGCATGAAGCGGTTTTGCGTCGCCAATGATGCTTCGAATGCAGCATCGGACGCGCTGTTCCAGGTATCGAACAGCCCTTGAACCGCCTCGGCCACGCTGGTTGGTGCGCAGGCAACTGCAAGCACCCGGGTCGCTGCCACTCGCTGGCTCGCCTCTTTGTACGACGAACGCTGCCCTAAGCCCACGGACGCCCCCTAAATCTGGTCACGCGGCTAGTTGTCAGGGATGATACATGACAGCGATACCAATCTCTACGAAACGCCCACCTTCTCCGGCCAGAGCTTCCTCGGGCTCCCCGGCGCCGGTCGGCGCGAGCGCACGCAAGGTGGCCGAACAGTGGCTCGGACAGGGACCCGCCCAGAAGAAACTGAGCCACGGCTCATCCGGGCTCTCTGGTAGAAATGACCCTTGATCGTCTCGGTCTCCTCGGCAATCACCTGACATGTGTGACCAGACCGAGGCGCCAGCGACGGCCAGCTTCTCTCGTAGCCCAGCTACCAACTGCTCAGCATGGCCCTGGACTGTAGAGGTAGGACTGCGCTTCCAGAACGTGCCAACTGAACTCTTCTGCCCTGGACGCGAAACTGCTAAAATCTGCGCGACTGATCATGTTCAGGAGAATTGTATGATTGACGGGCGGCGACCAGCAGCGCAGTCGTGATCGGGGGGTCAAAGTCTCACGAGCCTGTGATCCGAGTTGCGTGATGATCCGTCTCCCCAAGCCAAGAATGGAGCAATGTGCTATGACAAGAGTGCAGAGAATTCAGTTAATTGTTCTCGGGTGTGTAGCCGTCTTGCTACTGATCATCTGGCTCGCAGGTAGATGAGCCGCAGCGCCTCGTAGTAAGCCCTGCGCGCCAGAGCCGAGCAAAGAGAACGAAGGTGCTCGCATGGGAAAGTTCTCAGACCTGAAGAGAATGAATAAGGTAACGGATTTTGCGACGAGTGCAGCGAAGCGCGGCGGGGCATTCGAAACTAGCTGTTCTCCTGAGCAGATCCTGGCCTGGCTTAAGGCTACTCGCATACAAGTGGTCGATGAAAGCCCGACCGCACTGTCCGTCAATCCTATTTACAAACACGGCAACGTCGGATCCGAGGTTATCAGCGCACAAGTCTCTGCAGGCAGTAAACTGCCGACTCTTGTGACTATAGAGGTACAGCTCAACGCGCAGCCCGGCTCCGTCAATCCAAATGCTATCCCGCCGATCTTTGGATTGCTGTCGCAGGTAAGCAAGGTGGACCCGACCTGGCAACCTGTCTGAACTGGTGCTCGTTTGCATCAACAAATTAAAGCTTCTAAGGCTGGCCCGGAGGGAGCTTTTCTAAGTCTTCAAGTAATTCGAGCACTCGTGCCCAGTCATGTGCGCGAGATCCAGAGACGCTTTCTTTAGGAAGCTCGAGTTGTCCTACTAGGTTTGCAACTTCGACAAATCTCGGGTCGCCACAAGGAGCGTCTTTAGCAGCCAGGGATCGGGTTGGTCGGTAGCCTTTCGTTATACCAGCTGTTGAAGTTATCGTTTCCCATTAGGCAGACCATCATGTAGGCGACCTTGGTGTCGGGTAACTGCCCTAACTTTGCAGCGCACCGCTTCCAGTAGGCTATTGCTCCTTCAATTGTTTGATTTCAGTCACGTGCATTAACACTCGACTTTCGCACTTTTGCCGGGTGTCGGATGAGCGCGGTCAGTTTCCGGTTCCGGGGCCGGCGTAGAGGATGAAGGTGTCGTCTATCCCTTGTTCTGGCGTGCCTGTTACCGGCCCGAACGAGCCGGGCAGTTCGGCTTCGGTGTACTGGCCGGTGCTGGCCTTGTAGATCGCGATGGCCCAGTGGTCGGCGGAGCCTTGGTAGCGAAGGCGCAGGATCGGGGTGGGGCCGGAGCGGCCGGGCAGGAGCGCGGCGACGTAGCAGTACTGGCCGCGGTGGCGCACGAGGGGCTCGCCGAGGCGGGGCCAGCCGGCCGTGACGTGGGCGGTGATCCGGCGGGTGACGGCGTTGCGGGTCTGCTGGTCGGGTGTTTGCGGCACGCTTTCATGATGGCTGGCGGCAGCCGCCGGCCGTGCCCGGATACCGCTGATGAAACAGGTTCCCGCCGATGCTCCCGGATGCAGTGCTGCCGGTCCCGGCGTCGCTGATGACGCTGCTGGCCGTGTTCTCCCCGTTGTTCACCGCCCCGTCGTTCCGCACGTTCACGGCACTGGCCTGCGGTTTCCTCGCGCAGCCGGGGAAGCGGACGGTGTGCGGGATGCTGACCGGGGCGGGCCTGTCGCGGCGGTGGCCGCATGACCGGGCGCACTCTTTCTTCTCCCGTGCCCGCTGGAACCCCGATGACCTGGGACTGTGCGCGGCGAGGCTGGTGATCGCGCTGCTGGTGCCGGACCGGGGGCCGGTGGAGGTGCTGATCGATGACACGCTGTTCCGCAGGCGGGGGAAACGGGTCTGGGCAGCGTCGTGGTTTCATGACGGCTCAGTGGCCGGACCTGTGAAAACAGGCTACGGGAACAACTGGGTCGTGCTCGCCGTCCGGGTTCGGCTGCCCATGATCTCCCGTCCCGCGGCGGTTCCCGTGATGGCGAAGCTGGTGATCAACGGCACCATGTCCGCGTCGCGGCTGTGGCTGGCCCGCCGCATGGTCACCCGCCTCGCCGCGGGACTGCCCGGCCGGGAAGTCCATGTCACGGCCGATTCCGCCTACGCCGGCCAGGAACTGAAAGAACTGCCCGGCGGCGTGACCTGGACCACCAGGCTCCGCAGCAACGCAGCGCTCTATGACCTGCCGCCGGAGCGGACCGGGAAGCGGGGACGGCCCCGCGCCAGGGGAGACCGGCTCCCCTCGCTGGCGAAGATCGCCGCCACGGCAGCGTTCTCGCAGGTCACCGTCACCCGCTACGGCAAGACCGAGACCATCGCCGGGCACGCCTTCACCTGCCTGTGGTACTGCGTCACCGGCACGGAGACCGTCACCGTCGTCCTCATCCGCGACAAATCGAAAACCGGGTACGACCTCGCCCTCGTCACCACCCAGCAGCGCCCCGGCATCGTCGCGGTGATCGAAAGATACGCAGCCAGATGGGCAATTGAAGTCGCGATCGAGGACGCGAAGCAGCTCTTCGGCACCGGGCAGGCCCGTAACCGCACCGCTCGCGCGGTCGAGCGCACCATCCCGTTCATGCTCGCCTGCCAGGCCATCGCCATCACCTGGTATTCCACCGCCGGCCACAGCCCGGCCGACACCGCGGCCCGCCGCGCGAACGCGCCCTGGTACACGTCGAAGACCGAGCCGTCCACCGCCGACATGACCGCCAAGCTCCGCCGCGTCATCATCGCCGCCAAATTTAAGCCACTTCGCCCTGAACAGCCCAAACCCGAAGAAATCCATGCCATCCGGCTGGCCTGGGAAGACGCCGAAGACCTCGCCGCCTAAACCGCGAAAGTCGAGGCTTCAAGGGAAGATTAGCGAACTCGTTACTATACGACAATCCGATGATACGTTTAATATGTGGCGAGAGGCGCTGTCGAACGCTCTATTGCAAGTTCAGCGCATACCTCGTGAAAGTGACAAGTGGCAGGAGGATGCAAACGCCGTCCTGTTTTCTGAGTTGGAACCATTGCGTTTGAAACTCCAACGAGCAGCTTCGAAATCACCTGTACTTGCAGCAATGGAGCTAGGAGCATCTAAAATAGCGATTGCGGGTGCTGGTGCGTGGGCTGGCTGGGCCACTGGCGGTACATTGGCGTCAGCAATGGCGTCTTCTGCAGCCACATCAGGTCTGGAATCAACCGTCTCATACTTCAAGGCCGCAAGCGCTCGGCGTCAGAGCAAAGCAGTGCTAGACATTGCCTTTGCCTTCCAGCCCTCGACAAGATCACGGTCATCGACGGATTGACAATTAAGTGTCAAGCAGCCTGGAGCATTGCGCAGGGTACCGGAGCTGAGACCTCGACTCTTCGCCGTACCCCTGATAGGCGCCGAGGTTGTTGCCGTGAAAGATCAGAGGCAAGGGTGGCGCCGCAGTAGCCGTAGGGCTTAGAGGGGCGTGGTGCTCCGATCAACAATTGCCCAGACCCATACGCCCAACGCGATCGCGGTCCATATGAAAGTCCCGGCAAGACTATTCGTGGGAATGTTGAGGGTTGGAACGAGGATAAAACCGAATACGGCGAGCCCGAGACCGAGCCAGAACTTCCACGCCGCGGTGCGGTACGTGTAAAGGAACGACCAGAAAGAAAGGAATACGGCAAGGAGCACTGCGGCCGTTCGCGACTTTGCCCCAACTTGTCCCGGCTTCCTGCCAGATACCGGCGTACCGCACCTCGGACATATGGCGGCCGTAGCCACCAGTCCGTTGCCACACGTAACGCAATATTGAGCAGGAGCACTGGCCTGGAACGGCGAAGGAGGACCACCAGGTGACTGCAAACCTTGTTGCCACAATGGCGAGTTGGTATCGCGAGGGGCCTCGGCCCACGAACCGCTAGGCGCCGCAGGTTGCGTCTCTGGCGGGTACCATTTTCCGTCCGCTGCTTGCCACCAACCCGGGCCCTGCGCTTCCTCGCTCACGGTCTCCCTCCCTAGCCAGCCTAGCTCTACTAGAGCCTAGTGCCTCGTCACGCGAGTAGTGAGTGTCTGGGCGGCTCGATCAGACTCAAGCCAAGCACGCTTGCTCCACTGGAGTTGTGCCGAGCCTGCCAGCCAACCGGCGCTTGACACAGTCGTCGCGACGCCGATACCGACGAGTGACTTGGGCGCGTATTGGGCGCAACCAGCCGCCGCCAGCCGTGATCAGCCGTAGCCACCCGGAGAGCCAGAGGCAGCGCCTCACCACGTTTGGGCAGGTGAGGCGCTGCCTCTGGCTGTTCACGAGTGGTGGGCACAACTGGGTTCGAACCAGTGACCCCTCGCTTGTAAGGCACGTCCAGACTGTCGGTTACTGTCGCTCATCTGGGTATCCGATGCTCTCGGGTCTGACGCGATCGGCACGAATCGTATGTCGTTGTGGTCAACGGTAGTGGTCAGATTCGCCACGCAGCACGCGTTATATCCCGGCTCATGCGAGAGACGGAACGCCGTCAACCACGGCTTGACATCAGGCTGTCAGCCGACAGGCATGATCCTTAACGGGTGGTGTGACAAGTCGAGACCTGCCCCATCCCCCTCGATAGGTGCCGAGGTCTTGCCGTGGAAGATCACAGTCAAGGTGGAGCGCCCGGAGCGAAGCGAGGACGTACGACCTTGACTGTGATCTTTGCGCGGTAAGAGGATGCCCGGCGCGAGGGGACGGGCGGCCAGCTCTTGCAGGCGTGGTCACCCGCGCGTCGGCGCGGTACCGGTCGCGGCGGGTACTGGCCAGCGGCCTCGGGCGGCTGCCGCCGCGTCCGGAGGGCTCCCGTCCGCAGGACGCGGCAATGCTGCCGCCCCCGGTGACCGCAGGGTGCCAGCCCACCCCGGCCAGCGACGGCGGGATGCCGCGCCGGTTCGCGCGCCGGTGGCCCGCAGTCTGCGCACCGGAGCGGACCCAGCCCGGCCCTGACTGGCGCGCCGAAGGCGTGCCCTTGAAACCGTAAAGAAAGTCCTCACAGGCTTAAGGAACCGGCTCCATCAGCGACCATCGCGACGCCTGCTGTGCTGTCAATCGTGATCTTCTGGCGGGTTGGCAAGTTCGTATTGCCTGCGTGCTTGGCCCCTGGTGCTGGCGCGCAGCTCACGGTAGGACGCGGCGAATGCTGACCACCAACGGGGATCGGCTGAGCTGATTGTTTGCGCGAGCTGTTGCCCGGCGTCAGTTCGGAGTGCACCAACCGAGGTCTCTTGCCATGGCGCAGTGTTGTAGCCCCGAGTTTGGTATTCGATCGCTTGCATCAGGGTCTCGATCTTGTCTGCGTCGTGGGCAACCCGTGATTCGAGGGTTTCCTCGGCTTCGTATTCCGCTACAAGCTCTTGAAAGACCTTGCCCACGTCGTCGGGCATGGCTGATGTCTGATGAGCTGACACGGCCTCTGGGACAGCCGTGGTGACGTAGGCACGCCCGACCGATGGGACGTCACCAATCCTGGTCTCGTGCGCGTCGTGCAGGAGGCAAAGCGCAGCGGTGCGTCCTACGTCCGCGCCTTCCAGGGTGGCCAGTGCGATACCCACGATGCCAACGCGGAAAGAGTGCTCGGCCACAGTCTCTGGCGGGGAAATACCTAGCAGTAGCCAGCCAGCGCGCGGCAGGTTCTTTAGGTGGCCCATCTCGAACAGGAATGTTGCTATCCCCGCGAGCGGCTGATCTTCACCCGATGGGGCGGGCAGGCTTGCCCGGTCGCGGACGTAGACGCCGCTTCCGGCGCGGCTGTCAACGAACCCTTCGTCTCGAAGGGTGCGGATAGCGGTCTGGACTGTCATGCGCGAGACGCCGAAGAACTTCGCTAGTTCGTGGCCAGTCGGGAGCTGCGAACCAGGGGCAAGTTCCCCGGTGAGGATCGCGGCTCGGATGGATGCAGCGATCTGCACGTTTGGTTGCCGTTTGTCGGCGGGATCGATGTGCTGCATACCCAACATACTACCTGCCTAGGCAGGTTAGCGCCATGTTTGACAGACCTGCCCAGGCAGAGTTAGGATCAGCCTAGGTCGCTTTACAAGTTACCTAGGCAGACAGGAGAGACAGGTCACCACGTAACACAACAGGCCCCGACGGTGGCACCCGTCGAGGCCCAAGCATCGATCACGATTGGAGTCACTCTCGATGCACACACATGGTACAGCGGTACTTGATCGACCGACAGACACGACACCAGCGCGGCCAGCGCGAGCGTCGGCACTCATCATCAGCGTGGACGCGCGTGACCAGGGACCAGCCAGAAGCACGTATGACGATGCAAAGGAGCTGGCAACTGGGACCGGCGGTGTTCGCGATCTGGAGTATGGAGAGCTGGCCGTGGCGCTCAGCGCGTCCGGTGTCCATCCCAAGCACTTCCGGTCGGCTGAGCCCGCTCAGCTCATGGCGTGGGCCGCACAGGGCCTAGCCCAGCTCGGCATCGAACGTGTCCGGCACTACACCGCTCGCACCCAGCGCATCAACTTCCATGTCTCCTACAACTACAACCCGCCTGCCGATCAGGCCGAGTACGCCCGTATGTGGCCGTGCTCTTACAGGAGGGTTCAGTCCTGCCACGACGCCGCATGGCGTCTTGCTTTCCCGCTGCCGGGGGGCGCTCTCTGAGCACCGCCGCGCCGGTCACCTTCGCCCCTGGGCGGTCCCGTCCAGGGGCGGATGTGACCGCCTGCGCCACCAGCTCCGTGCAAGATCACCGTCAAGCGCCGGTTGACACTAGCTCTGACGACTTCGACCGCTGGGAAAGCCAGGTCGCCGCCACCGGCTACTGTCATCACCCAGTCCGGCTGGCCGGGCGCATCGATGCGATCGACCTGGCCACGGGTGAGCTGCGGCCGATGTACAACACCGACGGTGAGCCCGGCGGAACTCTGCTCGTGGCCTGTGGCAACCGCCGCGAGTCCGCCTGCCCACCCTGCTCAAAGGTGTACAAGCGAGATGCTCGCCACATTGTCCGGGCGGGCCTGACCGGCAACTACGCGACGCACCCGGCCGTGTTTGCCACGTTTACCGCGCCCTCGTTCGGCCCGGTCCATGCTCGCCGCAAGCGCGGTAAGACGGTCCTGCCCTGCCGTCCTCGTCGCGACACCAACGACCGCCGCTGCCCGCACGGCCGCGACATCTCCTGCGCGGCACGCCACCACGAGAACGATCCACGGCTCGGCCAGCCCCTGTGCCCGGATTGCTACGACTATCCGGCCGCCGTACTGTTCAATGCCTGCGCGGGCGAACTGTGGCGCCGGTTCACTATCTACCTGCCCCGCCACCTCGCCCGCCTCACCGGAATCAAGATCGGCCAGCTCCGCAAGCATCTGGTGATCCGCTACGTCAAGGTAGCCGAATACCAGGCCAGAGGCGCAGTCCACTACCACGCCGTGATCCGCCTCGACGCTCCCGGCGAGGACTACCAGCCGCCACCCGGCCACTACACCGCCGATCTGCTGTGCAAGGCCATCACATCTGCCGCTGCCGCCGTCCGCCTGGTCCTGGCCCCCGACACCGGCCACCCGGCCATGCCCGCGCTGACACTCTGCTTCGGCGTGCAGACCGACACCCGGCCAGTCCGCCACGACACCACCGGCCAGGCGCTGACCGTCGCGGCGGTGTCCAACTACATCGCCAAGTACATCACCAAGACCCTTGACGTGCCCGGCCTGCCCGATCACCCCATACGGAACTCGGCCAGCATCGGCCGATTGTCCTGCCCGGCGCACTACCGGCAGATGATCACCACTGCGTGGCAGCTCGGCGCGCAGAACGCGACCGGTGATTCCCGACTCAGACTGCACGCGCACGCGCTCGGCTTCGGCGGGCACTTCCTGACCAAATCCCGCCACTACTCCACCACCTTCGGGGAACGCCGCGCCGTCCGCCGTGACTACCGCCGCGCCCAGCGCCATCCGGACGGCGAGACCGACCCTTGGGGCCGCTCCCTCGATGACACGGTCGTCCTGGTCCTCAAGACGTGGACCGTCACCGGCACCGGCTACCGCACCATGGCCGAAGCCGACCTGGCCATGTCGGCCGCAGCACGAGCCCGCGAGCATGATGAATGGCTGTCGCAAACTTACCTAGTCCGCGCAATTAATTCGGAGGAGGAATGATGTACAGATGGAGAATTTGCTTTACCGACCAAAAGAGGCCGCTAAGGCTCTTGGCGTTGGTCGGGACAAGCTCTATGACTTGATCCGTTCAGGGCGGCTAAATTCAGTCAAAGATGGTGGTGCTCGGTTCATCACTGCCGATGCGATGCGGGCTTATGTGGAATTGCTTCAAGCCGAAGCATCGGAGGCAGCTTAATGACAGGCAGCAAGCCGGCACGTGGCCGCCAGCGTTCTAATGGCGAGGGAACAATATCAGGTCCGCGTAAAGATGGTCGCTACGTCGGAGCCTTCTACGCACTCACCACGGCGGGGACCCGTAAGCGTGTCTACGTCTATGGTCGCACCCGCGAGGAAGCGCATGGCCGCCTGGTCGAAGAGCAGGCTAAGGCTGGCCGAGGTATCCCAGTCCCTGATCGATCGTGGAGACTCGGCCCGTATCTCGATTACTGGCTTGAGAACGTGATCAAGCCCACCAGGCGGCCAGCGACTTATGCGTTGTACAAGACGAATATTCGGCTGCATCTTGTTCCTGGTCTGGGCAAACACCAGCTCAAACGGCTCTCAGTGCCGGTCGTTCAGAGCTTCTTGAACGGCAAGATACGCGAAGGCCAGTCCGTGCGTAACGTGCAGATTCTGCGTCAAATCCTGAGTGCCGCACTATCGCGCGCCCTACGAGAAGAACTTATTCTTCGCAACGTTGCCCGCCTCGTTGAGCTGCCTATGTGGGAGCCCGCCGAAGTAATACCGTGGACGCCCACTGAGGCGCTAGCCTTTCTTCAGGCCGCCGCTTCCGACCCGCTCTATCCAGCCTTCGTTCTCTTGCTCCTTTACGGTATGCGACGCGGTGAAGTCCTCGGCCTGCGCTGGGTAGACGTCGATGATGAGACGCTTCGCGTCCGCCAGCAAGTACAGCGCATCCAAGGCCAATTGCAGTTCGGTCCGGTTAAGACGCGTGCGGGCTGCCGTGATCTTCCGCTACTGGGGCTGGCTAAAGACGCACTCACAACCCGTCGTACAGCCCAAGGCATCGACCACGCAAGGCTGGGCAGCGCATGGACCGATACAGGTTTGGTCTTTACCACCAAGACCGGCAGGCCAATCGAGCCGCGCAATCTTGTGCGATCTTTTACTCGCCTCTGCGAAGACAACGGCATCCGCCGGATACGTGTCCACGCCCTTCGCCACACCACCGCATCACTGCTCAAGAAACTCGGCGTCCCACCCCGTGACGCGCAAGTCATCCTCGGCCACGCACACGTCACCACCACGCAGCAGATCTATACACATGTCGATGAGGCTGCACAGCGTGACGCGCTGACCAGGCTGAACAAGCTGCTCGGCGGGAACGAATCATGACCGGGTTGTGGTCAACCTTGGTGGTCATTCGCCGTCTCCAGCCGGTCATACTGAACGTTTTCCCTGGTGGGCACAACTGGGTTCGAACCAGTGACCCCTCGCTTGTAAGGCGAGTGCTCTACCGCTGAGCTATGCGCCCTGCATCGTGTCCCGCGTGCTGGCACCCAGAACGCAGACAGCATACGGTCTCGCGGGCGCCCCCGTCGCGCCGGCCGCACCCGCTGGAGCGGTGACCTGGGGAAGCATCTCGGTGCTAGACCGTCCGGGGATGGCCGCCCGGCGACATGATCTTGTGCTGTCTTGCCCCCGACGTTTGGGCCACATTGCTCAGTCCCTGCCGGGTCGCTTGGCTCAGCAGCCGAACGCGTCGGCCCCGGCGCAGCGGCCTGAAGCCGCCCGCCGGGCCCGCGCGTGCTGTCCCTAGATGGCTGGTCCGGTCAGGAGACGTGCAGGGCGTTGCTGTCCTGGAAGAAGCTGGTGTCGTACCCCGCGAGGGTCTCGGTGCCGGTGAACTCGATGGTGATCGTCTTGCCGATGAAGCGTGCCAGTGAGTAAGAGTGATACCTATATCCGCTGCCTTCGTTCTGGTTGGACAGCGTTTTCAGGGTTGCCAGCACCTTGCCGCCGGAGTTCAGGACCTGAGTCTTGAACGTGTCGTAGGCCGCGCCGGTCGGGTCATCGGAGTCGATGTACAGCCAGAACGACAGGGTCGCCTTCGTGCAGCCGGCGGGGATAGTGACGGTCTGCGACAGCGTGTCGGTATGCGCCGCGCCGTCTCCGTCCAGCCAGGCCAGCCACGAGCCGGAGTGCGCCGGGACGTCCTCCGCGGTGCTGGCCAGTACATCCGGCGTGGACGTCCACGGCGAGATGCTGCCGGTCTCGAATCCCCGGTTGCGAATCAACTGCGCCGCGGTGCACCCGCTGGAGCTGATGTCCCAGCTAAACGAGGCCGCCCCGGACGCCCCGGTGCTGTCCTTGGCCATCACGGTGACGCTGTCATTCGCCACCGTGGTCGGGGTGCCGCTGATCAGGCCGGTGGAAGAATTGATGGACAGGCCAGCCGGAAGGCCGATGGCGGTGTAGGTGAGGGTCTGCCCGGAGGCGGAGTCGCCGGCCTGGATCTGCAGGCTCACCGGCGTTCCCACGGTGCCGGCCTGCTTGCCCGGGTTGGTCACCGTGATCGTGTTGCCAGGCGGGCCGCCGCTGGCGAACGCGGTAGTGCCGTCCGGCGTGCCCCAGCCGGTGGGCCCGTCGTACCCGGCTCCCGCGGTGCAGAGATAGGCCGGGCTGCAATTGCCGTCCGCGCCTGAGGTCACGTCGAACAGGCTCGACGTGTTCTTGTAGATATAGGAGGACGGGTAGCTGCCCGAGGCCGGCGCGCCGGCCAGGGCGAACGTGGCGGCGACGATCGGGGAGGACGCGCTGGTGCCGCCGACCTCGAACCAGCCGCCTTCGCTGTAGGTGTCGTAGGCGGCGACGCCGGTGTTGGGGTCGGCGACTGCGGAGACGTCGTTGCCGGTCCGGTCGGTGCAGCCGATGTCGGTCTGCCACGACGGCTTGGCGTCAACGACCGAGCAGCCGGAACCGGTGCCCTCGCCGCCGGAGCTGCTGCCCCATACGGTCTCGGTCCAGCCGCGCGGGTTGGACGCCGTGGACAGCGAGGTTCCGCCGACAGCGGTGACGTACTGCGAAGCGGCCGGGTACTCCACGCCGTAGCCGTCGTCTCCGGCGGAGGCGGTGACCGCCACGCCCGGGTGCTGGTAGTACTCGCTGTCATAGGTGGAATCAAGGGAGCTTTCACTTCCGCCGTAGCTGTTCGACACGAACTTCGCGCCGAGGTTCACCGCCGCGTTGACCCCGGCTCCCAGGTCGTCGGTATCCGCGCTGTCGGCTTCCACCAGGATGATGTGACACAGCGGGCAGATCGCCGACACCATGTCCACATCCAGCGACTCCTCAACGTCCCACCCGTTGTCGCCGGCATTAGCGGGCAGCGGACTGGCCTGCCCCTTTTGGTTCACCACCGAGAAACAGCCGCTACCGCAGGCGGGAAGTCCCCATTGGGCGCGGTAGGCGGCTAGATCGGCTGCGATGTCAGGATCGTTGTAAGCATCATCGACGGCGACCGTCAACCCGCTGCCCGCCGTCGATGAGGGCAGGTCATAGGCGCTTTGCAGGCTGGACGGCCCGTAGCCATCAACGCCATCTCCTGACTGGACGGCTAGCTGCCGGTGAGGCTTGACGTTCGTGCGGATCAGGACCATGCAGGACATCACCCCGGGCGACCCGATCGCGCAGGCGCGCCTGTAGTCGCGTTTGGCCGGATCCTTGGACGGCACATGAACGGCCGCAGGTGTCTTGGCGGCTTGAGTTTGCAGGGCCGATGCACTTGTCGTTGCGGCCAGCGAGCCGAGCACCAAGGCCGTGGCCGCCAGGCTGACCACCGTCAGCCGGGCCGCCGCCAGCACTCCCAGGACACCTCTCATCGCAACCTCCACGCAGCAAGCGGATAGTGACCCCCACCCTGCCGCCAGCCCGGGCCGGTTACATCGGGCGAATGCCCTATTGGTTCCGGTATCCCCTGCGGGGCGCTGCGATTGATGTGGCCAGGGCATAGGGGAAGGTGGGCACGACGGCGCCGCTGGCGGGTGTATCCTTCCCCGGAAAGTAGGTGTGTTGCCGCTGGTCGTGTTGCGTGGTGCCGGCCAGCGTGTTGTCCCGCAGGCTGCTGCTGTGGCGGCTAGGTTGCTGCGGTGGGTCCGTCTCGGGGGGACGGCCAGGAGTGGTCGTTGTACTGGACGGCTCGTGGCCAGGGGGTGTCAAGCCGGCTGGTTCCGGCTCTTGATGGCTGGGCTGATCTTGACCAGCGGGAGGCGGCAGCCGGTATCGATGCCGGCCAGCCGATCTTGATCGACCCGCAGTCGCGGATTGATCCGGTGCTGGCCCGGTTCTTTCGGCGGTCGCGGTTCTGCTGGCTGGCGGAGGGCACCCGGGCGGCATATGCGAAGGATTACCGGCTGTTTTTCTCCTTTCTGGCCGGGCGGGGGAAGTGCTGGCATGAGGCTGATCCTGATGACTTGCTCGACTGGGAAGCCTGGCGGCGGCGTGACCCGCTGGCGGGCAGGTGGATCAGCGGCAGCAAGTGGCAGCGTGAGCTGGCGGCGTTGCGGCTGCTGTATGAGTGGGCGGAGAAGACCGGGCACATCGGGGCCAGCCCGGTGCTGGTGCATGCGGTGCGGCTGCGCGATGGCACCACGGTGCAGGTCGCTGACCAGGCGCCGCGGGATGTGCGGTCGGCGGATGTGAAGTGGCTGACGCCGCGGACCTACCGGCTGTGGCGCGATGTCGGGCTGCTGGGCTACGACGCGGCCCAGCAGCCGGACGGGTCGTGGCGGGGCCGTAACGACGCCCGTAACGCCGCGTTTGCGGATCTGCTGTTCAGCAGCGGGCTGCGGCTGCGTGAAGGTGGCTGCCTGCTCACCGCGGAGGTACCGGAGGTGACCGGCGGGCAGGGGTATTACGAGGGCACGGTCGCCGGGGCGGTGGCCAAGCGGCGGGAGCGCATGTTCTATGCGTCGGCTGCCGCGCTGGCGCGGGTGGCGGCCTATGTGGCCACGACCCGGGCCGAGGCGGTCCGCCGGGCCCGCCGCCACGGCGCCTATGACCGGCTGGCGGGCAAGCTGATCGTCACCCGGACGGGAAACGGTACGCGGCGGACGCTGGCCTGGCGCGATGAGCAGGGCCGGGCCGGGGAGGCGCCGCTGGGCGCCATCGGGGCCGCTGAGCGGATGCGCCTGTTCACCCGGAGCGAGGCTGAGCTGGAGCCGTTGTGGCTGTGGCTGACCGAGGGCGGCACGCCGATGGCGTATGCGTCGTGGGAGAAGGTGTTCGCCGCCGCGGACGCGCGGGTGGCGGCGGTGTTCGCGGCGGCCAGCCGCCTCGACGGCAAGGCCCGCACGGCGGTCACCTGCCGGCACGCACATGCTGCGGCATTCGTTCGCGCTGCACATGCTAGTCGCGTTGCATCACGCGCTGGATCGCCGGTTCGGGCTCACGGCCGAGGAACGCAAGCATTTCCGGCACGTCTACGGCGATCCGTGGGTCATGGTCCGTGACCTGCTGGGCCACCGAAGCGAGCAGACCACGCGGCTGATTTACCTGGAGCCCCTGCACGGGCTGCAGGTCCGCTCCCTGCTCGACCACGACGAAGACCTGGAGACCTTGCTGGCGCGGGTGGCGGCCTCCAGCCGGCTGGTGATGGACACCGGTACGGGGGAGGAGGTGGCGGGGTGACCGGCCGCCGCCACACCCGCCAGGCATCCCTGCCCGCGGCGGGGTACGCCCGCCCGGGACCGCTGGACGCGGACGGACTGGTGGTCACCGTGTTCGGCGAGTCGGGCGGGGTGGAAGCGACGTTCGACTTCGGCGCATTGCCCGGTTCGCGTGCCCTGCTGGTGGCTTGCGCGAGCGGGTTCGAGCGGCTGGCCGGGCCTGACCGGCCGTGGCGGGCCGCGGCGACCTGCCTGACCGGCTACAAGGTGATCCGGGAGTTCCTGCGCTATGCCGCCACCCTTGATGCGCCGCCGGCGGCCGCGGCGGATCTCACCCCGGCGGTGTGGGCCGGGTGGCGGCTGTCGCGGCCCAGCACGGTGTATGGCCGCACGTGCCAGGTCGTCATCCGGCAGTGGCTGCCGATGGTGCCGGGCGTCCCGGCTGAGACGGCCGCCGTCGCGGTCTGCCGCATCCCGGCCGGGCCGCCGCCGGCCGAGGCAGCCTATGAGCTGGAAGAGTTCGAGCAGATCAAGGCGGCGGCGGCGCGGACGTTCAATACGGCGCTGACCCGGATCCGGGCTGGGCGTGAGCACCTGCGGCGCTGGCATGAGGGCGAGTTCGGCGGCCCGGCCGGGCTGCGGGAGCAGTACCGCCAGACCCAGCCCGCGACCGCCGGGTACCTGATCGGTGAGGCGCTGGATACCGCGCTGCGCACCGGGGACGTGCCGCTGGCCCGCGGCGCCGCCCGCACGGTCGTGCCCCGGTATGCCCGGGCGCTGGGTGGCAGCGGGGCCGATCAGACCTGGGCACGGCTGTTCCTGACCTTGCCCGAAGCCTGCGCGCTGGCGGTGCTGCTGATCTGTGACCAGGGCTGGAACGCGGCCGTCCTGGACGCGATGACGGTGCCCAGCGACGCACCAGGCGCGGGCGAGGACGACCTGGGCATCTACCGGGTGGAGATCTGCAAGCGCCGCCGTCCGGCCCGGTTCCGCTACACTTCGGCCAACCTGGTCGACGACGGCCCGGCGTCTTCGGGACGGCTGATGCGCCGGGTGATCGAGGCCACCGAGCCCGCCCGGATCGCGCTGGCAATGCGCGGCGAGCCGGCCAGCCGGCTGCTGGTCAGCCACCGCATCCAGCCAGCCGGCAAGGGGATGTTCTGCCTGGGGGTGCCGCCGCGGGGCTCGGTGCCGGTGTGGGCCGCCCAAGCCGGGCTGACCAGAGCTGGCGGTGACCCGTTGCCGGTCAGCCTGCGCCGGCTGCGCCGGACCGTGCAGGTGCTGGTCCGCCGGGAACCAGGCCAGAACACCGAACAGACCCACGAGTCGGTCTACGTGCTGCGCGACCCGGTAACCCGCCGCGGCACCGAGGAGGTCACCGCGCAAGGACTCACCGACGCCGCCGAGCACGCCCGCGCCGTGACGGGAATGCGGATGCTGCTGAACGCCGGCCCAGACAACCTCACCGGCTGCACCAGCAGCCCGCAGCAGGCCTAGGCGCTGGCCGACGGCGCCCTGGACACCGCCGCCGCCGCGTGCCTGGACTTCCGCGACAGCCCGTTCAGCCCGACCGGCCAGCCGTGCACCGCCTCGTTCCTAGCCTGCCTGGGCTGCCGCAACGCGGTGGCCACCCGCCGCCACCTGCCCCGCCTGGCCTACCTGCACCACGAACTGGACCGGCTGCGCACCGCAGCCGACCCAGCGGTGTGGGACCAGGACTGGCGAGTGCACTTCGGGCGGCTGTGGGCGCTGCTGGAGCACAACACCACCACGGCCGAACGGGCCGCCGCGGCCCGCGGCATCTCCGACGCCGACCGGCACCTGATCGACCGCCTGCTGGCCGGGGAGTACGCGCCATGACCGCCACCACGCTTCCCGCAGACCGCGCAGCCGGTGAGCGGTGGCAGGTCAAGGCCAGCACACCCATTGCCGCCGCCGGGCGGCTGCCACCCGGAACTGACCCGGGCGCGGTGCCGGTGTTCGGTGAGGACCGGTGGGACCTGGCGGCGTTCAGCCGCCGCCACAACGAACCCGGCCGCGTCCTGAACTGGACTGGCTTCCCGCTGCCGCTGCGCGCCAGCTTCAAGCGGGCCGGGTGGGCGCTGCTGAACCTGCCCATCCCCGCCGGGCTGCTGGAACGCGCCGCGACCAGCCGTGCGGAGTATCCCGCTGCCGGGACCATCGCCCGGCACGTGGAGAACTGGCGCCGCTACGCCGCCTGGCTGGCTGGCCGTGGCATCACCCGCCTGGACGGTGTGGATGATGCCTGCCACCAGCAGTACGCCGCGCATATCGCCGCCCTGCCCGCCGCGGCGGGCACCCGCATCGGCGCGCTGTATGCGGTCAGCCTGCTGTGGGGCTTCGGCCCGCACCTGCCCGCCAGCGACCAGATCCCGCTGCCCCCGTGGGAAACCGGCGGGATGCGTGACTACCTGCCCGGCGACAGCACGCGCAACGAGAACACCACCGCTCCCGTCCACCCGGCCGTCATGTCCCCGCTGCTGGTGTGGGCGCTGCGGTTCACCGAAGACTTCGCCCCCGACATCCTGGCCGCCCTGGCCGAACAGCAGCGGCTCCAGGCCCAGATCGCCCCCCGGTTCAGCGCCCCAGCCGCGGCCCGCCTCAGCGCCCTGCTGGACCGGCACGCCCGCACCGCCACCCCGCTGCCCGGCGAACATGTCAAGGGCCGCCACAGCGCCGCCGTGTCTTACCTCGCGGGCATCACCGGGGCCAGCCCCACCCAGGTCAGCAACGCCCTCAAACGCCGCCCCCGGTTCCCGCTGGCCCAGGCCGCGCCGCTGGGCACACCGGTCACCGGCCTGCTGCACGGCAAGCCCTGGCATGACGGCATCGGCTACCACGAGGCACCGGAGCTGGCGATGCGGCTGGCCGCCGCAGCCCTGATCGTCGTCACCTACCTCAGCGGACTGCGGCCCACCGAGACCCTGCATCTGCGCACCGGCTGCTGCCCCGAACCCGCTAGCGAGGGGACCGCGACCGTGCGCTACCGGCTGCACGGCGACTATTTCAAAGGCGCCACCACCCCAGAGGGCACCCCAGCCCCCGGCGGCGCCCCCCGGCAGTGGACCGTGATCGCGCCCGTGCACACCGCGGTCCGCGTCCTGGAACAGCTCACCACGGCCGGCTTCCTGTTCCCGCTGCGCCCGGCCTGGCTGGCCGCCGCCCACCCCGCTGCCCCGCGGCCCCCGGCCGCCGCGGCCGGCACCCGGGGAAGCCGCCGCCGCAGCGGCGAGGTGATCACAGCGAAGGCGGCTAACGGCCGGATCGCCGGGTTCACCGGCTGGGTCAACGACTACACCAGCCAGCACAGCCTGCCAGCCGAGGCGATCCCCGCCGACCCCGATGGGCCGGTCACGATCAGCCGGTTCCGCCGCACCGTGGCCTGGCATATCGCCCGGCTGCCCGGCGGCCGGATCGCCCTTGCGCTGCAGTACGGGCACCTGCGGACGATCACCAGCGAAGGCTACAGCGGCCGGGCCCGGCACGGCCTGGCCCGCGTGCTGGACCTCGAAACCGCCCGCGCCATGACCGACTACCTGCACCACGTCCACGACCAGGCCGAGCAGGCCCAGGGCGTCTCCGGGCCCGCCGCCGGGCGGCTGCTGGACGCCGCCCGCACCGCGGCCACCAGGTTCGAGGGCATGTTCTTGTCTCCCCGCCAGGTCCGCGCCCTGCTCGCCGACCCCGCGCTCCAGGTCCATGACAACCCGCAGGCGTTCCTGGCCTGCAACTATGATCCCGGCAAAGCCCTGTGCCACCCCAGCCGCGCGGCTGGGGTGGCCAGCGGCCACCCCAGCCTGGACCGCTGCAACCCCGCCTGCGCGAACATCGCCCGCACCGACACCCACATCACCGCCCTGACCGCCGAGACCACCCGGCTGCAGGCGGAGATTGCCAGCCCGCTCACCCCCGAGCCGATCCGCCAGCGGCTCACCCAGCGCGCCACAGCCCTGGAGCAGATCGCCGAACGCCACGCCCGCACCCGCATCACCAGCACGCCGGCGGCCAGCCATGGATGAGCGCGCCCAGATCGAGGCGGCGATGGGGCGGCTGCTGGACGGCGTGCCGCTGCGCTCCGACGGCAAGCTCACCATCGTGTCCCTGGCCATCGAGGCCGGGCTCAAGCGGCACGTCCTGACCCACAAGCACACCGACCTGCGCGACCGCTTCTACGCCAAGGTCAAGGCACAAAACGCGGTTCCCGCCAGCGAGACCGCGCTGCGCGAGCAGAACGCCGCCCTGCGCCGCCAGCTCGAGGACCTGCGCACCGAACGCGACGAGTACAAACAGGCAGTTGGCGCGCTCGCCCGCACCCTGAACCTGCTGACTGCCGAGAACGACGACCTGCACCGGCAGATCACCCAGCTACGCCGGCGGACAGCACCACTGACAGCGGTAGAAGCCAGGCCATGATGGGCCCGCACTGACCCGGTGCCATCCCGGCGCAGCCAGGGGACGGATTCCGCCAGGTGCGGTCAGATAGCGGGACTGCGCCGCTCGATGAGCACGACGTCGCGCCAGCGCCCGTGATGCAGGCCGAGGCGTTCCCGGATGCCGACGACCCGGAAGCCAGCGGCCTGGTGCAGCGCGGCGCTGGCGGCGTTCTCGGGGAAGATGCCGGACTGGATGGTCCAGATCCCCGCCGCCTCGGTGGAGGCGATCAGCGCGTCCAGCAGCCGCCGGCCTGCGCCCTGGCCGCGCGCACCGGGATGGACATACACCGAGTGCTCCACCACCCCCGCATACACGCAGCGGTCCGAGACCGCTGAGGCCGCGATCCAGCCCACAACCTCGTCCTGGCTGACGGCGACGTAACGGTGACCGGCCAGCCTGGAAGCGCTGAACTGGTCCCAGGCAGGGGCGCGGGTCTCGAAGGTGGCGTTGCCCTCGTCGATGCCTGCCTGGTAGATCGTGAGCACGGCCGGTGCATGCCTGGCCGTCATGGGCCTGATCTGCACGGCGCTCACCGATCCTGGCCTCAGGGCGGGCAGCCGATGAGAGTGCCGAGGCTGGCCAGTGCCCCGGTGCGGGCCCGGTAGTACACCCAGACGCCGCGCTTGTCGCGGTCCAGCAGCCCCGCGTCGTGCAGCACCTTGAGGTGGTGGCTGATCGTGGGCTGGGACAAGTCGAACGCGTCGTTCAGGTCGCACACGCACGCCTCCCCGCCCGGATGCGAAGCGACCAGGGACATCAGCCGCAGCCGGACCGGGTCGGCCAGCGCCTTCAGCAGCGGCGCGACCACGCTGGCCTGCTCGGCCGACAGCGGCCCGGCCGACAGCGGCGAGCAGCACACCGCCGCACCGGGCGGGCCGGTCACCGCCAGGGAATTCGACACCCATCTATATTGACAGGTGTCGATGTCCCGTGGCAAGCTCGGCGGCGAGATCAGACATAGACGAACATCGAAGTCTTGGCATCCCCGGAGGTTCCCGTGTCCCGCGTCCAGCTCGCGCTCAACGTCGACGACATCGGCCAGGCCATCACCTTCTACACCAAGCTGCTCGGCACCGGGCCGGCCAAGCGCCGGCCCGGCTATGCCAACTTCGCGGTCGCCGACCCGCCGCTCAAGCTCGTCCTGCTGGAGAACCCGGGACAGGGCGGCAGCCTCAACCACCTCGGCATCGAGGTGCCTGACACCGCCGCCGTCGACGCCGAGCAAGCCCGCCTCACCGCGGCCGGGCTCGCCTCTGCCGATGAGCGGGGCACCACCTGCTGTTACGCCCGGCAGGACAAGTTCTGGGTGCAGGGCACCCCCGCGGGGCAGCCGTGGGAGGTCTACACCGTCCTGGGTGACAGCCCAGTGTCCGGTGGCGGGGACGGCGGCCCGGCCTGCTGCGGCAGCGCTCAGGAGCCCAGTGATACGGCGGCTGCCCCGGCCGCGCCCTGCTGCTAGCCCGCCCGGCAACCCGGGACACGAGATGACCAGCGTGGCGCTGTGGCGGCGGCTGCTCGCCGAGCTGCTGGGCAGCGCGTTCCTGGCGGCCGTGGTGATCGGCTCGGGCATCTCCGCGCAGCGCCTGTCACCCGGTAATACCGGGCTGGAACTGCTGGAGAACGCCGCCGCGACCGCTGCCGGGCTGTTCTCCATCATCGTGATGCTCGGCCCGGTGTCCGGCGGCCACTTCAACCCCGTGGTTTCCTTCGCCGATGCCGCGTCCGGCGGCCTGCGCTGGCGCGACGCCACCGCCTACCTCCCAGCTCAGGTCGCCGGCTGCACGGGCGGCGCCGTGATCGCGAACCTGATGTTCGGCGGCGCGGCGGTCAGCATCTCCGGCAAGGACCGCGGCTCGGCAGCTCATTTCCTGTCCGAGACCGTCGCCACCTTCGGCCTGGTCCTGGTGATCTTCGCCCTGGCCCGGTCCGGCCGCAGCCGCTCCGCCCCCGCAGCGGTCGGCGCCTACATCGGCGCAGCGTACTTCTTCACCTCCTCGGCCAGCTTCGCCAACCCGGCCATCACCATCGGGCGGATGTTCACGGCCACCTTCGCCGGCATCGCCCCCGCCTCCGTGCCCGGCTTCATCGCCGCCCAGATCATCGGCGGCATCCTCGCCGCGGGGGTGATCCGGGTGCTCTACCCCAGCGTCACCGCGGCCGGGCAGGCCAGCCGCACCACCCCGCACCGGCACAGCCAGGCTGAGGACAGCCCAGGCCGGCTGCCAGCCGGTGACGATCCCGTCACCAACTGGGCTCCCGGAAGGCCATCGTCATGACCGGTGTCCCGCACGTGCTGTTCGTCTGCCGCCACAACGCCGGCCGGTCCCAGATGGCCGCCGCCCTGCTCGATCACGAAGCCAGCGGGCGGGTCCGCGTGTCCTCGGCCGGGTCAGAGCCTGCCCGCGAGCTGAACCCCGCCGTGGTGCAGGCCATGGCCGAGATCGGCCTGGACCTGTCCCGCGAATTCCCCAAACCACTCACCGGCAGCCAGGTCCAGGCCGCCGACATCGTCATCACCATGGGCTGCGGGGACGCCTGCCCGGTCTATCCCGGCAAGCGCTACCTCGACTGGGACCTGCCCGACCCCGCCGGCCTTGACCTGGCCGCCGTCCGCCCCATCCGCGACAGCATCCGCCAGCGCGTCCGTGAACTGCTGCACGACCTGACCCCCTCCGCCCGGTGACGCACGGGCCCCAAGTGGGCCAGTCCGCTACGTTGCCAGATGCCCGGCACCGGCTGGACGGAGATCACCGCCCTCCTGGCGGCATTCGCCCTCGCGGTGCTCACGACACCCGCCGGGATCTCAGGTGCCGTGCTGCTGCTGCCCTTCCAGGTCAGCATCCTGGGCACGCCCAGCCCAGCAGTCACCCCCACCAACCTGCTCTACAACGTCGTCGCCACACCGGGCGCGCTTTACCGCTACTGGCGGCAAGGCCAGACCGGCGGGCGGCTCACCCTCCTGCTCATCACCGGAACCCTGCCCGGCGTTATCGCCGGATCGGTCATCCGCGTCAGGCTGCTGCCAGGACCACAGATCTTCGCCCTCGTCATAGCCGCGGTCCTGCTACCGCTCGGACTCTGGCTCACCCTCACCCGGCCCGCACACCCAGACCAGGCTCCCAGCCGGATCCGTGGCATGCCCCGGCCAGCCCTGATCCTGCTGGCCACAATGGTGGGCTGCATCGGCGGGATCTACGGCATCGGCGGCGGCTCGATCCTCGCCCCCATCCTGACCGGAACCGGGCGCCCGCCCTCACAGGTTGCCCCGGCCGCGCTCGCATCCACCTTCGTAACCCCAGCGGCAGGCGTGGCGACCTTCCTCATCCTCTCGATCCACCGCCACGGCCCCGTCGCCCCCGACTGGCCCACCGGCATCGCACTGGGCATCGGCGGGCTGGCAGGCGCCTACACCGGCGCCCGCATCCAGCATCACCTTCCCGACCTCCTGATCCGCCGCGTCATGGGCGTCCTGGTGATCGCTATCGGTGCCCGCTACCTGTGGCCCGGACTGAGCTGACCTCCCCGGGCTGCTCCTGCCCGAACCTGGATGCAGCTGGCTTGACATCTGCCGCGGAGTCGAGCGTCCATCGACGTTCACATTCCGCCATCAAGCCAATCCAGAGGTGACACCTATGACGAGATCACTCCAAGACCGGCCAAAGGCACCTGCAGAACCGCGGCTCCACAACACGGCTGAACTTTCCGGGGAAGAGGAGATCGAGGAGGTCATCCTGGATCCCCCAGATTACTTCCGACTACTGGCGGAGCGCCGGCACCGGACCACGCGGCAACCCAGCCGACTCGCCCAGGATCTCCTGCGCAACCGCGACAGCTTCCCCGACATTGACGAGCGGTTCGGGACGGGGCGGGGTGTCATCGCCGTGGTTGGCGAACGCGCTGTCGCGGATCTCGCGGATCGTGTCATCGAGGTGCCCGATGGCTTCGGTGATGCGCTGCCCGGTCACCTCCGCGGGCAGGCCCGTGGCAGCTTGCAGGCTGCGCCCGACGCGCAACAGGCTGGTGATAATCGTGTCGAGCAGTTCCCGGCTGCGGTATGCCTGGTCCGCCGCGGCTGCCCTGGCTAGGTCTTCGAACCGCTGGGCATCGGAGACGTCACGGATCACGAGGGTGTAGTGGCCGACCCCGGTCGTGACCGGGCTGATGCTGATCTCGACCGGGAACGTGGTTTCGTCCTTGCGCAGCCCGGTCAGCCGAGCCGCCGCGCCCGTCGCCCGGGCCCAGGGTGCCTGCGCTCCGGCCGCCTGGAGCGGCACCGGCTGCGGCTGCACGCCTGCCGGAATGAGGGAGGCAACCGGGCGGCCGATCAGCTCGGCGTGCCCGTAGCCAAACATCTCCTCCAGCCGCCGGCTGGCCATCGCGAACGCACCGTTGCCGTCCGCCAGCCCCACACCGTCCTGGAGGGCATCGAGTAGCTTCCGTGCCGTGGCCGGAGTGCTGGCTGCCCCGTTCCGTCTCGTCCCGGCCGTCGCGGCCACCACCGCGGCCACCACCGCGGGCACCACCGCGGGCACCGCTGCTGGCACCACCGCAGGCACCACCGCGGGTACCGCTGCTGGCGTCCCGGCGGCCATGGCCGCTTCCACAGACGGGTAGATGGAGACCAGCCGGTCGATGCCGCTGAGGCTGAGCACGCGCCGCACGATCCGGGCGCCGACCACCAGCCGCAGCGCCGTGCCGCTGACAACGGCCCGCCGGTAGGCGCGTACCACGGCATCCGCGCCAGCGTGATCACACGAGATCGTCGCGGTCATGTCCGCGATCAGCGCGGTCGCGCCGCGGTTGATGAGCAGCAGTAGATCTTCGCTGATCTGCGCGGCGTTGGACACATCCATATGCTCTGGAAGCGCCACGACCGCCTGCCGCCCGGTCCACTGCACCGGGCAAAAGTGCCTAAGCATGGCAGGGCCCCGGGCACCCGCGGCACGCGCGGCACCCGCGGCACGCCGCGAGTGACGTCATTACTGCGGTCGCGCAGAACGCGCGGGCTGGCTGGCGCATCGCTGTGGCACCCTGGGTCCGATCCGGCCATGACTGGCCGTGCCACCGAATATCCGGAGCGACGCGGTCACCTGCACCATTTGGCCTAGTGCAGAATGCTTGCGAACATCAGTCCTGCTCTGACGATACGCCGTCGCCATGGTCCTGCATAGCCACGACTGCGTCACGCTCCGCTAACGCGCCGCCGCGCAGCGACAACCGGGTCCGAGCCTCAGTGCACCGCGCGGCGGCTACCGAGCACGCGGTCCAGGGCACGGGCTACCTCCTCGGCAAGCCCCGGCGCCGGATCAGCGCCCGGCTCCCCCGCCGCGGGTGCTTCAGGCTCGGTCCCCTGCACCTGGCCGCAATCGCGGCACTCCACCTCGCCAAGCCGCCGGACCAGCCGCACCGCACCGCAGCCGCTGCACCGGTCGAGATCCAGGGCCCAGTCGCGCCCCGACTGGCACTCCGGGCAGATAAGCACCTGGCGGTCACTCCGGACCCCGCGCTTCCACGGGCTCTGGCCCCGGTCCGGGTCGACCTGCCGGGTGCCGCAGCGATAGCAAGGCATTGTCGCTACTCGAGACCGGCAAGCACCTTCTGGTACTCGGCGATGTCCCTGGCCTGCGGGATCGGGTTCACGACCTTCCATCGCAAGACGCCGGCCTTGTCGATGATGAAGGTGCCGCGGGTGGCGATCCCCATGCCCTCCTCGAATACCCCGTACGACTTCGCGACCTCGCCATGCGGCCAGAAGTCGGACAGCATCGAGAAGCCGAAGTGCTCGGCGTCCGACCACGCGCGCAGGGCGAACGTGGAATCCACCGATACCGTCAGCAGTTCGACGTCATCGCGCGTGACCTCAGGGAACTCGTCTCGCATCGCGCACAGCTCGCCGGTGCACACACCGCTGAACGCGAGCGGGTAGAAGACCAGGACGACGTTCTTGGCGCCGCGGAAGGCCGAAAGCCGCACCGGGCTCCCGTGCTGGTCCTTCAGCTCGAAATCCGGCGCCTGCTCGCCAATCTCCACCGTCATCCCTTGTCCTTTCCGCGCTGGGGCGGACACAAGTCTGCCACGTACCGCGACGTGTCTGGCCAGTCACCGCCGTTAGGACGCAAGCTAACCCCACGGGGCCCGCACCAGGCCTGCGGACAGCGCAATAGACGGCAGCGGCTAACGCCGAGCCTTGGGCGCGACAAGCCGGGTTCCCGACCAGTCACGGCCCGCGCTCAGGCTAGACGTCTGGGACAGGCCAGCGGTTGGCGCCGCCTCGCCGATGTCGCTCGGCTCCACGTGCCCCTGACGGCCCGCCTTCGGCGTGAGCAGCCAGATATAACCGCCGTCTGTCAGCGGGGTGAGGGCGTCGACAAGCGCATCAACAAGATCGCCATCGCCGTCCCGCCACCAGAGCAGGACCACGTCGACGACATCGTCGTAGTCCTCATCCACCAACTCCACGCCGTTCACATCGGCGATCGCATCGCGCAACTGCTCGTCACAATCGTCGTCGTAACCGAGTTCCTGCACAACTTGGCCCGGTTTGATGCCAAGTCGCTCATCCAGGCCGCGCGCATCCTGCGCCTGGCCCGCGGTCGCGCTCAAAGACGTCCTCCCTCGAAATCACCCGCGGTCATGGCCGCGTCGGCACTACCTGATGGGACAGTCCACACTGGGTCGGCGCCACGCGCAAGTGTCATTCGCGCCAGTACCGAAAAACAACAGCAACAAAGTGTCGCGAACATGGAAGTAATCGCTTACCCGAGGAATGACAACCGGACCTCCCGATCCGGGTTGTCCACATTGAGGTCAACCAGCGCCACGCTCTGCCAGGTGCCGAGCGCCACCCGCCCGGCAACCACGGGCAGCGTGGCAAACGGCGAGACGAAGGCAGGCAGCACATGCGAGCGGCCGTGACCGGGCGAACCATGCGTGTGCTGCCAGCTGTCGTCGGCTGGCAGCAGCCGGGAAAGCACGGCGAGCAGGTCACGGTCGCTGCCCGAGCCGAGCTCGATCAGCGCGAGGCCGGCCGTCGCGTGCGGCACGAATACATGCAGCAGCCCGTCGCCGCCGGCCGCGGCGGCGGTCGCGAACTCCTGGCAGTCCCCGGTGATGTCCAGTACCGTCTCGCGGTTACCGGTCCGCAAGCGGATGATCTCAGTCTTCAAGCCCTTGCCGTCTCGGCCGGCGCACCCCGCGCTTCCATGATCTTCCCGATCTTAGCTGGCTGGCCCGCCGCCTTGCCGTTGACGTGGACGTGAAGCCGCCACCGACGGCCGCCTGCGTGCATACATCGCCCTCCTCTGCCATATCAGCTCCCGATGTACTCCAGACTGGCATGAGGAAGCAACAAGGTGAAGGGGTCAGACTGTGACCAGCCCGTACGGCGGAGCTGCGCGCCCGCCGCCGCGGGTTACCAGCGGGTAGAGATGCGCTCCAGGCCGCCACGTACCACGATTGGTCTGGACAACACAGGACGCACGAAGCGGCCGACGGCCGCCAACGAGCACGGAAGAGGGCACCGCGTGGCCACCGCACGCCAGCGTTACTCCATCATCAGCGACGGGCTGCCTACCCAGCTGCCCGACATTGATCCCGACGAGACCCGCGAATGGGTGGAGTCCTTCGACACGGTCGTGCGCACCCGCGGCCGCGGCCGGGCCAGGTACGTCATGCTGCGCCTGCTGGAGCGCGCCCGCGAGCAGCAGGTCGGCGTCCCGGGGCTGCGCAGCACCGACTACATCAACACGATCCCGCCGGAGCGCGAGCCCTGGTTCCCAGGTGATGAGCACATCGAGCGCCGCATCCGCGCCTACATCAGGTGGAACGCGGCCGTCATGGTGTCCCGCGCGAACCGCCCCGGGCTCGGCGTCGGCGGCCACATCGCCACCTACGCGTCCGCGGCCAGCCTGTACGAGGTGGGCTTCAACCACTTCTTCCGCGGCAAGGATCACGGCGAGTCCGGCGACCAGGTGTTCATCCAGGGGCACGCCGCCCCCGGCATCTACGCCAGGGCCTTCTTGGAGGGACGGCTGACGCAGGACCAGCTCAACGGGTTCCGCCAGGAGCTCTCGCATCCAGGCGGCGGGCTGCCCTCCTACCCGCACCCCAGGCTGATGCCCGACTTCTGGGAGTTCCCCACCGTCTCCATGGGCCTTGGCGCGATCGACGCCATCTACCAGGCCCGGTTCAACCGCTACCTGCTGAACCGCGAGATCAAGGACACCAGCAGGTCGCACGTGTGGGCGTTCCTCGGCGACGGGGAGATGGACGAGCCGGAGGCGCTCGGCGCGATCGGCCTGGCCTCGCGCGAGGAGCTGGACAACCTCACCTTCGTGATCAACTGCAACCTTCAGCGGCTGGACGGCCCGGTCCGCGGCAACGGGAAGATCATCCAGGAGCTTGAGGCGTTCTTCCGCGGCGCCGGCTGGAACGTGATCAAGGTGATCTGGGGCCGCGACTGGGACCCGCTGCTCGCCCACGACACCGACGGCGTCCTGGTCAACAAGATGAACTCCACGCCGGACGGCCAGTTCCAGACCTACAGCGTCGAATCCGGCGCCTACATCCGCGAGCATTTCTTTGGTGACGACCCGCGGCTGCGGGCGATGGCCGAGCCGCTGTCGGACGACGAACTGCGCGGCCTGTCCCGCGGCGGGCACGACTACCGCAAGGTGTACGCGGCGTTCAAGTCGGCCAGCGAGCACGTCGGCCAGCCCACGGTGATCCTCACCCACACGATCAAGGGCTGGACACTCGGTCCCGACTTCGAGGCGCGCAACGCCACCCACCAGATGAAGAAGCTCACCGTGGCCGAGCTGAAGGCGTTCCGCGACCGGCTCTACCTGCCGATCGAGGACGCCGCCCTCGAGGCCGAGCTGCCGCCGTACTACCACCCGGGCGAGGATTCCGACGAGATCCAGTACATGCGCGAGCGGCGGGCCGCTCTCGGCGGCTTCCTGCCCAAACGGGTCGTCCGCGGCAGGCCGCTCGCCCTGCCCGCCGACGCCGCCTACGACGACCTCCGCAAGGGCTCGGGCAAGCAGCCCATAGCCACCACGATGGCGTTCGTCCGGCTGCTCAAGGACCTGATGAAGGAACCAGGGATCGGCGCCAGGTTCGTGCCGATCATCCCGGACGAGGCCCGCACGTTCGGCATGGACTCGCTGTTCCCGACCGCGAAGATCTACTCACCGCACGGGCAGACATACGAGGCGGTGGACCGGAACCTGCTGCTGTCCTACGTGGAGTCAACCCAGGGGCAGATCCTGCACGAGGGCATCAGCGAGTCCGGCGCCATGGGCTCGGTGATCGCCGCCAGCACGTGCTACGCCACGCACGGCACGCCGATGATCCCGGTGTACGTGTTCTACTCGATGTTCGGCTGGCAGCGTACCGGCGACCAGATGTGGGCGCTCGGCGACCAGCTTGGCCGCGGCTTCCTGCTCGGCGCGACGGCGGGCCGCACCACGCTCGCCGGTGAGGGACTCCAGCACAACGACGGGCACTCGGTGCTGCTCGCCTCGGTAAGCCCGGCCTGCGTGGCCTACGACGCCGCCTGGGCCTACGAGATCGCCTACGTCGTCAAGGACGCGCTGCGCCGGATGTACGGCCCCCAAGCCGAGGACATCTTCTACTACCTGACCGTGTACAACGAGCCGTACCCGCAGCCGGCCGAGCCCGCGGACTTCCCCGGCGGCCGGCCTGCCCTCGAAGCGGGGATCCTGCGCGGGCTTTACCGGTACCGCGCCGCGCCACAGATCGGTGATCTCACCGATCCCGCCGTCAACGATTCCGCAGATTCCGAACGGCCGGGCGCCGGCCATCCGGCCATGGGCCGGCACGCGGCGGGCCCGGACGAGCCCGTCGCGGATCAGGCCGGCCCGGCAGACGTGAACGCCGACCCCCCGCCCGACAGTGCCGGCCTCCCGGGCGTGGGCGGCGCCGAGCCGGGCGCAGTCCGGCTAGCGCAGCGGCCGGGCGGGCAGCCGCCGCGGGCGCAGATCCTCGCCTCCGGCGTGACGGTGCGCTCGGCGCTGGCCGCTCAGGAACTGCTGGCCAGCGACTGGACGGTGGCGGCCGACGTGTGGTCGGCCACGTCCTGGACCGAGCTGCGCAGGGACGCGCTCGGCTGCGAGGAGCACAACCTGCTGCATCCCGACGAAGAGCAGCGGGTGCCGTACGTTACCCAGGTGCTTGACGGCGAGCCGGGCCCGGTGGTCGCGGTGAGCGACTGGATCAAGGCGGTGCCCGACCAGATCGCCCGCTGGGTGCCCGCGCCGTTCACCTCGCTCGGCACCGACGGGTACGGGTTCTCCGACACCAGGCCAGCGGCGCGCAGGTTCTTCCACGTCGACGCCGAATCCATCACCCTGGCCGTACTCGGCCAGCTGGCCAGGCGCGGCGAGGTGAAGCCGGAGGTGCTCGGCCAGGCCATCGAGAAGTACCGGCTCAACGCCACGGTGAGCGAGGCCCTCGCCCCATGACCTGACCGCAAGTGGCACCCCACCGCTTGCATGATCATCTATCCACCCTAGTCAAACTCCGCCGGCCCTACCCGCCGGGGCAGTGTTCCGCGCGAGATCGAGTTCCGCCCGCCACCTTCCCGATGTCCCGGGAAAATGAAAGGCTCGCTCTTGGCCTGGTCAGGACAAAGGTCGCGCTGCAGAAGTCACATCTGCAACTCCAAACCCAGCGGCCACAGTGAATCGATCAGAGGGGAACCCATCAAATGCGCAACCGCATCGGCGCCGTTCTTTTGATCGGGGCAGCAGCCGTCCTGGCGGTCGGCCTGAGCGCCACGTCGTCCTTCGCTGCCTCCCCGGGCTGGATAATCACACCGGGCGGAGCCTTCACCGCCACCGCAGGCAAGACCACGCTGGCTGACACTGTTACCGGTAACGCGCTCTCCTGCAAATCCTCGAAAGCGGCTGGCACTTTCAAGTCGGGCAGCGGGCTGCCGGGCAAGAACATCGGATCCATCTCATCGTTTTCCTTCAGCAACTGCACCGGCCCGCTGGGCCTCACCTTCACGGTGACCGCGAGCGCGTTTCCGTGGTCGGTTAACTTCACCGGGTTCAAGAAGAGCGGCGGCCTGGTAACCGGGACGATCACCGGTATCCACGCCACCCTGTCGGGCCCCGAATGCAGCACGGTCGTGGACGGCACCAGGGCTACCGCGGACGACGGCCAGGTTAGGTTCAGCTTCAACGGCAGCACGCTGAAAATCCTGCCAACCGGCGGCAACCTGCACGTATACAACGTCAGCGGCTGCCTCGGTCTCCTCAACAGCGGCGACGCTGTGTCGTACGCCGCCACCTACACGGTGACGCCCGAACAGCACATCAGCCCCTGAGACGGTATGCCCTGAATGGCCGCCAAAACGCGGCCATCTCTTTTCCTACCTAAGTTGGGGTTTTTAGCTGGGGCGTGGCACCCTAGCAGGGTGAAGGGAACGCAAGGGCCAGGCGTGGCCCGCGCGGGCAACGTGCACCCTAAAGGCAACCCGGCCGGGCAGACGGCGAGCAGCGGTGTCCAGGCCGAGACTGTGCAGCGTCTCGAGCGAGCCACCGGGGCGCTCGGCACTGCCGCCATGGCGGCCATGGACGCCAAGCTGCCCTGGTTCGCCGCGATGTCCGCGGAGAACAGGTCGTGGCTGGGCCTGGTCGCCCAGGCCGGCATCGCAGCGTTCGTTGACTGGATTAAGCATCCCGAGCGCGCCAGGCCGGCGGTCACCGGCGAGGTGTTCGGCACGGCGCCGCGCGAACTCGCCCGCGCGGTCAGCCTCCAGCAGGCGGTGGAGATGGTCCGGGTCATCATCGACGTGGTCGAGGCCCGGGTGGATGAGCTAGCCGCGCCCGGCGGCCAGGCCAACCTGCGCGAGGCCGTGCTCCGCTACACCAGGGAGATCGCGTTCGGCGCCGCCCAGGTTTACGCGCGGACCGCTGAGGCCCGCGGCGCCTGGGACGCACGTCTGGAGGCGCTGGTCGTTGACTCCCTTGTCCGGGGTGAGGCGGAGGAGGGACTGCACTCCTGGGCTTCGGCGCTGAGCTGGTCGTCTTCCCCGGTCGCCGTTGTCGCCGGCCGCGCCGACGGAGACAAGGCTGAGCTGCTCATCGAGGATCTCCGGGTGATTGCCCGCAGGGCAAGGCTCGACCTGCTCGCCGGGGTACACGGCCATCGGCTGATCGTGGTCGTCGGCGGCGCTCCTGACCCGCTCGCCGCGGCGCGGCAGCTCGCCGGACGGTTCGGTCCCGGGCCGATCGTCGTCGGCGCCGCCGTGCCTGACCTCCAATCCGCGACCAGATCCGCGCAAGCTGCCCTGGCCGGGCTGCGCGCCGCGCCTGCCTGGCCGGACGCCCCGCGCCCGGTCGATGCCGATGACCTGCTCCCCGAACGTGCCATCGACGGTGACCAGGTGGCACGTGACCAGTTGGTCCACGGCGTGTACCAGCTACTGCTCCGGGGCGGGCCGTCGCTGCTTGACACCGTGACGGCCTACCTGGAGCAGGGGTCTTCGCTCGAGGCCACCGCCCGCATGCTCTTTGTTCACCCCAACACCGTCCGGTACCGGCTGCGCCGGGTCGCCGAGCTCACCGGCTACGCTCCCGCCGAAGGCCGGGGCGCCTTCGCCCTCTGGGTGTCGATCGTGCTCGGCCGGCTTGCGGCAAGGCCTGGCTTACAGGCAGCGTAGCCACCTGTAGAGCACTTTTTTGTTGATAAGCTACAGACATGGGCCCTGAAAGTTCGTCGCATCCCGCATTCATATAGCGGGGTTCTACAGGGCAGTGTGGAGTAATGCTCGTCATCGTCGCGCCCGGCCAGGGTGCCCAGGCTCCGGGATTCCTCGCCCCCTGGCTTGATCTGCCCGGGGTCGCCGCCCGCGTGGCAGCCCGGTCTGAGCTGGCCGGATGTGACCTTGCCCGGTACGGCACCACGGCCAGCGCCGATGAGATCAGGGATACCGCGATCGCCCAGCCGCTGCTGGTGGGCGCCGGGCTAGCAGCCGCTGAGGCGGCGTTTGGCGGGCTGCACCGGATGGCCCGCTACGCCCATGCGACCGCAGGTCACAGCGTCGGCGAGCTCACCGCGGGGGCGATCGCCGGAGTGCTCAGCGCCGACGACGCGCTGCGGCTTGTCCGGGTCCGGGGCAATGCCATGGCGGCCGCTGCCGCTATTTCGCCCACCGGCATGACCGCGGTGATCGGCGGGGAGGAAGCGCAGGTGCTTGCCGCGATCAAGGCGCACGGGCTCACGCCCGCCAACATGAACGGCGCGGGCCAGATCGTCGCCGCGGGTACCACGCAGCAGCTGGCCGCCTTCGCCGCCAACCCGCCGGCCGGGGCACGGCTGCGCTCGCTACAGGTGGCTGGCGCGTTCCACACCAGGCACATGACGCTCGCCGTGGATGCGCTGCGCAGCGCGGCCATGAGCGTCACCGTCAGCAGCCCGGCGATGACGCTGCTCTCGGACGCCGACGGCGCGGCAGTCCGCTCCAGCGGGGACTGGCTGGCCCGCATCGTCGCCCAGGTCAGCGCCCCGGTCCGCTGGGACGAGTGCATGGCGTCGATGGCCCGCCTCGGCGTGACGGCCATCATCGAGCTGCCGCCGGCCGGCACCCTGACCAGCCTGGCCAGGCGGGTGCTGCCCGGAGTGGCGCTGCTCGCCCTGAAGACACCTGACCAACTGCCCGCCGCCCGTGCGCTTGCCGCCGAGCACGGGCCCACCCAGGACAGCGGGATGGCGCTGACCGGCCTGGACGGCATTGACGGCCTGGGTGACATTGACAGCACAGATGCCATGGAGGGTCATCACCCGGGCGCGGACAGCCACAGCCCCGAGTGGCGGCTGCTCGTCGCCCCGCTGGCAGGCACGTTCCGGGCCGGCTCGGCCGACCATCCCGCCGTAGCGCCTGGCGCCTTCGTAGCCGCCGGAGCCGAGCTCGGCCTCATCGAGGCGCGCCACGACCGCCGGCCGATCACCCCGCCATGCCCTGGGGCGATCATCGAGTGGCTGGTCGAGGACGGGGATCCGGTCAGCGCAGGCCAGCCCATTGCGCGGTTGCAGCCAGAGACATCCGAGCAGAGGGCGATCTAGATGCGGCTAGAGCACGGCACGGCGGGGGCGCGGATCCTGGCGTTCGGCGGATACCAGCCGGCCAACGAGGTCACCAACGATGACCTGGCCGCCACGGTGCAGACCAGCGACGAGTGGATCCGCAGCCGGATCGGCGTCGCCAGCCGGCGGATCGCCGGGCCCGACGAGACCGTCGCGGACATGGCAGTCGCCGCCGGCGGCAAGGCTCTAGCCGGGAGCGGCCTGTCCCCCGACGACATCGACCTGGTGATCGTTGCCACCTGCACGCCGGAGAGCCAGATACCGAACGTGTCCGCAACCGTGGCGCACCGGCTCGGCATCACCGCGCCGGGGGCTTACGACCTGAACGCCGCGTGCGCCGGATTCTGCTACGCCCTCGCGAATGCCAGCGACTCGGTCCGCGCGGGCTCGGCCAGGCACGTGCTCGTGATCGGGGCGGAGAAGATGTCCGCGTGGCTGGACTGGACCGACAGGTCCACCTGCATTATCTTCGGCGACGGCGCGGGCGCGGCCGTGGTGGGGCCGGTGACCGACCCGGAGCAGCCGCCGGGGATCGGCCCGGTCGAGTGGGGCAGCACCGGCGGCATGGCTGACAAGATCCTTGTCGCCAACCGCACCTCGTTCATCTCGCAGCAGGGGCAGGCGGTGTTCCGGTGGGCCACTACCGAGCTGCACCCGGTCGCGAAGGCTGCCTGCGACCGGGCCGGCGTGGCGCCGCAGGACCTGGCCGCGTTCATCCCGCACCAGGCGAACCTGCGGATCGTGGAATCAATCGCCCGCAAGCTGGAGGTGCCCAGGGAACGCGTCGCCGACGACATCGTTCATGCCGGGAACACCTCGTCCGCATCCATCCCGCTGGCGATGTCGCGGATGATCGAGCGGGATGAGATCGGCTCAGGCGAGCAGGTGCTGTTCCTGGGCTTTGGCGCCGGGCTGTGCTATGCGGCCCAGGTGATCACGGTACCCTAGCCGCTCTCCGGCGGCCGCCGGAGAGCGCACCAGGCGTTATGCCGATTACGACAAGGAGACGAAAGACACATGGCCATGACCGAGCAGGAGATTCTGGCAGGCCTCGGCGAGATCATCGACGAGATCGCCGGAGTGCCGGCCGACCAGGTGACGCCCGACAAGACCTTCATCGACGATCTCGACATCGACTCGCTGTCCATGGTCGAGATCGCCGTCGCCGCGCAGGACAAGTTCGGCGTGGAGATCCCCGACGAGGAGCTCAAGAATCTCAAGACCGTCCAGGACGTCGTGGTGTTCGTGCAGCGTTCGGGCGTGTCCGCCTGAACGCCGCGCCAGGCGCCGCGGGCAGGGCAGCGGACTCAAGCCGGAGGAGCTGATCTCAGTGGGCACAGACCAGGCCACCGTCGTGGTCACCGGGCTCGGCGCTACGACGCCGCTCGGCGGTGATGTGGATAGCACCTGGCAGGCGCTCCTGGCCGGCCGCAGCGGAGTGCGTCCGCTTACGCAGGAGTGGGCGAAGGAGCTGCCCGCGCGCATCGTCGCGGCGGCCGTGGTCGATCCCGCCACCGTGCTCGACCGGGTGCAGGCCCGCCGCCTCGACCGCTGCGAGCAGTTCGCGCTCGTCGCCGCCCGCGAAGCCTGGGCCGACGCGGGGGCCCCGCAGGTGGAGCCGGAACGGCTCGGCGTCGCGGTATCAAGCGGCATAGGGGGCGTGGCGTCAACGCTCGCCGCCTACGACACGCTGAACACGAAGGGCTGGCAGCGCCTGTCGCCCTACACGGTCCCGATGCTCATGCCGAACGGTTCCGCCGGATGGATCAGCATCGAGCTCGGCGCGAGAGCGGGGGTGCACACCACGGTGAGCGCCTGCGCATCGGGCGCGGAGTCGATCGCGTACGCGATCGAGATGATCAGATCGGGACGCGCGGACATCGTGATGGCCGGCGGCACCGAAGCCGCCATCATCCCGCTGAACATCGCGGCCTTCGCCGCCATGCGCGCGCTGTCCACAAGGAACGATGAGCCGCAACGGGCATCGAGGCCGTTCGACAAGGGCAGGGACGGCTTCGTGCTCGGCGAGGGCGCGGCCATGCTCGTGCTCGAGTCCGCCGCGCATGCGTCCAGGCGCGGCGCGCGCGTGCACGCGGTGGCCGCGGGGTTCGGCTACTCCTCGGACGCGCATCACATCGCCCAGCCGGCCCCAGACGGCAAAGGGCTGGTCCGGGCCATGACACAGGCGCTTGCCGACGCCGGGCTGTCCGCCGAGCAGGTCGTCCACGTCAACGCGCACGCCACCTCCACCCCGGCAGGTGACGTCGTGGAAGCGCAGGCCATCGCCGCCGCGCTCGGCGAGGCAGCGAGTGGGGCAGTGGTGTCGGCAACGAAGTCGATGACCGGCCACCTGCTGGGCGGGGCGGGCGCACTCGAGTCCGTCGCCGCGATCCTCGCGCTCCGCGAGTGCGTCGCACCGCCCACCACCAACCTCGACGATCTCGACGACGACATCGACATCGACATCGCCACTGAGCCGCGACCGCTACGACGCCGTGGCAGCGCGCCGATGGCGGCGCTGAACAACTCGTTCGGCTTCGGCGGGCACAACGTTGCGCTCGCCTTCGCCGCCGCATGAAAAGGGGGGACCGTGACAGTGCTTGAGCACCCCATGACAGCGGCAGATCCGGCGCACCCGGATGCGGCACGCGATCCGCGCCAGCCCCGGGAGCGGCTCGGCGCGCTGTTCGACGCCGGCACGTTGCGCGAGATCACCCCGGCCGACGCCAGCGGAGCGCAGGCGGGCAGTGGTCAGATCGACGGGATGCCGGCGGTGGCGTTCGCAAGCGACCCCGGAGTTCAGGGCGGCGCGATGGGCACCTTGGGCTGCGCCGCGATCGTGGCCGCCTATGACGAGGCCATCGCCCTGGGCGCACCGGTCATCGGGCTCTGGCATTCGGGCGGTGCCCGGCTGCGGGAGGGAGTGGAGAGCCTGCATGCCGTCGGCACCGTGTTCGCGGCGATGACCCGGGCCTCCGGCGTGGTACCGCAGATCTCTGTCGTGCTCGGCCCCGCTGCGGGCGGTGCTGCCTACGGACCCGCGCTCACCGACGTGGTGATCCTCTCCGAGGCCGGCCGCATCTTCGTCACCGGGCCTGACGTGGTGCGCAGCGTCACCGGCGAGGACGTGGACTCAGCCCGGCTCGGCGGCCCCGAGCCGCATAGCCGCCGCTCTGGCGTGGTGCACCTGGTCACGGCGACCCACGAGGAAGCACTCGCCCAGGCAAGGCGGGTGGCCGTGCTGCTCGGCCACCAGGGCACCCTGGTGCCGGCTGCGGCGCGCGCCGCGGACGCCAGCGGACCCGATCTGGCCGCCATGCTGCCCGACTCGCCGCGCCGCGCATACGACGTTCACCCGCTCGTGAACGGGCTGCTCGACGAGCCGGGATTGGAGCTGCACCCGAAGTGGGCACCGAACGTGGTGACCGAGCTCGGCAGGCTCGGTGGCCGCACCGTCGGGGTGGTGGCGAGCAACCCGCTGCGGCTGGGCGGGTGCCTGGACGCGACTTCGGCCGAGAAGGCAGCTCGCTTCGTCCGGATGTGCGACGCGTTCGGCGTGCCGCTGGTGGTCCTCGTGGATGTGCCCGGCTACCTGCCCGGGGTAGGTCAGGAGTGGGACGGGGTTGTCCGCAGGGGTGCCAAGCTGCTGCATGCCTTCGCCGAGGCCTGCGTTCCGCGGGTCACCCTGGTTACCAGGAAGGCCTACGGCGGTGCGTACATCGCGATGAACTCACGCGCACTCGGCGCGACGCGCGTGTTCGCCTGGCCGGACGCGGAGGTCTCGGTGATGGGCGCGGTCGCGGCGGTACGGATCCTGCACCGGCGGAAGCTGGCAGGCGTTCCCGCCGAGCGGCGGCACGAGGTCGAGGCCGAGCTCGCGGCCGAGCACGAGAAGGAGTCGGGCGGGCTCGCCCGTGCCGTCGACCTCGGCGTAATCGACGAGATCATCGAGCCGGGCCGGACTCGCGAGGCGATAGCCACCGCCATCGCCGAGGCGTTCCCGTCCCGCGGCGTGCACGGCAACATCCCGCTCTAAGGTCTAACCCCGCCCGCTGTGCCCTGCCAGATATTCGACCCGATCCGGTGGAGCACAGCGCGCGGGTTTCAGTGCCGGGCGACCGATGCCCGGATCTTGTGCGTCGATCCGCGTGCTATCAGCTTGTACAGGTCTCGTTTGCGGGGTTCGTTGTAGATGATGAAGTCGTCGAACTTGTGGACTCCTCGTCTGCCGGCGATGGACGCGGCCGCGTCGCGGATCATTGTCAGTTGGCTGGTGGTCATCTCGGGAGCGCGTTCGTCGGGCTGGTAGGTGGCCCCGATCGGGTAGTCGCGGCCTGGCTGATTTGTCATTTCGACGTGGCAGCCGAGGACGTGCGTGACGGCGCGGCTCTCGGCGAACTTGACCATCCGGTCCAGGCTGGCCAGGAACTGCGGGAAGTCGTCCACGTACAGGCGGCCGGGAAGCACGGTGTCGCCGGTGAGCAGGAAGCCGCTCCACGGGTCGTAGCTGGTGATGGCCGCGCGATGGTGGCCGGGGCTGCCCGTTATCTCCAGCACCCGGCCGCCGAGGTCAAACGTCACGACCTGATCCGGCCAGCCGGTAAACCCGAAAAACTGCCGCACGGCCTCGACCTCGCGGCTGACCACAGTCGTATCGGGCCGGCCAGCGAACTGGGCATCGCCGGCCACATGATCACCATGCCCGTGCGTGTGCGCCACGATCAGTTCGTATCGTTCGCGGGGGTGCCTGTCGAGCCATCCGGCGATGAGCAGGTCGACGGTGTCACGCAGCGGGAAGAGCTCGGGGTCGGCGGTGGCACCGGAGTCGAGCAACAGGGCCCGGTCGTTACCGAACAGCAGGTAGATGAACGGTGCTTCGTAATTCACCGACTTGCTCTGGCGCAGGATGGCGGTGTGCTCGTCGTAGAAGTGCACCTGAATCTTCGGATCGCCGGCGCGTCGCCTGGCGGGCGCGCCGTGAATCCACGTGACGTTCAGGGCGCCCATGGCGGGGGCCGCGGTCACGAAGTCGATCTGGCTGTCACCCATCGGATGCATCCTCGCTGTCTGCTGAGTCAGGGTCTGGCAGCGGGGTCGCGGCCATGAAATACCGGACAGGCTGCTGCCCCGGCTGGAGCTGGCGGCCGCTGGCATGGGCGGCGAAGGGCGCGAGGAGCGCTATCCACTTCTCCTTGACATCGGCGGCATCCTCGGGGGACATGACAGCCATCGCGGTCACGATGCCTGCCTTGTGCTGCCACGCAGGGCTCGCGCCGTCCTGGCGTTCGGAGTAGTCAAGGATCGCTTGCATTTCCCGCTCGACCACGAGCCGTTCGATCTGCCTCCGGACTGCCGTGTCGCTTCCTTCCGCGATCTGCACCGTCAGCCGAGGATCGGGCACCCGCCAGCGCCGCTCGCGCCGGTCGGGTCCGGCCCCGGCGTCTTCCACGAACCCGTATTTGGCGAGCTGACGCAGATGGAACGAGCAGCTCGCCTGCGAGGCGCCGAGTATGCGCCCGCAGTGGGCGGCCGTCGCCAGGCCCCCCGCGGCCAGCAGTGCCAGCAGGTCGAGGCGGAGCGGATGGGCCAGCGCCCTGATCGCCTTCGGATCGCTGATCTGCATATGCCAAAGGGTACTTTGGGATCAGGGAGATGTCAAAGAGTCCTTTGGCTTCTTGGCGAGGTCTGCTCCCTGACCGGGAGGTGGCGCCGGAGGAACTCCTCGGTCCGCCGCCACGCCCGGGCGGCGGGCTCCGGCACGTAGAACATGGGGGCCTTCCGGTTATGGAAAGCGTGCCCAGCATCCTCTTCTACATGAATCTCGACGTTGCGGCGTCCTGCCGCCGCTTGCTCCGTCGAGGTGACCTGCTCGCGTGGAATGTATGGGTCGCTGCCGCCGAAGTGGAACTGGAGCGGGCTGCTGATCCGCTCCAGGACATCCAGGTTGCCCGGAACCGCCGAGCCGTAGAACGAGACCACGGCATCCACTTCGGCCTGCGCCGCCAGGAAGAAGGCGATGGATCCGCCGAGGCAGAATCCGACGATGCCGATGCCGCCGCCGACCTCGGGCAGCGAGCGCAGCTGCTGTAGCGCGGCCGCAGCGTCGGCCACACCCTTATCGACATCGAAGCTGCCACCGAGCGCCAGTGACTCGGTCAGGCCCGCCTCGTCGTGAGCTGCCTGGTGGCCAGGCTTGAGTCGCCAGAACAGATCCGGTGCCGCCACCACGTAGCCAAGACCGGCCAGGTCCTCGGCGACCGCCCGGATGTAGTCACTGACGCCGAAGATCTCCTGAATCAGGAGCAGGCCAGGGCCGGTCCCGGCGGCTGGCAGCCACACGGTCAGGTCGAACGGCCCGTCCGGCGTCTGGACCGACTCGACGCGTGCCTGCGACATGGCTGCCTCCTCGTATGACGCCTGGCAGCTTAGTACTCATCAGTCAGGCTTCTTCAAGATCTCAAATGGCCCGCGCGTCCCGTCGCGCGCGCCCAACAACCACCATCTGTCCCAACTGCCCCTGGCGACACGTGCCAGTGCGCCCGGACACATCCGCGAGCTGATGGATGTGGCGTAGCCCCCCACCAGTGGTAGGCCGCGCCACATCCATCTCGCGCAGGCGGGGGCAGCGCCGAGCAGCGCGGGTCAGCCGGGCTGGCAGGCGGCGGCGAACGCGGCGGCGCCGAGCAGCGCGGCTAGGTCGGCCGGGGCTGGCAGCGCGTCGCGTGCCCCGGTACCGGTGCAGGCTGCCGCGCCCGCCGCCGCGCCAGCCGTCACCGCGGCCGGCAGCGCCGCGCCGCAGGCCAGGCTCCAGGCGAGTGCCCCGTTGAACGCGTCGCCGGCGCCGACGGTGTCGATCACGTCGACTGATGGTGCCGAGATGTTGACCGGCGGCTGCGCCGTTCGGAAAATCGAAGCCCCCCGGCTGCCGCGGGTGACGACCACGGCGCGCGCCCCGCCGTGGAGCAGCGCAGAGACGGCGGCATCCGCATCCGCCGCATCGGGAACCAGCCGGCTGAGCTCGCCCTCGTTGGGGGTCAGGACGGCGCCGCGCAGCAGCGCTGCGGGCAGCGGCAGCGCGGGTGCCGGGTTGATCACCGTGAGCGCGCCGACCAACGCCGCGGCATCGACAGCCGCGACGGCCGCGGCGACCGGGACCTCCAGGCTGCACAGCACCACGCTGCCGGCATCCAGCCAGCCGCGCAGCCGCTGCGTCACCATCGCGGCGGTGAGCAGCTCATTGGCACCAGGAGCGACCGCGATGGCGTTCTCCCCCGACGCGTCCACCAGGACGACCGCCAGGCCGGTGGACCTTTCGGACTCCGCCAGCCCGCTCGTATCGACACCGCCGGCGGCCAGCGCGGCCCGCTCGCCAGCGCCCGCCGCGTCCGTGCCGATGCTGGCCACCAGGCGGACGTCGGCACCGAGCCTGGCCGCGGCATGCGCCTGGTTGGCACCCTTGCCGCCGGACCGGATGGAAAGGCGGCCGCCGGTGACGGTCTCCCCCGGCTGCGGCAGGCGGTCGACGCGGACGATGTAATCCGCGTTCACCGCGCCGATCACGGCCACCCGGGGCACGGCTCACCCGAGCCCTTCGCCGGCCGGCCCGCCGAACGTCTGGAGCGCGGTCAGCATCAGGTCCCAGAATCCTTCGGCGTCCAGGGTCGTGGCCACCTTCGCGTTGTGCGGGTGGCCGAGGCTGCCGCGGAAGTCTGTGACGGTCATGCCGGAGGTCCACTCGCCCCGCGTCTCCACCGCGACAAACGCGTCCTGCACCGCTATCAGGTCAGGCCGTGCGACCCGGGCCACCGCGCACGGATCGTGCACCGGCGGGCCGAGGCCGGCCCCGGCCACGCCGGACCGCCGGTAGCTGGCGCCGTAGAACTCCAGCAGTCCGGTCACCATGCGGCTCACGTCCGTGCCCATCGCCCGGATCTTCTGCACTACCTCGCCGGAGGCCACCGCCTGATGGGTGAGGTCCAGCCCGATCATGGTCAGCGGCCAGCCAGCGCCGAAGACGATCGCCGCGGCCTCGGGATCAGCCAGCATGTTGAACTCGGCCGCCGGGGTGCGGTTGCCGCGCGTGTAGGCGCCGCCCATCAAGACCACCTCGCGGGTGCGCTCGGCGATCCGGGGTTCGCGCCGCAGTGCGGCAGCCACGTTGGTGAGCGGGCCCACCGGCACCAGCGTGATGCCCTCGCCCTCTGCCATCAGGGTGCGGACCAGGTAGTCGACGGCATTCTCGTCCTGCACGCCCACCGTGGGCTCGCCGAACGCCGGCCCGTCCAGGCCCGAGGTGCCATGGATTTCCGGCGCGGTGATCTGCGGCCGCTTTAGCGGCCGCCAGCTGCCGGCGAAGATCGGCACGTCATGGATGCCTGCCACCGTGCATACCCGGCGCGCGTTGAGGGTTGTCTTGTCCAGCGTCTGGTTCCCGGCGACCGTGGTGATGGCGACAAGCTCGATCTCCGGGCAGCCGCGCGCCAGCAGGATCGCAATCGCGTCGTCATGCCCCGGATCACAGTCGAGAATGATGCGCTTGCGCATCGGCCACCGCCCTAGTCCCGTATCGCCCTGCCGCGCCCGTACAGGCACAGTTCTGACTTAATTGGATGTAACCAGACATTGACTATGTAATTTACCTAAAGCTATTATCCGCGAGGGAGCACGACCGTGTTTTACAGGCCTGGTAGACAGCGCGGACGCGACCCGTCTGCGGCTGACCGTGACCAGGCCCGTTCCTTGAAGGGAGCAGTTTGTTGTCCCCAATCTCAGCTCGCTCACGGGTGGCGCGTACCGCGCTTGTGGCCGCTGCCTCGCTGGCGCTTGTTGGCGGCTCTGCCGCCGCCGCCGTCGCGTCGCAGGCCCCGGCCGCCCACGGTACCCGGGCCGCCGCGGCTCCAGACTTCAGCCGGGTATGTGCCATCACTCACAGTCCAGGGATGATGTCCTGCATGTCGCTGATCCGTAACGGCGTCACGCAGCGGACCGAGGCAACTCTGGGCCGCAAGACACCAGTCGGCTACGGTTACGGTCCATCTTCGCTGATCAGCGCCTACAAGCTGCCGTCCTCGACGACTGTCACGAAGGTTGCCGTCATTGACGCCTACAACGACCCGGACGCAGTGTCCAACCTGGCCACCTACCGGTCCGCGTGGGGTGAGCCCGCGTGCAACACCTCGACCGAAGCAGGCTGCCTGACCGTAACCAACCAGGCGGGGGCGGCATCCCCGCTGCCGACGAACTCGGGTGACACCGGCTGGGCGACCGAGGAATCGCTGGACGTCGACATGGTCTCGGCCATCTGCCCGAGCTGCCACATCTACCTGGTGGAAGCCAAGAGCCCGACCACGAAGCACCTGGGGAAGGCCGTGAACTCCGCGGTTAACGTCATCGGCGCCGATTTCGTGTCGAATTCCTACGGCGGATCGCAGAGCAGCAGCGACCCGACGTTCGACACCGACTATTACAAGCACGCCGGAAAAGCGATCGTGGCCTCGGCGGGCGACGGCGGATACGGCGTTTCCTACCCGGCCGCCTCGCAGTACGTCACCTCGGTAGGCGGCACCTCGCTGAACACGTCATCGGGCACCAGGGGCTGGACCGAGACCGTGTGGGGCAGCAGCGGCGGCGGCGAGGGCACCGGATCAGGGTGCGCGAGCCATGAGGCCAAGCCGTCCTGGCAGACCGACAGCGGCTGTAGCAAGCGGACCGACAACGACGTTGCCGCGGTTGCCGATCCCAACACGGGCGTAGCCGTCTACGACACCTATGACCAGGGCGGCTGGCTCGAAGTCGGCGGCACGAGCGCGTCCTCGCCGATCATCGCCTCGGTCTTCGCGCTGGCCGGAACGCCCGCGGCCGGTACCTACCCGTCGTCGTACCCGTACGCGCACGCCAGCGATCTGTTCGACGTGACGAGCGGAGCCGACGGAAGCTGTAGCCCGTCCTACCTGTGCACCGCAGGTGCGGGCTACGACGGCCCGACCGGCCTGGGCACGCCCGACGGAGTAGGTGCCTTCAGCTAAAAAGCACCCGCCAACGTCGCCACGGCGACCGGCACCACAGGAGTAGGCGCGGGGCCGCATCCGGTCATCACCGGTGCGGCCCCGCACCCGTAACCGAACCAGGCCCGTTCCCCCCGCTTCCCAATTCATCACTTAACCGGGACGTACCCAGACATTGACTGTCTAATTAGCCCAAAGTTAGTATCCGCGAGGGAGCACCGTCGTGCTGAAGGCCTGGTTACACCGGACACATCCCGTTCAGCGCTGGTTGAGATCAGGCCGTCCCGCCCCTTGAAGGGAGCAGTTTATTGTCCCCAGTCTCCGCCCGCTCACCGATGGCGCGCACGGCGCTGGTAGCCGCTGCCGCGCTCGCGCTCGCGGGCAGTTCTGTCGCCGCGGCAGCCGCGGCGCAGGCACCGGCCGCCAGGTCCGCGCACGCCGCGGCGGCCCCGGCTATCCGCCGGGCATGTGCCGTCACCCATAGCCCAGGGATCATGTCCTGCATGGCATTGATCCGCAGCGACATCAGGCAGCGGACCCAGGCATCGCTTGGCCGCGATACCGCGCCAACCGGCGACGGGTACGGGCCAGCCTCGCTGATCAGTGCCTACGACCTGCCGTCCTCGACGTCGGTAACAGGATTGTCCGTCGCCGTCGTGGACGCCTACGACGATCCGACCGCCGTGTCTGACGTCGCCACCTACCGGGCTGCCTGGGGCCTGCCGGCCTGCGACACAGCCACCGGGGCAGGCTGCCTGACCAAGGTCAACCAGTACGGGAAGACCAGCCCGCTGCCGGCCCCGTCCGGTGACAGCGGCTGGGCGACCGAGGAGTCGCTCGACGTCGACATGGTCTCGGCCATCTGCCCCGAGTGCCACATCTACCTGGTAGAAGCCAAGGCCCCGAGCACTTACTCCCTGGGGACCGCGGTGCACTCAGCGGTCAAGCACCGGCACATCGACTTCGTATCGAATTCCTACGGCGGAGGGCAGAGCAGCAGCGACCCGGCATATGACACCAAGTATTACCAGCAGCCCGGGGCCGCGATCGTGGCCTCCGCGGGCGACGACGGCTACGGCGTGGCCTACCCCGCCGCCTCGCAGTACGTCACCGCGGTGGGCGGGACAACCCTGACCCAGGACGCGGGCACCACCAGGGGCTGGACCGAGAGCGTCTGGGCCGGCACCGGCTCCGGCTGCGCGCGCAAGAATGAGCCCAAGCCGTCCTGGCAGACCGACACCGGCTGCAAGCACCGGACGGACGACGACGTCGCCGCGGTCGCCGACCCCGCCACCGGGGTAGCCATCTACGACACCTATGACCAGGGCGGCTGGCTGGAGGTCGGCGGCACCAGCGTGGCCTCGCCGATCATCGCCTCGGTCTTCGCGCTGGCCGACACCCTGAAGGCGGGAACCTACCCGTCGTCCTACCCGTACGCGGACACCGGCGAGCTGTACGACGTGACGAGCGGCAGCAACGGCTCGTGCAGCCCCGCGTACCTGTGCACCGGCGAGGTCGGCTACGACGGCCCGACCGGCCTGGGCACCCCCCGCGGTATCGGCGCCTTCTTCGCCCCCACCTTTGGCGCTCCTGCCACCCACCGTTCATAACTACCCATAAAGAGGCGGGGCCGCACCGGTCGTCACCGGTGCGGCCCCGCACTCTTGGCCTGATTCTTGACTTGACTGGGTGTAACCAGACATTGACTATTTAATTTGCCCAAAGCTAGTATCCGCGAGGGAGCACGGCCGTGTTGATGAGCCTGGTTATCACCGGCGGCCCCGTCCGCTCTCTCGCATCGCCCGGCCAGGGCCGTTCCGCCAGGCCCGTTCCCGAAGGAAGCGGTCCATTGTCCCGACGTTCAGCTCGCCCGCGGATGGCGCGAACTGCCCTGGTAGCCGCCGCCGCGCTCGCGCTCGCGGGTAACTCCGCGGCAGCAGCCACCGCGGCGCAATCGGACGCCGCCGGCTTAACTCACCCAACCCGGGCCGCCGCGGCGCCGGACGTCCGCCGGGCCTGCGCCAGGCCCAGCCACCCGGGCACCATGGCTTGCATGGCGCTGATCAGGGCCAGCGTCAGGCAGCACAGCCAGGCCTTCTTCGGCCACCGCGCGCCGACCGGCGACGGTTACGGCCCCGCCAACCTGCAAAACGCTTATAAGCTGCCATCCCTAACGGCTGGCGCCGGACAGACAGTCGCGGTAATCGACGCCTATGACGACCCGACTGCGGCATCCGACCTGGCCGCCTACCGCAAGGCCTGGGGCCAGCCGGCCTGCGATTCTTCGACCAGCGCGGGCTGCCTGACCAAGGTCAACCAGAACGGGAAAACCAGCCCGCTGCCCGCCGCCGCGGGCACCACCGGCTGGGCGACCGAGGAGTCGCTTGACGTCGACATGGTCTCGGCCATCTGCCCGAACTGTCACATCCTGCTGGTGGAGGCCAAGAGCGCGAGCACGCCGAACCTGGGCACCGGGGTGAACTCCGCGGTCAGCCTCGGGGCCGGCTTCATCGCCAACTCCTACGGCGGATCCGAGACGAGCGGCGAGCTCAGCTACGACAAGTCCTATTACCAGCACGCCGGGGTCGCGGTGGTGGCTTCCGGCGGCGACAGCGGCTCCGCCGATTCCTACCCCGCCGCCTCGCAGTACGTCACGTCGGCAGGCGGCACCACCCTGACGAAGGCCGCGTCGACCCCACGAGGCTGGACCGAGACTCCGTGGGGCGGCACCGGGTCCGGCTGCTCAGCCTATGAGCCGCAGCCGTCCTGGCAGAAGGGGTTCGACACGGGTTGCGGCAAGCGCGCCGACAACGACGTCGCGGCCGATGCCGATCCGACCACCGGGGTAGCCGTCTACGACACCTACGACCAGAGCGGCTGGCTGGAACTCGGCGGCACCAGCGTGTCCTGCCCGATTATCACGGCCGTCTACGCGCTGGCGGGCACGCCGGCGGCCGGGACTTACCCCGCCTCGTACCCGTACCTGAACCCGGCCGGGCTCTTCGACCTGTCGCCCGGCAGCAACCCCTACTACGCGCCGGTCGGCCTGGGCTCGCCGGATGGCACCAGTTCCTTCACCGGATGAATTCGGTGCCGCAGGCACATAGCCGGGTCCGGGAGTAACGCCGTCACGTAATCCCGGTTAATTAGCTGTTGCCGGACATTGACTCATTAAATCCCCCAAAGTTAGTATCCGCGAGAAGCACGACCGTGCTTGCGGGCCTGGGTGACAGCACGGCGCAACCCCGTCTGCGGCTGAGCATGCCCGGGTCCGTTCCCTGAAGGGAGCATTTTATTGTCCGCGTACTTGACTCGCTCACGGGTGGCGCGCGCGGCCCTGGCGGCCGCTGCCGCGCTGGTGCTGACCGGCGGCTCCGCTGCGGCTGCGATCGCGGCGCAGGCCCCGGCTGCGCATTCCACCCGGGCCGCGGCTCCGGACTTCCGCCGGGTCTGCGCCGTCACCCACCAGCCAGGGATCGCGTCCTGCATGGAGCTGATCCGCACCGACGTCAAGCAGCGGACCGAGGCGTCCTTCGGCGGCGACCAGCCCGTCGGCTACGGTTACGGGCCCGCCTCGCTGACCAGCGCCTACAAGCTGCCCTCCTCCTCGACGGTCACCAACGTGGCGGTCGTGGACGCCTACAACGACCCCAACGCCGTCTCCGACGTGGCCACCTACCGTTCGGCCTGGGGCCTGCCCGCCTGCAACACCTCGACCGAGGCTGGCTGCCTGACCGTCGCCAATGAGAACGGCCTCGCCAGCCCGCTGCCGGAGGACTCGGGTGACACCGGCTGGGCGACCGAGGAATCGCTCGACGTGGACATGGTCTCGGCCATCTGCCCGAGCTGCCACATCTTCCTGGTGGAAGCCAACACCCCGGACTTCTCTGACCTGGGGACCGCGGTGAACTCCTCGATCGCCATCCTCGGCGCCGACTTCGTGTCGAACTCCTACGGCGGCGGGGACAGCAGCAGCGACTCGACCTACGACAGCGACTACTACCAGCACGCCGGAGCAGCGGTCGTGGCCTCCGCGGGCGACGACGGCTACGGCGTCTCCTACCCGGCCGCCTCGCAGTACGTCACCTCGGTCGGCGGCACGACGCTGACCACGGCCTCGAACACCCGGGGCTGGACAGAGAAGGTGTGGGGCAGCAGCGCAGGCGGCGAGGGCACCGGATCAGGATGCTCCGGGTTCGAGGCCAAGCCGTCCTGGCAGCACCACAAGGGCTGCCAGAACCGGATCGACAACGACGTGGCCGCGGTGGCCGACCCCAACAGCGGCGTGGCCATCTACGACACCTATGACCAGGGCGGCTGGCTCGAGGTCGGCGGCACCAGCGTGTCCTCGCCGATCATCGCCTCGGTTTTCGCGCTGGCCGGCCTGCCCGCGGCAGGCACCTACCCCTCGTCGTACCCGTACGCGCACCCCGGTGACCTGTACAGCGTGACGAAGGGCGCCAACGGCACCTGCGCTCCGCACAACTTCCTGTGCCACGGGGAGAAGGGCTACGACGGCCCGACCGGCCTGGGCACACCGCACGGCCTGGGCGCCTTCAAGTAGGCAAGCACCTGCCGACGCTACGGGGCGGGGCCGTATCTGGTCATCACCGGATGCGGCCCCGCAGCCGTTCGCGTGGCCGGCCGGCGAGCCGCCGGATGCGCGGTCAGCCGGTGGCGTGCAGCCAGCGAACCGGCGCGCCGTCGGCTGCGCAGCGGAACGGCTCAAGCTCGTCATCCCATGCCTGACCGATCAGCCGGGCGAGATCGGCTTCCAGCGACCCGGCCGGACGGCCGGGAGCGGGGCAGGCGGCCAGCGTCATGGCGGCTCGAAGCCGGTCCTCCGGGATCAGCACGTCCCCGTTCGCCGCGGTCACGCAGGAGAACGTGCCATGCGTCGGCGTGTAGCTGTACCTGACCGCGTCACAGCCGGGGCTTGCCTCCTCGGTGACCTCGAACCGCAGCCGGTTCCACCCGGCCAGCGCTGAGGTGATGGCGCCCGCCGTGCCTGGGCGCGCGGCCCAGCTCACCTCGGCCCGCAACGAGCCTGGCGACGCGGGCTGGCTCACCCAGGGCAGATTTACGGGCACGCCAACAATCCCGGCCACTGCCCACTCGATGTGCGGGCATAGCGCCGAGGGCGCGGAATGGACGTGAAGAACGCCATGTACGGACACCAGACCTCCTGCGAGCTGACGAGGTGCGCCTTCCCCAGCGACCTCACGCTCGCTCACCGCAGATCCGGCTCGCCGCGCGTCATGCACTCCGGGCACCGCCCGCAGTCCACTCCCTATTGTGCCTCACCGCCATCGCCGGTACCAGTGCTGCCTGGTACGAGCCGGCGCGGACGCTGGGGAGTTACACCTTTCTGCCCACACCGGCCAGCATATGTACCCTGGTGGCCTCGGTATCGGTCCCCGGATCGGGCCGCCAGTCCACCACGCTCACCAGCCCTGGCTCTTCCAGTTCGCAGCCGGTGAAGAACTCCATGATCTGCTCCCTGGACCTGGCTACCGCGGGAGTGCGCGCGGAGCGGTACAGCTCCCGGGCGCCCTTATCGGTCGCCGGATCCAGGTCCTCCGAGGTGATCGCGGATATCACCAGGTAGCCGCCAGGCGCGAGGAGGTCGCGGAAACCGGCCACGATCTGGCCCGGGTTCTCCTCGTCGCCGATGAAGTGCAGCACCGACAGGAAAAGCACGGCGGCCGGCTGGCTGAAGTCGATCAGCTGGCTCAGGCCGGGATCGCTGAGCACCTCGGCCGAGTCCCTGAAGTCAGACTTGACGGCGACCACCCCGTCGTCGGTGGCCAGCAGGGCGCGGCTGTGCGCGAGCACTACCGGGTCGTGGTCCACGTACACCACGCGCGCGCCGGGCACGACCTGCCTGGCTATCTCGTGCACGTTCGGCGAGGTGGGTATGCCGGTGCCGAGATCGATGAACTGCGAGATGCCGGCCTCGGCGAGGAAGCGAACAGAGCGGACAAGGAAGTTCCTGTTGTCCCTTGCTATCTTCTGCGCATCGGGCACGAGCGCGACGAGCTTCGCGGCCGCCTCCCGGTCCGCGGCGAAGTTGTCCTTGCCGCCGAGCAGATGGTCGTACATGCGCGCGACGCTCGGCACCGTCACGTCGACACCCTCGGGAACGCGGGACTCCCTGGCCGGCACTCTGCCTCCTTCCGGTCACTCCCCCACATGTCATGCTTGCGACACTCTACTGACGCGCAGCCCATCCCATCGGATGTCCTGCGTCCATGGCGCTCTCAGCGCTCGCCGGGCGTGAGCAGCCCGCGGTCGAAGGCCGCCGCGACAGCCGCGGCGCGGTCGTTGACGCCGAGCTTGGCATAGATGTGCATCAGGTGCGTCTTCACCGTGGCCTCGCTGATGAACAGCCGCGCGGCGGCCTCGCGGTTCCCCACTCCGCGGGCCACCAGGCCAAGCACTTCAAGCTCCCGCTGGCTCAGCGGCTCACTGGCCGCCGCCGGCGCCCGCATCCTGCCCACCAGCCGGCTGGCGACGCTCGGCGAGAGCACCGAGTCCCCGCGCGCCGCCGCGCGGACGCCTCGCAGCAGCTCGTCCGGCGGCGCGTCCTTGAGCAGGTAGCCCGTCGCACCCGCCTCGATCGCGGCGAGCACATCGCTGTCGGTGTCGTACGTGGTGAGCACCAGGATCCTCGCCGCTAGCTTCCGCTCGGCCATCTGGCTGATCGCGCTGACGCCGCCACCGCCCGGCATCCGCAGGTCCATCAGCACGACATCGGGACGCAGCGCCATCGCCCTGGCTACCGCAGTTACCCCGTCCGGCGCCTCGCCGACCACGTCGAACTCATCGTTGCCGTCGAACATGCCGCGCAGCCCGTCGCGGACCACCGGGTGGTCATCCACGATGAGCAGCCGGATCGGGGCAGGACGCTGGGCGCCGCCGTCGCCTTGCACCTCAGCCATCTGCGGCCTGGATGCCGATCGCCGGGACGCTCGCGCAGATCGCCGTGCCGCCGCCTGGCTCCGACTCGATCGCCAGCGTCCCGGCCACGTTGCCGAGCCGCTGCCGCATCGCGGTGAGCCCGAATCCGCCGTGTCCGTTCGGGGACGCATCGGCCAGGGCAAAGCCGCGGCCGTCGTCCCTGACGTCCAGAGTCACCACGTCCTCCATGTACGACAGGGTCAGCGCGACCCTGGACGCCTCCGCGTGCTTGCCCACATTAGCCAGCGCTTCCTGCGCCGCGCGAAGCAGCGTGACCTCGATCTCCGGGTGCAGCGGCCGCGCCTCGCCGGTCGTGGTCACCTCGGTCTTGACCTCGCTGATCGCCGACCAGCGACCCGCCACCTCGGCCAGCGCTTCGGGCAGCCTGGCATCCTCCAGCAGTTGCGGGCGCATCGCGCTCACCGACCTGCGAGCCTCGGCCAGGCTGTCCCTGGCCAGCGCGGCCGCGGTGTCCAGGTGCCGTCGCCACTCGCCCTGCTGCCCGGCTGTCTGCTGCGCCGCCTGTAGCTGGGTGATGATGCCGGCCAGCCCCTGGGCGAGCGTGTCGTGGATCTCCCGCGCCATCCGCTGGCGTTCGGCACCGACGCCTGCCTCGCGCGCCTGCGCCAGCAGCTGCGCCTGTAGCCCGGCCTTCTCCGCCAGCGTCTCTTCCAGCTTGCGGTTAGCCTCCGCGAGCTCGCCCAGCGCCTGATTCCGCCTCTTGCTCTGTTCCTCCGACTTCTGGCCGATCAGGCCGAAGCCGAGGTAGATCGCGGTATCGAACAGGGCCACTAGCGTGACGATGGAGACTCCCGCCGGTGTCGGCCGATGGAACCCGCCGACCTGGCAGATAGCTATCAGGATGGCCGAGGCGGATATCCCGGCGTAGCGCCAGAAGCCGTGGAACAGCTGGAGCGCGTGCAGCACCCCGGTGAAGGCGAAGAACGCGAACCACGGGCTCCTGGCGATCAGTACCAGGGCGAGCAGGAAGAAGCCTGCGTAGTAGAGCCCCATCAGCCCCCGGCGCTGTGCCCAGGCCGGGTGCAGGCCCACCCACCACCCGGTCCAGACGGCGGCGATCACGGCCAGCCCGAGGGTGATCCTGGTACTCCCCCATCCCCCGCCCGTCAGGACGGCAAGCGAGGTCGAGATGACGAGCAGCGCGTTAGGAGCGATCCTGCCGATGACCTGGAGCCGCTTGTCCCAGCTGTCGAAAAGGCCGTTTGGCACCGGCGCTGCCATCACCTGTCCTGCCTCATTCCCAGCGGAAGAACCTGGCGGCCGCCAGGCCCGCGACGATCGCCCACCCAGCCATTATGCCCAGGTAGAGCATCCGGGGGTCCTGGCCCATCCAGGTCTGCCGCACTGCGTGCAGGGCGGCGCCGAGCGGTGAGTAGTCCCCGATGGTCTGTAGGGTGTGCGACATCTCCTCGGTCGGGAAGTAGACGCCGGCCAGGAACATGTTCGGGAAGAACAGCAGCATGCCGATCCCGGTCGCCGCCCTGCTGGTTGGCGCGACAGCGGCGACGAACAGGCCCAGGGCGAACAGGGCCGCCACCCCGAGGAAGACGGACACCGCGAACCAGCCCAGTTTCACCGGCAGCGGGACGTGAAAGGCCAGGCGGCTGACGGCGACAATCATCGTCACCGAGATCAGCACGGTGGCCACCCACACCATCAGCTTGGCGGTCAGCAGCATCGCCGGGCGGAGCGGCGTCGCGCTGAGCCGCCGCAGGATTCCCTTCTCCCGGTAGGTGCCCAGAGCCGACGGAATCCCGTTCAGGGCGAGGATCGCGATAACGATCGCCACGCCGAGCGAGGCGATGTACTCGGTCCCGATCTGGCCGCTCAGCGTCTTGCTCGGCTTGTCAAACCCGGGGATCAGCCCGAAGCCGACGACCAGGGCGATCGGGATGCCGAACAGGGCCGCTACGGCGACCCGCTCGCGCAGGAACAGCTTGGTCTCGACGAACGCGAGCTTTCCAAACCCAGTCATTGCAGTCATCTCTCTCCTCAGACCTCGAGCGTGTGCCCGGTCAGGGCCACGTATGCCTCGTCGAGGGTGCGTCCCTCGATCCGCAGGTCGGCCACCAGGACCCGCCTGCGGGCAAGCTCACTTGTCACGGCGCTGGCGAAATCCCCGGTCCCGCTGACGACGACCCGGCCGCCCTCGCGGCTCACCCCGGTAACGCCTGGCAGCCCGCTGAGCTCCGCCTCGTCCAGCTCACTGGTCGGCCGGAACAGCAGCCGGTGCGTGGTCTCGGCGAGATCGATCAGCCCTTCCGGGCTGTCCAGCGCTGTGATCTGCCCCTGATCAAAGATCGCGACCCGGTCGCACAGCTCCTCTGCCTCGTCCATGAAGTGGCTGACCAGCACGACCGTCACACCCGAGTCCCTGATCTGCTTCACCAGCCCCCAGGTGAGGCGGCGGGCCTGCGGGTCGAGCCCCGAGGTCAGCTCGTCAAGAAAGACCAGCTCGGGGTTGCCGACCAGGGCGAGCGCGATGAACAGGCGCTGCTTCTGGCCGCCGGACAGCTTGCCGATCATGGCATTGCGCTTGGCGGCCAGGCCCCACGTCTCGAGCAGCTTGTTCCAGTCCGCCGGCCGCGGGTAGAACGAGGCGTACAGGTCGAGCGCCTCCCACACCTTGAGCTTGTCCTGAAGATGTGTCTCCTGGAGTTGCACGCCCACCCGCTCGCGTAGTGCGTGGCCCTGCTGCTGCGGGTCCAGCCCGAGCACCCGGATGGTCCCCGAGCTGGGCCGCCGCAAGCCGGCCATGCACTCCACAGCGGTTGTCTTGCCAGCGCCGTTCGGACCGAGAATTCCGAAGATTTCGCCCTGCTCAACGCTGAACGACACCCCGTCAAGGGCAACCTGATCCCCGTAGCGCTTGGCGAGATTACTCACCTCGATGACTGCCATGTCTCCTCCGGATCGCTCGCGACCTGCCGTCCGCAGGCCACGCTTCAAGCATCGCCCGCGGGCCCCTTCCGGCGGATCGGCTGTCCGGCCAGACCTCGCGCGCGGCGCGGCGGATCCGCCGATCATCCAGATGGTTGATGGCGGCGGCCAACTGGCTATGCCCCGGCGGCTACCGGCGCCCGGGGTTCCATGATCGCGAAGAGTTGTCCGGACTCTCACACGCCAAAGTCTTTGCGATCACAGGCCGGTGGCCGCGGTGCGGGCGTTCAACCGCTTTTACACCAATGTGATCGGCGTGCTGCGCGGCAGCCACCTGGATAGTCCTTACTCGCTCACCGAGGTGCGGGTGCTGTTCGAGCTGGCCAGGCAAGAGGCGACCGAGGTAGCCGAGCTGCGGCGGTCGCTGGACATCGACGCCGGCTACCTGAGCCGCATCCTGGGCCGGTTCGACACCGAGAAGCTGACCGCCAGGCAGCGTTCGGCCACCGACGGGCGCCGGCAGGTGATCCGGCTGACCGAGACGGGCCCGGCCGCGGGCCTACCTGCTGCGCCCGCCGCGGCCTGGCGACCTGGGCTGGGTCGTACACAGGCATGGCGCGGTCTATGCGCGGGAGTACGGCTGGGATGAGACCTTCGAGTTCCTGGTCGCGCGGATTGTCGCCGACTATGCCGCCACCCGTGACCCGCAGCGGGAGGCGGCCTGGATCGCCGAGGTGGACGGCGAGCCCGCCGGATGCGTGTTCTGCGTGCGCAAGGATTCCGTCACCGCCCAGCTGCGGCTGCTGCTCGTCGAGCCGTCCGCCCGCGGCCTGGGCATCGGCGCCCGGCTGGTCGAAGAGTGCATGCGCTTTGCCAGGGCCGCGGGCTACCAGCAGATGGCGCTATGGACCCAGGACTGCCTGCCCGGGGCGCGCCGCATCTACCAGCGGGCCGGGTTCCAGCTCGCCGGGCAGGGCAAGCACCACAGCTTCGGCCACGATCTGGTCGAGCAGACCTGGACCCGCCCGCTGTAGCACCAACCGGGCATAGCCGTCAATATCAACATGCGCTATGCCGGGCTCGGTGAGACGCTGGAACGGTGGACGCCGAGCGCGCCGAGCGCGCCGAGACCTATCTGCGGGTCATGGCAGAGACCGAGCTGCGCCGCGCCCTGAAATCTCCCCGCTACCATCAGCGGCCGGCGCAAGGTCATGATCCAGCCTCGGCACGGCAGCGCCTTGGCAGGGTGCGTTACGTTGCCGCAGCCCTAACGGCGGTGGGAGCCATCGCCGACGAACTGGCCGAGGTAATCATCAGCGACCTGGAGGCAGCACTGGCCGTCCGGTCTCGCGTCGACCGCGGCGGCCTGAGACCTCAGCCGAGCCACTCGGCGCGAATGCGGCTGCGGTACCGACATGGGCGCCGGCATCGAGGCCGCAGCCGGGCTGCGTCCCCGTGATCTTGACCTGATCACGTCGACGGTGATCGCGCTCGGTGCACCAGGCGCTCCGGCGCGATCACGAGGACCGGGTGCGGTGCCGGGTTTGCCCCTGGCTCTGCCTGGTCATCGCCGCCCAGGCCCGCGACTGGGCGCGGGCGGCCCTGGCGTCGGTCTTGCGCGCGACGTACGCGGCCTCGCGCTCGAGCTTGCGGTAGCTCTCCAGCCGCCGCGCGCCGAGCGAGCCCGCCTCGATCGCGCCGGTCACCGCGCAGCCAGGCTCCGTGTCGTGCTGGCAATCGGAGAAACGGCAGGCCAGCGCCAGCTCCGCGATGTCGGCGAAGGCGGCGTCCAGGCCGCCCCCGTCCAGCCACATGCCCAGGCCGCGCAGGCCAGGCGTGTCGATGATCGCCCCGCCCCGGTCCAGGACGACCAGTTCGCGCCAGGCCGTCTTGTGCCTGCCCTTGCCGTCAGCATCGCGCACCTGCGTGGTCGCGGCTACCTCCGCGCCGGCCAGGGCGTTCAGCAGGCTGGACTTCCCCGCGCCCGAGCTGCCGATCAGGGCGGCCGTCCGGCCGGGCCCCATCCGCTCGGCAAGACCGTCGATGCCGTCTCCGGTGACGGCTGACACCAGGTGCACGTCCGCCCCCGGCGCGACGCCCGCGGCCTCGGTCAGCAGCGGTCCGTCGGCTCCCGGCGGGAGCAGGTCGCTCTTGGTGAGCACGACAACCGGCGAGGCGCCGCTCTCCCAGACCAGGGCGAGGAACCGCTCTACCCGGGTGAGCGATACGCCGCGGTCAGCGACGACGGTCACGAATACGTCATCCACGTTGGCCGCCAGCGTCTGCGGCAGTGTCTTTGTTCCGGCGGCGTGCCTGACCAGCTCGGATCGCCGTGGCAGCACCTCGGTCACGACCGGCGCCGCCGGATCGGCCAGGCCGGCGAGGACCCAGTCACCGGCGCAGGCCCGGTCGTCGCGTCCCACGCCAGCCCGGAGCTGCCCGGCCGGCGTGAGGACGGTGGCCAGCGAGTGCTCGGCGCGTGCCACCCGGCCCGGGATGACCGGCCCGGTCCGGGAGACCGGCCCGGTCCGGGAACCAGGAGCAGCATCCGCGGCCGCTGCGGCGTCCGCCGCGGCCTCAAGTGCGGCAACCATGGTGTCGTCAGCGCCCAGATGCGCCAGGTGAGCGCGCCAGTCGGGCGGCAGGGCAGCGCGCCAACCGCCCGATGCAGATGAGAAAGCAGGAGAAGAGGAAGACATTTCAGCAGGCTCCAGGACCAGAAGAGGGACCTGGGATGCGGACCCGGCCGCAGTCGCCGAAGCGGTCAGCGGGAGATCGCGCGACCCAGGAGGGGAATCGAGGGACAGCAGAAGACAGTCATCTCGAAAATCACCCCTTCCTGCCGCGCATCCAGCTGCTGCTGGGCGCCCGCTCATGCTGAACAGGCGACGCACCGAACGTTACCTACCCGTGGCACGTCGCGCAATCACATATTCGGCGGGGTCAACGTGATGTAGTTGACGCGTGACGATCAGCGCACCGAAGGGCGCCCAGGCCGCCCCGGTCCAGCTCACCGAGCGGGATCTGCGCGGCCTGCTGTTCACCGCGGAGATGTACGGCGTCCAGCTCGACCTGCTCGCCGACCTGCTGAGCCTGACCCAGGAACGCGCCCGCCAGGTGGCGGCGCGCTGGCGGCGGCTGGGCTACGCCGAGTCGGCAAGGATCGGCCCCGGCCGGCCATGGGTCTGGCTGAACCGCCGCGGCCTGACCGCCTGCGGGCTGCGCTACACCGCGGTGCCGCCGGCCCTGTCCCGGCTCGCCCACCTGCGCGCGGTCGCCGTCGTCAGGCTCGCGCTCGAATCCGCCTCCGGCTACCAGCAGGCCGACGCCCACTGGCGGAGCGAACGGCGGCTCCGCGCCAGGGCAGGCGGACGAGTAGGCCTGCGCGAGCACTTCCCAGACGGAGAGATTCATTTTCCGAACGGCTGCGAGTTGCCCTTCGCCGGGGAATGCTGGGCAATCGAGGCGGAGCTCACCCGCAAGACGGTCACCCGAACCACCGCGATCATGCGCGAACTGCTCGCCCGCACCGGAGACTACGGCTGCGCGGCGGCGGACGCGGCGGTACCTGGACGGCCGCCGCGGCATGCCCGCGTTCTGTACCTCTGCTCATCCGCCGCCCGGCCTACAGTGACGCGGGCCGCCGACGCGCTCGGCGCCCTGGCGCCGAGGATTGAGATCAGGGATCTGCCGCCAGCCGCGGCCCTCGGAGACCAGGCCGGGCCGTGATCACCCGATACCTGACCCTGCTCGCGCTGCGCGGCGCGATACGGCTGATCGGACGGCTGATCCGGGCGGCAGCGATCGCCGCCGTGCTGCTGGCCGCGGCGCCTGTCTCCCTGGTCGCCGCCTATTGCGCAGCGCTCGCCTGGCTGCTCGGCTGGCCGCCCCGCAGACTGCTGCACGGAGCACTCTGGTGCCTGCCGATGATCGCCGTGTGGCTCGCCGGAACGGCACTGCGCGCGGGATCGTCCGGAGCACTCGGCGCGGTGGTCACCGCGCCGTACCATGCGTGGCTGGCGATGTGGCACCTAGCGGCGGCGGGATCGGTCGCCGCGGCCGCGATCACCATCGCGCCGCCCGCCATTCCGCTCGGGCTGCTGGCCGGCGGCCTGGCCTGGTCCTACCGGATCTACTCGATGCAGACCGGAACCGGCGGGCTATCGCCGAGCTCACCGGTCGTCTTCGACATCCGGCAGTGGCGGCATCAGGTACGCACCGCGCGGGCAAGGATAGCCGCGCCCGGCTCGGTGCCGCTGACCACAGCCAAGGACAGCGTGGTTCCCGGCGCGGTGATCCGGGCAATCGGTCATCCCGAACGGCCAGTGGCTATCCTCCCCTATTCCAGGCTCCGCTCCCATCAGGTGGTGATCGGGACAACCGGGACAGGAAAGACAACTCTGCTGCTGCGGCTGTGGGCGGGATTCATGGCCGCCGCGCTGCATCGCTATGCGGCAGGCTCCGGGCACCGCCCGCTGCTCGTCATCCTCGACTGCAAGGGCGGCGCGGACTCCAGGCGGGTGGCCGACCGGACCCGCCGCGTGCTCCGCGATGCCGGCGCGCGGGCCACCGCGATCTGGCCGGACGAGGCGAGCCTGTCGATCTGGAACCTGCCGCCCGACCGGCTCACCACCACGCTGCTCGACCTGATCGAGCACGGCACCGGCTCGGCTGCGTACTACGCGGACGTGATGGAGGCGGTTGTGTCGCTGGCCGTCGACGCTCCCCCGGCGCCGCCGTCAAGCAATGCCGACTTTCTCGCCAGGCTCGATCCGGCCTGGCTGGCCACCGCATACGGGGCTGGCGGGCATGAGACCGAGCTCGCCATGATCGGTTCGGCGAAGCGGCAGGTGGCGGACGTAGCGCTGCGGTTCCGCGCGCTGCTGCGGCGGCTCGGCCCCGGCCTTGACGGGCCGGGCAGCTTTGGCGACGCGGACGTCTGGTACTGCATCCTGGAGGGAACCGCCGAGATCGCGGTGGCCGAAGCGCAGGCCAGGACGCTCGTTGACCTGCTGGCGAGCTACGTCGCATTCGGCCCTGGCCGCGCTACCCCGCCCGGCACCACCCCGC
>PMSU01000043.1 GCA_003168255.1 Actinomycetota bacterium
CTCGTGCGGCCTGAACCTGGCGGATGCCGCTGACCTGGGGGTCGCCCGGTCGTATCAGCAGGAGGAGGTCCCGGCCGCGCCGGCGGAGCGGGTCCAGCATGACGTGCATGCGGCCAGGTGCGGCTGCGGCCGGGTGCATGCCGCGGCACGGCCGGCGGGTGTGCCGGACTCTGCCCTGTCGATCGGCCCGCGGCTGCGTGCGCTGGCGGTTTACCTGGTCGTTTTCCAGCATGTGCCGGTGGAGCGGTGCCGGCAGCTGATCGCCGACGTGGCCGGGGCCGCCGTGTCGGAGGGGTTCATCCATTCGTGCCTGGCGAAGGCGGCGTCCCTGGCCGCTGAGGTGGTGACGCTGATCCGCGCCCTGATCGCCGCCGCCCCGGTCGCGGGGTTCGACGAGACCACGCTGCGGTCCGGGCCGGCCGGGGAGAAGAAGTACGTCCACGGCGCCTTCACGGAGGAGTACTCCGCGTTCTGGCTCGGGACCCGGAGCCTGGACACCATGGAGGACGCCGGGATCCTCCCGGATTTCGCCGGGATCGTGGTCTCTGACCGGTACCAGAATTAGTGCGCCATGAGGCGCACTGCCGTATCGCCCGCGCAGCGGGCGGGGACGAGAGGAGATTGTCTCTGGATCTGGAAGCGCGGGGACCGGGCAGCGGCCCGGGCCCTGGAAAAGCAGCTGCGCACGCTCCCCTCAGCCGACCCGATGGACCCCGGTTACCGGCGGCTGCGGTACATAAGGTACGCAGACGACCACATACTGGGATTTACCGGGCCGAAGGCCGAAGCCGAGGAGATCAAGGGCAAGCTCGCGCAGTTTCTCCGGGAGACCCTCGGACTGGAGCTGAACCAGCAGAAAACCCTGATCACCCACGCCCGCAGCCAGCCGGCGCGGTTTCTCGGCTATCACGTCAGGATCCAGCACTGCGACACGAAACGCACCAGCGGCCGGAGATCGGTCAACGGGAAGATCGCGCTGCGCGTGCCGCCGGACGTGATCAAGGCCCAGTGCGCCCGCTACCGGCAGCGAGGAAAACCCTGGCACCGGTCCCGGCTCCAGAACCTGGACGACTACGACATCGTCCGGATCTACGGGGCTGAGTATCGCGGCGTCGTCGGCTACTACCTGCTCGCCCAGGACGTCTGGCGGCTGGGTGCCCTGCACTGGCACGCCGTGACGTCGATGCTGAAGACCCTGGGTGCCAAGCACCCCAGCACCGTCACCAAGATGGCGGCCCGCCACAGGACCAAGATCGAGACCAGAGACGGGCTGCGGACCTGCTTCGAGGCCAGGAAGCACCGCGAGGACAGGAAGGACCTGGTAGCACGATTCGGCGGGATCATCCTGCGGCAAGACCGGCGGGCGGTCATCCGTGACCCCGCCCCGGCCCCGGTGCCCTATCCCCGCAAGGAGCTGATCACACGGCTCCGCAGGCGGGAATGCGAGCTCTGCGAGACCGGCACCACGGTGGCAGTCCACCAGGTCGCCAGCCTCAAAGAACTCGGGAACCCGGGACCGGGCCAGCCCGCGTGGGCCGCCCTCATGGCGAGAATGCGGCGCAAGACGCTCATCGTCTGCGCCGCCTGCCACGAGCACGTCCACGCGAACCCCGCCGCGCACGCGGCGCGGTCGCGACCGTCCCGGACACGCTCGCATCCAGCTGGGACGCCTTCGAACTGGTCCAGGCGGTTGCCGACAATCACGCTGGGCAGGCCCCTGGCCTGTTCGCCGCGTTCATGTTCGCGGCGGCTTTTGCTGCCAGCGGCCGGGACGCAGTCGGGTTCGCGCCCTCCATGCCGGCTGCCTCCGGGCCGCCCATCGCCCCGGCAGCACCAGGCACGGAAGATGCAGAGGAGATCGCAGACCAGCTCGGCGGCCTGATGTCGATCCTGGGCTGTCGGCTCCGGGAAGCCGCGAGCCAGGCCGGGAAGCCGGCAGACCGCGAGGCGTGCGAGCATGCGGCCCGCGAGGCCGGCCGCATCCGCGACCTGCTCGGCCCCGCCCGGCAATGATCCCGGCCACGTTCGGCGACTTCCTGCGCCAGGCTGACGGCCACTTGGACGCAGCCCTGGCTGGCTGGGATCAGGTCGCCGACCCGGCAGCGGCAGCCTGCGAGTTGCGCCGGGTGGTTACCGTGATGACGCGTTTCCTTGATGACCGCATCCGGGTGGACGTGATCGAGGCCGCCGGGAGGACGGACCTCAACCCCTGGGAGCGCGCGACCATCGATACCCGTACGGCGCTGCGCCAGGCAGCTGACTGCCTCACCCAGGACAGCGAAATCATCGATGGCACAGGCTCCAGGCCCGGACGGGACCCGGCGCGCAGCCTCGCGGCAGCCGCCACATGCCTGACCGCTGGCCGCGACCTGCTGAACACCCACACGGCTACCAGTCCGCAGGATCTGCGCGAGCACCGGTCGGACTGGGCGCCCACACTGGTCTCGCTCCCGGTCACCCGGGCCCTGACCGCCCAGATCGCCCGGTGGTCCCGCCAGCTCGTGTCTGTGACGGCCATCCTGGCCTCGGCCGACCCGGCCGCGACCCCGGCAGCGGTGACCGCCGGGGAGTCGCTGCAGGCGGCGAGCCAGTGGCTGTGGGCAGCCGGCACGGCCATCCGCCCGGCACAGGCCGCCGACCCGGCGACCGCTGAAGACAGCCGGCTGCTGCAAGCGATCCCGGCTGCCCAGCCGCCAGCGCGACTGCCGCCCGGCGGCGCCGAGCCGGTGACCGAACTGTGCGCTGGCCTCACAGCCAGCGCCCAGCGGCTGCGAGCAGCGATATTTACCACGGCCGGGCAGGCGCCGTGGATGCCGTCCCTGACCGCGGATACCTGGCGGTGGACCGCGCGGGCCATCGCCGTCACCGGACACGCCAGCGAACTCACCCTGCGCTCTCTGACCCGCCACCCCGGCCAGCCCGGGAGCCCGCTGGACGGGCCGCAGCTGCAAGCTGCGGCCGAGGCAACCGCCCGGTCCTGGGCGGCCTGGCGGCAGGTCAGCGCCGCCTGGACCGGCCTGACCACCGAAACCCACGGTCAGGCATCACCAGTCGTGCCAGAGATCAACGACCTCGTGCTGCGGATGGGACGACTCGCCTGGAACGACCCGCACTGGACACCCGCTCGCAGGCCAGCAGCCACGCGCCGCGACCCGGCCACCCTGATATCCAGCGACGCCGGTATCGCAGCCGTGGTCAGCGCCGTGCACCAGGCCGCCGACGCTTTCGCCCGCATCGCAGCCGCGGACCTCAAGGCGGTGAGCACCGCCGGCGGCGCCGGGCGGCTTTACGTGACGACTCGTTCCCTGCCTCAGGGATACGACGTCCCCCGCCCCTACGCCACCGCACCGGCGGACCGCACCTCGCCCCTGCTGCACGCCTACCAGGCCGCCGTGCAAGCCAGCACCCGGGCCGCCGACACGCTGGCCGCCGTCGCTCTCGCCAGCAACGCGCCAAGCAGCACTCTCGCGCTGGCCCGCGCGGCAGCCAGGCCGCGCCGGGATCAGGCCGTCGGCGAGGATCAGCGCCTCGCGGCGGCAGTGCCGGCAACCCGGACCGGAACCACAAGGCCGATCGCAGGGCCGGTAGAACGAGCAGTCAGGCAGCTGCGCGTCACCGACCCGGGTCTCCTGTTGCGCGTCGCTGCCATCGACGGCGCCGCCCGGCAGCTCCTCGTCCAGGCGGCAGCGGCATCACCGCCCTCCGGCTTGCCCAGTAACACCGCCGCCGTCGAGCAACGCGCTCCAGGAAGCCCGGCGCAGCTCGCAGCCAAGGATTCCCCAGCCAGCCCCGCCGCATGGCTAGCCGCCGCCCTGAGTAGGAATCACCCAGCGACCGCTGCGACCCGGCCAGATGCTAGCCGGACGCCCCAGGCGCCGCCAGTACAGCGCAGCGGCGGCCCCGGCCGCACATCGGCATGAAACACCGTCTGCGATTCTCGCAGCGAACAATCCTCAGCGCCGCGGACCACTCGGCTCACGTGTTCATCTCGCAGCCTCGAAACCGGCCGCGCAGTGCCGCAGCGCACCGGCTCGTAGCGCCAACGACCGCCAGATGCCGTCCTGTGCCACGGTCAAACCACGGTCAAACGATCTTGAAAGCAAACAGGCCAGAGATCGACTTCTCTCTGGCCTGCGGGAACGTGGTGGAGCTGTGGGGATTTGAACCCCAGACCCCCTCGATGCGAACGAGGTGCGCTACCGGACTGCGCCACAGCCCCAAGGACGCCAGCCAGCGTAGCAAACGACAGAGGTCACCCGCGCCGATCTAGCCCGCGCGGCCCCGCGCCGCCCCGCACCGCCCGCGCCTCAGTCACCCACAGCCCGCCTCTCGGCGTCCGCGTACTGGTCATAGAGCTCGTCCCGGACCCGCCCAGAGATGTCGATGATCCGCGCGGTCTGCGGCTCCTCACGTCGTTCAGGAGCCCCAGGAGCCTCGCGTCGTCCGGAACTCCCGGAACTCCCGGAAGCCTCCCGAGCCGAATGCCGCCGCTGCTCCTCCCGGTAAGCGGCGCCATCCGCGCGGATCAGCGCATGCTCGGCGTCCACCCGGCTCGCCTCGCGGAGCAGCATCATGTACCCGCCCAGCATGGCGATCGGCGGCACGGCCACCCACCAGGCAGCTAGCCGGACCATCGCGATCCCGAGTGCTGCCACCGTGAGCGAGCCGAGCATCATCAGCAGCCGGCGTCGCGCCGCCAGGATCCGGGATCGGCTCTCCGAATCAGCCGGGTGGAACCCCATCCGCACTTCCCGCCCGTCCCGCTCATACTCAGCAACGTCATCCCGATCCGCCAGCACACCGCCAGCCGAGACCCGATCAGCCTCAGCCACAGCGTCGTCATCGACCATGTGCACACCCGCCCCACCGGAGCCGGCATCGACATCGGCATCAACAGCCCCATCGCCAATGAACTCCTGCGACGACTTCGAGGTTCGCGCCTGCGACGTGTCCCGCTTAAGCCATCTGGGGATGAGCACGCCTGCCCAGATGGCGATGATCGCAAGGTAGAGGATCGCGCTGCTCAACCGTCCTCCCCCTGATCGCTCCGACGATGCGAGCCCCGTGCGCACCAGCACAGGCCCCGTGCGCACCCGCCCGGCACCCACCGGCGGCACGCGGAACCACAACTCCCGCTCCCCGCAGATGCAGCAAACACACACAGGCCCACGTCACGCACGGTAAAGGTCTTGATCGCCGTTGACGAGCATTCGGCCCGGTGTGTCGTGAGATAGGCGGACGGAGACCGTTCGACCGATGCGCCGCGAGCCCGAGCGCCGAGGCGTGGCGGTCAGGCGTCAGGGGTGTTCCTGGCGCTCGGCTCGATGACCCTGGGCATCCCGCTCACCGCGATACTGTCAACCCGCGCCGACGGCATGAATGTGCTGTACGTCGTCTGGGCCGCGACCGCCGCCTTCAACGCCGCGATCGCCGCCATCAACGCCGCGATCGCCGCCATCAACGCCGCGACCGCCGCCATCAACATCGCTAACGCAATCCGCCGCCCGCCACCAGACCACCGCCGAGGCGCCGGCCCAGCACAAGACCCGACCTCAGCCAGCTCCCGAACGCGCCGCACCCAGCGCACTGCGCCACCGCGGCAGCACCCCGCCAGGGACGTCCTCCACGGACAGCGCATAGCAAAGATGATCACGCCACGCGCCGTCGATGTGCAGATGACGACGCCGGATGCCCTCCTCGCGGAACCCGAGCTTCTCCACCACCCGGCGGCTGGCGTGGTTCTCCGGCCGGATGCTCGCCTCGACCCGGTGCAGCCCGACGGCGAAGAAGCAGTGGTCAATGGCCATCGCCAGCGCGGTCGGGGTTACCCCGTGGCCGGCCCATTCCTCGCCGATCCAGTAGCCGACCTGGGCCGCGCGGGCCGAGCCCCAGACGATGCTGCCGACGGTGAGCTGCCCGGCGAACCTGCCGTTGTAGGTGACCACCCACGGCAGCGCCTGCCCACGCCGTGCCTCGCGCCGCATAGCGCGGGCCATGGCGACGTAAGGACCCAGCCCGGATCGGTACAGCGGCGTCTCGGGGTTGGTCGGCTCCCACGGCCGCAGCCAGGCGGCATTGCGCACCCGCATCTCTCGCCACGCGGGAGCGTCCCTCGCGCGGACCGGTCGCAAGCAGATCGATGCGCCGACAAGGCCCGGTTCGATCAGCGTGGCCGGCCACCCACGCATTCGTGCCACGTCTAATCTTCCCTCCGGCGCAGCGTGCGGCGCCACGGACTTACCAGACGATTCTGCCCCGGATTCCATCCGCGCACAGGCACCGGCGGGTACTTTTCACACGCGGCGACGACAATCGCGTCCGGTTTGACCCCATTTGTGGGTCAGGGGTCAACACGATCACGGGCCCGACGGCCACGCCGAGGCCAGCGCGGACGATCACGCAGGCGGCCGGGCGGCGTGATCGCCACCGTGCGCCTGGTCGATGGCGTGCCCGAGCACGGGGGACAGCACCGCCATCCCGTCCCGCACCCCGCCGGTTGACCCGGGCAGGTTGACGATGAGCGTGCGCCCGGCCAACCCCGCGATGCCACGGGACAGGATCGCGGCAGGCACCCCGGCGGCGGCCCCGGCGGCCCTGATGGCCTCCGCGATCCCCGGTATCTCCCTGTCGATCACCCGCCGGGTCATCTCCGGCGTCAGGTCCATCGGGGTGAGTCCGGTCCCGCCCGTGGTCACCACGACGTCATAACCGGCCGCGACCGCCTCCCGCAGCGCCGTCTGCACCGGCTCGCCGTCCGGCACCACCACCGGCCCGTCTACAAAATCGAATCCAGCCGAACGGAGCAACTCGACAAGCACCGGCCCAGAACGATCCTCGTACACACCAGCCGCGGCACGGTTAGATGCGGTAATCGCGATCGCCCGGCTCACGCCCGCCGCCGCCAAGGCCCGCTCTTCCCGCCGGTCTTCTCCTCCACCCGGACGTCGCTGATCACCGCCGCCGGGTCCACCGCCTTGACCATATCGATCAGCGCCAGTGCCGCCACGCTCACGGCCGTCAAGGCCTCCATCTCCACCCCGGTCCGGTCCGCCGTGCGCACCGTCGACGCGATGACCACCCCGTCATCGGTCACGGTCAGCTCCACCGCCACCGAATGCAGCCCGATCGGGTGACACAAAGGAATCAGCTCAGGCGTCCGCTTCGCCCCCTGGATGCCGGCGATCCGGGCAACCGCGAGCGCGTCCCCCTTGGGCACCTCACCAGCCCGCAAGGCAGCGACCGCCGCACCAGACAGCAGCACCCGCCCCGAAGCCCGCGCCGTCCGGACGGTGATGTCCTTGCCAGACACGTCCACCATCCGTGCCTGCCCGGCCGCGTCCAGGTGGCTGAGTCCGGTCACGGCAGGCTCATCACGTCGGCTTCGTCGCCCGCTTCCATCTTGATCACCCATTCCGGCACGACGATGAGGCAGTTCGCCTTCCCCAGCGTGGCGAGCTGGTGCGATCCCTGGCCGCCCAGCGGCGCCACCGTGCCGTCCGCCGGGTTCAGCACCCCGCGCAGGTACGCCCGCCGCCCGGCCGGCGCCCGCAACGGCCCGGACAAGACCGCCCGCGTCACCGGCAGCTTCAGCGCGTCGGTGAGCAGCAGCGCGCCAAGCGCGGCACGGACGAACACCTGGAAAGACACATAGGCGCTGACCGGGTTCCCCGGCAGCGTGAAGATCGGCGTCTCGTCCGGCCCGATCGAGCCAAACCCCTGCGGCATCCCCGGCTGGATCGCGACCTTGCGGAAGTTCACCGTGCCCAGCCGTTGCAGCGCGTCCTTGACCACGTCGTTCTCGCCGCCCATGCTCACCCCGCCGCTGGTGATCAGCACGTCGGCGCGCAGCAGCTGGTCCTCGATCGCGTCCAGCAGCAGGTGCGGGTCATCAGCCACGATCGGCGCCCGGTAGGCCAGGCAGCCGGCCTGCCGCGCGGCGGCGGCAATCATGAAGCTGTTGGACTCCCAGATCTTCCCCGGCACGAGCGGCGCGCCAGGCTCGGCCAGCTCGTTCCCGGTCGAGATCACCACGACCCGCGGCCGCGGCCGGACCAGCGCCGTTCCCCGGCCGGCCGCCGCGACCAGGGCGAGCTGCGCCGGGCCGAGCAGCGTCCCGGCGGTCAGCAGCACGTCGCCTTCGCGCGCGTCGTCGCCGACCAGCCGCACTGCGTGGCCGGCCTCGGCGGCCTGCCGGATCGCCACTTTCGTGTCGCCGTCGTCGGTCCATTCGACCGGCACGACCGCATCAGCGCCTGCGGGAAGCTGTGCACCCGTCATTATCCGAACGCACATACCCGGCGCTATCCCGTAAGCGCCGGTGTCGCCGGCCGCGACCTCACCGGTGACCGGAAGCGTCACGGGAGCGCGCTGCGAGGCGGTAGCGACGTCGACGGCGCGGACCGCGTAGCCATCCATCGCCGAGTTGTCGAACGCAGGCAGCGGGTAACGGGCGGTGAGGTCGGACGCCAGCACGCAGCCCTCCGCCTCGGCAAGGGCAAGCTCGGTCGGCGCGAGCGGCCGGACCGAAGCCATCACATCGGCCAGGTGCTGGTCCGCCGACACCATGTCCGCGGTGCCGTGCCCAGCTGTCATCGCAGGTCGTCCAAGTATTTGCGGAGCCAGGGCACGAACTCCTGGGCCAGGTCGGGCCGCTCGCAGCCGAACTGGACCATGGTGCGCAGGTAGTCGAGCTTGTTGCCGGTGTCGTAGCGGCGGCCGCGGAACAGCACCCCGCGGACGCCGCCGCCCCGGTCGGCGCCGAAGTCGTCACCGGCCAGCGTCTTGAGCGCGTCGGTGAGCTGGATCTCGCCGCCGCGCCCTGGCTGGGTCTCCCGCAGCACGTCAAACACGGCCGGGTCGCAGACATAGCGCCCGATGACGATCCATCGGCTCGGCGCCTCGCCGGGCACCGGCTTCTCGACCAGGTCGGTGACGGTGACCACGTCGGCATCGGCGGTCGGGCTGATCGAGGCGCAGCCGTACTGCGACACCTGCTCGGGATCGACCTCCATCAGCGCGACGACGCTGCCGCCGTAGCGCTGCCGGACCTCGATCATGCGCTCGAGCAGCCGGTCCTTCGCGTCGATGAGGTCGTCGCCGAGCAGCACGGCGAACGGCTGCGAGCCGACATGCTGCGCCGCGCAGAGCACGGCGTGGCCGAGCCCGCGCGGATCACCCTGGCGCACGTAGTGCACATGGGCGAGCTCGCTGGACTCGCGCACCAGGGCCAGCTTGTCCGTGTCGTCCTTGGCCCGGAGCGCTTCCTCGAGCTCGTAGGCGCGATCGAAGTGGTCCTCGATGGAGCGCTTGCTGCGTCCGGTGATCAGCAGGACGTCGTCCAGGCCGGCGCTTACCGCCTCCTCGACCACGTACTGGATCGCGGGCTTGTCAACGACAGGCAGCATTTCCTTGGGCGTCGCCTTGGTGGCGGGCAGGAAGCGGGTGCCAAGTCCCGCCGCGGGGATGACTGCCTTGGTCACGGCAGCGTAGTCGGCCATGGAGGCAACCCTAGCTGGACCGACAGCCCCGCATGGTCCAGCCCGCGTAGGCTGCTGGCTGCCTGCCAGGCAAGGAGGGCATCATCGCGGATCTCCAGACCGCCAAGGCCGCGCTGCGCCGCCGCATCCTGGCAGCCAGGGCCGGCCTGACCGACGAGCAGCGAGCCGGCGCGGGCCGCCTGCTGCGCGACGCCGTCCTCTGTCTGCCCGAGGCGCAGATGGCCGGTACCGTCGCCGCCTACTACTCGATCGGCACCGAACCGGCCACCCGCAGCCTGGTCTACGCCCTGTGGAAACGCGGTACTTACGTGTTGCTTCCGGTGCTCCGTTCGGAAGACGATCTTGACTGGGCATCCTTCGAGGGACCCGAATCGATGGCCCCAGCCAGCCACGGTCTGCTCGAGCCCGCCGCACAGCCAACCCGGCATTCGATAACGAGCGCGGATCTCGTCATCGTGCCTGCCCTCGCGGCGGACCGCCGCGGGAATAGGCTCGGCCGCGGCCGAGGTTGTTATGATCGCGCGCTCGCGCACGTCGGCTCGCTCATCCCCACGGTCGCTCTGCTCTACGATGGCGAACTGCTCGACGAGTTGCCGTCGGGGCCGCTGGATCATCGGGTCCGGGTGGCCGCGCAGCCGAGCGCGGGAATAACCAGGCTGGCGCAGCCGTAGGCTAGGATTTAGCAGTCGAACGGTGCGAGTGCCAGCACCGTGCCGAAGCCGGAAGGACGGCCCGTGCCGACGTACGAGTACGCGTGCACCTCATGCGGTGAACAGGTCGAGAAGGTGCAGCGGTTCAGCGATGACCCGCTGACCGTGTGCCCGGCCTGTGGTGGCACCCTGCGCAAGGTCTTCTCGCCGGTCGGCATCGTGTTCAAGGGATCCGGCTTCTACCGCACCGACAGCCGCAAGGCGTCCGTCGCGATGGACGACAAGGGCGCCAAGACGAATGGCTCGTCCGGCTCGGGCGAGGGCTCGGCTTCGGCAGACAAGAAGGACTCCTCGGCCGGCCAGGACTCGTCTTCCAGTTCTTCCAGCAAGGACTCCTCGGCCGGCAAATCCTCCGGCAAAGACTCGTCGGACACGAAAAAGTCGGGTGACGCGAAGTCGTCCCAGCCCGCCAGCGCCGGATCCAGTACCTGAGCGATGTCTGACAGCACCGACGCCGGCCTGGTCGGCGTCATCGGGGGTTCCGGCTTCTACGAGTTCTTCTCCTCGGCCGAGCAGATCACCGTGCAGACCCCGTTCGGTGAGCCGAGCGATCCGGTCATGGTCGGCGAGGTGGCCGGCCGCCGGGTGGCGTTCCTGCCGCGGCACGGACGTGATCACAGGTTCCCGCCGCACCGCATCCCGTACCGGGCGAACATGTGGGCGCTGCGTTCGCTCGGCGTGCGGCAGGTCATCGCGCCGAGCGCGGTCGGCTCGCTGACCGCGTCCTACGGGCCCGGCACGCTGGTGATCCCCGACCAGCTCGTGGACCGCACCTATGGCCGGGCGCAGACCTACTACGACACCGGCGGCGCGGTGCACGTGCCGTTCGCCGATCCGTACTGCCCCGTCGGTCGGGCGCACGCGGCAATGGCCGCCCGCGCGTCCGGCTGGGTTCCGGCCGCGTCCGGCACCCTGGTGGTGATCGAGGGCCCGAGGTTCTCCACCCGGGCCGAGTCGCAGTGGTACGCGGCGCAAGGCTGGACCCTGGTCGGGATGACCGGCCACCCCGAGGCGGTGCTGGCCCGCGAGCTCGCGCTCTGCTACATCCCGGTCGCGCTGGTCACCGATACCGACGCGGGCGCGGTGGAGGGCGACGGCGTGACCCACGCCGAGGTGCTCGAGGTGTTCGGCGCGAACGTGCCCCGGCTTCGCCAGCTCGTCGAGAAGATCATCGAGGTCCTGCCGGCCGAGCGAGACTGCCCGTGCCCGGACGCTCTGGACGGGATCAAGCTCCCGTTCGAGCTGCCTGGCTAGCGCCGATAAGAGAACCCTTAATCTGGCGTCGCCGCAGCGGCTGGCAGGAAATAGAGTAAGTACGACAGCAGCACCGGCTGGAAGGTACCTGGACATGAGTCGCGAGCCTGATGAGGCCCTTGAGGTGCTCCGCGGGGTATGGAGCGCGCAGGGCCAGACCAATGCCGACCTCGGCGAGCACAGCGTGAACGGGAAGTCCTGCAAGAACATGGCGAACGTCGGATTCGGCGCCCCGACCGGCGACGACGAAGACCTGCGCGCCGCGTGGCGGGACAAGCTGGAGCGCGAGGGCAAGCTGAACCCGGCGGGCGGCAGCGTCAAGGACCTTGTGCTCGGGTCGGCTGAGCCCGTCTGACGACGGGTACGCCGACGGCAGGAGAGGGCTGGATGGACTATCCGGAGACCGTCGGTGAGCTGACCGAGATCTTGCACCAGGGTGGTTACCTGGCCGATCGCGGGCTGTCCACGGCGCTGCTCGTCGCGCTGTCCCTCCAGCGTCCCATCCTGCTGGAGGGCGAGGTCGGGGTGGGCAAGACCGAGGTGGCCAAGGTGCTGGCCGCTGTCTTTGGCCGCAAGCTGATCCGGCTCCAGTGCTACGAGGGCATCGACACCAACCAGGCCCTCTACGAGTGGGACTACGCCCGCCAGATGCTGCACATCAGGGCGCTGTCCGAGCGGCAGATGGCCGACGATGAGGCCGTCGACAAGGTCTTTGGCCCCAAGTTCCTGCTGGAGCGACCGCTGCTGGAGGCGGTCCGCAGCGGTGACCAGGCGGTGCTGCTGATCGACGAGGTGGACCGCGCCGACGACGAGTTCGAGGCCTTCCTGCTCGAGGTGCTGTCCGATTTCCAGATCAGCATCCCCGAGATCGGCACGATCAAGGCGGCGACCCCGCCACTGGTGGTGCTCACGTCCAACCGCACCCGCGAACTGCACGACGCGCTGAAGCGGCGCTGCCTGTATCACTGGATCGGCTACCCGACCGCCGAGCGCGAGCTGGAGATCGTGCTGCTGCGCGAGCCCGGCGTGGCGCAGACGCTGGCCCGCAAGGTGGTCGCCGCCGTGCACCGGCTGCGCGAGCTTGACCTCGCCAAGCCGCCCGGAGTCGCCGAGACGATCGACTGGGCCCGCACCCTCGACTTCCTGGGTGCGACCGGGCTGGACGCCGAGAACGCCGATGACACCCTGGGCGCCGTGGTGAAGGAGCGCGACGACCTCGAGCTGGTCAGGGAGAACCTGGAAGAGATCACGTCCGGTGCCTGACAGTGCCCCGTTTACCGGCGTGCTGGTGAACTTCGTGCGCGAGCTGCGGGCCGCCGGGCTGGCCGTCGGCACCGGGGACGCAGAGACCTTCTGCGCGGCGATGACCCCGCTGGACCCGACCGACCTGGTCGACCTCTACTGGGCCGGGCGGGCCACGCTGGTCCGCAGGCGGGAGAGCATCCCCGATTATGACGAGGTCTTCCGCAGGTACTTCCTGGACGCCGCGGATCCCGTCAGTGAACTGCTGACGCTCAAGGCCCTGCTGACCGAGGACGAGGCCGTGCTCAACATCCCGGCCACCGATCCGGCGGGGGAAGGGGACGAGGAAGAGGCCGTGCTCGGCTGGATGGCATCGGACGTGGAGAGCCTCAAGCGCAAGGCGTTTGCCGCCTGCACCCCCGAGGAGCTGGCCGCGCTGCGCCGGATCATGGCCCGGATCCGGCTCACCCCGCCGCGGCGGCGCACCCGGCGCAGCCTGCCCGCCCGCTCTGGCCGCACGCCCGACCTGCGCCGCACGCTCCGCGAGTCGATGCGCATGCACGGCGAGCCCGCAGAGCTGTGCTGGCGGGCCCGGAAGGTACGGCTGCGGCCGCTGATCTTCATCCTGGACATCTCCGGCTCGATGGCCGACTACTCGCGTAACCTGCTCCAGTTCGCGTACTGCGCGAACCGCGCGGCGGCCAAGGTGGAGGTGTTCTGCTTCGGTACCCGGCTCACCCGCATCACGAAGGCGCTGGAGACCAGGAACCCGGACGCGGCGCTACAGCGCGCCGCCCGGGAGGTGTTCGACTGGGAAGGCGGGACCAGGATCGGCGAGTCGCTCGACGCGTTCGTCCGTGACTGGGGCCGCCGGGGCCTGTGCCGCGGCGGCGTGGTGGTGATCTGCTCGGACGGCCTGGACCGGGGCGATCCCGACGTGCTGTCCACCGCGATGGAGCGCTTGTCCCGGCTCTGTTACCGGCTGCTGTGGATGAACCCGCACAAGGGGGACGACCAGCAGTTCCGGCCGAGCACGCTGGGCATGATGGTGGCCGCGCCGCACATCGACCTGATGCTGTCCGGGCACGATATGCGCAGCATGGAAGAGCTCGCGGCCCTGCTGCCGACACTCAGCTAGCCACTGGGCGGCACTGGGCGGGGTACGAGCGAACGGAAGGTGGTCGATGTGGCATCACCCACCTCCAGTGGTAGGCCCTGCCACATCGATCTTGTGAGGAGCAGCCGGTGAAATGGAGCGTGGGCATCGAGGCCGAGGGTGACCTGGTGCTGTCCCGCGAGCAGGTGGTAGAACTGGCCGACGCGGTCGCTACGAGCGCCGGCATCGCCACCGGTATCGGGACGAACCGCTACGGCGCCCAGCTAGTCGTGCAGGCGGACGGCCGCGACGAGGCGATCGAGCGAGCCACCGAGGAGTTCGCCAGGGCGGTGGCTACAGCCGGTCTCCCGGTGTGTCCCATCGTCCGGGTGGAGGCCGTCAGCGAGGACGAGGATCTCGACGAATGATCAGGCTTGGCTCGCTGGCCGGGTACCCGTTCGAGGGCCCGCGGCTGCTCGGCGGCTGGACGCCGCCGGCTAGGCCCGCCGTCTACGCGATCGTGTACAAGCCAGATCCTGAGGCCAAGGCCGAACGGTACGCGGTCATCTACGTGGGCCACTCCGACGATCTCGCCGCGGAGCGGTTCCCGTTCAAGCACCCGCGTGCGCACTGCTGGGTGCAGCGGGCCGGCTCCAAGTGGAAGGTATACATCTGCACGTACGAGGTGCCCGGCGGCGCCCGGGGACACCGCGAGCAGATCGCCAACGAGCTCACCGCCATCTACCGCCCGCGCTGCAACGCCGAGCAGTTCGACCACGCCTGGAAGGACGAGTGGATCGGCGACTACTCGGCGCCGACGACAGCCTCGCTGAACAAGCGCGGCCCGGACGACCAGCGGTCGCAGTAGCCGCCCGGGTTCCTGCTACTTGCCCGGCTTGGGTAGCGGGGCCAGGGAGTTGCCGATCCCGATCGACGCGCACCCGTTGCTCGCCGGGAGTCCGGCGAAGAGGTTTTCCAGGAATGTGAGCGCGTCGGTCTCGAAGGGGACGGCCGCCTCGGTGTGCTCCAGCCCGGAGTACACGTCGAAAGTGACGGGCACTCCCTGCGTGCAGTATTCGTGCGCGAGCCCCTCCACGTCGCCGGCGATCATGATCCCGTCACCGGTGCCGTCGGCGTTGCCGACCCCCAGCAGCAGTGGCTCCTCGGGGTGGCCCGGGGTGGTTCCCATCAGCAGCTTGTTGAGAATCCGGACCAGCACCGGGACCGAGAAGACGTTCTGGTACTGCGGCTTGAGCAGTTGCTGGTAGGTCAGGCCGGGGTAGTTGGCGGCGAAGTCTGCGATGCACTCGCCCGCGACCGCACGGGTGATCTTCTTGCCGTAGCCGGAGAGGTAACGGTTCAGGTTGACCCCGAACGATTGTGACAGCGTCACCAGCACCGCGGGGATGACGCCCGCCCAGTCCTGGTCGCCATTGATGTAGGTGAGGTTGTGCGCGAGATCGACCGGCACGCCGCCCGAGGCGGCGCCGATGATATCCAGCGCCGGGGCATACTTGGGAGCCAGTTCGCTGGCCCACTCCGTCGCGATCGACCCGCCGGAGTACCCGACCATCCCGACCGGCGTGGACGTGGGCACCGCCAGGTAGTTCTCGGTGGCGCGGATGCCGTCGAGGGTGCCGTCGCCGGACTCCTGGCCCGCCGCCCAGTCCAGGCTCGTGCCCTCGTAGTCAGGCACCGTGACGGTGTAGCCGGCCGTCACGTACAGCGCGATGACCGCGGCCTCGACCTGTGAGTCCGTGTCACCCGGATTGCCGCCGCGCAAGGTGTAGGACGGATCGCATTGCGATCCCAGCGCGTCGTAGGCGGTCTGGTACGAGACGATCTTCGTGCCCAGCAGCGAGGTCAGCGGCTGGATGATCGTCGTCACGGTGACCGTGGGCTGACCCTGCTCGCCGGTCGTGCGGTAGAGCACCTGCTCGGTCGCGACCGGTACGGTCAGGCTGGCGATCACCAAGGTGATCTTCCGCTTCTTCAGCACCGTGCCTGGTGCGATCTGCGACAGCGGGGTCGAACCGGTGTAGGTGTAGAACGGGTCCTTGGACGGCAGTACAGGTGCTGCCTGCGGTGCTGCCTGAGCGGCCGGGATCCCGGTCATCAGCATGGTGCAGGCGCACGCCAGCGCCACGAGCGGGCGCAGCGGACGGGGCAGCGTGGCACTCACGCGGCGGAATGGCTTGGGCATGCTGGCTCCGGTGAGAGTGACGGGCTGCGACCGCGGTGGAGGCGTCAGGCCGGGGTACGCTCGAATGTGATTCGGATTCATATTCGTGCGAAGATGATGGTGCTGTCAAGACCCGTAGCGGTGCGAGATCCGAAAGGTGCATGCAAGTGAGCCAGCCTGAACTCGACCCGGCCGAGTTCAAGGGCCTGCGCAAAATGCCCCAGCAGGCACGCAGCCGCGCCCGCGTCCAGGCCATGTACACGACCGCCGAGCGCATCGTCGGGACCGAGGGAGTCGACGCGCTCACCATGATCCGCCTCGCCGCGGAGGCCCGCGTGCCGGTCGGAACGCTGTACCAGTTCTTCGAAGATAAGGCCGCTGTACTCGACGCGATCGCCTACCGCTACATGGACAGCGTCGACTCCGACGTGAGCGATGCGCTCGAAGCCGGCGCCGACGGCGACTGGCGAGGGCTCACGAACATCATGTTCGACACGTTCATCCAGCGCGCCCGCGCGAACCCCGCCTACGTCGCCATCCGGGCCGGCCACTACCTCAGCGCCGAACTGCAACGGGCCGACGACGACAACATCGACACCATCGCCGCCATCACGCGCACTACCCTCGTCGCCGGCGAGAACCTCGTCGACACCCCCGAGCTCGCGACCGTCTGCCGGGTCGCCGTCCAAGCCGCGGATGCCCTGCTGCAACTGGCCTTCCGCCTCGATCCGACCGGAGACGCGGACACCCTCGCCCAAGCCAGGCGGATCACGCTCCTCTATCTCGAAGACATCGCCACCCGCCACCCGCGCGACACCCAGTAATCGCCACCCGCTCACTCAGATCTAGCACCTGCCGGAAGGACGGACCCGGCTGGCTCCGGGGCGGGTATGGGAGCAGCGGAGAGCGCCGCGATGGCGTGCTCGGCCCATCGAAGGCTGGCACGGTGGACTGCCAGCCCGTGGTCAAGAGCAAGCCGCGGGTGGTGGCTGTCGCTGAGATCGGTGGCAGCTGTGTACCGCTCCAGCTCCGCGGTGAACGCCGCGAGCGCGTCGGTGAGGTTCTGGAGGAACGTGAGCACCTCTTCCCGCGGGAACAGGTATTCCATCATCGCGAAGCGCATGAGGTGCAGGCCGAGGTCCCGCGAGACCGTGGCCTGTTCTACGGGTGTCCGAAGCCAGCCCGTGTGGGCCGCCCGGCCGGTCTGCGTTGGCTCATACACGCGGCGACGCCGGGCCGGCGAGCCGGTCCGGGCCGGCTCGCCAGTCCGGCCGGGTGAAGTCTGAGCCCGGACCAGGCCTTTTAGCTCCAGGCGGCGCAGCGCCGGATACAGCGCACCCGAGCTGGGCTGATAGATGCCCATCGGCGTGGCGGCGAAGATGCGCTTCAGGTCGTAGCCGGACGACGGCGCCGCGCAGATCATGCCGAGCAGTATGTGCTCGAACGAGGTGAGCTGCCCTCCGGCCATGACAGGCAATCTACCTTGCCGCATAGGTCGAAACGACCTATCCTGCTAGGGGCGAGGGCTGACTGCGACGGACCAGGTCATCTGACTGGCAGCAGGAACGCAAGGCGAGGGCACGCGGTCCTCGCGATATCAGGAAGGGGTTCTTTCGTCATGGACACGAGCCAGGCTGCCCGGCGAACGGCCGGGAATACCCCGGCGAAGGGCGGCGGATTCCGCTCGGTCGCGATGATCGTGATCTTCGACGTGGCCGCCCCGCTTGCGGCCTACAGCTTGCTGCGCTCGGCCGGCCTGACGGCCGTGACGGCTCTGCTGCTGAGCGGGGTATTCCCTGCTCTGGGCGTGACCATTAGTGCCATCCAGAACCGTCGGCTTGACGTTGTCGGCGCCTTGGTCCTGGCCGGGATCGTCGTGGGTACGGTACTCGGCCTGGTCAGCCACAGCACCAGGCTGCTGCTGGTCGAGGGATCGGTGCCCACTGCCGTATTCGGCGTGGCGTGCCTGGGCTCGCTTCGGACACGGCGCTCGCTGATGTTCCGCTTCGCCCTGGAGTTCACCGGCCCGGACACCGCTAAAGGCCGCGAGATGACCAGGCTCTGGCAGTATGACGGCTACCGTCGCGTCTTCCGGATCATCACGGCCGTGTGGGGCATCGGCTTTCTCCTCGAAGCCGCCCTGCGGGTCGTCATCGTATATAACACCTCGACCGGAACAGCCCTCGCCAGCTCCAAGATCACGCCGTTCCTCTGGGCGGGCATCTTGTCGGCATGGACGGTCGCCTACGGCACGCACCACAAGAAAAAGGGTGAGCGCATGGCCGCCGCCACCAGCGAGATACCGGGGACAAGCCATATGAATCCTCCTTCCCCGGAGATCGGGTGAATCGTCCACGCGGCTTGGATAAGACCGTCCGGCCGTAAGTGATCGTCAACGGGCTCGAGTTGGCGATGTGTCCTGCTGGATGCGTTCCAGAGTGCGCCTGCCCATCCGGCTCATGGCCGGGTTGCTGCGGGCGTAATACCAGACCGCTCCCATCGCCTGCTCGAAAGCCCACGCCTTGCCGCGCTCCCAGTCAAGATCGCTACAGCCGAGATCGTCGCGGAACGCCTGCCGTGGTCCGGGCTCGAGCAGATGCCAGGCAGCTACAAGATCCAGCGCAGGATCAGCCGGCCCCAGGCCGCCGACATCGATGACCCCGGTCAGCCGCCCGCCGGACACCAGCACGTTGCCGGGAATCAGATCCCCGTGGCTCATGACGTCACCGCCCGCGCCGCGCGGCAGCCCGCGCATGACCTCCCACATCCGGCGAAGCCGCACAATGTCCAGGAGCTGCCCGCTGCGGGCGAGGCAGACCTCCATCCACGCGTCTTGAGAGCGCAGGTCACCTCCCCGGCCCGCCCCGCTGAACGTCCGCCCGCGCGTGCCGATCGCTCGCACGTCACCGATGAACCCGGCCAGGTCATGCGCGAACGCGACAGATTCCCCCGGGTCCTCATCGGCGGCCGTAATCCCGCGCAGCCAGGTCTGCACCGACCACGGAAGCGGGTATCCCGCCCCGGGCTCACCCAGCGCCACCGGCTCGGGCGTGCGGAACCGCGTACGGCCTGCCAGCTCACGGGCCGCTCTCGCCTCGGACTCCAGCTGCCGCCGGGCCGGCCCGGCGGCACCGGGTTTCAGGGGGAACCGGGCTGCCAGCAGGTCACCAATGCGGAAGATGGCATTGACTGTCCCCGACGAGCAGACACTTGCGATGGCCAGGCCACGCCACCGGGGGAATTGATCATCCACCAGCTCACGCACCATCTCAGCCGAGACCGTCAGCTGGCTGGCATGCATGTCCACACCGACAGCGTCCCGCGCCTTCATCTTCGGCTGCAACCGGCCCGGCCGCACCCAGGCCCGCCGGCACACCCGTGGCATCGGCTACGAACGGCCCTTCCAAGGCAACCGCGCCACACCGGAGTACCCGATACACGTCTCGGATGATGAAGTCGAGCACCCAATTGACGGACCATAGGACACGTCGTGGAATAAACCGTCGTTTCCTGGTCCCGGACGATCGTGCGGTGCCCGCGGACCCGGTCGGCCGGGCGGTGCCCGCGGACCCTGCCGGCCGGACCACCCTCGTCACATCGGCACCACCGACCCCGTGAGCCACGTCTTCGGTAGCGCCGCCGAAGATCGATGTGGCGTAGCCCCCCACCGGTGGTGGGCTCTGCCACATCGATCTTGGAAAGGACGCGGAAGGACGCGGAAGGACGCGGAAGGACGCGAAAGGACGCGGAAGGAGGCGAAAGGACGCGCCCCCGGGCCGCCTTCCCCAGTGCGGGCGCCGTTTCCGGTCGAACCCCGGGTTCGGCTTCCGTCGACCCGGCAGTCTGACGTACGCAGACAAGCTCCGCAGAGCCCTGGTAGCGTGCGGGCGTCGAAAGCAGGGCGAAACGAACCTATGGGAGGGTCTGATGTTAGTACGCCGTCGATCTGCCGTACTCGCCGGCGGGGCTGTGTGCGTGGCCGCGCTGGGAGTGACGGTGATTGCCAATACTCCGATTGCGTCTGCGCACCGGCTCAGCGTGGCCCGGACCGGTCATGCGCCCGCGCGGACACTGCTGTCAGCTGACCCGCCACTGGGGCGTCCGAAGCCGTCGGGGCAGAAGCCGTATCTCGGCCCCCCGGGCACGGCATCACCCTGGACACCGCTGAAGAACCCGCCACCGTTCACGACGCCCGGCACGATGCTGCTGGAGAGCAACGGGACGGTGCTCGTGCACGATGAGCCGGACAACAACACCACGGGCGGTACGGCCAAGTGGTACAAGCTCACGCCGGATTCGAAGGGCAGCTACATCGACGGGACCTGGAGCCAGATCGCGCCGATGCCGGCCGGGTATACGCCCCTGTATTTCGGGTCGGCGATCCTGCCCGACGGGCGCATGATCGTCGAAGGTGGCGAGTACATCGGGGAAAACGCGGTGTGGTCGGACAAGGGCGCGATCTACAACCCGGTGACCAACACCTGGGCTTCCGTCGCACCGCCGCCGGGCTGGACGAACATGGGGGACGCCGCGAGTGATGTCCTGGCCAACGGCACCTTCATGCTCCAGCAGCCGTGCCAGACCTGCCTCACGAATCCGGATCTGCCCGTCGATGCCGCGTTGCTCCACGCGAAGTCCCTGACCTGGACGGTGATCCCGGGGACAGGCAAGAATGATCCCAACGACGAAGAGGGCTGGACCCTGGAGCCGAGCGGCCAGCTGCTGACACTCGACCTGTGGGTGCCGTTTGCGACCCAACTGTACGACCCGATCCTCAAGACCTGGTCGTTCGCGGGAAACACGGCCGCGAAGGGCGATCCTGTCGATCCGTTCCCGGTCGTCGAGATCGGGCCGCAGGTCGAGATGCCGGGCGGCAACACGTTTGTGGTCGGGGCCGGCTCGAGCACGCAGCAGGCGCCCACGACGTGCACCACGGACGCGAAGACGCAGACCGCGCTGTATCACTACAAGGCCAGGACCGCGGGCACGTGGACCGCAGGGCCGGAGATCCCGGCCATCGGCGGCGAGGAGTACGACAGCACTGACGGACCGGGGTCGATCCTGCCGGATGGGAACGTCCTGTTCGACGCGAGCGCGTGCGTGTACAACACGCCGACTCACTTCTTCCTCTACCACGCGAGCTCGAACACGCTTACCCAGGTGCCGGACGTGCCCAACGCTCCGAACGACACCTCGTACGCCACCCGGTTCCTGGCGCTGCCGAACGGGCAGGTGCTGTTCGACGACGGTACCGGCCAGCTGGAGGTCTATACGGCCGGCGGGACGCCGATGGCGTCGTGGGAGCCTTCGATCACATCCCTGAGTTCCAAAACGCTGGTCCCGGGGGGCACCTACGCCCTGTCCGGCAGGCAGCTCGCCGGGCTGGACCAGGGAGCCGCCTACGGTGATGACGCCCAGGACAACACCAACTACCCGCTGGTACGGATCACCAACTCCGCCACCGGCGCGGTGACCTACGCCCGGACCAGCGGCTGGACCTCGGTATCGGTCGCTCCCGGCACCAGTTCCTCGACCAGGTTCACCCTCCCGCCGGGCACGCCGTCCGGCAAGAGCACGCTGGTCGTGGTCGCCAACGGAATCGCCTCACCGCCTTCGACGGTGACGATCTACTGACGGCGAACAGAGGTCGTTCAGCAAGAACAACGCAGCTGTTGCCAGGCCCGTCCCGGGCACCCGGGGCGGGCCTGGCGCCCGTCACTCAGTGTGCATCATCTCAGGGCCTGGCCATCATGCCTGAGATGACTTAAAGTCGCGGAAAGCCCTGCCCGCAATAGGATGATTTCTGCGCAGATCGCCGACTCGGTGTGGTGGTCAGCTGCCTGATTGGTCGTCGGCGTGAGCGACAGATCTACCGGTTCTGGGCCGCGCCGTGGTGATCGCAGGGACGCGGCGCCAGCCTGGCCCCTGATGGGAGAGGGGGGCAGAGATGTCCGCGGCTCGCATCAGCGCGGGCCTGACCGCCCCGATGCCCCGGTCCCGGCTGCTTGACGCTGTGGCCGTGGGCCGCAAGGTGCTGGTGGAGGCGGGCGCCGGCTTCGGCAAGACCGTCCTGGCGGATCAGCACCGCGAGTCGCTCGGCATCGGGACGGTGACGCTGCGCCTCGCTCCCCGCGACGCAGACCCCGCATTATTGTGCGCTACGCTCCTGCGCTCCCTGCGTGCGTCGCGCCTGTCGGACCTGGCCTCGGCGGTCGAAGGCCGGGAGACGCTGGACGAGGCGCTCGACTTCCTCCTGGACGCGCTGGCGGCCACGACCTCGCAGGTACTGCTGGTCATCGACGATGCTCACCACGTGCTCGGCACGAGCGCGGCGGCGATCGTGGACCGCCTGGGCTCCGATCTTCCCGGCCAGCACCACCTCATGGTCGTGACCAGGGCGATGTCCGCAGCGGCCGGAGTTGCCTGGCGGACTCCCGGTCGCGTCCGGATCGGCGTAGCCGATCTCGCCTTCACCTGCGGCGAGGTGCAGGAGCTCCTGCGGTCCTGCTTCGGCGCGACTCTGCCTGACCATGCCGTCGCCATACTCCACCACGCGACGGGCGGCTGGCCCGCCGCTGTCGTCCTGTCCGCTGCGCTGGTCGCGGCCGCCGCCGACCCCTGGCGGAGGTGTACAGCCTTGCTGGGAGAGCGTCTCTTCTGGGCTGGCTGGTCGACGACCTCGTGGCTTCCCTCGGCCCCCGCGAACGCCGGGCCTTGGCCCAGCTGTCCCACTTGCCGCTGCTGTCCGACAGGCTGGCGGAGACAGTCACCGGGATCCCTGGTCTGCTCGCTGCGGTTGAGGAAGCTGGCCTGCCTGCCCCCGAGGGGCCGCCCGGCTGGCGCCGCTTCCCCGACCCGGTTGCCGAGCACCTGAGGCGAGCGGCACCCCTCGATCCTGAGACGGCGGCGCGCGCCGCCGTTGTGTACCTGGAGGGCGGTGAGGACCTGACCGCGATGACCACCCTGCTGGTCGGCGGCCATCCGTCGAAGTCCGCAGAGATCCTGGCCATGCTCCAGGCCGACCGGCTCGAACGGCTCGGCCCCGCCGAGGTTCGCGCCTTGCTGGACAGCTTCTCCACCGACGTCGTACGGTCGCACCCCCGAGTCTTGTTGCAGATGGCTCGCCTTTCGGAGCTTGGCTACCGGGCGACGGAACGGCGCGACGCCCTGTCCCGGTGCCGTCACCTTTCCACCGCGGTCGGCGACGGCCGCCTGCTCCGGGAGGTCATGGCCGAACAGGCGCTCGACCTGGTGCGGGACGGGGTCATCGATGAGGCCCGGGCGCTCGCGGGCGATGTCCTGGACCAAGCCGGCCAGGACGAGTTTTCTGCGCGGGCGCGGGCCCTTGACTGCCTCGCTCGTCTCGAGTCGCTCTGGTGCCCCGACCCGGGGTCACCCGCCGCGGCCGGGACTCTGCTGCGTCAGGCGGCGTTCGTCTCTATCGAAGCAGGTCATAAGGCGTGGGCAGCCGGGCTGCTCATGCGCCTCGCCCAGGACGTCTACTATGCGGGCTGCCGCCACGCCGATGCGGTTGCCGCCATAGATGAAGCTCTCGAGCTCGTCGCTGGGCGGCCGCAGTTGCGCGCCCTGCCCCTCATCTTCCGGGCCGAGCCGCTGCGTGAACTCGGCCGCTACGACGAGGCGCGGGCGTCCGCCAGCGAGGCGCGGGACCTCGGCCGCCTCTACCACGACGATCGGATCCTGGCGTACGCGGCGTGGGAGGAAATGCTCGCGGCGGTTCAGCTCGGCAACCGTGCCGCGTGCGTCGCCGCCGTGGCCGAGGTTGAACGCCGCAAGGGCGCGTGGTACGAGGGTTACACCGGGATCGAGTACCTCGCCGAGGCCGCCGACGCCTTCGACCGCCTCGGTGATGGCGGCCGGGCCCGGGAGTACCTCGGCGAGGCCCGGCGTCGCGCGGGGAACGAGACGGACAAGGACCTCCGCGCCGTCGAAGCGCTCGTCATGGCACGCTCGGGCGACCCTGGAGCGGGGCGTTCCCGCGTCGACGCCGCCTTGGCGGACCGGGCAATGCCGGTGCGACTGGTGTGGCGCCTTGAGCTCCTCGGGGCTTATGCCGACCTCCGGCGAGGCGAGACGGCCGCAGCGCAAGCCTCCGCGGTGGCGGCGTTCGAACGCTGCTCCCGGCTCGGCATGCCCGGGCTTCCGCTCCTCGTCGAGCGGGCCGCGGCGGAGGCACTCCTCCCGCTGGCCGCTGCCGGCGGCTCGCAGACGGCGGCGGAGATGCACGACGCGGCAAGCAGGGCGATAATTCATATCCTCGGTCGCTTCGACATCGTACGGTCAGGCCATTCGGTCTCCCTACCGCCCGGACGCCCGGCCACGGCAGTGAAGGCCGTCGCGACCCATAGAGGGCGCCTGCGGGCCGAAGAGCTGATCGAGATCCTCTGGCCCGAAGGCGACCCGGATGCGGGGAAGGCCCGGCTCCGGACGGTTCTCAGCAGAATCCGCTCCAGCGCCGGTGACGTGCTGGTCCGGGATGGCGACGTCGTAGCGATCGGGCCTGGGGCCGAGGTGGACGCGCTGGCCTTCGAGACCGAGGCGAGGGAGTCGCTCAGGCTGGTGCACGGCGACCGGGGCCGCGCGGCGACCATGGCCCGGGTGGCGCTGACGCGCTATCAAGGGCTGCTGCTCCCCGACGATCCCTACGCGGAGTGGGCGGCCGGGCAACGGGAGCGGCTGCGGGTCCTCCACCTGGAGCTGCTGGACATCGTCGCGGCCGAAGCCGAACGGGAGGAGCAACTCGACGAAGCCGTGCGGCTCTTGCACGAGGCGATCGCCGTAGAGCCCTACGACGAGGTCCGCTACACCCGGGCTGCGCGGTTGCTCGCATCGCAGGGCCGGATCGGATCGGCGAGGGCGTTGCTTGCGCAGGCGACGGCCACCCTGATGGAGATCGACGTCACCCCGTCGTTTGACGCCGAAGGCCTCCTGTCGTGAAACGGTGATGAAACGGCGCGTCCTTACGGTGCCGATGTGAGGCACGGGCACCTCCATCGAGGTACCGGAGGGCGAAGGGCGCCAACAATGGGATATCGAGGGCAAAGCATCGGGCGACGCGCCTGCTTGCAGATCCTGACAGCGGCGTTTGCATGGGCGCTGACCTGCGGGATTTCTCCCACCGGAGCGGCAGCGGCAACCCCGTCAGTAAACGTCGCGTCAGGACCGGGCGCGGTCGTGCACACCACAACACCGCCGCGGCCGGTAGCCGAGCGCGAAGCGAGCACCCATGACACCGCGAGGGCGTCGGCTGGCGACGACGCGTGCACAGTCGTGAGCGGCTTGCAGGACGTGGCGGCCAGCGAGACGCTCCCGTGCGTGACTGTGGATCCGGGCGGCACTCTGGCCCTCTACAACAACAGCGGGTGTGGCCCGCCGCCGATAACGCTCACGCTCGAGCACGGCGGGACGATCGACGCCGGCGGCACGATAGCCCTGTACTCGTCGAACACCTGCGACGAGGGAGGAGACTCGACCCTCGACGTCGCTGGCGGGACACTCATCAACGACGGCACGATAGACGCGAGCTGGGCTGGGCTCCCCGGCAACGCGAACGGGGGCAACCGCTATATAACAGGCAACGTGACCAGCAACGGTACGGTGGAGGTCAGCGACGTCACCTATTTTGAGGGCGGGACGTTCAAGAACAAGGGCGCCTTCGACGTCGCCGTGGGCAGTTCCCTGGATTACTCCGCGAGCATCCAGGACGGAGAGTCCTTTCTGAACGGCGCAGGGGGGTCGATCACCGTCGGGACGGCCTCTGGGGGGTACCCAGGGTCGTTCCTGGAGTCCGGCGGGACCTTCACGGAGGCCGGAACGACGTCCGGGCCGGACCCGGTGCTGTCGGGCGGCACCCTCGACTACACCGGTTCAGGGGCCAGCGACATCACGGTCCAGGGGGCCGTTACGCTCGCGGGTGCCATTGAGGCCGGCCAGTCCCTGCTGCTCGAGGCGGGCACCTGTGCCTCTGCCGCCGCCGCTGTCACGACGACCGGCAGCGTTACGAATGCCGGGACCCTCACCTTCGCCTACCTTGGCGGCGGCTGCGGCGGCTCGTCGTCTCTGACGGTGGCCGCTGGGAGCAGCCTCACCAGCTCGGGCACGATCAACGCCACCTCGGCCACGGACGAGTCGCTCACCGGCTCGCTCACCAATACCGGGACGATCAACGTGTCTGGGGTACTCACCATGAGCGGACCGGGCACCTTCGACAACACGGGGTCGCTCTCCATCGCTGACGGTTCGAGCGTCACGGTTCCAGCGGCTTCGACGGGCCAGGGCCTCATGGTCAAGGACGGCACCAAGGGGTCCATCGCCGGCAACGGCGCTAGCGGCCAGATGCAGATAGCGGGACCGGACAACACCTACGAGCAGGGTGCCGGGAAGACCTCGGGCAACCCTGTCGTCGTGCAGGGAGGCGACGACCTCACCTACAGCGGCACCGGATCGAGTGAGGTAGTGGTCGAGGGCGCGGTGAACCTCGCAGGCTCCAGCATCGGATTGAAACAGGAGGTCCTGCTGTCCTCGGGTGCTTGCGCCGCAGCGAGCGCGGATCTAACGGTCTCATCGAATATGACCAACCACGGGACGGTGACCTTCTACGAGCAGCCAGGCGGTTGTGCGGGCGCCGGAACTCTGACCGTGTCGGGCGGGACGTTCCGCAACTCCGGCACCCTTGCGAGCACCTGGTATGGAACGGTCTCGGGATCACTTGACAACACCGGCAAGATCGAAGCGTCGAACGGCACCCTCACCATTGACGAGCTGACCAACCTCACCTCCGGCACGCTGACAGGCGGCACATACGTCGTCAACGGGGGCGGTCAGCTGCAACTGCCCGGGCCGATCACAACCCTGGCTGCCAAGGTGGAGCAGGACGGCTCTGCGGTCTTCGACGGAGCGTTCAATGGCCTCACGACCATCGCTTCCGGGGGGTTCCTCACCCTCGGCAATGGCTCGAATCTGACCGTGCCGGGAGGGTTCAGCAACTCCGGCGTCATCTCGCTCGGGTCCAGCGACACCCTGGACGTGAGCGGGTCCTACACCCAAGCCACGACCGGGCGCCTGTCGGTCGACGTTGCCGGCACCGGCGCCGGGTCGACCTACGGCCAGCTCGCGATCAGCGGGACGGCGAAGCTCGGCGGAGCCCTCGCCATCACCAAGGGGTACGCGCCGGGCAAGGGTGACACCCAGCAGCCGGTCACCTACTCGTCGGGCACTGGCCGGTTCAGCTCGGTTACCGGCACCAGCGCCGGCCAGGGCCTGTTCTTCATCCTCCAGTACACGCCGGAGTCCGCCGAGCTGGTGACCACCGCCACGAAGCTGCAAGTCTCCCCGGCCAAAGGCGCGCCTGGCACAGCCGTGACGGTGAAGGGCAGCGGGTTCTCGCCCGGCGAGGCGGTCACGCTGAGCTTCCAGGATGCCTCGGGCAGGCTGACCGACCTGACGCCAGCAACGGCCAACAGCAGCGGGGCGTTCACGGTCTCCGAGACAGTGCCCCCGGGGGCAGCCAGCGGCGCCGGATCGTTCATCGCGCTCGGACAGACCAGCGACGTGAGCGTGCACCGTCCCTTCACGGTGACCTGAAAGCGGCGAAGGCTGCGCTCGGCCTCTCCCTGGTAGGACGCCCAGCTACGCTGAGGTCGCTCCGAGGTTGCTTTCCAGATCCGGCGCGGATAGCTCTCCCGCGGCTGCCTGATCGCCAGCGTCCGGCGTGTCGCCGATGCGGCGCCGCATGCGGATCTCGGGGAGCAGCCAGGTGAGGCCGAAGGCAATCGCGGCGACCGGAACACCCACGAGGAATACCGTCTCGATGGTGGACGAGTAGGCGGCCACCACGCCCTTGTGGACGGCGGGGGAGAGGCTGGCGAGCTGCCGGGGGCTGATGCTGGCTCCGAGGCCTTTGGGGATGGTCAGGCCGTGCAAGTGGCTGGCCAGCCGGCCGCCGAGCAGGTTGGCGAAGACGGCGCCGAAGACAGCGGTACCGATCGACCCGCCGATGGAGCGGAAGAACGTGGCACCCGCTGTGGCCACCCCCAGGTCATCGTGGCTCACCGCGTTTTGCACCGCGATCACCAGGACCTGCATGACCCCGCCCAGGCCGACACCCGTGATCACCATGTAGAGGTACATGACGGGGTCGGGGGTGGCCGCGCCCACGGTGGAGAGCAGGTAAATCCCCACGGTCATCACCGCCGTACCGGCGACCGGGAACACCTTGTAGCGGCCCCAGCGCGAGATGAGCAGCCCCGAGACGGTAGAGGTGACGATCAGGCCGACCATGAGCGGCAGCAGTTGCAGCCCCGAGGTGGTGGCGTTGGCGCCTTTGGCCACCTGAAGGAACGTCGGCAGGTAGGTGATAACGCCGAACAGGGCGAAACCCACCACGAAGCCGATGGCGCTGGTGGCGGAGAATACCTTGTTCGCGAACAGCCGCAGCGGCAGCACCGGAGCGGTGGCACGGCGCTCAACCAGGCCAAAGGCGACGAGCAGAACCACGCCGGCCACGCCGAGGATGATGATCGGAGCCGAACCCCACGCATACGTGGTGCCGCCCAGGCTGGTCAGCAGTACCAGAGCGGTGACGCCGAGGGCCAGCAGGGCGGTGCCGGCGTAGTCGATCACCTGGTGGACCCGCCTGAGACCGCCCGGCAGCACGGCTGCGGTGACTGCCAGCGCGACCGCTCCCAGCGGGAGGTTGATGTAGAAGATCCAGCGCCAGGACACGTCATCCACCAGGACGCCGCCTAGCAGCGGGCCGATGACCGTGGCCAGCCCGAACACGGCCCCGAACAGGCCCTGGTACTTGCCCCGGTCCCGGGGTGAGACGACATCTCCGATGATGGCCTGGGCGCCCACCATCAGCCCGGCCGCGCCCAGCCCCTGTAGGGCGCGGCAGCCAATCAGCATGAGCATCGACTGGCTGAGCCCCGACAGGGTGGAACCGACCAGGAAGATGACGATCGCCGCCTGGAAGAAGGTCTTGCGCCCGTAGAGGTCGCCGAGCTTTCCCCACAGCGGGGTGGACACGGTCAAGGCGAGCAGGTAGGCGGTGACGATCCAGGCGAGGTGCGAGGCGCCGCCCAGGTCGCCGGCGATGGTCGGCAGGGCGGTGGCGACGATGGTCTGGTCCAGGGCGGCCAGCAGCATCCCGAGCAGCAGCGCCCCGATGATGATCAGTACCCGCCGGTGGCCGATGTCGCCGGTGGCCGGGCCCGCGGGCTCGGTCGCTGCCGTGGTGGTGACCTGGCTCAAGGCATAGTCCTTTCGGGCTCGGCCAGGCCCGCGCCCAGCACGTCGAGATGGGCGGCCAGCTCCTGCGCGAGGGGCACCTTTCCCTCGGTGTCGCACCACGACATCAGCGCCACCCGGCCGGCCGCCAGGGTGGCGGCGACTACCAGCGAGGCGTAATGGTCATGAGCGGCGTCGGTGCCCCGCCGCTCAGCCAGGGCGGCCACCAGCTGACGCTCGGCCTCTGCCCACCGCGACACATGGTGGGCCACCAGGTGCGGGTCCGAGCGGGTCACCCGCATGCGTTCCAGCAGGTCCCGGTGATCGGAGTCGTAGCGCGACATCACCTCGAGCAGCATGGCCCGCAGCGCCGCTGGCGCGGCCTCGCTGGCCGGGCGTTGCCGCAGCCGGTCGATCATCTCGGCCACCGAGGCAGGGTCCCAGCCGCTGACAGCGTCCTCTTTGGTGGGGAAGTAATTGAAGAACGTCCGGGCCGACACGTCGGCGCCCGCGGCGATGTCCTCTACGCTGACCGCCGCCAGCCCGCGGCTGGCTACCAGGCCAACGGCGGACCGGCGCAGGGCGTCTCGGGTAGCCCGCTTCTTGCGCGCCCGCAGGGATTCCGCCGCCAGCTCCATACTTGTGGTGCTCATGTGATTCATTCTATGCATTTTTTCAGCAGACGCAAATTTGCTGTGTGTGCAGTAGCGCTGCCGTTCGTAACGTGCTCGTAGGCTCTGTACATCCAGCGCAGGTGTGGCGGATGGCGATTATCCGCGTCTCGGTGGCGGGCACAGGTCCGAGCTGGGCAGGTGGCCCCGACGTCTCTGGTGGCAGGCACCGGCGAGGTGCCGGCGGACAGGAGGAATCATGAAGTACATGATCTTGATGTACGGCTCGCAGCAGGACTACGACGCCATGGCCGGGGCGGCTGCCGGGGCGGCCGACGGCAAGACGGCCTGGTCCGCGGCAGACTTCGCGGCGATGGGCGCGTTCATGGAGTCGTTCAACAAGGAACTGGCCGAGTCCGGCGAGCTCGTCGACACGCGAGGCCTGACAGCTCCGGTTCACACCAGGAGAATCCAGCTGCAAAGCGGTGTCCCGGTGGTGACAGACGGGCCGTATGCCGAGACCCAGGAGGTCCTGGCCGGCTTCTGGATCGTGGATTGCGAAAGCTTCGATCGGGCGACCGAGATCGCTGCCCGGCTGTCGGCCTGCCCCGGTCCGGCCGATGCCGGCCCGGACAGCGTGGTGGACGTACGGCCGATCGCCGATTCCCGGACCGACCTGCTAGAGGTCTGATTGCCGTGCCTGACACCGAGGCCGAGGACCTGCTGCGTCGGCTGGCGCCGCGGGTCCTCGGTGCGGTGGTACGGCGTTACGGGCATTTCGACACCGCCGAGGACGCGGTGCAAGAGGCGCTGCTCGCGGCCGCCGTGCAGTGGCCGCGAGATGGCACCCCGGACAATCCGCGCGGCTGGCTGATCACGGTCGCCTCGCGCAGGCTGACCGACCTGCTGCGCAGCCAGCAGGCCCGCCAGCGCCGGGAAGACACCGTCGCCCGGTGGACACTGCCCGGCCAATGGCTGGCGCCCGCCGCCGACAGTCCGGCAGCGGAGTCTGATGACACGCTCATCCTGCTGTTCCTGTGCTGTCACCCCTCGCTGTCGCCGGCCTCGCAGATAGCGCTCACCTTGCGGGCGGTCGGCGGCCTGACCACGGCGGAGATCGCCCGGGCGTTCCTGGTGCCGGAGGCGACCATGACCCGGCGGATCAGCCGGGCCAAGCAGCGCATCTCCGACAGCGGCATTCCCTTCGGCATGCCGCCGGGCCCGGAGCGCAGCAAGCGGCTCGGCGCGGTTAGCCGCGTGCTCTACCTGATCTTCAACGAGGGTTACGCCAGCACGTCCGGGCCGGCCCTACAGCGCCACGAGCTGTCGGCCGAAGCGATCCGGCTGGCCCGCATGACGCGCAGGCTGCTGCCCGATGACAGTGAGGTGACGGGGCTGCTCGCGCTCATGCTGCTCACCGACGCGCGCCAGGCGGCGCGCACCGGGCCCGATGGCGGACTGATCCCGATGGCCGAGCAGGATCGGAGCCGCTGGAACGCCGGCTATATCGCTGAGGGCGTGGCGCTCATCACCGACGCGCTTCCCCGCGGGCCAACAGGCCCGTACCAGCTCCAGGCGGCGATCGCCGCGATCCACGACGAAGCGCCGGCCGCCGAGGCGACCGACTGGCCGCAGATCATGGCGCTGTATGAGCTGCTGCTGCGGATCTCCGACACCCCCGTGGTGAGGCTGAACCACGCGGTCGCAGTAGCCATGGTCCACGGCGCGCGCCCCGCGCTTGCCCTGCTCGCAGAGCTCGAGGCCGACGACCGGATCGCCGGAGACCACCGGCTGCACGCGGTCCGCGCGCACCTGCTGGAGATGGCCGGTGACCTGGTGGCGGCGCGCGATTCCTACCAGGCGGCGGCCCGGCGGACAACCAGCTTCCCGCAGCAGCGCTACCTGCACGCGAGGGCTGCCCGCCTGGCAGACGCCTAGCCGGTCATGTCCGCGCGTGAACCCGCGCCGGGGCGGATGGCGCAGTCCGCCGGGGGGATTTGCGGAGGGCGAGGAGGAGCATCAGCGCGCCGTAAAGGATCACGATGATGCCGACGACCAGCAGCAGCGGCGGGAAGACAGGCAGCCGCGGCCAGTTCGAGGTGGTGGTCTGGAAATCACTGTTCTCGACTGCCAGGAACGGCACGACATCGGTGGCCAGATATGTCCGGACCTGCGGCATCGTATGCACCGGGGCGCCGTTGAACATCGTGAGGTGGGCGGTCCCTGGCACGTTGTTCCAGCCGTTCGTCACGTAAGGGAGATTGGTGATCGACTGGTACAGGCCTGGCCAGCTTCCCTTGATCGTGGTCAGCACCTCGGCGGGCGTGATGGTCAGCGTCTTCGCGACGAAGTCAACCAAGCCGGGCAGTTCACTGGTCACGGCCGAGAGCGGAACCGCCTCGAGCAGCGCTGTCGCGTGCGGGTAAAACGTCGTCAGCGCCGACAGCACTGACTTCTGCGACAGGCCCGTCTGCTTCGACACGAACGCCACCAGCTCAGGAACCTCAGAGACGCCGCTGCCCTGCGCCGTCGCCACCGGAGCCGCGAAATCGACCACGTGCGACACCATGGTGATCGAGGCCTGATCGCCCGCCACCCGGGTGGGGTTGAACGCTGGCTTGGCCTGATCGAGGAGATTCTGCCCGCCATCCATCCGCGGGAAGAACGACAGCACGAGCACCACGACGACAATCGCCGCGCCGACGGCGACCACCACGGACCATCCGGCAGCCGCCAGTTCCTTGGGGAGCCCCTTCCGCGCGAAGAGCGCCATGACGACCCCGAAGATAAACACGATGATGCCCACGACGAGCAGCAGCGGCGCCAGGTACCCGACCCCGTCCGAGCCGGCCAGGGCCGTGAAGTGGACGCGCTGGTCTTCGAGGACCGGGATGACCTCGCCGCTGAAATAGTTTCTGACCTGCGGCACCGTGTGCACCGGCTGCTTGCCGTTGAACGTCGTAAGGTGCGCGGTCCCCGGCACGTTGTTCCAGCCGTTCACGACGTAGGGAAGATTGGTGATCGTCTGATACAGGCCCGGGTAGCCAATCTTGACTGCCGTGACGACCTCGGCTGGCGTCAGGTGCAGGAGACTGGCGACGAAGTTAATCAAGCCGGGGATTTCCCGGTTCGCGGCCGACAGCGGGACGGCTTCGAGCAGCGCCGTCGTGTGCGGGAAGTTCTTGCTCAGCAAGGCCAGCACGGCCGACTTGGACAGGCCTGTCTGCCGCGACATGAACGCCACCAGCTGAGGAATCTCGGAAATGGCGGCGCCCTGCGGCGTGACAATGGGGTCGAGTGTGTTGACCGCGTGCGAGATCATGGTGATCCCCGCCCGGTCTCCCGCCACCCGCGTCTGGGTGAACACCGGTTTCCCATGGGAGAGCACGCGCTGCGCGGCGCTCAGCCGGGGAAAGAGGGACAACCCGGCGACAACCGCCACCACGAACACGCCGACCAGGGCGACGACCAGCCACGACAACATGGCATGAGTGGCTTTCATGGGAAATCCCTTCCAATACGTTCAGCGCAATAAGTTTTTAAGCGCACTAAGATCTTGGGGGACTGAGATTGCTGGCGATTTCGTTCATGCCTAAGCAGGGGTTAGTTCTGATCCGGGTCTGATTGCCAGGCCGTATTGCCGTATCGGCCGAAGCCGACAGCTTCGTGCAGTCGTGACCGGCGGGTGCCAGAGGCCGGCATGGCCGGCAGCGGCACCGCGGGCTCTGGCTCGCGCGGGGTGACCCCGGCGACGATGCCCTCGGCCATCCCGTACAGCAGCGGCAGCGCGCCGGCCACCACGCCGCCGGTCTGGTTGATGTGCTCCACGCCCGGCCCGATCAGCTCGGCGTGACTCACGATCTTCCACACCAGCTCCGCGCACTCCTCGAGGTTCCCGGCGACCCGGGTGAGCAGCGAGCCGACCCAGAACAAGTAGAACGCGAGGCCGGCGATCAGCAGCAGGATGTCTACCACCGACAAGATGACCAGCAGGGTCATGACTTCACCTTTCCGAGCACCCGGCCGAGGAACAGGTGGTGCTGGAGCCCTTCGGCCAGCACTGCCTCCACGCCGTCGGCAACCTGCGGGATGAGCACGGTACTCGAGGTGTTCGTTTCCGCGGCCTTCAGCGTCTCCCGCACGGCGACGACGCGGCGATCAATGATCTTCACGTAATAGATGAGCACGCTGAGCAGCGCCGCGACCGCCAGTACGACCACGAAGCCGATGATGATCGCGGTCAGCCATACGGTGTGCTCGGTGGGGTTCATCGCAAGGGGATGCATGGTCAGCCTCCCAGCCTGGTGCGACCGCGATTCAGGCCGGCGATGATGATCGTGGCGTGCTCGATCGTCACGCTCAGCGCGGCCAGTGGTGCGGTGTTGTGCACCGCCTGGGTCAGGGCCCCGTCGATCATCGAGGCCTCCTTGCCGATCGAGCGGGCCAGCAGGATGATCGGCGTCACCAGCATGATCACGACCGCGACGACCAGGAAGCCGACCGCGTAACCCAGCCACCAGCCGGTGGTGCTGACAGAGCTGGCGACGGAGCCAGGAACAGCGCCAGCGGCCAGCACGAGTGCGTGTCCGGTCATTGCCTCATCCTGCCGTCGGACTGGACGGGACCTCGCGGATCGTGTTCGCCTCGAGGAAGTCGACGATCGGCTTGGTCGGCTGAGGGATGTGGTGATCCTCCTGGACGTGCCGGATTACCTCGTCCATCAGTTCTTCTTTGCTGGCTGCGGAGAATCTGGTGTCGCACACCGGGCTCCCGCACTGGAACTCATGCATCTGTGGCTCCTTCAAGCTCACACGGTCTCGCAGAAATCCCGGACCGGCTTCAGGTTCGCATTCACCGAGGTGAGCGCCTCCGGCACCGTTCTTGTCTGATGCGCGATCACGAGGGCACCGACGATGACCGTGCCGAGCGTCCCGCGGACGAAGTTGAGGTGGTAGATGACCCGGAAGAGGGCCACCGCCGCTACCAAGATGATCACCGTGGAGATGATCAGGGTTACTATGGCGGCTGCCGGCATGCCCATGCTCCTTTCTGCTTAGCCGAGAATGTGCTTAGCCGAGAATGTGCTTAGCCGAGAATGTGCCTAGCCCAGAATGCGTGCCTAGCCGAGAATGTGCGCCTAGCCCAGAATGCGTGTCTAGCCGAGCAGGCGCGCGACGGAGCCCGCGTACCGGACCGCGCCGACCTTCACTTCCTCGATGGTCTTGTCAGTGACAGCCAGCGCCTCGGGCACGCCGTCGAGCTTCCCGGTGAGGGCCACGCCGCCGACCAGGATGTCGTCGGTGGCGCCGCGGATCCGCTCGATCGCGGCCAGCACGCGGTTGAGCAGCCAGACCACTACGGGGATCACGACCACCAGGACGGCGTTGCCGATCCACCACCACACCATGGCTCGTTCTCCTCAGCTTGCGTTGCTCTGGTAGGGGACGAAGAACCGGCGGAACACCCGGCGCAGCGCCATCATCGCCGCCCGCAGGCCCAGCGTGAGGCCGCTCGCGGGGCTGGCCGCGGCCGCCCCCTCCAGCGACTCACCGCGTTCGGCCCGGGCGATCTTGTCTTGCAGGTTGATGGAAAAGTCGCGCATCAGCACGGACGAGACGTCGGAGATCATGCCGCGGCCGTACTGCGCGGCGGCGCCCGACAGCTGTAGGTCCTGCGCCACCAGGACCTTGGTGCCGCGCCCGGCGCGGGTAAGCGTAGCGGTGACGGCCATGCTGGCCTGGCCCCGGCCCCTCGCCTCGGCGCCGGTCGCGTCCACCACGATGCGGTGCCCGGCCTCATCGCGCTCGGTGATCTGCGCGGTGCCGCCGAACGAGAGCTTGACCGGCCCCATCCGGATGGCGACTTTCCCCTCGTACTTGTCGTCGCCGAGGTCGGCAGTCAGCTCGGTGCCCGGCAGGCACGTCGCCACCTGCGGGATATTGCCGAAGAAATCCCAGACCTTCTCGACCGGTGCCGCTACCTCGAACTCGTTCTTGATCAGCATCGGGACTCTTTCTTCGCGTAAGCAGCGGGATCCTTCTCGAACGTGCTACGGCATCCGGTGCAGCAGAAGTAGTAGGTCTCGCCGTCGTGCTCCAGCGGGCGGCCATCAGGTCCGGCCGTCACGGTCATCCCGCAGACCGGGTCCACGGCCTCCGCGGGCACCGCCATCGCCCTGACCGCGCTTCCCCTGCCAGCCGCGCTTCCCGCACCCGCACCCGCACCCGCACCCGCAGCCGGACCGCCGCCGCCGGCGCTGGCCAGCGCACCCGAGGCACGCAGCTGGACCAACTCGGCCAGGATCGCGACAGCGATCTCCGGGTGCGTGGTCCGGCCGAGGTCCAGGCCTACTGGCACCTTGACCCGGTCAAGCTGTTCTTGAGGAATGCCCCGTTCGGCTAGATAACCCAGGACCGCGGTGCCGCGCTTCCGCGACCCCACCAGCCCCAGATAAGCGGGGTGAGCCTGCACCGCCTGCTCGACCGCCTCCTCGTCGCCGTGACCCTGGGTGGCGACCACCACCATCGAGCGCTCGGTGGCGTCGGCCGCGGAGAAGTCCTGGTCGGCGATCAGCTCGGCCCGCCAGCCGAGCGCACGGGCGAGATCGGCGAGCGTCTGCGCCATCGGCGAGCGTCCGACGATCACCAGGTGCGGCGTCGGCAGCACCGGCTCGATGTACACCTCCAGCGCGCCCTCGCTCTGACACGAAATGGGCACCACGGCCATGCCGTCGGGCACCGCCGCCCCAAACTGCTCGGGGCTACCCAGCAGCAGCAACCGCGGCTCCCCGTCGGTGATCACCTGGCGTGCCTCGCGGATGACCGTGGGCTGAGCGCAGGCTCCGCCGATCCAGCCGTAGAACTCGCCGGAAGCGGTGATGATCGCGCGGGATCCCTGCTGGCTGGACGACGGTCCCTGGCGCCAGACCACGGTGGCCAGCGCGAACGACTGCCCGTTGCGGGCAAGCTCGCTGGCCTGCTCCAGCACGGCCCAGCCGTCCATCGACCGCTCCCCGTTACTCATCGGTCAGCACCGGCGGCGCGCCGGAAACATCCCGGCGGTACTTCATGGCCTCCCACACCCGGTCCGGCAGCATCGGCATGTCCACGTTGCGGACCCCGGTGTATGAGATCGCGTCCATCACCGCGTTGACGAACGCCGCGGGCCCGCCGACCGCCGCGCACTCGCCGATTCCCTTCGCGCCGATCGGGTGGTGCGGGCACTCCGTCATGATCTCGCTGTGCAGCTCGAATCCCGGCGTCTCCCAGGCGGTCGGCAGCAGGTAGTCCATGTAGTTCGAGCCCACGCAGTTGCCCTCGGCGTCGAACGTGATGAACTGCATGTTGGCCATCGCGTACGCCTCGGTGAGCCCGCCCATGATCTGTCCCTCGACGATCATCGGGTTGATCCGCACCCCGCAGTCATCGACGGCGACCATGTTCGTCACGTCCCAGACCCCGGTCTCCGGGTCCACCTCGACCGTGACGATGTAGCAGGCGAACGGCCAGGTCAGGTTGGGCGGGTCGTAGAAGGACTGGTTCTGTAGGCCCGGCTCCATGCCGTCCGGCATGTTGCTGTACGCGGCCATCGCGCATTCCTGGATGGTGACGCCGCGGTCCGGAGCGCTCCGGACGTAGAACCGGCCGAGCTCCCACTCGACGTCTTCCTCCGACACCTCCAGCAGGTGCGCGGCCAGCCGGCGTGCCTTGGCCCGGATCTTGCGCGCCGCCATGGCGATTGCCGCGCCGGCTACCGGAGTGCTCCGGGAGGCATAAGTCCCCATGCCGAACGGCGCTGTGTCGGTGTCTCCCTCTTCGACGGTGATGTCGTCCGCGGGGAGCCCGAGTTCGTGGCTGACAATCTGCGCCCACGTCGTCTCGTGGCCCTGGCCCTGGCCCCTCGCGCCGGTCCTGACCATCGCCTTGCCGGTCATGTGCACCCGGATCTCGGCCGAGTCGAACATCTTGATGCCGAGGATGTCGTACTCACGGCTGTTACCCGCGCCCAGCGGCTCGGTCATCGTGGAGATGCCGATGCCGAGCAGCCTGCCCCTGGACCTGGCTTCCTCCTGCTGCTGTAGGAAGTTGTCGTATCCGACCGCCTTGAGCCCGACGTCGAGGCACGCGCCGTACTGACCGGAGTCGGTCAGGAAGCCGAACGGCGTGCGGTGCGGGAAGTCGTCGTCCCGGACGAAGTTCATCCGCCGGAATTCGGCCTGGTCCATGCCCAGGTCGACCGCCGCGGCCTGCACCATCCGCTCCTGGAAGAACATCGCCTCGGTGACCCGGAACGAGCACCGGTAGGCCACGCCGCCAGGCGCCTTGTTGGTGTAGGTACCCCGCGAAATCATGTGCGCGTACGGGATGTCGTAGCAGGCGAACGCCGAATGCATCAGCCCGATCTTGAACTTGCTCGGCTGTGCGTCGGAGAAGAAGGCGCCGTGGTCGGAGTCGGTGTGCATCCGGATGGCGAGGATCTTGCCGTCCCGGCGCAGCGCCATCTCGCCGTCCAGGTAGACGTCGCGGGCGAAGCCGGTGGAGATCAGGTTGCCGGTCTTGTCCTCGATCCACTTCACCGGCCGCTCGAGCAGAATAGAAGCGAGGATCGAGCACACGTAGCCGGGATAGACCGGCACCTTGTTGCCAAATCCGCCGCCGATGTCCGGCGAGATGATCCGGATCATCTGCTCGGGCAGCTCAGCCACCAGCGCGACCGCGGCGCGGATGATGTGCGGCGCCTGCGTCGTCATGTACACGGTGAGCTTCTCGGTGGCCCGGTTGAAGTCCGCGATCGACCCGCAGCACTCGATCGGCGAGGGGTGCGAGCGCGGGTAGTGCAGCTGGAGCCTGGACACCATGTCCGCCTCGGCGAACGCGCGCGAGGTGCCCTCGGCGTCGCCGACTTCCCAGTGGAAGATGACGTTGTCGTTCTGGTTTTCCTTGTCGTCCCGGATGACCGTCGCGCCCGGAGCCAGCGCCTGGGCCGGGCTCACGATGACCGGCAGCGCCTCGTAGGTGACGTCGATCGCCTCGCACGCGTCCTTGGCGATATACGGGTCATCGGCGATGACGCAGGCCACCTCCTGGCCCTGGAAGCGCACCTTGTCGGTGGCGAGCACCGCCTGGGTGTCATAGGACAGCGTCGGCATCCAGGCGAGGTTGCGGGTGGCCATCATCTCGCCGGTCATCACCAGGTGCACCCCGGGGATCTCCCACGCCTTGCTCGCGTCGATGGAGACGATCCGCGCGTGCGCCAGCGGGCTGCGCAGGATCTCCATGTGCAGCATGCCGGGCAGCACGATGTCGTCGACATAGTTGCCCTTGCCCCGGATGAAACGGTTGTCCTCGACCCGCTTGCGGCTCGCGCCGAGCCCGCCGATCTTGATCTCGTCCAGTGCCTGCGACACGTCGTGTCTCCCCTTCTAGGTGAGCTGCTACCGGACTAAGACCGGAGCTTTTCGGCGGCCCACAGCACCGATTTGACGATGTTCTGGTAGCCGGTGCATCTGCAAAGGTTGCCGGACAGCGCCCAGCGGACGTCTTCCTCGGTGGGGTCGGGATTGTGGTCCAGCAGCGCCTTTGCGGCCAGCATCATGCCCGGAGTGCAAAATCCGCACTGTAGCCCGTGCTCTTCCTTGAAGCCCTCTTGCAGCGGGTGCAGCTCGCTGGCCGTGGCCAGGCCCTCGACGGTGGTGATCTCATGCCCGTCGACCTGCACCGCCAGCATGGTGCAGGACTTCACCGGCTTGCCGTCGACCAGCACGGTGCACGCGCCGCAGTTCGTGGTATCGCAGCCGGTGTGCGTGCCGGTCAGCTTGAGTCCCTGACGGATCAGGTGGGCGAGCAGCAGCCGCGGCTCCACCTCGGCTACCTTCTTCGCGCCGTTGATCGTAAACCTGATCCGGCGGACAGGAATCTCGTCGGCATCCGGTTCGTCATCGTAAACGATCGTCATGTCAGGCCGCCCTTTCCGCGAATCCGTCGGCACGGCTCAGCAGGCGCACCACGAACGTGTGCACTATGTGCCGCTTGTATTCCGCACTGCCGCGATGATCGGTCCTGGGCCTGGACACATCGGCGGCGAGCTGGGCAGCCAGCTCTATCTTCTGCTCGGTCAGCGGTTCCCCTACCAGCGCCTCGGCGGCAGCGGTGGCGCCGATGGTGGATCCGCCCACCCCGGTCAGCGCGATCCCGGCCCTGGTCACGGTGTCGCCTGAGGTCTCTATAGCCACCGCTACCCCGACGGTCGCGAAGTCACCGACCCGGCGCTCGAGCTTGAGGTATCCGCCCGCCCGGGCCCCCCTTGCCGCCGGGATGATGGCCTCCACCGCGATCTCGTCCGGTTCAAGCACGTTCTGGAACGGGCCGGTGACGAAGTCCGCGACTTTGATGGTGCGCCGGCCGCCCGGTCCGTGCGCCACGATCGAGCCGCCGAGCGCCAGCGCCACCGAAGCCCAGTCACCCTGCGGATCGGCATGGCACAGCGAGCCGACGAGCGTGCCCCGGTTACGCACGATCGGATCGGCGATGAGCGGCGCGGCCGCGGCCATGGTGGGCTGCTTGCTCTTCAGCAGCTCCGAACGTTCCAGATCGACGTGCCGGCAGAGCGCGCCGACATGCAGGGTGCCGTCCGGGTCCTCGCGGTGATAGTCGAGGCCGGGCAGGTTGTTGATGTCGACGATCAGCTCCGGCGATGCGAAGCGCAGCTTCATCAGCGGGACGAGGCTCTGGCCGCCGGCCAGCACCTTCGCGTCGTCCCCGCCCTCGCGCAGCAACGTGATCGCTTCATCGAGCGAACGGGGTGCCTCGTAGCGGAACCGAGACGGATACATGCGATCCTCCAGTGTCCGTTTAGTGGCGGTGGTGGTAGGGATCGTCGCCCAGGCTGGACTCCGCATGCCGTGTTATAGGCGGCCGTTCCGTGGCCGACTCGTAACCGGGCCACGTGGCCGTCTCGTAACCGGCCTCGGCCGACTCGTAACCGGTCTCGGCCGTCTCGGGGTCGGTCAACCCCACCGGCTCGGAGTCGGTCTCGGTCACCGACTCGGTCTCGGTCACGGTCACCGACTCGGTCACGGCCGCTGGCCCGGGGCTGGCCACGGCGACGGGATCGAAGTCTGCCACGGCCACCGGGAGCGAATCCTCTTCGGGGTCCGGCCGCGGTTCCTGGTGCGGCGGCCACGGCCCTGGTACCGGCTGGCCGGCGATCTTGAGGTAGTCGATCAGCTCAGGCCAGGCCCAGACGGTCGGGCTCTTTCCAGTCTTTGGCGCGTGCTCAATTAGCTCATACAGCCGGGGATTGCCCTGGCTGTGGCCATCTGACTCGATTCGCATGTCGCACGCTCCTGGTGCATGGCAGACCCGCAGGAGCGGTCGCCTGTGACGTGTACCACATCATCCGCTCCAGGCAGGTGGCCCGCAACTCGCGAATAAGGTCTTGCTTAAGTCGCCCTCTACCGGCCATATCTCACATAGCGGATACGCTCATCCGCAGGCCGTGACCGGCACGAGCCGGGCGCAACCCGCACGCCGCCTGCGGGAGATGGATGTGGCAGAGCCCCCCACGGGTGGTAGGCCACGCCACATTCATCTGGGAGGGCGGGCCTGGCCGCACGTCTGGCCCGGCGTCGCTCCTGACTAGCTCACCCCCCTCCGGGTAGGAAAGCGATGTGCCTGAGCTAACGGAGATCGCGACCGGCGTCCTGGTGGCGACCAGCGAGATCTACGTGACCACGACGACCGTCATCGTCGGGCCGGATGGCAGCTGCCTCGTGGTCGATCCGGCGGTGACCGTAGCGGACCTGGCGGATCTCGCGGCGGAGCTCGCCGCCCGCGGCTTGCGGCCGCAGGCCGCCTGGTCCACCCATCCGCACTGGGACCATGTGCTGTGGTGCCGGGAACTCGGGGATGTGCCGAGATTCGCCGCGCCACTGGCCGCATCGACCGCGGCGGCCGGGCGTGCGCAGTTGATCGCCGCTGCCCAGGCGACGGCTCCCGGTCATGACCCCGAGCTGCTCGGCCGTCTGACCGCCCTGGAGCCAGCTGCCGACCGCATTCCCTGGGACGGGCCGGACGCGCACGTGGTGATTCACGACGGGCATGCACCTGGCCATGGCGCCGTCTTCCTTCCCGGCAGCGGCACTCTGATCGCCGGCGACATGTGCTCGGACATCGAGATACCGCTGCTGGATCTGGCCGGGCGCGATCCGCTGGGTGACTACCGGGCCGGGCTGGAGCGGCTGGCGGCGCTGACCGGCGTTCGCCAGGTGATACCCGGCCACGGGCACGTCGGGGACGCCGCGGAGTTTCGCCGCCGCCTCGCCGCGGACGGCGGCTACACCAATGCCCTGGCGGGCGGGGTGCCGTTCGAGGACCCTCGGCTCACCCAGGACTGGCTGCGCGACACGCACAGCAGGCAACTGCGGCACGTCGCCGCGGCTAGGAAAGTCAACGCAAACCCTCCGGCTGCTAGCGTCGCCGACCGCGCTGCCGCAGACTCATCCATATCAGCGGTGTCCGGGTGGGCCTGGTCATGAAAGGGCAGGCGCAGTAAGCCATGCGGGTCTGCGCGACGTGCGGACGGACGAGAGACGAGGCTGCCGGGTTCTGCATGGGCTGCGGGAGCCTTTACCCCGACGTCGGACCGCAGGGCCCTTCCGATCCGGATGGCGATGAGGCATCGGCGCCGTCTGCCATCGACAACATCCTGGGCTGGTCAGCCGGGAAAAGATCAGCCGGGAGAAGGTCAGCCGGGAGAAGGTCAGCCGGGAAAAGATCAGCCGGGAGAAGATCAGCCGGGGGAAAACCGCCTTCCCGGCGTCCGCACAGGTTCGTGGTTGCAGCCGTCCTCGTCGTCGTGCTAGCGGTTGCAGGCACGGTAGCCATCTTGTTGTCTGGCGGGCACGGTTCCCCGCAGCCCGGTCTGCCCGCAGCCTTCCGATCGCTGGGGGCGGGCTCACCGTCACCGTTGCCCGGCACTACCTCAGCGGCCCCGGCAGCGTCGCCGACTCCGGTGGCCAGCACCGGCCCGGTGGGTGTGGCGGCGGCCGTAGCGAAGAACCCGGACACATCGCGTATCTTGCCGCTGCTCGATAAGTATTTCGCCGCGATCAATAAACACGACTACCAGAGCTTCTTTGCACTGTTCAACTCGCCAGGACAGGAAGAATTGTCGGCCGGGCAGTTTAGTAGCGGATTCCAGTCCACGGTAGATTCCAATGAAACACTCGTGGGAATTTCGGACGCCGCGGACGGGCCAACCATCGCCGCGGTGACGTTTAACAGTCATCAGAACCCAGCGAATAGCATCAATCACAGCGAGGCATGCACGAGCTGGCACATATCGCTGTTCCTGGAACAAGACGGTGCCGGGTACTTAATCGGCAAACCTCCGGTTAGCTACAATGCGTCATATGCGCCGTGTCCCTGAGGGCAGCGGAATTATCTCCCTGTCCGAACGTAAATCCGCCAGTGCCTGTGCCCCCGCCCCAGACTTGCTCGGGGATCTGGTACCCGGAATTGGCCGCGCCGGCCATCGTCGACAGCAGGGACTTGGCCCCGGTCAGGTTGCCGTCGGCTAGCAGCCCGGGTACTCCCGTCTACCGGACGTGCAGGCAGGACCCGACGTACGCGCCGGAGTCGATGTTGATCACCTCGACGTTAGATTCGACCGTCGTGGCCCTGGCAAAGATTCCGCCGTAGCCGTTGACCACAGTGAAAGCCCCCCAGGTGATGATCCACGGGATGGGGTCCCCGTTGCCGGCGGGGAACAGCTCGGGTACCGGCCGGATCCTGCGCTGGATCACGTACGGGCCGTCCAGCGCCGCGCGGACCTGCTCCTCCCACAGCTGCGCGCTGATGTCCTCGCGCCAGCCCAGCAGGACGCCGTGCCCGCCATGCAGCAGGGTCGGCTTCAAGGCCAGGTCGTGCTGGTGACTGAGGGCATAGCCGAGCAGGTCGACCCGGCGGCCGTCCTCCAGGGTCACCGGTCCAGACCGCACCATCCGGGTCCACGGCAAGATCCGGTCCAGGCTGGCGAGCTCCTGGCCAGCAAACAACGGCCGGTTCTCCTCGTCGGACAGCATGGCCAGCGCGCCCTTGCTGGCGAACAGGCCCGAATCCATCGGCGTGAAAATCTTGACCCAGCCCCGGGCCGCGGCATCCAGGATCGGGTCCATCAGGGCGGGGGCATCCGGGTACTCGAGCAGATCCTCGATCATGAACAGTCGGTCGATGATGTCGACCGGCCGGTCGCCCAGCCAGACCCGGCTGTCGTGAACCTCAAGCTGCCCGATGTGGCCCGGTTGCGCGTCGAATCCCAGCTTCTGAAAACGATCGGTGTAATGGCGTATGTAAGGCTCCAGCGTCTGGTAGCTGCTGGGCCAGTCCGTGGTCACCATCATCGGCCGCGAACCGGGCTCGAATCCGCTCTCCACGAACATGTCGTTGGCTTGCTCGCGCAACGTGTCGACATAGTCCAGCCGGTGGGCCTGCGCGAACTCGGCCAGGACCGGGTGCTCCAGCAGCTCACGGCACATGTCGGCGTTGTCCATGCCGCCCAGTGCGCTGCCCATGTTGAACTCCAGCAGTCGGAAGCCGGTCTCGTCGACGTACAAATCCGCCCGGGTCTGCTTCGTCACCGCGGCACCGCGGCTGCGCATGATGGCCGATACCTGGACTTCGGTCATGCCGACCGCGCGGGCGAACGCGGCCAGATTCCCGCCGTAGAGCCGGTCGGGGAGGCTGACCAGCGCGGAGCGCAGGTTGGCCAGGTCCGCGTACAACTGGTCGCACTCGTCGCGGCCGAGGAACAGCGGCCGGGACAGGTACCGGCCGCTGTAGAAGGCGTTAAGCATGTCGGACGCTGGCAGTCTGCCAATCAGTTCGCGGGCCGGGGCGCCGCTTCGCTTGACCTCGTCGAGGTACCGGGCGGTGAGCATGGCTCGGTTCATCGCGATGGCTTCCTTTCCGGTCGATGATCGATGAGGACGGACGTCACCGCCGCGGTCCAGCGGGCGTCCACGGGCGCCGCGCCCGTCCGCGTCTCCGATTCCCCTAACAGTCCAGAGGACAGACCCGGCTGCCCCTGATACAGCTCCGGCTTCAGCCCCCCGCCGGCCACTCCAGCCGCCCCGACGCCCAGCGCTCGGGCGAACCTGTATCAGCTGACCCCCGTTCCGTCCTCTCCATTGCCAGCGGCATCTGTAGCGACGAGGCTGCTCGTCCTGTCGGCGGCCGGGTGTGTCGTGCCCCAGAGTCGGGATAAAAGGTGGATCACCGATGAGTAGTGAAGCGTCAGGTGAACGAGCAGCAACCGCAGACACCCCGCCCCGTGCCCTGGGCGTCCTAGCCACCTGGCGGCAGACCCCTGGCCAGGCAAGGGCGCTGCTGGCCGGCGTATTCGTCAGCAGGCTCGCCGGATTCCTGCAGATCTTCCTGGTGCTGTTCCTCACCCGCCGGGGCTACTCCGCGGGACAGGCTGGCTTCGCCCTGGGGATGTACGGTGCCGGCGGGGTCGTGGGCACGTTCGCCGGCGGCTGGCTCAGCGACCGGCTGAGCGCTCGGACCGCGACATTGATCAGCATGATGGGCTCGGCGGTGCTGATCGCCTCGATCATCTATCTCCGGGTTTATCTCCTGATCCTGCTGGCCGTGCTTCTGGTGAGCACCGTCGGCCTGCTCTACCGGCCGGCCGCGCAGTCCCTCATCACCGAGCTCGCTCCGCCCGGCCAGCTGGTCATGGTGACCGCGATGTACCGGTTGTGCCTGAACCTGGGCACCACCGCCGCCCCGCTGATAGGCGTGGCGCTGGCGTCGGTCTCCTATGACCTGCTCTTCTGGGCCGAGGCGCTGGCCGCCATGACCTACGGCTTGATCGCCCTGCTGGCATTGCCGCGGCGGGTCAGGCGTGCCGAGTCGTCCCCCCAAGCAGCGCGGCAGCCCCGTCCCGGATACCTGGCAGTCTTTGCTGACTGGCGGTACCTGGTCTTCCTGTCTGCCTTTTTGCTGGTGTGCATCGTCTACTGCCAGTACACGGTGGTGCTCCCGCTGGCGATCGTGCACGCCGGCCTGACCATCTGGTGGTACGGCGCGATCGTCACCCTCAATGCCGTCATCGTCGTGACCTGCGAGGTAGTGGCGACCAAGTTCGTGCAGAGCTGGCCGTTGCGGCTGACCCAGCTGGCTGGCTGGAGCCTGCTCGCGATTGGGTATGGCATATACGCGATCGGGATGGTGCCGGTCTTCCTCATCCTCGGCACGCTGGTCTGGACCCTTTCCGAGATCATCGGCGCGCCGACCACGTATGCCTATCCCGGCCTGATCGCTCCTGCCCAGCTCAGGGGACGTTACTTCGGCGCCATGCAGAGCATGTTCGGCCTCGGCTCCGCGGTCGGCCCGATCCTCGGGGTCGAGCTCTTCGACCACGTGGGCCAGCGGGTATGGCTGTGGGTAGCCGCGGTTGCGGTCCTGGCCACCGTCGTCGGCCGGATCGGCGTGCGCAATCCCGCCGCCATGCCGACCCCCGAGCCTGATCCCGAGCCTGCGGCCCAGGCGGTCGGCTAAGACATATTTTTCCGAACGGCCAGTCGTCGGACCCGCCGCGAACGTGCACAAGGACTCCGGCGCCACGTCCCCGAACGGCCAGTCGTCGGACCCGCCGCGAACGTGCACGCGGCAGGACCGCGCCGTCAGAGCGGTCCGGTTTCCTCCTGCTCGGCAGTGGGCGGTCGGCCGAGCAGGCCGAGTTCCATGGCCCGGACGCCGGCCTGGAACCGGCTCCGCGCGGACAGCCTCGCCATCAGCTCGGCGGTAATCCGCCGCCCGGTGCGAACCGAAACGCCGAGCCGCCGGGCGATCACCTCGTCGGTCAGGCCGTCGGCCAGCAGCCGCACGACCGCCTGTTCCTGCCCGGTGAGATCGCCGCCACCCCGGCGCGGCCGTTCCGCGCCGAGCGGGATGGACTGCTCCCACACGTGTTCGAACAGTTCGCACAGCGCGCCGACCACGCCGGTGCCCTGCATGAGCACCGCGCCTACGGTCTCGGCATCCGGATCGGTCGGAACGAGCGCTCGCTCCCGGTCGTACACGATGAGCCGTAGCGAGAGCGCGGGAGCGGTGCGGACATGCGCGCCGCTGTTGGCCAGCCAGCGCGCGTAGTGGAGCGATTCGTGGTCGTTGTAGACGCCGTGCACGTAGACCGTGCGCATCTGCACCCCGCGGTCGAGCACGGCCTGGTCCAACGGCTTGCTGGCCTCCATCGTGGTGGCCGACTGGGCCCCGCGGGGCGCGAAGGCTAGCATCTCGGTCCGGCACGCCGCGGCCATCTCCTCAATCCGGGACCGGATCTCGTCGATCCCGGTGAGCTGCTCCATTTCCGGCACGAGCCGCATCGGGTAGAGGTCGGCGTGCTCGCTGATCAGCCGCGTCACCGCGATCCGGGATGCGGCGATTTCCTGCTGCCGTTGCAGCAGGTCCTGCTCCTGGCGGGCCAGCAGCGAGGCCAGGCCGAGCTCGGGGCTAACCGGCCGCAGGCTCCCGGGCTTCTCCCATGACGGCCGCACCAGCGACAGCCGTCCCAGTTCGTCGAGGGCAGCGCGCACGCGGTCGACCGGCCAGTCGAGGGAGGTGACCAGTTCGGCCACGCCAAACCGCGGACTGGCGAGAATCGCTCGATAGACGGCGACCGCGTCAGTCCCCAGGCCCAGTGATTCCAGCATCGCCCCCAGCTCGCAGGTCGACGACTGGTCGTCCTTTTCCTATCACGCCAGTGGATTCGCAACAACGTGTACCGATGCAGCCTTGCAGTGGCAAGCCGGATGGATTTTCCTTACCACCCAGGGTAATGATCCGATCTCTGTTGCCGGCTGCGGCTCCTGACCGGCTGGCCGCGAGGGCTGCCAGGTCGGCAGCGTCGTCGCGGCGGACCGCCGCGTGCAACGGCCGAAACGTCATTCCGATCAGCCGCCAACGGTACACGCCAGAGCCTCGAATGACCGTATAGGTCGGACCGGCAGCATGGGAGCAGTCAATGCGCATGTCAAGCGCCGCCACCGAGGCCACCGCCGCTTACCCAGCCCGCGCCCATTCAGGGGGTGACGGAATGTATCTCGTCAAAGCCGACCTGATGGTTGCAATACCGATCAGCGACACGGACCTGCGAGCACACCTGGTGGGCGCCGCCGCGCCTGAGGACGGCCTGGAGCACGTATACGCGCAGGTCGGCACCGCTGAGGCGAAGCTGGTGCTCTTCGTTCGCAAGAGCAGCGCCGCGGACGCCGAGCGCACCGCCGTCCGGCTGTGCCGGCGTACCCTCGCGACGAGCCCGGCCCTGATCGGCTGGAGCCTGGTCGGCTGCGCCGCCGCGTCCGAGTCGTTCGTCCCGCCGTGGCTAGACCTGGACACCGGGCCGTAACGCCGCGATATCTCCCCATCAGGCCGGCTGTCAGCTTCCTGCCATGCAGGATGATGACAGTTCTGAATGGCGATTTCCGCCTGTCTAGGGCCAACACTCGTACTCAGGCGCACGGCCGCAGGCTGGCCGGTGAGGCAGCCGGTCAGCACCGATGGAAGGAGACGAGATGATCCGGTACGCGATTCTCGGCGGCGTGGAGGTCACGAATGGCGACCGGGTCTTCACCCCCACCGCGCCGAAGGTCCGCCAGGTACTCGCCCTGCTCCTGCTGCGGACCAACCGGCTGGTCCAGGCGGATGCGGTGATTGAGGAGTTGTGGGGGGACTCGCCGCCGAAAAGCGCGCTCATCACCGCGCAGACCTACATCTACCAGCTGCGCAAGCTCATCAAGCAGGAGGGACTCGCGCCCGAGGGCAGCGAGCTGCTGGTCAGCCGGCCAACCGGCTACCGGCTACAGATTGAACCCCAGCAGCTGGATGTCCACATCTTCGAGGAGCTCCTCAGCCTGGGCCGGCAGCTGCTGGCGGAGGGACGGCCGCAGGCCGCTTCGCAGCGGTTGCAAGAGGCGCTGGACCTGTGGTCGGGGCCACCGCTCGCGAACATCTCGCACGGCTCGCTGCTGAGCCCGTACGCCATTCATCTCGAAGAGCAGCGGCTGCGCGCACTGGAGCTCCGGATCCAGGCCGACGTCAAGCTGAGCCGCGAACGCGAGCTCATCGGCGAGCTGCGGTCCCTGGTGGTGACGTACCCGCTCAACGAGTGGTTCCATGGCCAGCTCATCGGGGCCCTGCACCGGGCCGGACGGCGTGGCGAGGCGTTCGAGGCCTACCACCGGGTCCGCAGCGTTCTGTGCCGGGAACTCGGCGTCGACCCGTCGCCGGAGTTGCAGCGGCTGCACCAGGAGGTGCTGACCGCGGGCGCCCCGGCCCGGCCGGTGGCGGCCCATTCCAGCGCTGCGGGCCGGCTATGACCGGTGCCAGCCAGGACTCGTCGGCGGCCGCCCGGCCGCTGGTAACCGTCGAGCAGATCCGGCGCGTGGCGCTGTCGCTGCCCCGCGCTTATGAGGCGCTCGTCCGCGACCGGGTCAAGTTCCGGGTCGGCCGGATCGTCTTTGTGGCACTGAGCCGCGATGAGCTGGACATGGGCTGCGGGTTCCCCAGGGAGGAGCGGGCGGCACGGGTGGCTGCGGAGCCAGAGAAGTTTTACATGCCGATCCCCTCGGAGCTGCGTTACCAGTGGATCGAGGTCCGGCTGACCGCCATCGATGCCGCGGAGATGCGAGAGCTGGTCACCGACGCCTGGTGCATGGTAGTCCCGAAGCGGGTGTCCGCCGAGTACCTCGGCAGTGTCCGGCACCTGGCCGACACGCTCGCCGATCCGGCGGATCCCAACCCAGCGAAATGAAGTCGGTGCGAGCCGCGGTGCCAGCCTTTCGGCTGCTGGCCCGGTATTCACCCCTTGCACGAGTCGGCCGCACCGTGTACGAAAGGACCCGTTTGTCCTAGCTAGCGTGCTGCCTCCGCGGAAAGGTGTCCCTCATGCCCAAGTATCTGTTTCAAGGGTCCTACATCGGCGAAGGGCTGAAGGGCCTGGCCACCGAGGTAGGCTCGCCGCGCATAGCGGCGGCGAAGCAGCTGTTCGGCAGCCTGGGCGGGACGCTGGAATGCTTCTACTTCGCCTTCGGCGCCGAGGACCTCGTCGTCATCTGTGACCTGCCAGACAACGTGAGCGCCGCCGCGTTCTCGCTGGCCATCAACAACTCCGGCAAGGCCAGGGGCCGGGTCACCGCGTTGCTGACAGCGCAGGAAATGGACCAGGTCATCACGAAGTCGCCGGAGTACCGCGCGCCAGGGGAGTCCTGACCGCAATCCGGGCATGGGCCGGGTTGCTTGCCTGCTAGCCACGGCGCTCGACCGCCGGGCCGGTGGCACGTCCCGCGGCGGCCGGCCGGATCCGCCGTCCCGGCCGGCCGCCATCATCGGCCCGGTC
>PMSU01000141.1 GCA_003168255.1 Actinomycetota bacterium
CCCGCCGCTCCCGCCCCGACCGCCCCCACCCCGGCCGCCCCCGCCCTGCCCGCGTTCCCAGCCTTAGCTGCCTCGCTCGCCTCGCTTATGTGTTTCTCCCGGCCTGCCCCGCCTTCCTCTCCCGCCTCGCCTGTTTCCCAGGTCACCGCTGTCGCGTCCGCTAGCCCCGCTGCGTGCTCCCTGGCCGCCCGGGCCACCTGGGCCAGCGTGTCCGCGCCCGTGCCGGGCTCAGCCTGAGCCAAACCGCCTCGGCCATTCTGCGCGTCCGCATTGCCCTGCGGTCCCGCTGGGCTCACGCCGCCGAACGTCGCGTCGAATACCCCCGCCAGCGTCCCGGCCTGGTCCCGGCTGGACACCAGGGTGGCCAGCGCGCACTCCCGCAGGGCCTGCGGCGTCCGCGGCCGGACCAGGGTGATGGCCCGCGCGAACCGCTCACACCGGTCGGGGCCGACCGGCAGTCCCGCGGCACGCAGCGCCGCGCCAAACCGCGCCACCACCCCCGCGAGATCGTCAGCCATCGTCGCTGAATATCCCGGCGAATCCAGTGTCGCGAACCGCCCGCATGTCCTCGGCGTACTTGAGCACGGCGCTCGCCGTCTGCTCGGCCGCCGCCAGGTCCAGTTCGCTCACCCCCAGGACGCGCAGCGCCGCCGCCCAGCTGATCGCCTCGGCCACCCCGGGCGGCTTGGCCAGGTCAAGGTCGCGCAGCCGGGCCACACCGTGCGCGACCTGCAAGGCCAGTGAGCCTGTCGCGGCGGGCACCCGGCGCCGGATGATCTCGGCGACCCGCCCGGTGTCCGGGTAGTCGATCCAGTGGTACAGGCACCGCCGCTTCAGCGCGTCGTGCAGGTCGCGGGTGCGGTTGGAGGTCAGCACCACCACCGGCGGATGCACCGCCCGGCGGGTACCGAGTTCCGGGATGGTGACCGCCGACTCGGCGAGCAACTCGAACAGGAACGCCTCGAACTCGTCGTCGCCCCTGTCCACCTCGTCGATCAGCAATACGGCCGGGCGCGGACCCTGATGATCGAGCGCGGCGAGCAGCGGCCTGGCGAGCAGGTACTCGGAGCTGAACAGGTCGGTTTCCCGTAGCGTCTCGCCCGTCGACTCGGCCAGCCGGATCGCCAGCAGCTGACGCGGGTAGTTCCACTCGTAGATGGCCTCCGCCACGGTGAGGCCCTCGTAGCACTGTAGCCGGACCAGCGTGGTTTCCAGCGCGGTGGCAAGCGCTTTCGCCGCCTCGGTCTTGCCGACCCCCGGCTCGCCCTCAAGCAGGATCGGCTGGCCCATCCGCGCGGCCAGGAACAGCGCGGTGCCGAGCGACTCGTCGGCCAGGTATTCCGCGTCGTCGAGGGCGTGCAGCAGCGTCGCCACATCGGGCAGCCGCGCAGCCATGTCTTCACTCATCCGCCGCCCCCGTCGATCGGAGCATCCACACCTCGGTTCCCATCAGCCACCGCTCCCCGGCACGTGATCGCCGTCGCCCTTTCCCGTCACGTGATCGCCAGGTCGCTCCGGAGCGGGCGGCCCTGGATGGCGCGCCACACCGCGGCCGGGGTCAGCGGCATGTCCGCATGCCGGACGCCGTAGGGCGCGAGTGCGTCGATCACCGCGTTGACCACGGCGGCAGGCGAGCCGACCGTTGCGGACTCGCCGACACCCTTGGCCCCGATCGGGTGGTGCGGCGAAGGGGTGACCGTCGTGCCCAGCTCCCATGACGGGCATTCCATCGAAGTGGGCAGCAGGTAGTCCATGAACGAGCCGCCCAGGCAGTTGCCCTCGGGGTCAAAGGCGATCACCTGCATGAGTGCCATGCCCAGGCCGTCGGCGAGCCCGCCGTGCACCTGCCCCTCGACGATCATCGGGTTGATCCGCACCCCGCAGTCGTCCACCGCGATGAACCTGCGCACCCTGACCCGCCCGGTGCCGGGATCCACGTCGACCACGCAGATGTACGCGCCGAATGGGTAGGTCAGGTTCGGCGGGTTGTACACCGTGGTCGCGTCCAGGTGACCCTCGACCCCGTCCGGCAGCTCAAGCCCGGAGTGCGCGGCCATCGCGATCTCGGCGATGTTCTTGCCCTTGTCCGGGTCGCCGCGGACCTGCCACCTGCCGTCTGCCCATTCCAGGTCCTCCGCGGCGGCCTCGAGCATCGCCGCGGCGACGATCCGGGCCCGCTCGCGTACCTTGCGCGCCACCACCGCGGTGGCCGCGCCGGACACCGGTGTTGACCTAGACCCATAAGTGCCGAGGCCGAACGGCGTCCGGTCAGTGTCGCCGTGTACCACCTCCACGTCGTCCGGGGAGATCCCGAGCTCCTGGGCGACGATCTGGGCGAACGTCGTCTCGTGTCCCTGGCCCTGGGTCTGCACGGAGATGGCCAGGACGGCCTTGCCGGTCGGGTGCACCCGCAGGTCGGCGCCATCGGCCATGCCCAGGCCGAGGATGTCCATGTGCGCCCGCGGGCCGGCCCCGACGGCCTCGGTGAAGAAGCTCATGCCGATGCCCATCAGCGTGCCCGGATGACCCGGTTGCGGTCCTGGCCTGGCCCGTTGCTCCGCCTGCTCACGCCGGAGCTCGGGGTAGCCGGCGATGTCCATGGCGAGCCGCAGCGCCCGCGGGTAGTCGCCCGAGTCGTACTCCCAGCCGGTCGCGGAGGTGTAGGGGAACTGCGCGGGCCGCAGCAGGTTTTTCATCCGCAGCTCGGCCGGGTCGATGCCCAGCTCGCGAGCGAGCACGTCGACCATGCGCTCGACCAGGTAGACCGCCTCGGTGACCCGGAACGAGCAGGAGTAGGCGACACCACCCGGCGCCTTGTTCGTGTACACCCCAGTGATTTCGCAATGCGCTGTCCGCAGGTCATAGGAGCCGGTGAACACCCCGAAGAACCCGGCGGGAAACTTGGTCGGCTGCGCGGCCCCGTTGAACGCGCCGTGGTCGGCGAGCACCTTGACCCGCAGGCCGAGGATCTTCCCCTCCTTGGTTGCGGCGATCTCGCCGTGCATGTGATAGTCGCGGGCGAACGAGGTGCTCATCAGGTTCTCCGAGCGATCCTCCATCCACTTCACCGGCTTGCCGGTGAGGATCGAGCCGACGATCGCGCAGATGTAGCCGGGATAGATGCCGACCTTGTTGCCGAACCCGCCGCCGATGTCCGGCGAGATTATCCGGATCTTGTGCTCGGGAAGCCCAGTGACCAGCGCGTACAGCGTCCGGTGGGCATGCGGCGCCTGACTGGTGGACCAGACGGTGAGCTTGCCGCTCACCTTGTCCATGTCGGCGATCGTGCCGCAGGTCTCCAGCGGGGCCGGATGCACCCGTGGGTAGAGCATGTCCTGCGCCACCGTGACGTCGGCCGCGGCGAAGATCTCGTCGGTCCTGGCCCGGTCACCGGCCGCCCAGTCGAAGATCCGGTTGTCGGTCTGGCCTGCGATGTCGTCGCGGATCAGCGGGGCATCGGGGTCGAGCGCGCGGTGCGCGTCCACCACCGGCGGCAGCGGCTCATAGCTGACGTCGATGAGCTCGAGGGCGTCGCGGGCCGCGTACCTGTCCTCGGCGACGACGAAGGCGACCTCCTGACCCTGGAACCGCACCTTGTCGGTGGCCAGCACCGCCTGCACGTCCTGGGACATGGTGGGCATCCAGGCCAGCCCGAGCTCCGCCAGCGTCTGGCCGGTGATGACGGCCTTGACCTTGGGGTGGCCCTCGGCCGCCAGGGTGTCGATGGAGGTAATCCTGGCGTGCGCGAGCGGGCTGCGCAGGATCGCCCCGTGCAGCATCCCCGGCAACTGGATGTCGTCCACGAACGTGCCGCAGCCTCGGATGAACCTGGCGTCCTCCTTGCGGCGCATGGGTCCGTAGGCGCCGTTCGGCTCATGCTCCTTCGTTGCGGCGGTCAACCGGCCGCCTCCTGCACGGAATCCCCGAATTCCCCGGGTGCCCCGGCCCGGTCCGCTGCCTCGTGCTCGGCGGCCCACCGGATAGAGCGCACGATGTTCTCGTAGCCGGTGCACCGGCAAATCTGCCCGGAGAGCGCCTCGCGGATCTCCCCAGCCGAAGGATCGGGATTGTTGTCGAGAAGCCATCTCGCGGTCATCATCATGGCCGGCGTGCAAAAGCCGCATTGCAGCCCGTGGCACTCGGTGAAGCCCTGCTGCACGGGATCAAGCTCGCCGCCGCGCTCCAGGCCCTCCACGGTCCGTACCCGGTGCCCGTCGGCCATGGCGGCAAACACGGTGCAGGATTTCACCGGGGTCTCGTCCAGCCAGACCACGCAGGCACCGCAGTTGGAGGTGTCACATCCCCAGTGTGACCCAGTGAGGCCGAGGTTATCCCTGATGAAGTGGATGAGCAGCAGCCGCGGCTCGACCTCCGCGGAGTATTCGGTGTCGTTCACCGACATGGTTATCTGCATGTCATCCCTTCCCGCCACGTACCCGACCGCGCGCGCGGCGCAGCGCCCGGACGGTGAGCTCGGCGGCAAGGTGGCGCTTGTAGTCCGCGGGCCCGCGCTGGTCGGAGATCGGCCGGCAGTGCTCGGCGGCGATCTGCCCGGCCCGGGTGAAGCTGTCATCGGTGGCGGGCTCGCCGCGCAGCGCGTCCTCGGCTTCCGCGGCGGAGAAGTGCGCGGCGCCGACGGCCGCCAGGCCGATCCCGACCTCGGTGATCGTGTCGCCGTCCAGCCAGAGCGCGGCGCCTGCGGCGCCCACCGGCCAGTCGCCCGCCCGCCGTTCCACCTTCTCGTAGGCGCTGCCACTGCCAGGCAGGATCGGAACCCGGATCTCGGTCAGCAGCTCATCCGACTCGACCACGGTCTCATAAGGGCCCAGGTGGAATTCCCTGGCCGGCACGGTGCGGGTACCGGCGCCGCCCTGGATCACCATGATGGCCCGGACGGCGGCGAATGCCGCGGACAGATCCTCGGACGGATCGGCCTGGCAGAGCGATCCGCCGATGGTGCCGCGGTTGCGCACGATCGGGTCGGCGATCACCCGTTCGGCGTCGTGCAGGATGGGGAAGTGCTCGCCGGCTACCGGCGAGCTGAGCAGCTCGGCATGCCTGGTGAGCGCTCCCATTCTCAGCTCGCCGTCGCTGACCCGCAGGTAGCCGAGCTCGGTGAGGTCGTTGATGTCGATCAGCGTCTCCGGCTGGGCGAGCCTGAGCTTCATCATCGGGATAAGGCTGTGGCCGCCGGCCAGCACGCGCGATTCCGGGCCGAACTTGGCGAGCAGCGCGAGACAGTGCTCGACGCTGGTCGCCTTCTCGTACTCGAAATGCGCAGGTACCTGCATTGTTTCCTCTCGGTGGCCGCTGCGGACGCTACCGTGTGCTGATTAGATCCTCACCCTTCGGATGTCGCGCTCGCAACGCGGGGACAAACAGACAGTTGTGACTGGTCCCCCCTGTCCGGTTAGATTGTCCTTGCTATGACCCTCACCCAGCTGAACGTCTTCGTTCTCGTGGCGCGCCTCGGCTCGGTGACGGCCGCGGCGAACGCGCTGAGCGTGAGCGAGTCCGCCGTGTCGCAGGCGCTTAGCGCGCTCCGGCAGCATCTGGGAGATCAACTGGTCGTCCGCGGCGCGGGCGGCATGACGCTGACGCCCGGCGGGACAAGGCTGCTGGGCACCGCGTCGCAGATCGTGGCGCTCGGCGCGGAGGCCCAAGCCGCGGTGCGCGCCGCGCAGGGCGCGCCGGAGCAGTTGCGCCTGGTGGCCACCTCCACGATCGCCGAGTTCGCGGTCAGCCCGGTGCTTGAGGCGTTCACCCGCCGGTTTTCCGGTGCGGTCGAGGTGTCGTCGGGCGTGGCGCGCGACAGCGAGATGGCAGTGCTCGTGGCCAACCGGCTGGCCGACGTCGCGCTGGGATCGGGGGTCGGTCGCGACCAGCGGCTGGAGCTGACCTGCGAGCCCATGTTCCGGTACAAGATGATCGTCGTGGCCGCCCAGGCAAGACCGCGCGGCGGCGCCAGCCAGTGGATGTGGCTGGTGGATCCGTCCGGGACCGATCCGGGCAGCGACAGCGGCAGGCTGCTGCGCTCGCTGCGCATTCCCGACGCCAGGATCAGGGTCTTCCCCAACCAGACAGCGGCATGGGCAGCGGCCGCCGACGGCGGCGGGGTGGCTCCGGCGGCGGCGCACCTGGTAACCCAGCAGCTCCGTCGCGGCGAGCTGTCCGTGGTTACCGTCCCTGGTACGCCGATGGATGCGTGCTGGCACGTGACCATGCTCCAGCGCGAGCGCCGCCCCGCCGCCGCCAGCTCGCTGCGGCACTTCCTCGGCACCCCCGAGGCGATGCACCTGATGCGCTCGCCTACTGAGGGCATGCCGCCATCCAGGTTCCGTCCGCCGGTCTACGTCACGATCTGGAGCTAGCCCGAAACGCTCAGGCCGGCGGCATGTCCTTGTACTGGAAGTCATTGAAAAGGCCCACCTGGTCGCACAGGTGCGGACTCGGCACGCCTGCCGCCGAGATGAACCCGCTCTGGCCGGGCGGCAGCTCATCCTGGCCGGTCACCACGGGACCCACGTCCACCCCCATCATGAAGGTGCTGCGGTTCTGGCTCGCGCTGGTCCCGCAGCTGGTGGTGACCCCGGCGGCCAGCGGGTCGAGGCTGTCCCAGTTCTGGTCCTGGGCCGGCTGGTAGCCCCAGTCGGCGATGTCGGTCGTACCGAAGCCCGGCACATCCTGGCCGAGCTGGGTGCCCGTGCCGGACAGGATGGTGATGGCGTCGTTGAGGCTCTCCACCAGGACCTGGCTGCGGTGCCCGGCGAAGTAGTTGCGGTAGCAGAGCGTGCCGCATGGCTGCACGCCCTTGGTCCCGGCCAGGATGTGGTACATCAGGTTGTACGTCCCCATCCCGCCGAGCCCGCCGTACGTCCCGAGTCCCAGCGAGGCGTCGCTGAAGTTGACCCGGCCGGTGTACTTCTCGCCGGCGAAGGTCCCGCCCTCGAAGGCATTGCGCTTCAGTGCCTCGAGGAAGTTCATGAAGATCGACATTGCCGGGCTGCCCAGCGTCGTAACGCCGTTCCAGTGCGCCAGCTCGCTGACGGCCTGCGCCAGATCCGGGTGCGTCGCCGGATCGGTGAGCGGGCTATCGGCGGCCACCAGCTTGTCGTAGGCGCTGACCAGGAACGGGATGAAGTAGGGCGCGGCCGGACGGGTGTTGTCCTGGTTGTCGATCGTGCCGATCGCGTGCTCGATCCCCTCCAGGTAGCCCACGGTGATGTGCGTGCTCGCCCCGGCCAGCTTGCTGATGAGGGACGACCGGAAGATCGTGCCCCAGTACTCGTCACCCTCGTTCTGCTGGTAGTAGGCCTGCTGCGATGGCTTGGTGTTCCAGTTGTCCAGGTAGCCCTGGGCCGGGTTGATGCTGTGCGGCATCTGCGAGAACGGCACGAAACCCTTCCATTGCTCGGTCCCGTTGCCAAGCGCGGGCAGCCGCGGATCCACCTTCGCGAACGACGGCTCTATCGGCACCAGCCCGTCGCCGAAGTAGGCGATGTTGCCCGCCTGGTCGGCATAGAGGAAGTTGTGCAGCGTGGTGATCAGGCTCATCGAATGCCGGAACTCGGGCAGGTTCTGGTCCCCGCCAAGCTGCGCGAAGCCGGTCAGCGTGCCGGTCTCCCGGTTCCATGACGCGAACCGGACGGAGAACGCCAGGCCGACAGACGGGGTGGTGGAGACGACCGGGCCGTCCTTCGTCCGGTAAACGGGGAAGTTCACCGGCGCCTGACCGGCCACCGGGATCGTCTCGTTGATCACCCTCATCGGGATCTGCTTGCCGTCGAAGTTATAGGTCGGCGGGCTCGCGCTGAAGTTGACGTTCTCGACGTAGATCCGCTGGTCAACCGTTTCCTCGCTGGTCGTGGTCCAGGCAATGTGCCCGTTGCGCCCGATGAGGATGAACGGCTCCCCGGTGAGGTACATCCCGCCGGCGTCGTAACCGCCCGGGCCGTGCAGGTACTCCTCGCCATCGACGCTGGGCGTGCCGAAGCCCTCCTGCGGCGCTCCCCACAGCAGCGCGTGGTGGTCGGCAGATCGCCACGGCGCGACCGCGACGGCGTTCGACCCGCCATGCGACAGCACCCGCAGCGAGATACCGGTACTCAGGATGTTGTTCCTGTCCCGCTTCAGCGCCGCCGATGCGTTGGCCAGGGCCTGCTTGGTGACGTCGGAGAGACTGGCGAGCGCGCGGGAGACGCTGAGCATCGCGGCGCCAGACTCCGAGCGCGAGGACGGCGGCGGATCGACAGCCGGGCCGGGGACGGTAGTCGGCGCGGTGGGGTCATTCAGCCAGCGCGCATCGTTGAAGATCTTGTCCGCGTCGGTCACCGGCTGACTGTCCCCCTTGGCCTCGAGCTCGGCCGACATGTACTGGAGGAACTGGAGGTTTTGCAGCTCGCTGCCGCCACCGCCGCCAAACTCCCTGGCCAGGTAGTCGCCGACCGCGACGGTGTCGACCGGCTGCCATGGCGCCGGCCGGTACGGGCCGCTCTCGCCGAGCAACTGGCCGAGGGCGAAGAACTCATACGGCACCTTGGCCTGCTCGGTCGCTGCGCTGGCATAGGCCGCGTCCTCATAGGCGTTGATGCCCTTGGCGTAGGCCACCAGCGCCGCGCGTATGGAGGCCGGCAGGGAACGGTACTGAGCGCGCAGTTCGGCCGGGGTATAGAAGAGCGTGCGCACGGTCTCGTCCTGGCTGAGCTCGGCCGAGCCGAGGATCTGGGAGAGAGTCCCCTCGACGGCGCGCCTGGTCAGCTCGAGCTGGACCAGCCGGTCCTGGGCCTGCGCCCAGCCCGCGCCGAACCACATGCCGGCCGCAGACTTGGCGTAGATGCTCGGCACGCCATAGGAATCCCGGCAGATCACCGCCTGGTCCCCGCCGTGCCCCACCACCGTCCCGCCGGCCGGCGCCTGCGCCGCCGCGGGCGCTGTGGCGCGGGCGGCCACCGGAGCAGCACCAGGAAGAGTTGCCATCACCGCCAGCGCCGCGCTTACCGCGACGACCGCAAACCGTCCGCTCATCCAGCGTGCCTTGATACCGCCCACCCGAGCCACCTCCATGGGAGCTCTCGGCGCGCAGTGCCGTCGCACGGCCACGCCGCCGCGCCGATCTCGAGATCTCGTGATCTCCTGATGTCGTGATGTCACGAGTCATGAGTCATGAGTCATGAGTCATGACATAACACGAAATATTGAACCGCATTTTGATCTAGGACATCAGGCCCAACGCCCCGGCAAACGAGTACTTGTCAACGACAGCCCCGATCCTCACGCACACAAGCAAAATCACGCCCAGTTAATCCCATTTGTACGGATATGCGGCGGGGGGATCGGAGTGTGGATGTGACGTAGCCCCC
>PMSU01000190.1 GCA_003168255.1 Actinomycetota bacterium
GGCGTTGGCCTGGCCCAGCCGGTGGCCGAGGTCGCGGTAGATGCCCAGGGCCGCCTGTTGCGCCTCGATGGCTTGGGTGTAGTCGCCGGTAAGCCGCCCGGTAGCCCCTATCTCATGCCAGGCGTTCGCCTCGCCCGTCCGGTCGCCGATCTGCCGGGCGGCTTGCCGGGCGCTGGCATGGCGGGACAGGGCATCGGCCCAGGGGCCGTCGTGGCGCAGCAGGGCCGCGATCGCGGCGGTCAGGGTGATGACCTGGGCGTGCTGGCCGGAGCGGGTGGCGTGGTCGAGGCAGGCCAGCAGGTTCGCGCGCTCGGCCCGCCCCCAGGCCAGGGCGTGCCGCCGATCGGGCAGGGCGGGCACGGCATCCGGCGGCTCCTGGGGCGCCGGCGAGGCGGCCTCGGGGCGGGCGTGGCGGGCCAGCCGGCTGTCGGCCAGGGCGGCAGCATGCTCGTAGTACTTGAGCAGCCGTTCCAGCGCCCGGTCACGGTCAGCGGCTGGATCTGCGGCAGCCAGGATCCGGGCGTGCTCGCGGATCAGGTCGTGCAGCCGGTACCGGCCAGCGGCGGGCTCGGTGAGCAGGTAGTGCTCGTAGAGGGCTTCCAGGTGGCCGCGGGTGGCGGCTAGGCCGGTGCCCGCCAGCGCGGCCGCGGCGTAGGCGTCGATGTCATCGCCGGGGTGCAGGCCGAGGCGGCGGAACAGGTGCCTGGCCCCAGCATCGAGGTCGGCGTAGGACAGGTCGAACGCGGCGGTGACCGACAGGTTCTCGGCCTGCATCAGCGCCAGCCGGTCACGCGCGCTGGCCAGGTCAGCAGCCAGATCGGCCGCCGTCCACGCCGGGTGATGGTGCAGCCGCCGGGCCTGCATCCCCACCGCCAGCGGAAGGCAGCCGCACAACCGGGCAATGCGGCCGACATCGGCGTCGGCAGGCTCCAGCCCGGGCCGGCCGGCCAGCCGGACGAACAGCCGGGCCGCGTCACTGCGGGTGAGCGTGTCGAGGCTGACCGCGTGGACGTCTTCCAGGGCGGTCAGCCGCCGGCGGCTGGTGATGATCACCACGCTGCCGGCGGTGCCCGGCAGCAGCGGCCGGACCTGCTCGTGCCCGGCCGCGTCGTCCAGCAGCAACAGCAGCCGCCTGCTGGCCAGGTGATCACGCCAGAGCGCGGCGCGTGCCTCCAGTCCCGGCGGGATATGTCCTGCGGTGATCCCGGAGATCTGCAGCAGCCGGACGAGTGCGTCCTCGGGCGCGTCGGGCGGCTGCCCCGGCGTGTGGCCGTGCAGCGGCAAGAACACCTGCCCGTCCGGGAACCGCGCGGCCAGCTGGTGGGCCGCATGCACCGCGAAGGCTGTCTTGCCCACGCCGGCCATCCCGCCGATGGCGTGCACACCCACCACCCCGCCGACCGGGGCGGCTGCCACCGCCGCCATGAGCTGGCGCAGTTCTGGCTCCCGGCCGGTGAACGAGGCGATGTCGCGGGGCAGCGTCCGCGTCGCCGCCGCCGTCCCGCTGGCCGCCGTGCCTGCCCGGGGACCAGACCGCAGAGTCCGGGCGATCGCCCGGCGCAGCGCGCGGGGATCGACAGCGTGACCCGCCTCGTCCCGGCTGGTGGCCAGCAGGTCCCGCTCAGCTTCACCGAGGCGGCAGATGAGGGCAAGCTGATCCAGCCACCGGTTCTCGAACAGCTCCGGCCGGCCCTGCATGACCCGGCCCATGACAGTGCGCAGCACATGCTGCCGCCGGTCCGCGACGGCAGAACGATGCGCCAGGCCCTCCACCGGCAGGCCGAACTCCGCGGCCGTCAACAACCAGGCCACCAAAGAAGGCGTCGGCACCGGATGGCCGTCGACCGTCCCGTAACGCGGCGAGGGACGCGCCGGACCGGTGGCGTAGCACCGGTCCACGATCTGTGTCGCCCTGGTCGCCAGCACCCACAGCAGCAAGCTCCCAAAGCCATACAACTCGCTAGGCAACTCCGGCTCCTCGCCCACGGATCCAGGATGCCACTGCCCGCGCCCAAGCTCCGCAACTGGCCGCAACACACCGCAATCGCACCACCGCACCCCAGACAGTTAGATAAGCGGTACGCGCAGAAGTCGTTTTGTTCCAGAGGAAGGGGTCGTCCGTGACAGCTAGCGGAACCGGAAGGCCGCGTGTGGCGCGGCTCGCAGCGCTTGCCTCCATGATGGGTTTTGCCGCCATGCTGGCAGCTGGCTCTGCGTGGGCGCCGGCCGCATCGGCCGCCAGCCTGGCTTCGGGCACGGGTTCGGGGACCAGCATCGGCAACGCCAAGACCGTGAGCACGGTGGCGACAGGATCGCTGACCACGTATTACGCGCAGGCATGGTATGTGATGTACCCGAAGACGGCGGGCGGCACTGTCGTCGCGGAGGTCACGGACACCACCGCCTCGGGGAACAACTGCCAGGACCTGTCCGTGACAATGGACAACTCTGACGGCAGTTCCCTGGCAAGCGGACAGGCCACGCCGGGCGCGCCGCTCGAGACCCCGATCTCCTCACAAGGCTCAGACCGCTACTACATCGAGATCAACACCTCCAACGGCTGCCCGCCAGTATCAGGCGAGCCCGCGACCTTCTCCGTCAGCGCCGTCTCCGGCGCAGGCGGGAAGGCCCCAGACCCGGCGAAGGGTTCGATCACGGCGGGGGCGTCGATCGGGCAGGTCGGGGCTGAGCTGCAGGGTCACACGGTGTATTCGGGGTCGGTCCCGGCCACTGACAGCCAGGAGTGGTACCAGCTGTACAAGGCCGACGACACCGGCACCGCCACCATCCGGGTCGCCGACACCACCGTCAGCGGCACCGCGACGTGCCCGTACCTGTCAGTGTCGTTCGACAACAGCGACGGGACCTCCATCGGCAGCGCCAACCTCAGCGACAACACCGCCGCCGTGTTCTCCATCGCCGACACCGGCCAGTACTACCTGGAGATCACCAGCTGGAACGACAACGGCTACGCCTGCGGTGGCTCCACCAGCGCCGGAGCCACTTACAGCATCGAACCCGAACCCGCGGCCGAATGGACCACCGCGCCCACGGGCCCAGATCGCTCACCGCTGCGCCGCACCTCACCAGGCGTCAAGCGGCTGTATGCCCCGACTCGCGGAGTGCGAGTGACTGGCGGCACGCCAGCCGGTCTGAAAGCCAGGGGGGCAGCTCACTGAGTTTCACTGCCCGGCAGGTGGCGGTCTCGGGGGCCGGTCGGGCATGGGTATCAGCTGATCTTGCTGCCGCCTTGTTGTTCGTCTGGCGAGAGCAGATCCCAGGGCATCAGGGCAGTGATGTCCCGGGCGGAGGGGAGGAAGGCGAGGTGGGCGACGGTGTCGTCAGTTGAGGCACGACCGATGATCCAGTGCGCGAGGTCGAGTTTTCCGGGGGTGATACCGAAGCCATCGACAAGAGCCATCAGCTCGGCGATATATCCATTCGGCACGAGGGCGCGGATCTGGTCCGGCGCTGTCACCTCGAAGAGGCTGACGATCACGTCCAAGTCCCCGAACCGTCGCGCGCAGCGCCCGATCCGGCCGGGTCCTGCCGGATATGCGCGTGCGGTTAGGGCGAACTCCAGCACCTCTTGGCTGGTCAACCGCTTCCAGGCTGGCCGGGCGGTGAGGCCCGGATCCGGAAACTCACGCTCCAGGCGGGCTACATGGTTGAGCATCAGCTCCTGTGCCCAATCGTGGCGGACCACTTGGCGCGCGGAGGCATCGTACGGTCGCTCCCGGGCAACGGTGACCCTGCCGTTGACGAAACTGACCGTGGTCTCCACACCCGTCTCCGGTACGTCCAGGTAGAGCCATCCGACCGAGTCTGGCAGCGGGGGCTGCGGCACGACACCACCGAACCACCCGCCGGGCCCGTCATGGTCGGGTTCCCGACGCGGCCACAGCCGTTTAATGCGGCGGCTGGCGCCGCTCCGTTCGGCAAAATGGCGAGATCAGCGGCTGCGCGAGCTAACGGGAGCGGTGAGATGCGGCGGGACCTCGGAATCACCAGGCGTCGTGGCATCACGATCCGCTCGGCGGTGGCGTCATTCACCACGGGCGATCTGCAGGTCAACCTGATTGACACCCCCGGCATGCCGGCTGCTGCGGGAACGCGGGTGCCGGCCGGCTCGACGCGTCAGCGCGTCTGCCGGAAACTGGCTGGCTCCTATCCTGGCTGGATGAACCTGGAGTTCAGTGGCGAGATGTGGGTCTGGAAGGGCCCGGCGCCGTGGCACTTCATCACCGTTCCGAACGAGGAGTGCGGTGAGCTGGAAGCGGCTTCCGCGCTGGTGAGCTACGGCTGGGGCATGATTCCGGTCACGGCGCGGATCGGGGGAACCGGGTGGAAGACGTCACTGTTCCCCAAAGACGGGCGGTACATCGTGCCGGTGAAGGCGCGGGTGCGCCAAGCCGAAGGGCTTGAGGCCGGCGATATGGTGACGGTCCGCCTGGCCGTACACATCTGATCAGCCGACGCACCAACGAGTTCGCTGTGCCCGGCAGAACCGGACGTTCTCGTAGGCCGTGCAGAGCAGAGGTTATGTCGCGGATATCCCCTGCTGGGCGGGGTACGCTCGCCTCGTGCTTCCCGATGATCTGGACCTGCCCATATCGTTCGAGTGGGCCCGCTGCACCAACGGCAAGCTGAGCCAGGCCCAGTGCGGTCGGATCCGGGCGAGCATCAGGCGGGGTTACCGCGACGTCGTCCGCGGCGTTGCCGGCTGGCCTTTTCGCCGGTCACGGGCCAGCAGCGAGTTCCCCCGTAGTCCGGATTCCCGGCTGGCCCGGGGTGGCGGAGGAAGCCGCCTTCGAGCAGGGTCTGGCGTTGCGCCAGCACGGATACCGGACCTGGCTGATCGGAGCCGCCCTGGCTGACCAGGATAGGGCCGGCCTGGATCCGGAGCTGTTCTACATCACGAGCCTGCTGCATGACGCCGGGATGGTCTCTGCGGTGGCAGGCCAGGACTTCACCGTCCGTTCCGGGCAGATCCTCATGGACGTGTGCCGTCGTGCCCAAGCCAGCGGCCGCGGCCAGGAAGCTGCCGACGCGGCGGTCGCGCACGCCACTCCCGGGCTGCGGGCCGGCGACAACCTGGCCGGGTGCTACGTCCAGGCCGGTGCGATGGCAGACCTGGCCGGCCTGCGCATGTGGGACCTTCCCCGCGGATACATCCGCCGCGCCTACCAGGCCTATCCAGCCAGCGGGGCACATGCGGAAATCCCGCGGCTCATCCGCCGGGAGGCCCGTGACGTCCCCGATGGCCGGTTCGCCATGCTCCGGGCGGCTGGCATGGACCGCATGGTGGCAGCTTCCCCAACCCGCCTCTACAGCCGGTCCCGGAGCTAGCGTTCCTGTTCGGCGGCTGAGCGTCGCCGTCATGGGCATCCTGAAGGGCTAGCAGCTATACCGCAGGGGGGTGCGCGGTTATGGTAGCCGCTGTGAGGCGGTCTGCGGTGGCCGAGGCGGCGGGGAGCATGCATGGGTTTCCGGCTGCGCTGACTAGTTTCGTGGGCCGGGCCGGGGTGGTGGGCGAGATCGCTGGCCGGCTGGGTCAGTACCGGCTGGTGACGGTGACCGGGCCGGGGGGTGCGGGGAAGACGCGGCTGGCTGGTGAGGTCGCCGGGCAGGTGGCTGGCAGGTTCGCTGACGGGGTGTGGCTGGCGGAGCTGGCGGCGGTGCGGGACCCGGCGCAGGTGGCGGCCGCGGTGGCGGCGGCGCTGGGGATCCGGGAGCTGCCCGCGGTGGCGGCGGCTGATGCGCTGGCGCGCGCGCTGGCCCGGCGGCAGCTGCTGCTGGTGCTGGATAACTGCGAGCAGGTGATCGGCGCGGCGGCGGAGCTGTGCGGCCGGCTGCTGCTGGGCGCCGATGATGTGCGGGTGCTGGCCACCAGCCGGGAGCCACTGCGGATAGCCGGGGAGTCGCGGTACCGGCTGGGGCCGCTGACGCTGCCGGACCCGGGTGATCCGGCGGGTCCTGGCGGGTCGGAGGCGGTGGCGCTGTTCGCGGACCGGGCGCGGCGGGCGGACGCGAGTTTCGCGCTGGACGGGGAGACCGCGCCGGTGGTGGCGCGGCTGGTGGCGCGGCTGGACGGGATGCCGCTGGCGATTGAGCTGGCGGCGGCGCGGGTGGAGGCGCTGGGCGTGGCGCAACTGCTGGACCGGATCGGTGACCGGTTCACCTTGCTGGCGGCAGGGGACCGGCTGGCGGCGGCCCGGCAGCGGTCGCTGGCGGCCGCGGTGGAGTGGAGTTACCGGCTGCTGGCGGAACGGGAGCGGCGGGTGTTCCGCGCGGTGTCGGTGTTCCCGGGGCCGTTCACGCTGGCGGGGGCCGAGGCGGTCGCGGGGGCTGGCGCCGGGCCGGCTGTGCTGCACCTGGTGGACTGCTCGCTGCTGGTCCCGCCGCGGGCCGGCCGCGATGGCCGGTCCCGGTACGTGATGCTGGAGACGCTGCGAGCCTACGGGGCGGGGCTGCTGGCTGAGGCCGGCGAGGGTGACGCCGTCGCGGCCGCGCTGGCCCGGTACGCGCTGCGGCTGGCCCAGGACGCCACGGCGGGGCTGACGGCCGGCACCGGCGAGGCGGCCGCCGGCGAGGCGGCCGCTGCCCGGTGGCTGGATGCCGAGGACGCCACCATGCGCCAGGTGCTGGACTGGGCCTTGGAGCACGATGCGGCCTTGGAGCAGGAGGGCGGCGTGGCGCCGCGGCTGGCGGCCGCGCTGGCGTGGTGGTGGCAGATCCGGGGCCGGATGGCGGGTCAGGTGCCGCTGCTGCGGGCGGCTGTCGACCGGGCCGCCGCGGGCAGCGACGCGTGGTGCACCGGGCACACCTGGCTCGGTCAGGCGGCGCTGGATTCGGCCGATCCGGCTGGGGCGCTGCGCCATTTCACCGCGGTCCGCGACGCCCTCGGGGACCGCGGTCCGGTCCCGCTGCTGGCCAGGTGCCTGACCGGCCGGTCGGCGACGTTGCTGGCCCTGGGCCGGATCGCGGAGGCGGACGGCGATGCCCGCCGGTCCCTGGCCCTGGCCCGGGACGGCGGGCACCCGGCCGCGGAGGCGCTGGCCCTGGCGGTCCTGAGCCTGGTCGCGTGCGTCGGCGGCGACCGCGGCGGCGCCGTGCAGCTGGCCCGCCACGCGGAGCAGGTCACGGCCGGCCGCCACGGCCCGGCGGCCCGGGTGTGCGGCCACATCCTGACGACCGTGCTGATCGAGGCCGGCGAGCTGGCCGCTGCCGAGCGGGTCTGCGCCGCGGCGCTGGCCGGCGCCCGGGACGCGGGCGACCTGTGGAGCCTGGGGAACCTGCTGGAGAAGATGGTGGTTCTCGACCTGACCGCGGGCCGTTACCCGGACGCCGCCTCGCACCTGCGCGAAGCCCTCCAGACCGCCCTGCGGACCGGCGTACGCAGAAAGGTGATCGAGGACCTGGACTGCTGCGGGTACCTGTGCGCCTGGACCGGGCGCCCCGCCGAGGCCGTCACGGTATGGGCCGCGGTGGCCGCGCTGGGGCGCGAGGGGTTCTCCGCCCCGTCACACCCCGACAGGCCCGAGGGCTGGTTCCAGCGGCAGGGCGCCCTGCGCGAAGCCCGGCAGGCACTCGGACCGGATCAGGTGCAGGCGGCCGAGGAACGCGGCAGCGCGATGAGCCTGGCCACCGCGGCCGAGTACGTTCTCATGCTCACCGCCGCGGACCCGCAGCCGCCGGCCGCACCGGGCCCCGAAACGCTCAGCCCCCGGGAACGGGAGCTGGTCACCCTGGTCGCCCGGGGGCACACCGACGCGCAGATCGCCGGCCAGCTGCACATCAGCGTCCGCACGGTCAGCTCGCACCTGGACCGCATCCGCGACAAGACCGGATGCCGGCGCCGCGCCGACCTCACCCGCCTCGCCCTCAGCGCCGGCCTGGTCTAACACAGCCCTGGTCTAACACAGCCCTGGTCTAACACAGCCCTGGTCTAACGCAGCCTGGTCTTACGCAGCCTGGTCTTACGCAGCCTGCCTGGCCCGGCAGCCGCTCGCCACGCGGCGGTGTGGGTGATTCCACCCCGGCCATGGCCCTGCGGCAAGAGGGGCGAAACGACCCCTGCCGCAGACCTGGCCAAGCGAGCGAACCTATGGCTGAGGGCCGGAAAACCGGCCAGCTCCTAGCAGATAGGACAAGGCAATGACCGCACAACTTACCCACGAGGGAACCCAGGCCAAGACGACAGAGCAGACCGCCTCAGCCAGCCACGGACGGCTCCGGGAAGCGTGCCACCAGATCCACCTGACCATTCAGGAGATGAACTACGCGGCCCGGCGCGTCGTGGAGCTGCAGGCACCCTGGAGCGTTGACAAGCAGTGGCACAGCAGGTAACGATCATGGCCGTGGACTCGTTCACCGGCAAGCTCGCGGTGGTGACCGGCGGGGGCTCGGGGATAGGCCGCGAGCTGGTCCGCCAGCTCGCGGCGCAGGGCTGCTCGGTCGCGACATGCGACCTGAATCCGGACTCCGTCGCGGTCACCGCGGCCACGGCGTGGGCAGCCGTACCACCCGGCGTCCGGGTCACCAGCCACGTCTGCGACGTCTCCGATGAGGCGCAGGTCCTGCGGTTCCGCGACGAACTGCTCGAGCGGCACGCCAGCGATCACGTCGATCTGGTCTTCAGCAACGCGGACATCTGAAGCACTCATCGAAGACCTGCGCTCTAATGCTCCGCAGGTCCGGGTCGTCGTGGTCATGCCGGGTGTCGTGAGCACCGACATCGCCACGAACTCCCGCCGCGCCCTCGGCCTGCCGGAGTGGAGCAGATGAGCGACGCCGAACTGCTGGAGCTGATCCCCGAGGCCGGGCGGGCCGTGCTCGTCGCGACGGGCCTGCTGACCGAAGACTTCTCCGCCGATGACCTGCGCCAGGCGATCCCGCGACTGAAGGACGAATTCCAGGACAAGGGGTTCAGCGCGGCGCAGGCAGCGACCATCATCCTGGACGGGGTGCGATCCGGAGCCTGGCGGATCCTCGCCGGCAAGGAAGCCAAGATGCTCGACGAGCAGGTGCGCGCGAACCCTGAGGCCCCCTTTAACTACGACAACTACGACCCGGGCCGTTGAAGATCGCCGCGCCGAAACTGGAGGTCTGATTGCCGGTGAAGGTGCAGTCCGTCACGGTCACCGACCCGTCGGCCAGCAGGCCGCTCGAGGTATTGTTGCTGCCGCTGTTGTTGAGGCCATCGGCGATGGTGATCCCGGTGAGCCTCACGTGCGCCGTGGCGGGCACGGTCAGCACCGGCCCGTCGCAACTGGCCGTCGAGCAGGTCTCCCTCGCGGGCGCGTCCGGCCCGTCCCCGTCCAGGATCGGCGCGCTGGACAGGCCCGCCTGGGCCCGGATGGTCACCCGATGCCGGGCGGTGTCGCCCCGAGTGCCGGCCGTCCAGTTCCCCACGTAACGCGCGGTGCTGCCCGGGGTGACCAGCTCCACCACCCCGCCCGCGGGGACGTCTGTCACGCCAGGAACGCCGCGATGGTCTCGGTGAACCAGGCGGGGTTGTCCAGCCACAGGCAGTGGCCGCCTCCCGCCAGGATGTTGAGCGTGGCGTTCGGGAACAGTCCGGCGAATTCGGCCACGACGGGCGGGGGGCCTGCCAGGTCGAGCTCCCCGGCCAGCAGCAGGACCGGCGCGCTGAATGTGGCGAGCGCCGCGCGGGTGGCGTCCGGGTCGAAGGCCCCTTCGGCGCGGAAGGCGGCGGCGGCCGCCGCGTTCCGGTGCTGTTTCCCCGCCGCGTGATGGGCTCGCGCCGCCGCGTCCCACCGACCGTAGGTGAAGGGCACGATGGCTTCCCAGTCGCCGTCGGTGCCGTGTCCGGCCGCGATCGCCTCGAAGGCCGCCGACACCTGCGCGAACAGCGGCTCGCCCTGGCGGCGCCGTATGACCTCGCGCCGGACCTCGCTGCCGGCGGTGATGCCGACGGCTATGGTGCTCGGCGTGACCAGGACGAGCTTGCTGACGCGCTCGGGGTAGCGGGCCGTGTACAACGCGGCGAGGTTCGCGCCGGCGGAGTGCGCGAGGACGTCTATCCGGTCCAGGTCGAGGTGCTCTCGCAGCACCTCGACATCGTCGACCAGGCGGTCGCAGCGGCAGGAGGCAATGTCGTCCGGTGCCTGTGACTGGCCGGTGCCCCGCGGGTCGAGCAGGATCAGCCGCACACTCCCGGACAAGCCACCGAGATCCCCGAGATACGCCGAGTCCTGCATGGGGCCACCTGGCAGGCAGACCACCGGGCGGCCCTGCCCGACCGCATGGTAAGCGAGTCGCGTTCCGTCACGCGCGGAGAAGAAAGGCACCAACGGATCATCGCAGCAGCGCCCTGCCAGGACAATCGCGGAACCCAAACGCCCAAATCGGCAGCAGCGTGGAGGTCTGGCTAGGGTCTACTCATGCGAGCGGCGACGGGCGTCGTGCTTGACCTGTGCTGCGTGGGTGCCTTCGTGGCGATCGGCCGGGCCAACCATGGTGAAGGCGAGACGGTCGCCGGGCTCGCCCGGACTGCCTGGCCCTTCCTGACTGGTCTGGCGATCGGCTGGCTGGCCACCCGGGCCTGGCAGCGGCCCAGCGCCGTGACAGCGGTCGGCGTTGGCGTGTGGGTCAGCACGGTCGCGCTGGCCATGGTGCTGCGGGTCGTGTCAGGTCAGGGCATCGCGGTTGCCTTCATCTTCGTGGCACTGGCGTTTCTCGGACTGTTCATGCTGGGGTGGCGGGCGGCGGCTAGCAGATTTGCGACATCGTCGTCTGGCTGAGTGACGATGTCGCAAACTTGCTAGCCGGAGTGCTTGGCGGCGGCGATGCTGGCGGTATGCATGATGACTTCGAGCGGTGCATGCGGGCGGTGCAGTCCAGGGACGCCCGGTTCGACGGCTGGTTCTTCGTCGGGGTGACCACCACTGGCATCTACTGCCGGCCGAGCTGTCCCGCGGTGCCGCCCAAGGCCAGGAACATGGGCTTTTACCCCAGCGCGGCGGCGGCGCAGCAGGCTGGGTTCAGGGCGTGCAAGCGGTGCCGGCCGGATGCGAGCCCCGGCTCGCCGGAATGGAATGTGCGCGCTGACGTCGTCGCGCGGGCGATGCGCCTGATCGCCGATGGGGTGGTTGACCGGGAGGGCGTTCCCGGCCTTGCCTCGCGGCTTGGCTATAGCACCAGGCAGATCCAGCGGCAGCTGCTCGCCGAGCTCGGCGCCGGCCCGCTCGCGCTGGCCCGGGCGCAGCGGGCGCAAACCGCGCGCTTGCTGATCGAGACCGCGACGCTGCCGATGGGCGACATCGCCTTCGCGGCTGGGTTCGCGAGCATCCGAGCTTTCAATGGCACCGTTAGGGAAGTGTTTGCCCTTTCTCCCACTGAGCTACGGCAGCGGGCCGCCCGCGGGCATCCGGCCACACACCGGGGCGAATTGTCGCTGCGGCTGCCGCTGCGAGAGCCGTTTGTCCCGGACAACCTGTTTGGCCACCTGATCGCGACCGCCGTTCCCGGCGTCGAGGAGTGGCGGGACGGCGCCTTCCGGCGGACCCTGCGGCTGCCGCACGGACAGGGGGTGGTGACGCTGCGGCCGCTGCCCGACCACGTCGGCTGCCAGCTGGCCCTCACCGACCTGCGGGATCTGGCGACCGCGGTCAGCCGGTGCAGGCGGCTGCTCGACCTGGACGCGGATCCCGTCGCCGCCTGCGATGTGCTGCAAGGCGACCGGTTGCTCGCGCCGCTGGTGGCCAAGGCCCCGGGCCGCCGGGTACCCCGAACGGTGGACGCGCCCGAATTCGCGCTGCGGGCGGTGCTCGGGCAGCAGGTGTCCACGGCTGCTGCCCGCACCCACGCGGCGCGGCTGGCGACAGCCTACGGCGAGCCGGTCACCGACCCGGCCGGCGGCCTGACCCGGCTGTTCCCCGAGCCTGCCACGCTGGCCGAACTCGATCCGGCGCTGCTCGCCATGCCGCAGTCGCGCCGCGACACGTTCACCGGGCTCGCGGCCGCCCTGGCCAGCGGCGAGATCGACCTCGGTGCGGGTAGCGACTGGCAGCAGGCGCGCGAGCAGCTCGCGGCGCTGCCGGGCGTCGGGCCGTGGACGGTCGAGATGATCGCGATGCGCGGCCTCGGCGACCCGGACGCCTTCGCGGCCACCGACCTGGGTGTCCGGCTGGCCGCCCGCGAGCTTGGCCTGCCCGGTACGCCCGCGGCGCTGACGAGCCGCGCCGCGGCCTGGCGGCCGTGGCGCGCGTACGCGGTGCAATACCTATGGGCCAGCGGCAAGCATGCCATCAACAAGCTGCCAGCGTGATCGGTTGCTGGCTAGCGACTGTAAGGAAGGGAAGTCGTGATGACCTCGAGTAATGGTCCGGCGCGCCTGTCGCGCACGGTGACTGATAGCCCTCTCGGCCCGCTCACGCTGGTCGCGCTGGACGGCGCGCTGGCCGGCCTGTACATGGACGGGCGGGCACCCGACGCGGTCGATGCGGCGGGCGCAGCAGCGGGCGCGGACGCCGCGGTGCTGGCCGAGACGTCCCGGCAGCTCGCCGAGTACTTCGACGGGGAGCGGCAGTCCTTCGACGTGCCGCTTGCGCTGGACGGCACCGTATTCCAGCACCGCGTCTGGGACGCGCTGCGCGGCATCGGCTACGGCGAGACTGTCTCCTACGGCCAGCTCGCGGACCAGATCGGGCGGCCCACGGCCGCGCGGGCGGTCGGGCTGGCCAACGGGCGCAACCCGGTAAGCATCATCGTTCCCTGCCACCGCGTGGTGGGTTCGGACGGCAGCCTCACCGGATACGGCGGCGGGCTCGACAACAAGCAGCGCCTGCTCGAGCTGGAGCGGCGGGTCAGCCGGGTCTCGGCTGGCTGGCCGGATGGCACGCCGAGGCCGCGTCCCGCGGCTGCGCGTTCGTGAATGCCGCGTCTGATGCTGCTGGTCGACGGCGCGAGCGCCCGGGTCGCCACTGCCCTGCCGGACGCCTGGGGGGTACGCCGGTGAGCGCGCGGCCGCGACGGTGACGCCGGCCGCGGCCGCGCGCCGCCCGGCCGTGATCCCGGTGGTGCTCGGGCTGGCGATGGGCCCCGCGGTAGCCCTCGGCCTGGCCAGGTTCGCCTATGCCCTGCTGCTCCCCGCGATGCGCGCCAACCTGCACTGGTCCCTCGCCACGGCCGGCGCGATCAATACCGCGAACGCCGTCGGCTACCTGGCCGGCGCGCTGATCGCGGTGCCGCTCGCCCGCCGGTTCGGCGCCAGGCAGGCGTTCCTGGCCGGGCTCATCGTTGCCGCCGTATCGCTGCTCGGCACCGCCGCCAGCGGCGACACGGCGGTGTTGGCAAGCCTGCGGCTGCTGGCCGGAGCCTCAGCGGGGGTGAGCTTCGTGACCGGCGCCGGCCTTGTCGCGGAACTCGGCTCGGGTCAGTCCTCGCGCCGGGCCACCTGGCTGCTCGGCGGGTATTTCGCCGGGACCGGCGCTGGGATCGTCGTCTCAGGGCTCGCCATCCCGCCGCTGCTGGCGTCGACCACAGCGGCATCCGGCTGGCGATGGGGCTGGGTGCTGCTGGCCGGCCTGTCGGTGGTTGCCCTGGTCGCCAGTATCCCGGCGGTCCTCGCCTGCCGGGAGCCACCCGCGCCGCCCGCTGCGAGCCGGCACTGGCCGACCCGGCGGCTGGTGGCGGTGATGGTTAGCTATGCGCTGTTTGGCGTGGGCTACATCGCCTACATGACCTTCATCATCGCGTTCCTGACTGGCCACGGCGCGCGGCCGGGTGAGATCAGCTCGTTCTGGGTGGTGCTCGGCGCGGCGACGATCGTCGGCGGCTTCGCCTGGCCACCGCTGATCGCCAAGCTGCGCGGCGGGCGCGGACTCGGCATCGTCCTGGGCGTGGTCGCCCTCGGGGCACTGCTGCCGCTGGTCTCGGACTCGGCGGTGGCGGCGATGACCTCTGCGGTGCTGTTTGGCGCGTCGTTTCTCGCGGTCGTGACCGCGGCGACCGCCGTCGCCCGCCGGTCACTGGCGCAGCATCACTGGACACCCGCGATCGGCACGCTCACCGTCGCGTTCGCGATCGGCCAGAGCCTCGGCCCGGTGCTGGCCGGCGTGCTCTCCGATGGCGCGGCCGGGCTGCGGCTCGGTCTTACCGTGTCGGTCGGCGCGCTGGCGGTAGGTGCGATCGTGGCGCTCGCCCAGCGGCACATCGAGCCTGCCGCATCTTGACGTCACGGCAACGGCCGTCGGCTGGCGGCTGGCGGCCGTCGGCTAGGAGCGGTTGCCCGGAGACGGCAATCTCGTCGCGGCCCTTCCGGCCTTTCCGGTCCGCCGGCCGATGGTCAATAGACCGACGAAGGTAGCCGTCAGCTGAGGCGAGCCCAGTGACTCAAGCCGGTCCTGCACCCGGCCGAGAAACTCGGTGCTCCGGGCCTTGCCGAGCGCGCGCGTGCCGGACTGGCTGGCCAGGTTGGCCAGGTAGTCCCCGGCGCTGTAGACGACGTGGAAGGGGTACCGCAGGCACGCCACCTCCTCGAAGAACGCCCTGGCCTCGGCCGGGAAATGCCACTGGCCGATCTGCTCGGGCGGTGGCGGCGGGCTGCCCGCATAGCCCACTGCCAGGTAGTCCCGCTGCACGTCTGTCCAGAAGCGTTCCGCGCCGGAGGGCCGGGCCCAGCGGCATCCGCCCACGACCATGGCGCCGCCTGGCTCGAGCAGCCAGGACGGTTTGGAGTAGCGGAGGTGCGGGTCGACCCAGTGCAGGGAGTTGAAGGCCACGACTGCATCGAAGGGGTCAGCCGGGGGCTGCCAGTCCTCGAAGGACGTGGTCAGCACGCCGGCCGAAGGGAAGCCGGCCAGCCGGCGCCGGGCGACGGCCGCCAGCTCGGCGCCCAGCTCGACAGCCGTGACGACCATCCCCCGCTCCGCGAGAGGCACGGTCGCCTGTCCGGTGCCACAGCCGATCTCGGCCACCCGGTCTCCCGGAGCGAGCCCGGCCAGGCTGACCAGGTCGTCGAACATCTGGGGCGGACAGACCGGCCTGGTGCGCTGGTACGCCTCCGCCGCCTCATCGAACCCGGCACGCAAGCCATGACGCTTCCCGTCATCCTGCACGAGTCCATCCTGGCCCAGCGAGGATCGAGGCGCGACACCACAATCCCTGTCCCGTATCACCGAAGGAAATCGGTTAGGGCTCAGCATCATGGCCCAAGCTGTCGGATGGATCGGCGAACAACTCGAGCTGGATGTTGTCCGGGTCGCGGAACACAAGGACGGCGGCGCCCGGGATGGAGTTGGCCGGCGCGACCGAGGAGTGGACGACCGCGGCGTCTGCCAGCCGCGCCGCCCAAGCATCCAGTTCCGCGCGGTCAGCTACGGCGAACGCCAGGTGGTCCAGGCCGACGCGCGTCTCGTCGAACACGTCCTGGCTGCCAGCTAGATGCTGGGTCAGCCCCAGCCGAGCCTGCAAGGCGTTGTGGCGGAGGAATACCTTACGGCGCGTCCCGTCAGGCGACTCGAACTCGCCAGCTCGCCGGAATCCGAGCACTTCCACGTACCAGGCCGCGCTCACGTCAACGTCGCGAACCGTCAGGCCGAAGTGGTGGATGCCCCCGATCATGGCCGACTCTCCGAATCTCGTCATCAGAATGAGTCCGCAAATCTTACCTAGCCACGCTGAGCCTGACGTTCCCGCGGGAACGTCAGATCTCATCATTCGGTCTGAAAACGTCCGGATCATGAGACAGCGACCAGGCAGGGCAGAGTAGCTCGGCCAGGTGGTCCAGGCCGACGGACGCTGACTGTCAGGCGGCAAGTGCCCGATCGGCCTCAGGCGCTGCGCCCCGGCAGGCCGCTGACAGGAGCGGGGTCGCGGTCGACCCAGGCGGCAGCATCCGAGTGATCGAGAACCCACTGGGCGATCTCGTCCTTGCGGGCCCACCACACCTCCTCATGGTCGCACAGCCTGGTGAATATCCGGTCCAAGACGCGGACCCGGGAGGCATGCCCTGACAGGCGCTCGTGCAGGCCGATGACCATCAGCCGGCGCCGGGTAGCGCCCTCGGCGTACAGCTGGTCGAACTCGTCGATCAGCTGCTGCTCATAGGCAGCCGGGGAAGTCGAAGCTGGCGATGTCGTTGAGGTGCACCGAGTACGGCACGGTAGCGAACGGCTGCCCGTTGATCATCTGGAGGAACGGCTCGTCGGCGGATAGGTCGTCGATGTGGTAGGTAAACCCGAGTTCCTGCAAGATCTCCAGCGTGTTCACGCCAGGCCGGATCCAGTAGTTGTTGTACCCGGCCGGCCGGGTGCCGGTAGCCTGCTCGATCGCCTGCACGCTGTCGGCGATCCATTCCTTCTCCTGCGGACGGGGCAGCTGATACTGCCGCTGCCAGCTGCGCCCGTGCGCCCCCGCCTCGTGACCACGCCGGACGATCTCGGCGGCCACGCCGGAGTGTCGACGTACCGCGTCGCCGATCATGAACGAGGTCATCTTGATGCCGTGCTTGTCGAGCAGGTCCAGGATCCGCGGCACGCCCTCGCGCACCCCGTACTCATAGAAGCGAAGCCCGCATCGCGAAACCGCTCAGCGAACGGGGCGAGCCCGCCGGACTTGATGGCGCCGATACCGTGAGCCATGTACCACGGCCGGATAAGGCCCGTCCCCTGCGGGCAGGTACAGCCAGGCTTCCAGCTCCTCGCCGGAAGCGGTGGGGATCCGCACGGTCGTGCGGTCCGGGACAGCCGGGTTGCCGTTCACATTGGGTGCGGCTCCGCTGAAGTGACCCCTGGGCTGGGCTGGGCAGCGGCTGCTGACACGGGCCGGGCGGGCCCGCCAGCCCGCCAGCCCGTCCGCCCGCCCGCCAGCCCGTCCG